>NZ_CP004387.1:1389475-2084213 GCF_000299335.2 Isoalcanivorax pacificus W11-5 | reverse complement strand
GCAAGAGCCGCACCGATGCTCTGGTGTCGGAAATCATGGGCGTGCTGGATTACCTGCACTGGCTGGTCAAGGCGGCGCCCGGCGCGCTCGGTGAGGAAAAAGCCGCCACCCCGTTGGCCCTGATGGGCAAGAAATCACGTATCTGGTATGAGCCCCTGGGTGTGGTGCTGGTCATTACGCCGTGGAACTATCCGTTTCATATCGCGATGACGGCGATTGCGCCAGCATTTGCCGCCGGTAATGCAGTCATATTGAAACCGTCCGAACACACGCCGCTGACAGGGTTGTTCGAAGAACTGGTCGACGGATTGCCATGGCTGTCGCGCGCGTTGCTGGTAGAGCAGGGCGATGGCGCACGCGCAGAATCGCTGATTGCCGCGCGACCGGACAAGATCTGTTTTACCGGCAGCACACGCACCGGCCAGCGCATCCTGGCCCAGGCAGCCCCGTTGCTGGTGCCGGTGGAACTGGAGCTGGGCGGCAAGGATGCCATGCTGGTGTTCGATGACGTCAACCTGGCACGCACCTGTGCCGGTGCGCTCTGGGGCGCGTTCACCAACGCCGGACAATCCTGTACGGCGGTGGAAAGACTGTATGTGCAGGACTCGATTTACGATGAAGTGGTGGCACGGCTGCGCGCCGGCATCGATGCCCTGGTGGTCAACGATGGCGACGACGGTGATGCCGATCTCGGCGCCATGACCACGGATTTCCAGTGCGACATCGTCGAGCGTCAGCTGGCCGATGCCCGTGCGAAAGGGGCCATCGTGCACGGCGGTGGCCGGGTTGCAGGCACGCGCCTGCTGCGTCCGGCCCTGGTCACCGGTGTGACAGCGGACATGCTGCTGATGCAGGAAGAAACGTTCGGCCCGGTGTTGCCAGTGCTGCCTTTCCGCGACGAACAGGACGCCATTGCCCAGGCGAATGACAGCGTGTTCGGTTTGAGTGCGAGTGTCTGGAGCAAGGACATCGAGCGTGCCCGTCGTGTCGCTGCGGCGCTGCGTGTCGGTGCTGTCTCCATCAACAACGTCATGCTGACCGAAGGCAACCCGGCATTGCCATTCGGGGGGACTGGCCAGTCCGGCTATGGTCGCGTCAAGGGCATCGAGGGCCTGCGTGCCATGACCCGCTCGAAAGCTGTGCTGATCGACAGCCAGAGCAAGAAAATCGAGGCCAACTGGTATCCCTATACCCGTGCCAAATATCGTCTGTTCGGCGAATTGATTGGCGGCCTGTTCGGACGTGGCCTGGGTGCGCTGCTGCGTTTTGCCCGCGCCGGCCTGAAGCTGGAAAACCTGGCGCAGAAACCGCGTCACCCGGACGCCTGACAGGACCTGCCCATGTCACATTCCTATGCCGTGTACGCCGAGGCCCTGCGCCGCCAGACACTGCCCGCCGTACTGGTAGACATGCGCCGCTTTGACGATAACCTCGCCGCATTGCTGCGTCGCGCCGGCCAGTTGCCGCTGCGTGTGGCCAGCAAGTCCGTGCGGTGTGTATCGCTGCTGCGGCATGTGCTCGACTTCGATACGCGCTGCCAGGGGCTGATGTGTTTTCATGCAGGGGAAGCCAGCCGTCTGGCGGCACTCGGTTTTGATGATCTGCTGGTGGCCTATCCGACCGTACAGCCAGCGTTGATCCGTGAAGTGTGCGAACAGCTGCGCGCGGGGCGGCGCATTACGCTGATGATTGACAGCCCGGCACAGATTGAACGCATTGACGAAGTGGCCCGTCGCGAAGGGGTTTGTGTGCCGTTGTGCCTGGACGTGGACATGTCCTGGCATTTGCCGGGGCTGAATTTCGGCGTGTACCGCTCGCCGGTGCGGGGTGTCGACGCCGCGCTGGCATGCCATGCGCTGATCCGCCGCAGTGAAGGTGTGCGCCTGGAAGGCGTCATGGGTTATGAAGCGCAGATCGCCGGGCTGGGCGATGCGCAACCGGGGCAGGCACTGCGCAATGCGGTGGTCCGCCGGCTCAAGGCAGGCGCCATCCCACGGCTGCAACACCTGCGCGGTGAGGTAGTGCGCGCGTTGCGTGACGATGGCGCAGAGCTGCGGTTTGTCAACGGTGGCGGCACGGGCAGCCTCGAGAGTACCCGCCATGATCCGAGCGTCACGGAAGTCACCGCCGGCAGCGGTCTCTACGCGCCATTGCTGTTTGATCACTACCGGCAATTTCGCCATGCCCCCGCGATGCTGTTCGCGCTGGAAGTCGTGCGCCATCCGCAATCGGCTATCGCCACCTGTCTGGGGGGCGGTTATATCGCCTCCGGCGCGCCAGGCCCGGACCGGCTGCCGCAACCGGTTTGGCCACCGGGGCTGTCGCTGATCGCGAATGAAGGGGCAGGGGAGGTGCAGACGCCCGTCACCGGCGATGTGCTGCCCGCGATCGGTGAACCGGTACTGTTTCGTCACGCGAAGGCCGGTGAACTGTGCGAGCGATTCAATGAGCTGCTGCTGTGGCGTGACGGCGCCATTGTCGAGCGCGTGCCGACCTACCGTGGCGAGGGCTGGCAATACGTCTGAGCAACGGGCGTTTTTGCATTCCTTTTCATCCACGCATGCCTGAAGTGTGCCAAAGCAGGGTATCCTTGGGTCCTCACAGGGGACCCATTCTATGCAGGCAGTTTCACCCGGCCGTCTGGCCGTTATTCTGGGCACGCTGGTGGCCATCGGCCCGCTGGCGATCGATACCTACCTTCCCGCCTTGCCGGCCATGGCCGAGACCCTCTCCGTGTCAGTCGAACGCGTGGAAACCTCCGTTGCGCTGTACCTGATCGGCGCCGCGCTCGGCCAGTTGTTCGGTGGCCAGTTATCTGACCGTTTTGGTCGCCATCGCGTCGCCTACGCCGGCCTGGCACTGTTTGCGGCGGCCAGCTTCGGCATCTGCTTTGTCACAGAGCTGTCGCAGCTGTTTGCACTGCGGCTGCTGCAGGCATTCGGGGGTGGGGCGACCGTCGTGATCGCTGCGGCCTCTGTGCGGGATTTTTATACCGGCCGCGAGGCCGCCCGTGTCCTGACCACCATTGGTCTGGTGATGCTGGTGGCCCCGCTGCTGGCGCCGGCACTGGGGGCACTGATCCTGCACAGTGCCAGTTGGTATGGCATCTTCGTCATGCTGGGGCTGTACGCGCTACTGATGATTCTGGTGCTCTGGCACGCGCTGCCGCACGCAGAGCGCCGGCACGCCAAACCTCGGGGCGGCATCCTGTCGGCCTATGGGCGCGTGCTGCGTCATCGTGCGGCGATGGGATATATCCTCGCCAATGCGTTTGCGTTCGCGACCATGTTCGTATTCATTACCGATTCAGCCTTCTTGTACATGGAGCACTTCGGCGCTTCCAGCAAACTGTTCCCGTTGCTGTTCGGCGCCAACGTGGTGGTGATGATCACCCTGAACCGGCTCAATATCGTGCTGCTGCGCCACTTCGACAGCCCACGCATGCTGCGTGCCGGGTTATTGCTGCAATGCGCCAGCACACTGGTCTTGGTGACACTGGTGTTGCTGGATCAACTGACCCTGGGCCTGACGATTCCGCTGATCATGCTCAGTGTCGGTGCCGTGGCATTGGTCGTGCCGAATGCACTGGCCAGTTTCCTGTCCTTTTTCGATGCGGATGCAGGGGCTGCCACCGGCCTGAACGGCGCACTGCAATTCCTGCTGGCCGGTACCGTTGGCGCGCTGGTAACGGTCTTCCATACCGGCTCGGTATTGCCGATGGCGGCGATGATGTTTGCCTGCAGCCTTATTGCCACGCTGGCCTTTATCGGGCTGGCACGCGGCCAACTCCCCGCACGCACGGCCTGATTCAGAATGTGAAGCCGACGCCGACCTGGACGATGATATTGTTTAGGTCGGCCACACACTTTGCATCGCCGACTTCCACGAGCTGATATTGCGGCAATCTCGGCGCACGGATGAAGATGCCTTCCATGACGGTGCAATACCACTGCCTTCCAAAAGCCAGCGGGTCTTCCTGATTGATGGCGATGACCCTCGGCGCCTGATCCGCCTGCCGCGTTCGGAAAGAGAACAGGGGAGCCGTCTCGGGCAAATTCACCGCCCCCGGCGCAGCGCTCGCCCGCAACCGCCGTTGATCACCTCCGTATCCGGCGCAGTAGCCATCAACCCGTCGGGGTCTGTAACAGAACGCCCCAACTGGCGCTTCCGGCGCACCGGTGCAATCCTGCGTCAGCGCCCCAGCGTCTACCTGATGCGAAAACACAAACAGTGCCTTGCTGCCCAGCGGCAGATCTACCGTGCCATCAAGCGGGGGAGTGTAAATAAGGCCATCCTCGATCAGCGGTGGCTGGATCACCCGGTTCTTTTCGTCACAGTCCGTCTGATTGGCGGTCAGAAACACCAGCAGCAGGGACCATGCCAGGGGCGGTTGTGTACATCTTGCGGGCTCCCGTAGCGTCTTATTATTGTTGCCCACATGGCTGCGCGGGCGGGCAGGGTGCTTCCATAGTGACTCTTCGGTCAACGGGTAAAGCTGCGTGCGGGAGAGGTAGTGGAATACGTGTCAGGAGACGAGTGCATTCCTGATAACATATGGATAGCAGGGCTGATCATGAAGTACAGGATTTGTAGAAAATTGAGCTCAGCGGGGCTTGCCTTGCTCTGAAATCACATCTAGGCTGAAATCACTAAAAAAGAATGGATTGTTTCTGACTCTAAAGGCTGCTGGGGGCCAGGGAAGATGGGTATTAATCACGACGTTCGGAAATTTTTCTTTAGCAATCCCTCCTGTGATGATTTGACAGATCTGCTGGACAATGATCCTGAAATAATTGATCAGAAGAGCAATCCCTTGGCCAGTGAGAGTATATTTGAACTGGCTGTAATCTTCTGCAGACCCGATTTGCTTGCCCTGCTTTTCAGCAGGGGGTTAAGGCTGACCGAAGACAGCCGTTCATATCGCAGCATTATTAGTCTGGCCGCAGGCGGCTACCGTAAAGCTCCCGACTTGTCCTTGCAAATGATCAGGATACTTTTGGACAACGGTATTGCTTTTCCTGAAGAAGACTCCCGAGCCGTAAAGGGGCTGATGCAATCAGGGCTGAAAGAGGCTCTGGTCTCAGGTGACACTCAGTATATTGAAAATTTATGCATTATGGGTCTTGACCTGTTGAAGGTAGAGCACGCCGCGCAGTATTCCATCATCAGTTTCACAATATCGGCCACTGATGAAAGATATTCCCGAATGATGGCTTTCCCCGCGCCGGAAGAGCAGGCCAGTCGGACACGGTCTCTCGACAGCATGGTGGAATTTCTTCTTCAAAAAGGGTGTAGTATCAATTCGATATCCCCCAATGGAATGGGGTCGCCACTCGCAGAATCATTGAAGGCGGGATATTGCCCGCTGGCTCTTCAATTATTCAGGAAAGGGGCCACTGTCGGGCATGGAGAGCAGCTGCTCGATCAGTTAGCGGGATGCTCGACAGCTCCCAAAGAGCTCCTGGATGAGCTACTGGCGAAGGAAGACTTTGCTGCTTTGCCGGGCAAAGACTATGTGGCGTCCATGCTTATCGCATTGCGCCGCAGAAACCTGGCATTTATTGAATATCTGGTCAAGGAAAAGGGGGCGAGTGTCAATCACTCATCATCCGAAGAAACGCCGCTGTCGTATGCAGTAAGCCGGAAGTTTCGCGAGGCGATATCGCTGCTTATCGAGCTTGGAGCAGACGTCAACCTGTCTGACAACAACGGCAAGATGCCACTTGAGCTGGCACTTTCCCTGGCGGGTGCAAAGAAGATTGCCACACAATTAAAGAAGCTCGGCGCACGAACCAAGCTTCAAATGCTGAATCCGGTGGAGGGCGAGCACCTATATCGTGAAGAAATTCGCCGATCCATGGACGTAGGCGAGCCATGGGTCAGGCAGGCCTTTTCTGATATGGATAATCTGCTTGCCGATCAGTTGGACGGATGGCGAAAACTGATTCGGCACTGCCTTGACAACAATGGCTCCAAGCCGTCGTCAAAATGGCTGAAAGAAGCGAACGGTTTAATTGACATTATTGGGCCGTCAGTGCATCGGAAGCTGCTTCTGGAATGGCTTCCCTTGCTCAAGCAGGATCGACTCACCGATGACAAGTTTCGAGAAATACATCCTCACAACAACCTGCCATCGTATCAAATAAGCGAAAATAACACCAGGCTTCTCAGGGGGATCATATGGAGCACCCTTCGTCATAACGACGATGAGATGGCTGTTGTTCTGCGCGAACTCGCCGAGCAGATGTACAAAAAGATCCGATGGGTGGGGATGCGCAACGTAAAGATTGCCAATGCGGCAGCGCACACCCTGGCCAGCATGCCCGGAATGACAGGCATTAAGGAAGTGGTCACCCTAAGGTCAAAAATCAAGTACAACGCGGCACGGATAAACATAAACCGCATTCTGGAGCAAGCGGCAAAGAATCGAGGCGCAACTCTTGAGAGCCTCGAAGACTCCATGATTCCTGATTATGGTCTGTCTGATGTCGGAGAACTGACGACCTCCATCGATGCATGTGTGGCCAGGGTTCGCATGACATCGATCGGCCAATGCGAAGTTTCATGGGAGTATAAAGGAAAGAAAAGAAAGTCGCCGCCTGCGGAAATTGCCAAGGATAACGCGGAAAGAATCAAAGAAATAAAGACAATGATTAAAGAATTGAAGAGCGCGAGCATTGCTCACGCAGCCCGACTCGAAGGATTGTACTTTCGGCCTTCAGCAATTGATTTCGAGGATTGGGAGAGTCGATACCTCAACCACAAGCTTATTGGCTTTATGGCAAGACATCTTGTCTGGCGCATTGTGCAGCAGGGAGTCGCATATGATGTTATATATCGCGATGCCAGCCTTGTGACCCACGACGGACAAATTTTTTCTCCGAAGAAGGGGGCCACGGTTTGTTTGTGGCATCCCGCAATGGCTGATGGCGGAGAGATACTGGCCTGGCGAGCGTATATTTCCCATGCCGGGTTTTCCCAGCCATTCAAGCAGGCACATCGCGAGGTCTACCTGCTTACTGACGCCGAACGTAAAGAGCGGTATAACAGCTTTCGGTTTGCCCATCACATACTCAAGCAGAGCCAATTTCATGCGCTGGCAGAGCAACGGGGCTGGAGCCAGACCCGGGGAGGGATGTGGTGCGGTGGCGCTGAAAACTCAGCGACAAGAAAGTTGAAGGAGCACGGCCTGATTGCAGAACTTGAGGCTTTTGGTGCCGACGCGTATGGCCAGAGCGATAGCGGTATGTACGCCTGCGTGGCGATAAACGCGCTGAAATTCTTTACAGAAGATGACGATGATCAAGTCAGCGTAGACTTGAAGGATGTTGATCCTCTCGTTTTGTCAGAGATTATGCGCGATGCCGATCTGTTTGTGGGCGTAGCGGGAATAGGTAATGATCCAAACTGGTATAACCGGGACGCTGAATGGCAAAAAGTCAGCTTCGGAAAGCTATCCGAGTTCGGCAGAACACGCCGGGACGTGCTTCAGGCTCTTGTGCCGCGGCTGGCCTTTAAAGACCGCCTCAAAATGGACGACAGATTCTTGCGGGTTCAAGGCAACCTGGGAGCATACAAGATCCATCTCGGCTCAGCCAACGTGCTTATGGAGCCTGGGGACCAGTATCTTTGCATTGTTCAAGGCTCTCCCCAGGACAACGTCATGCTACCTTTCGAAGGTGACCATATATTGTCCTTGATTCTTTCCAAGGCAGCTCTGTTGGCAAGCGACGACAAGATTACAGACCATAGTGAACCTGCCCCGCTGAAACGGACGCCAGGAAGCGATATTCTCATCGCACCTGGAGGTTCTCATGCAACGTATACCCCGTCGTCGCTACACAGACGATTTCAAGGCTCAGGCGGTCACGCTGGCCGGCTCAATCGGTCGTGCTCAAGCGGCACGACAGCTGGATATATCCGTCAAAACACTGGCCAACTGGCTGGATGCATCACGGGCCGAGCGGCCCGTGAGCTCACCCTCGCGTGCACCGGTTAGCGACCTGGAAAGTGAGCTGGAGCGGCTCCGAGCCGAGAATGCCACGCTCAAGATCGAGCGTGAAATCTTAAAAAAAGCGACGGCGTTCTTCGCCAAGGAGTCCAAGTGAAATACGCCTTCGTCGCTCGTGAACGGGCTCTGTTTCCGGTCAGGTTGCTATGCCGAGTGCTGGCAGTCTCGGTGTCCGGTTTCTATGACTACCTGCGTCGGCAGTCAGCACCGCGCCGGGATTCAGACGCGATGCTTCGGGCGGACCTTCATGCCATCCATGCGGTCAGCCGCCGGACCTACGGCCGTCCACGTCTGGTCAGGGCGTTGCGAGCCCGTGCTCATGTTGTCGGCCACAAGC
Source organism: Isoalcanivorax pacificus W11-5 (assembly GCF_000299335.2). Lineage (NCBI taxonomy): Bacteria > Pseudomonadati > Pseudomonadota > Gammaproteobacteria > Oceanospirillales > Alcanivoracaceae > Isoalcanivorax > Isoalcanivorax pacificus. Next base: position 2,075,865 of record NZ_CP004387.1, on the reverse strand, counting down.
GTGTTGCCCGCCTGATGCGCGAGGAGGCGCTTCAGGGCAAGGTGAAGGGCGGCTTCAAGCCCCGCACTACCGATAGCCAGCACAGGCGGCAGGTGGCTCAGAACCTGCTGGATCGCCAGTTCGCCGTAGACAGTCCTGTGCCGGCCTGGGTGGGAGATATTACCTACATTCCCACCAGGGAGGGTTGGCTGTATCTGGCTGTGGTACTCAGCCTGCAAACCCGGCAGGTGCTCGGCTACAGCCTGTCCGAGCGCATGCCTGACGACTTGGTGCAGCAGGCATTCCTCAATGCCTGGACCGCTTCGCCGGTCGGTGAGGGCGTGCTGTTCCACTCCGATCGTGGCAGCCAATATGCGAGCGGTGACTTCCGTGCGATGATCGCTGCGCTGGGCTTCGTGCCGAGCATGAGTCGCAAAGGTAATTGCTGGGATAACGCCGTGGCTGAGAGCTTCTTCGCGACGCTCAAAAACGAGGAAGTCACGGGCGCGTATGCCAGCAAAGCGGAGGCACATAACGCTATTGCCAGCTACATCCACGGCTTTTACAACCCCACAAGGTTGCACTCAGCCCTCGGATACGTGTCACCCAATGACTATGCAAGCAGACTGAAACACGCAGCTTGATTCACGGCTTCTTGGCGTACGTTTTCGCGGGACAGGTTCATAGCATCCTCTCGCAGATGGGGATGGTGCCTGAGCAGGCTTGAGCGCCAAGGGAGCAATATGTCCGTCAAGGTAAAGGTAGTGGATGAATCTTCCTCTGGCGCAGTCGTTGCCGAGAGCGTCTTCATTTTTCCATCTCAGGCAATCAGCGTCAGGGAGCTTATAAGGACTCGCGTTATCCAGGAAGTCCAGAAGCTGAACGAAGATGCTGACAGCACCGAGGCGCGGACAGGCCTGGTAAGACAGGGGGGTGGCAATGCGCAACAGCGGCCGGTGGATCCCGAGATTCAATGCAGCATTGCCCTTGAGGCCTTCTCAAGTAGTGGTTTTTTCCTTTTCGTGAATCAGGAACAGATGACCAGTCTGGATCAGACCGTTCTGGTAACACCCAACACGAAAGTGAGCTTTGTCAGGCTGGTGGCTTTAGTAGGAGGCTAACGGCATCCAGAGGCGGCCTCCAGCTTTATTTAACATAATATACATTATGCGCAGTTGATATAATGGCAAGGCGCCGGATGCACACACACGGGCGCACGTCAAATAGAAATGGTGGATTCCTGCCATTTCAGAATATTTAGCCATTAAAGATATTGTTCATATGAAAATTGAGTATAAAAGAATAAGGCTCGAATGCCAGAAAACTGGACTTTACGGGTCTATCAGCATCAGGAAAGCAGCAGAAGTAACCGGCAGATCGGTGCGCACCGCGCACCGCTGGGCCGATACCGGGAACATTGAACCGCCATCTTTGCGCCTGCTGGAAATGCATGTTTTTGGCTGGCTGCCGTTTCCAGAATGGGACGGCTGGCGAATTAATGGCGATACCCTTTTTGAACACCGGGCACACCACAGCTACTGGTGGGACCGCTCACGGCTGGAAGGCTGGTGGTTCCTGCGCCAGTTCGCCGATGACTGGCGCCGAGAACTACAGCGGATCACAGGGCGCCATATTGACTACTGGTCACCGAATGGAAGCATAGACCAGCAGCACCGGCTGGAACGACAGAACACCGTGATACAGGAACGCCTGCTTGACCGGCTTTCTATAGATGCGGACTTCCTGCATGTTGACAACACCATGCCCCTGAATCCGCAACCATCCGCCATCCAGAAAAAAGCCCGCAGATAGCGGGCCACTGTCATTCCGATTTGGAGAAAACACTCGGCCACATGTGGCGCCGGATTCTCTCAATCCAGCGCCACATATCGACCTGCTTGCCGGCCAACTCGCGGATATCGCGGCTCATCCCGTACAGAAAAAGCACCGCCGCGCCATTCAGGCCCAGATTGCCCCATTCTGTCATGCCCGCTTCCATCAGCGTTTTGCCTTCGCACGCACCGGGCGGCCACCCTTGGCGTATTTCCAGCCCTTTTTAAGCGTGCCGTCTGCCCGTTTGGCCGCCGTGGCATTACTCCGCTTTTTCTTCGCCATGCTCTCGCACTCCCCCTTTCATTGTGTCCACGATATCGCCGGCTGCATTGCCCGCCGTCACCGCCTGATGTACCGGCACGCCCGCGCCCATCAGCACGCAGGTCAGCAGCACGCCTACCATCTTGCCGTTCAGCCCTTTCAGTTTTTCCAGAAACTTTTTCACAATACCCCCTCATCGTTCGGCGCCGGATTCAGCACATCAGCAAGCCAGATGCCGATGCCGCCCTCTTTCTGGCCAGTCACCCGGCCTACCGTGTTCTGCCACCACCATTCATGTACCCGGTTGACCAGATTGCCCGAGTCAGCCGGGTTCACTGCCTCTGCTACAGCCCCGACCCCTGCCTGCACCGCATCGGCCACAGCGGCCATTTTCCGGCGGGCATACCAGATGCCGCCCACCACCAGCACCGTGCCGCCCACGGCCACGCCCAGCGCCTGACGATCCGTCAGAATAGCCATCAGGCAAGCACTCCCTGCTGAATTCCCACATACACCTGCTTGCCCTGATCATTACGCACACCGGCCCACGTCGCCGGGTTATCCGGCGTGCGATCCGTGCGAACGTCCAGATGCAGGCCCGGACGTGGCCGCCAGTGCGGATACACACCAATGCCGGTGAAGCCCACTTGTCGCGCCACGTCCACCCAGCGCTGCCGTTCTGCCGGTGTGGCACCGCCCGGCGGCACCGGCATCACATCAATGGCCATAATCTCGCCGTGCAGCAGGTAGTTGTGCCACGATTTTTCCGCGCTTGACTCCGCCTCACCGAGTTGACCGTCGCTGCCAATAATCGGGCGGCCTATCGCGCCGGCTGCCGGCGATATCGCCACCGGGTAGCCGAGCGCAGCGCGGAATGCATCCAGCTTTTTCAGCAGGCCAATATTCATCATCGGCCAATATGCGCCGAACTCTGCCTGTGAAAAATATTTCAGATTCAGGTCATCACGGCGCTTGCCGCGATGTGCGTACAACAGAAGCAGTACGCCAGTAATAGCCACAACGCTCATTATTGCCCTCTTCCTCATATCGTATTGCCGCAGAAATCGAGCGCACCGGGAAGCACGTTAGCGGCATCTATATGTGCCGCATCTGTATTCAATGTGATGCGATAAATTTGTCCGGCGTGCTCGCTAGATACCCCTGAAAATTCATTAATTATCATAATGGGCTGGGCGCTATTTCCTCCGCCCCAAGAAACTACTGCAATCTGTTGACCGTCAATTTTTACCGTCGCAGTCTTGGCTGCATTGTCGAGAGAAATCCCCATCGCAAAGGGCCTACCAGAAAGCTCTATTTGCTGCGGTGGTTCACTATCCATACCGCCCACAATCAACTGATATCCGCTCTCGTATTCCGCCGAGATACTAACTTGAACAGCAAGCACTTCCCCGCCCCCACCAAGCAATGCAATCCCAGTTAAAACACCGGCATTGCTGGATACTTGCGGCAGTTCATCAAAGCTAATTTGCATTGCCACCACGCCATCGGAAAGGTCTGCGAATGGCGCTTCTCCCGTAGCCATACCTGCTGACATTGCGTAATACTGCTCCCATTCAACCAACTGAGATTTCAGTGTATGCACAATCGTCATATCATTATTTTCTAAGGTCGGACGAATCGCTCCCGGTGCCACAACTGATATTTCGTTCTGGTCTGCCGACAGTGGCCACGCGCAAACGATATTTTTCTCGCCAAGAAGCCTGGCTAGAACTTCTATTGCATTCCTGTCGCTGCCTGAATAGTTCAGGGAGACGCCCCCAGCAGCGGCCACCGCTTCAATGGCGTTGCGTACGCTGCCGTTATACTCGACAGGCAGCCCCGCCTGACCTGCCACCGCGTTCAGCGCCACCAGATCAGCCGCAGCCGGCACCACAATAGCCGGCACTGTTATGCGGCCTCTGCCAACTCAGCTTCCAAGAAGTCCAGCGCGTTATCATCGCTGCCGGCATAATCCAGTTCGATTTCCAGTGCCTCGGCCAGCGCTGCAATATCGTTTGCATCATTGCCGCGTGCCTCAAACTCCACATCGTTCTGCTCGGCCAGCGTTGAAATGCGATTCGCTACATTCATGCGATCAACTCCATCACAAAGATTTTATCGGTGGCATTGGTGGCCAACAGATCAACCGCTGCCGTGGTTTCCAGTTTCAACAGGCCGTCAGTGGCCGCCAGTGGCAGCCCCACACCTGCGGCGCCGGATAGCCAGATCAGACCTGTATTGTCCGGCGCAGCACGCAGCAGCAGCGCCCGACGCCCGGCGCTGGCCGGCACCACCGCGCCGGTCACGTCCGGCACAATTTCCGGCAGCGCGTTGACCTGGCCTGCCGGCGGCTGGTGCTTCACATCCAGCGGCTGCGCCGGGTCAGTGACGACCGTTTGTTCATACTCATTGATGACATGCAGCGGGTGCTGATCATCGTTACCAACTGTCAGCGGATCGGACTGGCCGACGATGGTCATTTCCTGCCCGTCCTGACGCGGGTGGAAACGGCCATATCCTGTACCGATCACCACCGTGTTCACGGCAGCATGCAGGTTCTGGATTTTCAGCTCGCGGATCTCACCAACAAGCTCCACCTGTTGCCCGTGGTACAGCTCATGCCCGGACTGCCGGCCATCCTGCATCAGCGCCGTGATATACACCGGCCCGTCAGCCTGCCGGATGAACACATAGACGCCCTGCGCAGCGCGGGTGACGTGTTCGCCTACTTGCAGCACTTCACGCATTTACTTTTTCCCCTTCCACGTCACCGCGATAATGGCCACCGCACTGAACACCAGCAGGCCGCCACCCAGATACAGCATGTTGCGCTGCGTGGTGCTCGCGCCGTCAGAGCGGAACGTCTCGGCCAACCGGCCAATTTCGCTCACCTGATCACGGCTTGCTGCCTGTTGTTGCTGCGCCAGCATCTGCATGCTGAACAACGCCTCGCTGCCAAAATCGCTCATTTCTGTGAGCGCCTGACTTCCCAGCGCCAAGCCGCCGGCCACCGCACCATGATCCGTTTGTGTCAGATTCACATTCGTGGTGCTGTTGCGCTGCGCAGTGATATTGCCCACCACAAAGCCTTGATTGCCGGAATTGTCCGTGGCGTTGACGCTGCTGTTCCGGCGCACATCCATACCGGCGAGGTTCAGCCCTTGGTTTCCAGCCTGTTGGTAATTTTTATCGCCCGTGTCCAGCGTGGTGTTACTGCTACTGCTCCCCCCGAACATCATCGCCCCCTGCCGCGCACAGCGACCGTTACCAGCGTGCCGGCGGCCAGGATCGCCAAGCCGATGCCGACCGGTGTCACCCAGCCCGGCACTTTGCCGCTGGGGTTATAGGACAGGTCGACACTGGAACTTCCACGAGTACCGCCGGAGGCTTGCGCACCCGACTGCGCCATGCCCCCGGAGATGCCCCCGCCCCCCGTTGAAATACCCGGCACGCCAATCACTTCTTACGCCCCCCAATGACCAGCCCCACCACCACAGTGGCCACCGTCAGCCCGGCCACCGTCAACGACACCGGCACCGCCCATGACGGCAGCCCGGCGGTCATCCCGCCCACAACGCCGGTCGGCGTCGGCTGCACCACGGTGCCCCCGGTCCCGTTGTCGCCCACGTCCACCTGCGTTTTGCCGTTGTCGGTAGTGGTTTTCGGTGGAATAGATACGGCCCCCACCAGCGCGCCGGCCACGTCTTCGCCGATGCCTTCCAGCGTTTCGCTGGCAGCGTCACGCACCTGCTTTGCGGTTTTTTCAAGCCAACCGAGCACGTTCTCCCCCTTGCAGAAATAACTGGCCGGACTTAGCCGGCCAGTGTCCCCCGTTCCGATATCAGGCTGCCGCCTGCACGCCTACCGGATTTTTCAGCGGTTCCAGCACTTCGCTAAAAATCGCAATGTTCCCCGGCGTGCTCACGTCCATCTCAAATTCCAGCGACTCGACTACCCGCGTATCGAATTGCTCCGCCCGGATGAAGTGCGACTGCACAGGATCGAAATGGTAATAACCCGCCTGCGGCGCCAGCTTGCGGCGTTTCAGGTGGTAGACGTTCTTGCCGGCGTCCTGCTCGTACACCACGTTTTTATCCTTGCGGATACGCAGGTTCGCGATATCGCCCAGCAGGTGCATACGGCGGATCAGTTGCCCGTTGTTCGGCAGGGTGTCCAGAATGTTCCGGCCATTGGCGCCCGCGTTGAACGTGGTGGTAGTGATCCGGCTGATATGCGACCGCACGCCCACATGGCGAGACACCCACGCATCAGCTTTCAGAGCAACACTGCCCTGCGTGTTCGGCGCCGGCTCCTGTGCGACCTGGACTTGCAAAATCAGGTTATCCGCCGGGAAGGTCGGCAGCGCTGACAGGCTTTGACCTTCGAGGCTCGCGCCCGAGATATCAGCCAGCGGCATAACGAACCGGCCCGGTTCTTCCCAGTGTTTTTTGTAGCGTTCGAGCATGACCATCTGCTGGCCAGTCATCTGCACAATCGGATCACCGTTCAGCCACAGCGTGGCCATCACGATCTGCTCCGGAAGCAGATTGGTTTCGAACACGATTTCATGATAGGTGGGGCCACCGGCCAGCTTGACCTGCGGTTTCTGGCCCCAGCCCACACCATCAAACGATTTCACTTCACGCGGTACACGCAGCATCTTTTTCCCTTCCCCTTTGCCCCGTTATCCCGCGATCAGCGCAGGATTTTGCCGACCGGCTGAACATGCTTTGCCAGCAGCATCAGACCCGCAGCGCCCAGCGCGCCCAGACCAATATTCTTGAGAATGCCCATTTGTTGCCCCTTTTCCTGATAGCCGAAAACACGGCCCGCCGGAGCGGGCGCCGTGTCGTGTGTGCCGGGCGGGTGGCCCGGTTCTTCCGGGTGTGCATCCCGGTGTGCCTATTCAGGAAAGCGCGGCGGGTGGTCAGGATGGAAGCGAAAAGATGTACCGTACCTATAGGTACAACAGGCATAAAAAAACCCGCCGGAGCGGGTTGTCATGTCTGTTTTGAGGTCATGGCTGACGCACAGCGCATGAGGTTTTACCCTTGGCCTTTTTGATAAACGCCTTGTCGAAGGTGACCAGCGTGTCCGCGCCGTGACGGTTCGCGCCGGCCAATATCACTGCATCCCCGAAATCCATTCCAGCGCCATACCACTGTATCGCCTTGACCATGTAAGGTGACTCCGCTTCGACCTCTGCCGAGGTCAACAGCGCCACCAGCCCCGCCGCGATCTTCTCACGCGACATACCATAGAAGCCCTCCATTACCCACCGGGCTTCCAGCAGCACAGAATCAAGGACCAGCACACCCTCACGCGCTATCACGTCCAGCACCTGCGCCTCTTGTTTTTCGTCATCTCGCACCAGCACGCGCAAAACAACATTGGTGTCCGCCACGATCATTTCATGCTTTTCCTGTATTCGTCAGCGATGCCCCGCCCTATGGCCTCGCTCATTTCCGACTCTGTTGGTGGCCTGCCCTTCGCGTACTCGCTCAACATGCCAGCCACCTCACGGATGCTATGCTTTTTGGCTGTCGGCTTTTCCCGGATGACCACCCGGCTACCGACCTGCTCAATCACCAGCTTTTGCCCGGCCTTCCAATGCATGGCATCCCGCAGCGCCTTGGGGATCACTACCTGCCCTTTCGTGGAAATGCTGACCTCTGTTTCTGCCATTGGGCGGCCCTCCTGTAAGTCTGGTAAGACAGCTTACCACAGCCCTATAGGTACAACACCCGTTAGGTACGGGGCGGTCAGGCCGCCCACCTCACCCCTATAGGTTTCCGGTACTTCAACTTGACCAGCTCAGGCCGCCGGGCGCTGCCGTCATCCACGAAAAACTGCAACTCCTCCAGCCCGGCAATGTCCTGTTGCGTGACACCGATTTCCGCCGCCATCCGGCGCTGCATTGCCACCCCTTTCTGCTGGCCGATCCACTTGAATGCCGCCTGATCATAGAAGGTCTTGGCCACCTCCTGCGGCTTCTGGCTGACACCGTGGAAAATGCCACCGTACTTCCGCGACTGGTTCAGCAGCACCGCCGCATTCGGCGTTGCCTTGCCTGCGCCCGCGCAAACCGCTGACAGCTCTTCCGCGATCATGTGCGTGTCATAGCGGCCATCCAGCACCGACCAGCACACTTCACACCACCATTCCCAATTTTCCACCGTGGCAACGCCCGCAAAGGCAACCTGCACGCCGCCGCCGCTGGCCAGCCCCTTTTTCAGCGCTCGCACGAAGCCCTGCCGGGTGTCGCAATGCAGGCCGGGGTAATCCCCAGCCTGATCCCACATGATGATCCGGCTTGACTTGTCCGCCCACGGGATCACCGGGTTCTGCCTCACGGCCTGAGACTTGCCGCCGCCCGTGGTGGCGAGGTACAGCGTGTGCCGCGCTCGCTTCGACGGGTCCGGGTTGACGGGTTGATATCGCATGGTCACTCCTGCGCGCTGGGGTCCAGCGGATCAGCCACCACAGCCGGCGCGCTGATCACCATTGCCGGCGGCTGCTCAACCACCCGGCGCAGTGGCTCCCGGCTCTCCTGCCGCGCACGCTCTATCGCTTGCTGCGCGACGTGCGCCTGATGTTGCAACCACAATCCGAAGCCAACGCCGGCCAGTTTCATGCCGAAGCGTATTTCATCCAGATAGGGCACCAGCCACGCCGGCACCTCACCACCCCCGCCGTGCTTGGCCAGCACCGGCGCCAACGACTCGGCCAGCTCGCGCTTGTCGCCCTCACTGATCCGCAGGTAGGGCAGCCGCATTTCCAGCATCTTCGCGGTAAAACCTACTGCCATATGCGCGCCCAACTGCGCCGCCTGTTCGTTCTGTTGCCGCTGTTCCTCATACTCCGCACTGGCCTCCGGCGTTGCCGCCGCCTGCTCGGCAGCGTCCAGCGCGTCCAGATTGTCCAGCGACTGCTGCGCAGGCCCCTGCCCCGGCTCCTGCACCAACTCGGCACCGTCGATCTGTTCAGCGTCCATACCTTCCACCTTGCCCTTGCTCATACCTGACTCCCCGCACCTGCGGCGCTGGCCACCGTGGCCACGCCGACACCCAACAGGCCCAGCGCCAACCAGACCAGACCACCACCCCGCTTTTCACTCTGCACCGTAGGTACTGTACCTATAGGTTCCGCCGGCACGGGCGGCGCGGACTGCGGCGGCTGCCCCGGCTCCCCGTACCCGTCCGGCAAATTCGGCGGGCGCACAATTTCCACGCCCGCCACCGGCTCCATATGGCGCCAGATGTATGCCTGATGCCCGGCGCCCTTGCGCTGGTCACAGGCGCACTCCGGGCACCGGGTGTACAGATACCCCAGCGCGTTCTGAAACACCGCCACACGCTCGCCACAGTCCGGTGACATGCAGTCCATTCGCGCCACGGTCACGGCGCCGTTCTTTCTTGCCATCTCGATATCCCCCGGTGAATCTCACCCGTACAGTTACTGACAGAACTCCAAGGCGCCGCCTGCCGGCGCCGCATTACGGTCCCGGTGCTGCGCACCGGCACCGAAAATCCCATCAACCAGCGCCATCAGGCGCTGCCCTGACATTTCTGACATCAGACCAGCGCCCAACAGGGCATCCACGCCCGGCCCGTCCGGCAGCGCCTGACGCGCAGGCGGGCGGTGCTCGATTTCCCAGCGGTAGAACCGTGTCAGCACCGGACCATAAAACTCACCGTCCACGACCTCGCAACGCCTGACCCACACACCGAATACGGCCCCCTTCGCATCGTCACCGTACCTAGTGACATCGCGGCCCGGTGTACCTATAGGGGTATTCTCGATCCAGTACGCCGGCAACGCTGGCCGCTCACAGCGCGGCAGGCACGGCCCACCCATGTACTCAACGAAGGCGGCCCAATCACCGCAATCTGCCGCATCGCCCGCTGCTTCAACGGCAACATTCCCGAACAGGTCATCAGTGCCCGGCTCGCACTCACTCATCAGGCGCCGTAATTCGCGCCACACCGTGACACTCGGCCCGCCGATCTGCTGGAACTGCCGGATGCCCCACGCACTCGCCCAGGCGCGCACACGCTCCGCCCCGGCCTCCATCGCCAGCCCGCTGTCGTCATCCTGCAACTGCAGCGCACCACGCACGCCACGGCCATCAATGTTTTTCGCTATGTACTTGGCGATATAGCCCGACGCGGTGCCTTTGGCCGGGTCCATCGCCTTTGCAACGAAGCGTGCACGCCACGCACCCCGTTCCGCGCCGTCATCACTCAGCAGATGCTTGCGGCACACCTTGCTGCCCGGCGGTCTGCCTCGCGCATGAAAACCAAAAGGTGCCAGTGTGGTGTGCCGTCATGGTGCGGCTCGACCACCCGGAAGCCGTAAACACGGATACCCAGCCGGTCCAGATCAGCGCGGATACGTGCCCAGAGGATGCACAGCCAGTCCTGCACCTGACGCGGCGTGCTGCCGTTCCAGCGGCTCACGGGCACGGCCCGGCGCGCCTTGCTCAACCAGCGCATGCGGTGCCAGCGGCTGGCCGTGGTGAACGTCCAGAATTCACCAACGTGACCCCGTTGCTCAGCCACTTTTTCAAAACCGGAGATGCGCGTCATCAGTTCAGCGCGGCGGTTTTCAAGGTTGCTGACACCCAGCTCGGACAGTTCGGCGAGTGTGTATTCTTGACCGGCGTCATTCACCGCGACGGTCTGCGACAGTGTTTCCAGATTGCGGCGCTGCGCCGCCCGGCGGTTCTGCACGACAAAATCCGAGCAATAACACTCCCGGTACTTCGCCACCCGCTCGCGCTGCCGCGCCAACTGGTCCACCTCACGCGCTTGCAACCGGCGCACCTGCCGGCGCCACCAGATATGGCAGCACAAACGGCGCACCAACGGCATCAGGTCCGCGCCCGGCCCGGTGATGCGGCTACTCGGTGCCGGCCAGTCCAAGCCGTAGCGATCCAGCACAGGCATGCACTCGCGCAGCCCCTCTATCACCGGATCAATCAGCGGCGCCCGCAGGTTTGCACTGTTGCCCATGGCCACAGCCAGCACCCGGCCACACTCTTTTGCCCGGCGGTCGCAGAATGAACGGATATCGGCATCATCGGCGGCCAGATACAGGTCGCCGCGCACCAGTGGCTGGTGCTCGCGCAGTTTGACGTTTGCCTTGTAATAGCCGACGCGCATTGCCGTGCGGATGTATTCCCCGCCCACGTCGCCCCATGCCGGGCCAGCGGCCTTCGCCGCCCAGCGCAGGTTTTCGTGCTGCTCAATGCGACCACCCGGCAGCGTGTCGCCAACGTAGCCGGCGAGCGCGGCCAGTTTCACCAATTCGCTGCCTGCAATCGGTGTCTGGTTGCCAACCACACCATTCATCAGATAGTCCCCTGCCATGTCAGCGCCGCAATGATCAGCAGCACAACAAAACCCTCAACTACGCCGCGCACGTCATCCCGTGAAAATCGCTTCATGCAGCACCCCCAGAGCGCAGGGCATCAAGCCGGAGCCGCAACAGCACTTCCACCAGCATGGCAACCCGCTCGGCATCTTCGCCTTTGAAGCGCATTTCCCCATAGGAAGTTTCAATGCTGAAACCCTGATACATCGCCGGTACATCCATCGCCAGCGCGTAAATCAGCTCATCTTCCGTCATGCGGCCACCACTGATTGATGCCGCCGCAGTTGCTCCGCGTTGGCGCTGGCGATAATGCCATTAAGGCGCGCCGCACTTTGCGCCCAGCCTTCCACGGCCTGCCGGAATGCCTGCCGCTGGCGCAGTGTCAGCGTGCGATATGTGAGTGTGTGAGGATCAAGGCCAAGGCCACGCAGCACGAAGGCGCGCTGCTGTTTTGTCAGCGCATCCCATGCGGCCTGTTCTGGGGTTAGCTCCGGCGGCGTGACGCCGAGAGCGCGACGGATGCCGTCAAGGTGCTGCTGTGCGATTAGATCGGGGTTCATACGCCACCCCCAAAGATGAATTTTCCGAGGTATTTCTCCATCGACTTCCGACCTACGGCCAAATCCTGGCCGTCCATGGTCAGCGCCTTATCCAGTTCTACGCGCAGTATGTCGGCCAACGCATCAACCCGGTGCCATTGGAGGCGCCGACGATGTTCTAATAGCTCATCCACAACACCCGGTAAGGAGCCAATACCACCATGGATTTCTTCACTACCCGCTACATCGGCGGCAGCGTCCACCGGCAGCCGCTCATCGACAGGCAGATCACTGGATGGCTGACCAGCCGACGCTGGATCAATGGCATGCACACTCAAACCTTCGGCATCGCCAACAAGCGGGGGAAGGTGTACAGGGGTGTCACCCTGATGAACGCCAGTTCCCGCGACCTGTACGAATTCGGCCTGTTCGTCACCAGCCTTGCCGGCATGCGCGATGTCTCCGCATCCATTACCGACCTGCCGCCCGGCGTTGACACCGTTTTCGGTCCGGCATCCCTCATCAGCGCTGCTTGACTGATCTTCCAGAGGGATCGGCCAAACCCCGGTCCCTCTGCACTCTCTGCACGTCATAGCCCCGTTCAGCGGTTCGCGGCCTTTGCCGCGACAGTTGAAGCACACAGTCATGCTGCACCCCCTTGCAGGCACGGCAACGCCGGAGCCATCACCGTCAGCGGCCCGTCTGCCTCGACTACGGCGAGCAGGCGCAGCAACACCTGCATGTCAGTACCGGCCATGCCCCACCGGCCAGCCTCGCGCCATGCGCGCACCGTGTCGGCGGTAATTTTCATCGGAAGGATTTCAGATTGCGGGAGCGCGACCGCCCCCGCTGTCATCGCGTTAGTACCCATGGGCGCCAACCTCATGTGTGTGTGTTTTTGTGTGTGTGGCCGCCGGGGTTCAGGGCCATAAGGCCCGTCCCCGGTTGGCGCCAATATGAATACCCACTTACCTATCGTTACTCAAGTGTCAGTAGGGCGTGGAGAAAGTACAAAACAGGCTGTAGGCTATTCAGTGTGCAATCGGAGGGCTTGACAGAACGCCGGCTCTCCGTTCCGTGTGTGTGCTGAGGTGCGTGTGATGGTCAGAACTTACTCGACTATGGAGCTTGCAGACCAATGCAAGTCATTGATTGGCAAAGAATCAGTTTATGCTGTCAGCAAGCTTCTTGGAGTGTCCCAACAGGCTGTAGCCAACTGGTACAAGCTGGGGACAGTGATGGATGACGAGACGGGAATACGGGTTGCAGACGCCCTCAAAATCCCCCGCGAAACGGTGCTGATGAGCCTGCAACTTGAGCGAATTACTAGGCGTGGAAACGCCAATCTGACAAAAACATGGCGAAAGATAGCATCTCAGATTTCATAATGTAATCAATGCGTTGCACGCCATGGACTGGTGTGTAACGCATTTCAATTCCTATACATTATGCGAACTTTGAATAATATTCCCTAGGCTCTGCTGGTTAGACAGCGTGCCGTTGCTCACGCGGCACACCGTCCTCTGCCTCAGCCCGCCAGCGTGGCGCTGTCGATCACAAACCGGTACTTCACATCACTTTTCTGCATCCGGTCATACGCCGTCTCGATGTCCTGGATGCGGATCATCTCGATGTCCGCCACGATGCCTTTCTCGGCACAGAAATCCAGCATCTCCTGTGTTTCCCTGATGCCACCGATCAGCGAGCCTGCAATTGCACGGCGCTGGAAGATCAAGGCGCCGATGTTTGGTGACGGATGCGGATGTTCTGGCACGCCGACCAGCGTCAGGGTGCCGTCACGCTTGAGCAACTGGGTGTAGGCATCCAGGTTGTGGCTGGCCGCCACCGTGTTGAGGATGAAATCGAAGCTGCTGCGGTGCGCCTTCATTTCAGCCGCATTGCGGGTCACGACCACTTCATCCGCACCGAGCGTGTGGGCATCTTCGCGCTTGCTTTCCGACGTGGTAAAGGCCACGACATGTGCGCCCATGGCGTGGGCCAGTTTGATGCCCATGTGACCCAGGCCGCCAATGCCGACGATGCCGACCTTTTTGCCTGGGCCTGTGCCCCAGTGCCGCAGCGGCGAGTACGTGGTGATGCCGGCACAGAGCAACGGCGCCACGGCGGCGAGCTGTTCTTTGGGGTGGTTGATGCGCAGTACGAATTTTTCGTCGACCACGATGCGTTGCGAGTAGCCGCCGAGGGTGTGCCCCGGCGGGTCCTGCACACGACCGTTGTAGGTCGGCACAAAGCCGTTCTCACAGTACTGTTCCAGTCCGTCGTCACACGCCGCGCAATGCTGGCAGCTGTCGACCATGCAGCCAACGCCGACGGTATCGCCGACCTTGAATCCTTGCACTGCATTCCCGACGGCGGTCACTTCACCGACAATTTCATGGCCCGGAACGCAGGGGTATAAAGTGCCCTCCCATTCTGAGCGGACCTGATGCAGGTCGGAATGGCAGACGCCGCAATAGGCAATGTCGATCTGGATGTCGTGGGCGCCAGGCGGGCGGCGTTCGATATCGATGGCTTCAAGAGGCTTGTCCGCAGCGTGGGCGCCGTAGGCTCTGGTGGTCATGGATCTCTCCTGTCAGCATGGCGGGGTCTGGCAAAGGTAAACCCATCGCCAGCGTGTTGCACAGTGAATTATGGCTCCGCGTGCATGGTCTGTGGCGTGAATTGGCGCTATCGTCTTGAGCCGCTGGCGAGCACCCGGGGCGACCGCCCTGCTGCCTTCGTTTGTTTCTCTGGATCACGGAAGTCACGCTTCCGCAAAGGAACCGCATTTATGTTACGACTGCTCAAATTTCTCGGTGTGCTGTTGCTGGCCCTGGTGATCGTTATCGCCGCTTATATCGGCGTGAACTGGGCGCCGGATAAATCCGTGGATGAACTGGCCGGGCGCTGGGCACAGCCGCCTTCGCAGTTTGTCGAGGTCATGGGCATGCAGGTGCATCTGCGTGATGAGATGGCCGAGGGCGCAGACCCGGAGGCCCTGCCGGTCGTACTGTTGCACGGGACCTCGGACAGCCTGCACACCTGGCAGGGCTGGACCGACGTGCTCAGCCAGCAGCGTCGGGTCATCCGTTTTGATCTGCCCGGCTTTGGCCTCACCGGCCCGTTCCCTGCAGGCGACTATCGCATGGCGCATTACACGCAGTTCGTGCTGGCCATGCTGGATGAACTCGACGTGCCGCGCGCCATCGTGGCGGGCAACTCCTTTGGTGGCCAGCTGGCCTGGGAAACCGCCTATGCAGCCCCGGAGCGTGTTGCTGCGCTGGTGCTGGTGGATGCAGCCGGTTATCTGTTTGAAACCCAGTCGATGCCGATCGGTTTCCGTATTGCGCAGATTCCCGGCCTGAATGAGTTGATGAACCGGGTGCTGCCGCGCGGCATGGTCGAATCCAGCGTGCGCAGTGTGTACGGCAACCCGGATCGTGTAACGCCAGCACTGGTCGACCGTTACTACGATCTGACCCTGCGTGAAGGCAACCGTGCCGCCCTGGCGGCGCGTTTCCGCGAGGCGCGCGGCACCGAGGACGCGCCGGCGCGGCTGGCCACACTGAACATGCCGGCGCTGATCATCTGGGGCGACCAGGACCGGCTTATTCCGCCGGACAGCGCCACCCGCTTCCATCAGGACCTGCCGAATAACACGCTGCGCCTGTTCCCCGGCCTGGGACACGTGCCGCAGGAAGAAGATCCGTCCGGCACGGTCGAGGCGGTGCAGACCTTCCTGGCAGAGCAGTCGGTTCCCTGACGGGGCGTTGAAAAAGCCTCTTTTGAGGCTGTTGCAAGCCACCCTTGCGATGTGCTGACGGCCAGATCAAGCCGTCAGCACAGGCTGCTCTTCAACAACCGGCTATTCCGCCTGTGACAGACCAGCGGCAGCCAGGCTGTCATCGGCATCCGCAGCCGGGGTTGGCAGGATGCACAAATCCCCGCTGACCCGGGCCATCACCTTCTCCGGAATGGTACTGCGCCAGAAACTGCTCAGGCCGCCGGCCAATTGGCCGCACCCCATCATCAGCATCACACGGTTGTAACCGGCCCGCTGCAGGTCGTTCATCCAGGTCACCAGCGCCGGCCCGGCGTCGCCTTCGCACAGATGCGCTTCTGGTGGCACCCCACTGCCCTGCTCCGCAGCCAGACCACGCAAGACCTGGAGGCGCTGGCTGTGAGTGGCGAGCACATCGTCCTGGGCGTGGGTGAGATCGCCGAATTCTCCCAGCCAGCCCAGTTGTGGCACCACGGTCAGCAATTCCAGCGGAATGGACAGGCGCATGGCCAGCGTTGCAGCGTGTCGGGCCAGACGCTCGGCCGGGACGCAGCCGGCAGCGTGGGCGCCGGTGTCCAGCGCGGCGATCAGCCGCTGGGGTGGCAGGCTGTTGTCGGTATCCACCAGCCAGAGGCAGGCCTGTTGTTCCAGCCGCAGGAAGTGCCGCAGGTCGCTCGAGAGTGTGCCGGGATCGCGACGCATCAGTATCAGGGAGGCCTGCTGCTGGCAGACGGTGTCGTGCAGTAATGCCGCAGCGTCTTTTTCAAGCCAGGTCAGCGTGTAGTTTACCGGCCAACCCTCGGCACGCAGGACCGCCGTGAGTTCATCCAGCCCGGCACGGGCGGTGGCCAGGCTGCGGTGACGGACCTGCTGGCGCAGTTCCGGGGTCAGGAAGCGATAGTCCAGGCCACCGAGCGGGCTGCGTACCGGACGCCAGAGACACAGCCGGGTGTCTGCCTGGCGCAGCGCGGCGGCGCGGCGCAGCAAGACCTGATCTGCCTGCCCGTCGCCGGAAAGCACTACCAGCAATCGTGAGAACATGGCCACCCCCTGTTACCCGCCCGCTTGCCTGATGCTCCCATTGTTGTCGGCGGGTTGGTTGCGGTCAATTGGCCATCATGTCGCTATTTCAATCAATAGGTTATCTGTAAAACATAAAGTGATTTATTCGGTACAGAACCGTCGGCCAGTTTATTGATATGGATCAATAGATGCCTGCCCCGACGTGCCATGATGCGCCGGTATACGGTGATCGGGGGATCTCTTTTCATGGCAATGCCCGGTGTGGAGGCTGCATGAGCGCCTGGAGTACTGACATCATTCAACGCTATGGCGGGCCGGGGCCCCGCTACACGTCCTATCCACCCGCCCATTGCTTCCATGAGGAAGTAACCCACCAGGACTACCTTGATGCCCTGAGCGCGGGCAATGCCGAACGCCGCCCACTGTCACTGTACATGCACCTGCCGTTCTGTGAGCACGTCTGCTACTACTGTGCCTGCAATCGCATCGTGACCGGGGACAAACGTCTCGCAACGCCTTATCTGGACACGCTGCTGGCCGAGATGGCGCAGAAAAGCGCGCTCGTGGACAGTCAGCGTCCGGTAGTGCAGATCCATTGGGGCGGTGGCACCCCCACCTTCCTCGACGACGGCCAGTTGACCCGCCTGATGCACCAGACCGGACGCCATTTCCGCTTGCTGGACAACGACCGTGGTGATTACGGCATTGAGCTGGACCCGCGCACCGTCACGCGCAGCCGTATCAGCCTGTTGCGCGGCCTGGGTTTCAATCGTGTCAGCATCGGTGTGCAGGACCTGGATGCCCGGGTGCAGCAGGCCGTCAACCGCGTACAGCCCTATGACAGCGTGCGCGAGGTGGTCGACGCGGCGCGTGACTTCGGCTTCCGCTCGACCAGCGTGGACCTGATCTACGGCCTGCCATGGCAATCGGAATCGAGCCTGGCGCGCACCGTGGAGCAGTTGCTGGCGCTGCGCCCGGACCGTATTTCCCTGTACAACTACGCTCACCTGCCCGCCCGCTTCAAGGTCCAGCGGCAGATCTCCGAAGCCGCCCTGCCCGCGCCGATGGAGAAGCTGCGCATGCTGGTGCGTGCCGGCGACCTGTTCGCCGACGCCGGCTACGTGTTTATCGGCATGGATCATTTCGCCCTGCCCTCCGACGCCATGGCCATGGCGCAGAGCTCGGGCACACTGCATCGCAATTTCCAGGGCTACAGCCTGTACGGCGATGCAGACCTGCTCGGCATGGGTATCTCGGCAATCAGCCAGATCGGTGCCCTGTATGCCCAGAACCACCGCCAGATCGATACCTGGCAGTCGGCGGTGCAGAACGACGAAATGCCGGTCGCGCAGGGCTATGTCCTGGACCGGGATGACCAGATCCGGCGCGACATGATCATGTCACTGCTCTGCCACCTGGAAGTGGACCTGGCAGCCTTCGATGACCGCTGGGCCATCCAGACAACACACTACTTTGCCGATGAACTGGCCGCGCTGGCGGCGTTCGAACGAGACGGGCTGGTACGGCGCGATGGCCGGCGGCTGCACCTGACCGACAGCGGACGGCTCGCCGCCCGCGCCGTGGCGATGTGTTTTGACCGTTATCACAGCCCGGCCGACACAGTGCGCTTCAGCCGCATCATTTGAGACCTGCAGGCCGGACACAGGAGCCGTATAATGAACATCCGCATGGCGATAGCGCACCAACACAGGGAGACCCCCTTGGCTGCCCGAGTATCCTGTAACGACTGCAGTCTCAGTCAGATTTGCCTGCCACTGGCCGTGGAGCCGGCGCAGCTGGATGAGCTGGACCGCATCATCCGCCGGGGACGTGCGCTCAAACGTGGCGAGCACCTGTACCGGGCTGCGGACTCGTTCGAGGCAGTGTACGCCGTGCGCAGCGGCGCGCTGAAAACCTACGCCATGTCGGAAGATGGCGAGGAACAGGTGACGGGGTTCTATCTGCCGGGTGAAATTGTCGGCATGGACGGCATCAGCACCGCCTATCACATCTCCTCCGCCAAGGCGCTGGAGACATCGACCGTGTGCGAGATTCCCTTTACCCACCTGGAAACACTTTCCAGCCGCATTCCCAGCCTGCAGCATCACTTTTTCAGCCTGATGAGCCGCGAGATCCAGGAAGACCGTGCGCTGCACATGCTGTTGAGCAAGAAATCCGCCGACGACCGCATTGCCTCCTTGCTGACCACCATTGCGGCACGGCAGCAGCGCCGCGGATTGTCCAATCGCATTTTCCGGCTGCCCATGTCACGCTACGACATCGCCAATTATCTCGGTCTCGCCGTCGAAACGGTCAGCCGCATATTTACCCGGTTCCAGCAGCAGGGATTGATTCGGGTAGAGGGTCGCGAGGTGGAAATCCTCGACCGCCCACGCCTGTGTGGCGAGGGTCGTCTGCACGCAGGTTGACCGGGACAACAAGGAGTGCTCATGCAACCGGTATTCGTCGTTCTCGACAGCCAGCTCAAGGCGCCGCAGGTGGCGCTGATCAAGGGAGTTCGCCTGGCCAGAGGCATGCGCGCTCCACTGGTGGTGTTCGTCAATGCCTATTCTGCTGCGCTGGTGCGTGCCGCCGGCGATGAGTCCTCGCCATTGATTCAGGCCCGCAAAGCCGTCAACCACGGTTGGCAGGCGCGCATTGAGGCCTTGCTGGATGAGTGCGGCGCCCAGGACCTTGATGTGGATATCCGTATCGAATGGGTCAAAGACGATGACGAAGCATTGCGCGACGCCGTGCTCGACACTCGTCCGGCGCTGGTGGTGGTGCATGCCGGCGACGACAGCCATCCGCTCAAGCGCCTGCTGCTGACACCGCGCCACTGGCAATTGCTGCGCAAGGCACCCTGTTCTGTTCTGTGCGTCAATGACGCGCCCTGGGTGGGCGACGTGCCGGTGCTGGCCGCTGTCGACCCGGATCACGATGAAGGCCGGCTGGAAGGCCTCAATGCTGCCATCGTACGTGCCGCGCGCGAAATGAGCGATGTACTCGACAGCTCGCTGGATCTGGCACATGTGATCGAGCACCCGGACGAGGCACTGATCCTGATCGCCGGCGAAGCCATTCCCAGCTACGTGGACACCTCCGGCAATCTGCGCGACTACTACCAGAATCGCCTGAGCGCGCTGGCCGAGCAGGCCGGGCTGGGAGCGGAGCGCCATGTGCTGCTGGAAGGCAGCCCCGCCGCCGCGCTGGCCGAATACCAGAGCATGCACATGCCGCTACTGCTGGTGCTCGGCACCGTGCACCGCGGCCCGTTGCGCCGTTTGCTGCTCGGCAGCACGGCGGAAAAAATTGCCCAGCAGGCCAGTGGCGACCTGCTGGTAGTCAAGGATGAACATTTCAGCTCGCCATGGCAGGACTGAACGCGGCGGGCTGATCTGTATCAACACGGCGTGCCGGGGAACGGCACATACTCAGGGAACGACAACACGGCAAGGAGCACAACCGCATGAACCGCCTCAGCGATTATCTGCAACATCTGCGTCAACGGCTGGAGGACTGGGAGTACCAGTTCGATCGTTTCCAGCACCGCATGGAAGACATCAATGAAGAACTGCGTGACCAGGCCCGTGAGCGGCTGGCCGAACTGAAGCAACGCAGCGACACACTGCGCGCGAAGATCGCCGATCTGGAAAGCCAGAGCGAGCTGGCGCTGGAAGATATCCGTGATGGTCTGGACCTGGCCTGGGATGGCCTGCGCCTGGGCCTGCTGTCTGCCCGGGGCGAGTTCGGACAGGGTGCTGACTGAGCACCCTGTCCTGCCAGTCACTGATCCGCTTCCCGGCGACGGAACACCAGTGTATCCCCGTCGGACGCGGCGGCATGAAAGCGGTAACCTGCCACCTTGAACTCACGTAATTGTTCCGGCTGCTGTATCTGCTGCTGCAGAATCCAGGCTGCCATCAGCCCGCGTGCCTTCTTGGCGTAGAAGCTGATCACCTTGTACTGCCCACTCTTCTCGTCCTGAAAGACCGGCGTGACAACGCGGGCCTGCAATACCTTCTGCCGCACCGCACGAAAATATTCATTCGACGCCAGGTTCACCAGCACATCGGTGCCGGCGGCACGCAAATCCTTGTTCAACAGCGCGGTAATGCGCTCATCCCAGAAACTGTACAGGTCCGGACCGGCATGGTTGGCAAACCGTGTGCCCATTTCCAGCCGGTAAGGTCGCATCATGTCCAGCGGACGCAGCAGCCCATACAGCCCGGAAAGAATGCGCAACCGTTGCTGCGCCTGCTGCAGATCATCACGGCTGAAGCGCGACACATCCAGGCCGGTATAGACATCGCCCTTGAAGGCAAACAACGCCGGGCGTGCTTGCTCCGGGGGCATCTCCGCACTCCATTCGGCAAAGCGCGCGACGTTCAATGACGCGATGGCATCGCTGACATGCATCAGGCTGGCCAGCGCCGGCGGGTCGAGATGACGGAGCTGGGCGACCAGTTCACTGCTCTGTTCGAGCATACGGGGCCGGGTGGTGCGCAGGCGCGGAATATCGGATTGGTAATCCAGTGTCTTGGCAGGCGAAACTACAATCAGCATGATCAACCTCTTGCGATACTGGCGCGGGAGTATATCAGGCCCACGGGCGGGCGCCTCGCCCGCCCGGCCTTTCACTGCGACAGGTACAACCCATCGGCGCTGTGGCCGGTGGCCAGACAGGATGGAACTATGCTGCGTGTATTACTGGTGTGTGCAGGCCTGGTCGCCATTGCGGTGGTGCTCTGGAGCAGTTGGCGTGTGGATCGCCGGCTGTTTGCCTTTGTGCTGGCCGTGGTGGTGATCGGGGCGCTGCTGTTCGGGGTGGGCTACTGGCGCACGGCCGATCAGGCCATGGTCGTCATTGCGCCGGACCAGGTGCGCCTGAGTGTGGAACAGGCCCGTGGCATGGAGACCGGCATTCGTCTCAGCGGCCGTGTGTACAACCAGAGTGCCTGGCCGGTGGCGCTGATCCAGGGTCGCGCGGTGCTGCAGGAATGCACCGCTCCCGGCCAGGACGCATGCCGCGAAATCGGCAGTGCGGCCTTCCGTGTACGCCAACACGTGCCTGTGGGCGGCAGCTATCCCTACTCGCAGGTGGTGCGCCTGTCGGACAGCCTGCTGGCCGACCCTGCCACTCCCGACAGCAATCGGCGCTGGCATATCGAGGTGCTGTCCGTGAGCGGATATGCGTCCAATACGCGGGACGGCCACTGATGTGACCTGATGGATGTGACCTGCTTTGCTCAGCATCGCCGAAAGGTTCACAATGCCGCCGTCACTGTGCAGCCTGAGTTCACGATGAGCAGTCTGATTCCTGGCCAGCCCAGCCTGGTCGCGCCCGGCGTGTGGCGTATCCTGGCCCTCAATCCCGGCATGATGACCGGCCCCGGCACCAACAGTTATCTGCTGGCATCGGACCAGGGCCTGGTGCTGCTGGACCCGGGGCCGGAAGATGCCCACCATGCCGACAACCTGCGTGCCGCGGCGACCGAGATCGGCCAGCCCATCACCTGTGTACTGGTGACGCACACGCACCGGGACCATTCCCCGAATGCAGCCTTGTTCGGCGCCGTGCGACGCCTGGGCCCCCTGCCGCCGGATGACGGCTTGCAGGACGAGGCGTGGCAACCGGATCAGATACTGGCCGACGGCGACTGCCTGTCACTGGGTGAAGGCCGCACACTGCGTGTGATCGCCACGCCGGGCCATGTCTCCAATCACCTGTGTTATCTGCTGGAAGAGGAAGGGGTGCTGTTCAGCGGTGATCACCTGATACAGGGCTCCACCGTGGTGATTGCCCCACCCTCCGGTTCCATGGCCGATTATCTTGCCTCACTGCGCAAGCTCGAACATGAAAGCATCCAGGTGATGGCGCCCGGCCACGGTGACCTGATCATCGAACCGATGGATTACATCAGCCACACCATCGGCCACCGTCTGCGCCGCGAAGAAAAAGTGATACGTGCCCTGACACAGCATCCGGACAGCCAGGTCAGTGAACTGGTGCCAGGTGTCTACGATGATGTGCCGGTGTTTTTGCACGGTGTGGCCACCATGTCACTCCTCGCGCATCTGCTCAAGCTGGAGCAGGAACAGCGCGCCCGTCGCGACGCGGAGGAACGGTGGGTGCTGTTGTAGGCTACCCACCCTGCACCCTGCCGCGCTAGAACCAGCCCTTGTATTTAAAGTACAGATACGGCGCCAGCCCGGACAGGAACATCAGTAGCAGCGCGAACGGGTAGCCCAGTGTCCAGTCCAGCTCTGGCATGATGCGGAAGTTCATGCCGTATACGCTGGCCACCATGGTCGGCGGCAGGAACACCACTGCGGCGATGGAGAAGGTCTTGATGATCTGGGACTGTTCGATATTGATGAAACCCTGCGCGGTATCCATCAGAAAGTTGATTTTCTCGAACAGGAAATTGGTGTGCGTCATCAGCGTATCCAGGTCATGCTGGATTTCCAGGCAGGTGGCGCGGCGCTCCACATCATTGCGCAAGTGACGCTGCAGAAACGAGATCGAGCGCTGGGTATCCATCAGGCACAGACGGGTCTTCCCGTTGCTGTCCTCCAGCTTGGCCAGCCGGTCAATGGCATCCTCCATCACGGAATTCTCGTCTTCCAGCACGATCTGGCTGACGTTCTCGAGTTGGCGATGCATGTCCTCAAGGTTGTCGGCCATGTTTTCCACCTTCTGCTCCAGCACGCTGAGCAGAATGTCGAACGGATCGTCCACCTTCACCCAGCCGCGCCGGGCGCGCATGCGCATCAGACGAAAATCCGCCACCTCACTGTCGCGCAGCGTCAGCAACTGGTCATTGGAGAGCACAAACGCCACGGTGGTCGTGCGGTGCCGGCCCTCGCTCTGGTACAGGAACAGCGAGTGGACGTGAATGCCCTGCTCGTCGGTGAAGAAACGGGCCGAGGACTCAATCTCCTCGACATCATCAATATCCGGCAGCGAGCCGCGGCGCATGGCATTGAGCAACGCGACTTCATCGTCCTCGGGGGCCACCAGATCAATCCAGCGCGCAGACTCGAGCTGCTTTACCTCGTTCGGCTGATCGCCCCGTTCGCGCAGTACACCGCTTTCGATATCAAACACATACAGCATGCTATGCTTCCACCACCGAAATACTGATCCCATTGCCGCCGATGCTGGCAGCGGAGTGTGACAGCCTGAGCACCACCGTCGCGCCGCTCATTGTGCACGGCGACGGAGGCAAAAACACCATGTCCAGCACGCCGGGTTGTAAGCCGGCTTTTCAGACGCTGCCTGGCACGCCGGGCCTCGCCCTGTGGGAGCCGCTGCTGCCGGCAATCGATGCCGATGCGCTGCTGGCCGAACTCACGGCCACCCTGCCCTGGCAGCAACCGCGCATTACCCTGTACGGCCGCAGCCACCCTGTGCCACGCCTGCAAAGCTGGCACGGGGATGCTGACGCCGGCTACCGCTACTCCGGGCTGGCGATGACTCCGCAGCCGTGGACGCCCGCGCTGGCACGGCTGCGTGACCAGGTCGCGGCGGCCTGCGGCCACCGTTTCAACAGCGTGCTGGCCAACCTCTACCGTGATGGCCGCGACAGCATGGGCTGGCACGCAGACGATGAGCCGGAGCTGGGCCCGCAGCCCTGGATTGCCTCGCTGTCGCTGGGCGCCACCCGCGACTTCGCGCTGCGCCGCAAAGGTGCCCGCCGCACTGCGCTGACGCTGCCACTGCGCCACAACCAACTGCTGCTGATGCCGCCCGCCATGCAGCAGCACTGGCAACACGCCCTGCCCAGACGTCTGCGTGTTGAGCAGCCACGCCTTAATCTGACTTTTCGGCTGATCAACCGAAAAACAGATAGGTAGCCAGGATCGCCGTCAACAGACCGGCGAAATCCGCGACCAGTCCGCACACCAGGGCATGCCGCAGGCGCACCACGCCGACACTGCCGAAATACACGGCCAGCACATAAAAGGTGGTTTCCGTGCTGCCCTGCATCACCGCCGCCATACGCCCGGCCAGCGAATCCACACCGTGGGTCTGCATCACTTCCAGCATCATGGCGCGCGCGCCACTGCCGGACAAAGGCTTCAGCAGGGCCACCGGCAGTGCGTCGACAAAGCGCGTGTCCAGGCCGCACAACATGGCCAGCCAGCGCAGGCCGTCGAGCAGCCATTCGAGGACACCGCCTTCGCGCAGTACCGCGATCGCCACCAGCATCGCCACCAGGAACGGGATCAGCCTGACCGCCAGTTCGAACCCCTCCCTGGCCCCTTCGATGAAGGTGCTGTAGGCGTCCAGCCTGGCCCGGTGCGCCATCAGCAGGAACAGCGCCACCACTGCCAGCAGAATGCCATTGCCGACGCTGCTGGAGAGCGTCGCCGCCGCCTGGGCAGGCAGCGTCAGTGCCAGCGCACCCAGTGCGCACAGGAGCAGCAGCCAGAGCCCGGCGGCGGCGAGAATCACCGGGTCGAGCAGGCGGATTTTCTGGATACGGGCGGTCAGCCAGACCCCCACGAACGTCGACATCGTGGTGGCCATCAGCATCGGCAGGTACACGTCGGCGGGGTCGGCCGCCCCCTGCTGGGCGCGGTACATCAGCACCGTGACCGGCACCAGCGTCACCGAGGAGGTATTCAGCACCAGGAACATGATCTGGCTGTTGGTTGCGCTGGCCGGATGGTGGTTCTCCACCTGCAGCGCCTGCATCGCCTTCAGGCCCAGCGGCGTGGCCGCGTTATCAAGCCCGAGCATGTTGGCGGACAGATTCAGGGTGACCGGCGCCATCGCCTGGCTGTTGCCGCGGCTGTCCGGCATCAGCCGGCCCAGCAGTGGTGCCACACGCCGGGCCAGCCAGTCCGCCAGGCCGCTCTGCTCGGCCAGCCGGAACAGCCCGGTCCACAATGTCAGCACGCCAATCAGACCGATACTCACCTGCACCGCCAGATTGGCGGCACTGAACATCGCCTGCATGGTATCCGCCAGGGCACCCGGATCGCCGCTGAGGGCACGGATCAGGGCGGCGAGGATGCCAAACAGCAGGAAACCGATAAACAAGTAGTGCATTCATAACCCCGTGTCGTACGCTGGGCCATTACCTTATACTCGGTCATTCATGCATTGCGAACGGTCCTGATAATGACACGACGCACCACGTTACTCCGCAACCTCAGCATTGTTGCCCTGCTGATTGCCGCCCTGTTGCAAGTCTGCGGCGCCCTCACCGTCAGCCCACGCCCCGAGCCCGTCTCCGCCGGTGGCCTGGCGCCCGAAGAAGTCCATGCCGGTGCCGCGCGCGGCATTGTGGATCGCCTGCAGGGGCACTACCGGCAGATGCGCTTTGATGACAGCCTGTCGGAAAAAGTGTTCAACCGCTACCTGCGAGATCTGGACCCGAACCGGGTCTATTTCCTTGCCAGCGATGTGGCAGCCTTCGACCGCTATCGCCTGTTGCTGGATGATCAGCTGCGTCGCGGCGACCTGAGCGCCGGGTTCGATATCTTCAACCTCTACCAGCAGCGCGTCGGCGAGCGGCTGGAATACCTGCTGGCACGTCTGGACGAAGGCCTTGACTCGCTCAGTTTCGATGGCAGCGACAGCGTGCTGCTGGACCGCTCCGAGCAGCCCTGGGCCAGCAGCGAAGAGGACATGGATGATATCTGGGAACGGCGCCTGAAGAACGCGGTGCTGACCATGCGCCTGGACGGCGTCAAGGACGAGGAAATCCTCACCCGCCTGGAGCGCCGTTACAGCAGCCAGCTCAACCGGGTGCAGCAGAATGCCTCGGAGGACGTGTTCCAGATCTACATCAATGCCCTGACACAGACATTTGATCCGCACACGTCCTATTTCACCCCGCATACCTCGGAAAACTTCAATATCAGCATGAGCCGTTCGCTGGAAGGCATCGGTGCCGTGCTGCAGGCCGAGGACGAGTACACCAAGGTGGTGCGCCTGGTGCCGGGCGGGCCGGCCGCCAAGGCAGGCCAGTTGAAGTCTGCCGACCGCATCGTCGGCGTCGGCCAGGAAGACGACGAGATGGTCAACGTGATCGGCTGGCGCCTGGACGAAGTCGTGAACCTGATCCGTGGCCCGAAAGGCACCGAGGTACGGCTGGAGATCATCCCCGCCGGCAGCGCCAGCGAGCACAGCACGCGTGAGATCACCATCGAGCGCAACAAGGTCATGCTGGAAGAACAGGCGGCCAAGAAGCAGATCATCGAAATTCCGGGCACCAACGACAGCGTGGAACGCATCGGCGTGATCCGCATTCCGGCCTTCTATCTGGATTTCGATGCCTACAACCGTGGCGAGCCGGATTACACCAGCACCACCCGTGACGTGGCCAGGCTGCTGCAGGAACTTAACGACGAGGAACCGGCCATTGACGGCCTGGTGATCGACCTGCGCAACAACGGCGGTGGCTCGCTGCATGAAGCCACGCAACTGGTGTCGCTGTTTATCGGCGGCGGCCCCACCGTACAGGTGCGTGATGCCCGTGGCCGTGTGCAGGTGGAGCGCGACAAGGTGCCGGGCACTTTGTACAGCGGTCCGATGGCCGTACTGGTGAACCGTTTCTCCGCCTCAGCGTCGGAAATTTTCGCGGGTGCCATGCAGGATTACGGCCGCGCCATCATTATCGGCGATCACACCTTCGGCAAGGGCACGGTCCAGACGCTGCTGCCGCTGGGCCATGGCCAGCTCAAGCTGACCCAGGCCAAGTTCTATCGCGTATCCGGCTCCAGCAACCAGAACCTGGGCATTGTGCCGGACATCGAGATGCCCTACCTGATCGACAAGGAAGACATCGGCGAAAGCGCGCTGCCGAACGCCCTGCCCTGGGACAAGATCGACGCGACCGCCTACACGCCACAGTTCAACCTGACGCCGTACCTGCCCTCGTTGCGCGAGTTGCACGACCAGCGTCTGGCGGTGAATCCGGAGTTCATCTATGTGCGCGAACAACTGGTGCTGCTGGAAGAGCAGCGTCAGAAAGAAAGCGTATCACTGAACGAAGAGGAACGCCGCAGCGAGCAGGAGGCATTCGAAGTGCGCCGGCTGGCGATCGAGAACACCCGCCGCAAGGCGGTCGGTGAAGAGCCCCTGAAAGACATGGCAGCCTTGAGGGCTCTGGACGAGCAGCGTTCCCTTGATCCGGAAAATGAAATGGGTGACAGCGACAAGCCAGACCCCTATCTGCAGGAAACCGGCGCAGTACTGGCCGATCTGGTGCGGCTGCTGCAAAACCGGCAGGTGGCCAACAGCGAAGGCAAGACCGCTCAGGAATAATGTCGTACGCACAAGAAAAACGGGCTTCGGCCCGTTTTTTTTGTCGTGTTTGTCGTCAGGCCATGGCCTTGAACCCCCAGCGTGCCGGGTCACCTCCCAGCCCCGCCTTCAGCGTACGCCGGCCGAGCGCAAAGTTCATGTCCTCGATGCGGCGCAGCAAGGTATCCGGTACAAACCGGTGACTGGCACTCACCGCGCTGACAGCCGTGCGCACCAGCCTGACCGCCATCGCGGCCGGCACGCTGCTGTGAATATTCAGGTCATCCGCCACCGCATCGCCGATCAGGTAACGGCTGAACGCGAGCAGCACATCGTAGGACAGATTGAATGGCGGTTTGCCGGCCATGTCGCGCAGCAACGCCTTGGCCAGCCGCTCGCTGTCCGGTGTGGGGTCGTACAGGTGTGACGTGAGTTGCAGCGCGAGAATTTCCTGCTCCTCCACCGTCGTGGTCAGCAGTGCCTCCCGCACGCCCAGCACGTGCCCGGCGTAGCGCCACATATAATGCATCGAGGCATGTTCGCGGCGGGAAATTCTCAGGCCCAGGCGTTTCAGCCCGCGTACCACCATGAAATCGAATTCCAGGATGGTGCCAGCCATGTCTTCCTGATTGATCGGCAGATCATAGCGCTGTGCATCAAAACGCGGATTGTTCTGCAGAAACTGGCGCACCGCGGAGTGCAGCAGCCTGACTTCCAACAAAGTGCGATGGCCAACACCGCCGGGCCGCAGCCCGTCCTCACCGACCAGATTGTGCAGCATCTGCCCGGTTTCGTAGATACGCCGCGAGACATCCTTCTGCAGCCGGCCGGTGGCCACCAGCACCTGGGCCGGCTTGTTGTGGGCGTAGCCTTCCACCAGGCTGGAGCACATCAACACCAGCCCCTGCAGCGAGGCATAGCGGCGATAGACCCGGCGCCCAAGCTCCATCTGCTCAAAATCCACCCAGTCGGGCACTCGATAGCAATGCTCAATGAAATCGCGGAACACCCCGCCCTCGCTGCGAGCGCGCTGCTCCACCTCTTCCAGCAACCCGGTAGGCCGCTGGTAGCGCATTAGCGCGGTGCAGGCATCGGCTTCCGGGTCCTGTACCTGCCGCCAGGCCTGCAGGCGTTCGTGGGAATAGCGATCAAACCAGATCGCTTCGCTCGGGGACGCTGGCCCCGCGAGATGTCGTTTCAGTTCCGCTGGCGTTGCCATGCCCCGCTTCCTCGTTCAGAACCCATGAGTTCTGACGAATCTAAACAGCGCCCGGCAACCGGTCAAGGACACCGGCGCGCAGAGTAACGGATATCTGCAGGTTGTATAGCGAGGGGTGGTGACAGGCTCAGTTCGCCGGCACGGGGTCGGCAGCAACGGCACTGCGACTGCTGGCCAGGCTATCCACCCAGTTCAGCGCGGTTTCTGCCAGCCAGCGGGGTGCATCCAGCGGCAGGTCATGCCCGGCATGCGGGTGCACCCGCAGCGGACATCGCCAGGCGCCGGCCAGGGTCACGGAGCACAGCGGATGCACCAGCGTGTCGGCGGCACCGTTGACCAGCAGCACGGGCGTGGTGGCCGGCAACTGCGTCGGTGCACGGAAGCGGATCGCTGCCCAGAGCTGGCGCAGCGCATTCCGGCGGCTGGTCGGGTGGCTTGCGGCATAGGCGGCCCAGCGGCTGGCCACGGCGGACATCTCCGCTGAGGGCACCATATTGGTGGTCAGCCGCAGAATGGTGTGTTCGCGCGCATAGATATCACGCCCGTACAGGGCAAAACGCAGCAGTGGTCCGTAGTTCACTGGCCGCAGCCGCTGCCAGAACGGGTTGAAGCCTGATGCGCTGGTGTTGATCAGCACCGCCGCCGCCACCTCGTCCGGGAAACGCTGTAACCAGTTCAGTGCCACCATGCCACCCAGCGACAGCGCCATGACATGGTACGGCGGCTTCAGGCCGCGCGAGCCCAGTTGTTCGCGCAGTGCGTCCACCATGTCGCTGACCGAGGTCGGGCTGTCGCTGAGGTACTGGTCACCGTTCCCCGGCAGATCCAGCGTCTCCACCCTGGCGCCCGGCCTGCTGGCCCGCAGCATGTCGGGAAACCCCTCCCAGTGCCGGGCTTCGCGTACCAGCCCGCGCAGTAACACCCATGTTTCGTTCATCGCCCACCTGTCTCCCTGACAATTCCTTCTGGACACTGCCCCCAAATCCTCTGGCCCGCGGTGATCATGCGTGCCTTTTGCCGCCGCTGTCATCAGTGCTTATTCGTATTGTGTGCCGCAAAGGGTGTGCTTTACTGACCGCCGCGCCCCGGCCGCCCCCGTCCACCCGCTTCGGCAGCCGGCGGCAAAGTACGCTAGAATCGGCGCCGCTGAACCCATTCCGGACCCGGAGCACTGCATTCCGATGACTCGTAAAACGGTAAAGCGCGTCAAGACAGGCGCCTTTGAACGACGTTTTTCCCTGGCGCGGGCAGGTATTCTCGCCGGCGCACGTTACGCAACGCTGACGGCCGGCACTTTCCTGACACCCCGGGAGCAGCGCGCAGACCGCCGCAAGGCGATTCTGTCCAGCCAGGCCCAGGAACTGGTGCATGAACTGGGCAAACTGAAAGGATCGGTCGTCAAAATCGGCCAGATGATGGCGCTGTTCGGCGAGCATTTCCTGCCGGAAGAAGTCACTGCCGCACTGCACACGCTGGAGAACAGCACCACGGCACTGGAGTGGCCTGCGATTGAGCGGCATCTGAGGAAAGAGCTGGGGGACATCAAGCTCAGCGAGCTGGATATCGACCGCGAACCCATCGGTGCCGCATCCCTCGGCCAGGTCCACCGCGCAGTGCGCAAGTCCGATGGCGCGGAACTGGTGCTGAAAATCCAGTATCCCGGTGTGGCTGACGCCATTGATTCTGACCTGCGCGCAGTCGTTCAATTGCTGCGGCTGAGTCGTATGGTGCCCATGACCGACCAGTTTAATCAATGGCTGGATGAGGTCAGGGCCATGCTCAGCCGCGAGGTCGATTACGATCTCGAGGCCTACACCACCCGGTTTTTCCGTGATCTGCTCAAGGACGACGCGCGCTTTGTGGTGCCAGAGGTATTCGCCACCTACTCCACCCACAATATTCTGTGCCTGTCCTTCGAACACGGTGTCAGTGTCAGCGACCCGGCGGTGCTCGAGCTGTCGCAGACGCGCCGGAACTTTATCGGCCGCGCGATCATGGAGCTGTGCTGCCATGAAGTGTTCGAGTGGAACAAGATGCAGACCGACCCGAATTTCGGCAATTACCTGCTGCGGGTGGGCGACAGCCCGGAGCAGGACCAGATCGTATTGCTGGATTTCGGCGCCATCCGCGATTTCGACGATGAGGTGCTGGGCCCGGGCCGGGAAATGATCCGTGCTGCCTGGCACCACGATCGGGCTCGCCTGATGGATGCACTGAACGCCCTGGGGTTTCTCGGCAATGGCACGCCGCGCAAGGTGCTGGATGAATTCTCCGCGCTGTGCTTCGAGGCCATCGAGGTACTGCAGGACCCGGATCGCCACCCGCCGCCGCCGGAAGTGCTCAACGAACAGGGCGAATACCTGTGGGGCAACAGTGACCTGCCGTCGCGCATTGTCGCCCGCGCCAGCCGCAATGCCCTGTCGCGGCACTTCGACGTACCGCCGAAAGAGTTCATTTTCCTGGCCAGAAAGCTGCTGGGGGCCTATACCTTCCTGCATGTGATCGAGGCCGAGGTGCGCGGCAATACGATCCTGGAGCCCTTTCTTCACATGCATGAGGAGGCCGACCGAGCCCTGGTAGCCAGAAAAAATACTGAGTCAGCAGGCAGGCAATGACCGTTTTGGTCATTAATTGACCGCTTGGGAGCGATCAGCCCGAGAGATGTTTGCCATACGACCAATGTCGCAATAAGGTAGCACCCTGCCCGCCGGCCGGTCCCTCTGGAACCGGCCGGTTCTGTGTCAGGAACGGGTTAATGATCGCCAGGCATGTCACCATGCCGAAGCGATAACGCCCCGGGAAGATGAGGAAATTCAAACAACTCCACTGCTTTTTCCGGGGCGTGCGACAAACCGGATCAGGATGATCCGCCTTGTTGCCAGGTTATTTAACAGTGTAGAAGCGCCTGCCTTGTCATGCGGCAGGCATCCCAAATCCAGCGAACCACGTAAATGGGGGTAACGCAGGTGATCATCGGTGTACCCAGGGAAATTTGTCCCGGCGAGACGCGTGTAGCACTGGTTCCGGCCAATGTTGCTGCACTGCTGAAAAAACACAAGATCGAACTGCTTGTTGAACGTGAAGCGGGCCTTGCCGCCGGCTACACAGATGCAGACTACCAGGAGGCCGGCGCCACGCTCACCGATCGCGCCACGATTTTCAGCAAGGCCGACGTGGTATTGCAGGTCCAGACACCCGGCAGCAACCGGGACAACGGTGACGAGGACATGGCGCTGCTGCGCGATGGCCAGATCGTCATCGGCATGATGGACCCGCTCGCCAACCCGAAGTTCGCCTCTACCCTGGCGGAAAAGAAGGTCACCGGCATTGCGCTGGAACTGGTGCCGCGCATTACCCGGGCCCAGGCCATGGACGTGCTGTCTTCCATGGCCATGCTGGCCGGCTACAAGTGCGTACTGCTCGCTGCCAATGAAGCCAACCGCATGTTCCCGATGAACATGACCGCCGCCGGTACGCTGAATGCGTCGCGGGTGCTGGTCATGGGCGCCGGTGTGGCCGGCCTGCAGGCCTGCGCCACCGCCAAGCGCCTGGGCTCCATCGTTGAAGCCTACGACGTACGCGCCGCTGCACGTGAGCAGATCCTGTCCGTGGGCGCCAAGCCGGTGGAACTGGACCTGGATACCGGCGCTGCCGAAGGCACTGGCGGCTACGCCAAGGCCCAGGGCGAGGACTTCCTCAAGCGCCAGCGTGAATTGATGACCGAGGTTGTCTCGCGCATGGACGTGGTCATCACCACCGCCGCCGTACCGGGCGCCAAGTCGCCGATCCTGGTCACCGAAGACATGGTCAAGGCCATGAAGCCGGGCTCTGTGATCGTCGACCTGGCCGCAGAACGTGGCGGCAACTGTGAAGTCACCGAAGCCGGCAAGACCGTGGTCAGGCACGGCGTCACCATCGTCGGGCCGGTCAATGTGCCGTCCACCCTGGCATTCCATGCCAGCCAGATGTTCGGCAAGAACATGGAAAACCTGCTCAATCTGCTGATCAACAAGGAAGGCGGCATCGAACTGGATTTCGAGGACGAGATTGTGCGGGAAACCGTTGTGGCCGACAAAGGCGATGTGCCGCAGGCGCGCATGCGTGACCTGCTGGGCCTGCCGGCGCTGGCTGCGCCGGAAGCTGCTGCAGAGGAGCAGAAATAATGGATTTCGTATCTCAACTGACGCTGTTTGTGCTGGCGATCTTTCTCGGTGTTGAACTGATCACCAAGGTTCCGCCGACGCTGCATACCCCGCTGATGTCCGGTACCAATGCGATTTCCGGCATTACCCTGGTTGGCGCCCTGCTCGCTGCTGGCCACGGTGCCGGCCTGCTGATCAACGTGCTCGGCTTTATTGCGGTCGTGCTGGCGACCATCAATGTGATCGGTGGCTTTATGGTCACCAATCGCATGCTGGCGATGTTCAAGAGGAAGTAAGCCATGCAGATCTCGCAAAACTGGATTGATATTGCCTATCTCGTGGCATCGGTATTGTTCGTGCTCGGCATCAAGGGCCTGACCAAACCGAAAACCGCCGTGCGCGGCAACCTGCTGGCTGCGGCCGGCATGGGTATCGCTGCTGTCATCACGCTGCTGCATCACAGCATTGTGTCCTATGAAGTGATCATTGCCGGCCTGCTGATCGGCGGTGCCATTGGTGCCGTGCTGGCGATCAAGGTCCAGATGACTTCCATGCCGCAATTGATTGCGCTGCTGAACGGGTTTGGTGGCGGTGCGTCTGTGGCACTGGCTGCTGCCGAGTATTTCCAGGGCGCCAGCGGCACCATCGCACTGGGCGCCACTGGCCTGGCCGTGCTGATCGGTACCGTGACGCTGACCGGCTCGCTGGTGGCCTTCGCCAAGCTGCAGGAACTGCTTGACGGCGGCTCGATTGGCTTCCCGGGCATGAAGTTCGTCAACTTGCTGCTGCTGCTCGGCTCCCTGGCGGCGATCGTCTATCTGGTCATCAACCCCGGCAACGACATGGTGTTCTGGGGCCTGGTAATTGCCGCTGCCCTGCTCGGCCTGTTGCTGGTGCTGCCGATCGGTGGTGCCGACATGCCGGTGGTGATCGCGCTGCTGAACTCCTACTCCGGTATCGCGGCCTCCGCCGCCGGTTTCGTCATGGGCAACAGCGCCCTGATCATCACCGGTTCGCTGGTCGGTGCGTCCGGTCTGATCCTGACACAGATCATGTGCAAGGCGATGAACCGTTCGCTGACCAACGTGCTGTTCGGCGTGATGGCCGAAGGTGGCGAAGCCATCGATGCGGACGAAATCTACCAGGGCAAGGTCAAGTCCTCATCGCCGGACGAAGTGGCGATGATTCTGGAAACCGCCCAGCGCGTGGTGATTGTGCCCGGCTTTGGCCTGGCCATGGCACAGGCCCAGCACGCCGTGCGCGATCTGGCCGATACCATCGAAGCGCGTGGCGCCGAAGTGGAGTACGCGATTCACCCGGTGGCAGGTCGTATGCCGGGCCACATGAACGTGCTGCTGGCCGAGGCCGAAGTGT
The DNA here is from genome assembly GCF_000299335.2 of Isoalcanivorax pacificus W11-5. Lineage (NCBI taxonomy): Bacteria > Pseudomonadati > Pseudomonadota > Gammaproteobacteria > Oceanospirillales > Alcanivoracaceae > Isoalcanivorax > Isoalcanivorax pacificus. Next base: position 2,041,076 of record NZ_CP004387.1, on the reverse strand, counting down.
CCTACGACAAGCTCAAGGACATGGACACCATCAACCCGACCTTCGAACAGACCGACGTGGTCATCGTGATCGGTGCCAACGACGTGACCAACCCGATGGCCCGTGAGGACAAAGGCAGCCCGATCTACGGCATGCCGATCCTGAACGTGGACAAGGCACGCACCGTGGTGGTGGTCAAACGCTCCCTGAGCCCGGGCTTTGCCGGCCTGCCCAACCCGCTGTTCGCCAAGGACAACACGCTGATGTTGTTCGGCGATGGCAAGCAGGCAATTCTGGACATTACTACTGCCCTCAAAGAAGGCTGATTTTCAAGCCACCCACAAAAAAGGAGAGCCGAGGCTCTCCTTTTTTGTGGGTGGCTGTCTGCGAGTTGCGGGCCTGAGGGGCTTTGGCCGGCTCGCCGCCGGGCGCGCAGCGCCCTAGAACTTGTACACCACCCCTACCGTGATTTCCTGATCAGTCTTTTTGGCGTCCGGCGCCGGGTCGGTAGTATGCCGCAGCACATGGCTGACACGCAGTGAGAAGGCCCCGGTAATGCGCGTGCTCAGGCTGGTGGTGGCCCGGGTGACGGTGCTGTCTTCGCCGATTTCCGAGGTCAGGTCTTCGTTGAATTCGGCGGTTTCCGACAACGCCAGGCGATAACGCAGGCCGAGACGCAGGATCGCATCCTCTTCCTTGCGGCTCTCGCCGGCAGGTTGCTGGCCTTCCTCATACTGGCGCCAGCGATAACCGGGACCGGCTTCGATATCCAGCCGCTGGCGTTCGCTGTCGAGGAGGCGGCGACCATAACCGAGCGCGTAGCTGGCTTCGTAATCGTAGCCGGTAAAGCGGTCCTTCTCGGCGGTCAGCACGTTGAAGATATAGTTCGCTTCATCCAGCTTGCGGTCCAGCTTGTAGGAGCCGAAGTACCGCTCGGCGGTACGTTCGTCCTCGCGGGTATCGTTGTTGCGCTGCTTGGCGTTGGAGGCTTCCAGTTTGGCAATATGACGCCAGTCGATGCCATCACGCTCGGCATTGCCCTTGGCGGTCAGTGTCTGCGAGCGGGTATTGCCGCTCTTCATCAGATAGGCCAGTTCGGCGTCGCCGCTCCACACCTGTTGCACGTCCTGATCGGCCGCATCCTGTGCACTGGCCAGCCCCGGGGCAATCACAGCGGCGCAGGCGACCGCGAGAAGAGTCTTGTGCATCAATGAAACTCCTGTTTCGTTTATTTTTCCGGCTTGTCGAAATGAATGTCCATCTGCGGGAATGGAATGCTGATCCCTTCTTCATCGAAGCGGATCTTCATGGCTTCCATCGTGTCCCAGTAAACACCCCAGTAATCCGGCGTCTTCACCCAGGGGCGCACAATCAGGTTGACCGAGCTGTCGGCCAGTTCCGATACGGCGACCGTGGGCGCAGGCTCCTTGAGGACGCGCTCGTCCTTGCCCAGCACCGCATGGATCACCTCTTTCACCTGGCGCAGGTCAGCCTCGTAGCTGACACCGAACACCATGTCCACGCGGCGGGTCGGCATGGTCGAGTAATTGGTGATATTGCTGCTCATGACCGCCCCGTTGGGCACGGTGATGACCTTGTTGTCCGGGGTATTCATCAGCGTCGCGAAAATGCGGATTTCCTGCACGGTGCCCGCTGTGCCGCCGGCTTCGACATAATCGCCGACACGGAACGGGCGAAATACCAGCAGCATCACGCCAGCAGCGAAATTGCCAAGTGAATCCTTCAATGCCAGGCCGACGGCCAGGCCGGCGGCGCCGAAGATGGCGATCAGCGAGGTGGTCTGCACGCCAAGGCGGTCCAGCGCGGCGATCAGGACGAAGACAATCAGGGCAACGTGCAGAATACGGGCCAGAAAACTGGCTACAGTCACGTCCAGTTTGCGCTTGAAGGCATTTTCCAGCACAGCGGCAATGCGTTTCACCAGCCACAGCCCCACCACCAGAATGATGATGGCCATGACCAGGTTGTAGGCATACAGTGCGGCGTAGCGCTCGACAAACTCCGTGACCAGCGCGGTGATATCTTCCATTTCTGGCTCCCTCCGGTAAAAAACCAGCAGTATGCCAGAGCCCCGCTGCCTCGGCAGCCGCAGGTTTCCGGGGGGTTTCCATATTTTACAAAACTGCCACAGGTGACAATGGGTGCCCGGCCAACGGTCAATGGCCGTCATCTTTGGGCAATCGCGTCCCGGCTCGCTATAATGCCAGCCCGATTTCATCACGTCATGGAGCCAGCACATGTCCCACCGCCCGGATCAGAGCCTGCGTCAGGCCCTGGAGGAGCAGTTCCGCCGCCGAATCCTGATCCTGGATGGCGGCATGGGCACCATGATCCAGGCACGCCGTTTCGATGAAGCGGCCTACCGGGGCGAGCGTTTTCAGGACTGGCCGAGTGACCTCAAGGGCAACAACGACCTGCTCTGCCTGACCCAGCCGGACGCGATCCTGGACATTCATCGCGAATACCTCGCCGCCGGCGCGGACATCCTCGAGACCAACTCCTTCAACGCCACCCGCATCGCCATGGCCGACTACGACATGCAGGCGATCGCGCGTGAGATCAATGTCGCCTCGGCACGGCTGGCCCGCCAGGCAGCGGATGAATTCACCGCCCGTGATCCGTCCCGGCCGCGTTTTGTGGCCGGGGTGCTCGGCCCCACCAACCGCACGGCCAGCATCAGCCCTGACGTGAACGACCCCGGGTTCCGCAATGTCAGTTTCGATCAACTGGTGGAGGCCTATCTCGAATCCATTGATGGTCTGATCGAAGGCGGCGCCCAGCTGCTGCTGATCGAGACGGTGTTCGACACGCTCAACGCCAAGGCTGCCGTGTTCGCCGTGGAAACCTGGAAAGCGCGTGAGGGCGTCGACGTGCCGGTGATGATCTCCGGCACCATCACCGATGCCTCGGGCCGTACCCTCACCGGCCAGACCACCGAGGCGTTCTACAACTCCCTGCGTCATGCCCGGCCGATCACCATCGGCCTGAACTGCGCCCTTGGCGCGCAGGAACTGCGGCCCTACATGTCCGAACTGTCGCGCATCAGCGAGGGATACGTGTCCGCGCACCCGAATGCCGGCCTGCCGAACGAGATGGGCGAATACGACCAGTCACCGGACGTGATGGCGAAGGAAATCCGCGACTGGGCCCAGAAAGGCTTCCTGAACCTGATTGGCGGTTGCTGCGGTACGACACCGGCGCATATCCGCGCCATCGCCGAAGCCGTGGCCGACTGCACACCGCGCGCGCTGCCTGATGTCGCTCCCGCCTGCCGTCTGGCGGGCCTGGAGCCGCTGAACATCACCGAAGACTCGCTGTTCATCAATATCGGCGAGCGCACCAACGTGACCGGTTCGAAGCGCTTCCTGCGGCTGATCAAGGAAGGCGACTACGACACCGCGCTGGAAGTTGCACGGCAACAGGTGGAAGCCGGCGCGCAGATGATCGACATCAACATGGACGAGGGCATGCTCGAGTCCGTGGATGCCATGGTGCGCTTCCTGAATCTGGTCGCCGCCGAGCCGGAAATCGCCAAGGTGCCGATCATGATCGACTCCTCCAAGTGGGAGGTGATCGAGGCGGGCCTGAAATGCATTCAGGGCAAGGGCATCGTCAACTCGATCTCGATGAAGGAAGGCGAGGAAAAATTCATCGAGCAGGCCCGGCTGGTGCGCCGCTACGGCGCCGCTGTGATCGTGATGGCGTTCGATGAAGTCGGCCAGGCGGATACCCGCGAGCGCAAGACCGAGATCTGCACCCGCGCCTATCGCCTGCTGGTAGACAAAGTGGGCTTCCCGGCCGAAGACATCATCTTCGATCCGAATATCTTTGCCATTGCCACCGGCATTGAGGAACACAACAACTACGCGGTGGATTTCATTGAAGCCGTGCACGACATCAAGACCACCCTGCCCCACGCCCAGGTGTCCGGCGGCGTCTCCAACGTGTCGTTCTCGTTCCGGGGCAATGAGCCGGTGCGCGAGGCCATCCACGCCGTGTTCCTGTACCACGCCATCCGCGCCGGCATGGACATGGGCATCGTCAACGCCGGGCAGCTGGCGATCTATGAGGACATTCCCGCCGAACTGAAACAGGCGGTGGAAGATGTGGTGCTCAACCGCCGTGAGGACGGCACCGACATCCTGCTGGCACTGGCAGAAAAGTACCGCGACAGCGCCAGCGGCGGTGGCGGCCGGCAGGAAGACCTGAGCTGGCGCGAATGGCCGGTGAAACAGCGTCTGCAACACGCCCTGGTCAAGGGCGTGGCCGATTATATCGAGGAAGACACCGAAGCGGCGCGTCTGGAATCCGTGCGCCCGCTGCACGTTATCGAAGGCCCCTTGATGGATGGTATGAACGTGGTCGGCGACCTGTTCGGGGCCGGCAAGATGTTCCTGCCGCAGGTGGTGAAATCCGCCCGTGTGATGAAAAAGGCGGTGGCCTACCTGCTGCCGTTCATGGAAAAAGAGCGCGAAGAACTCGGCACCCAGGATGAATCCAACGGCCGTATCATCATGGCCACAGTGAAAGGCGATGTGCACGATATCGGCAAAAATATCGTCGGCGTGGTGCTGCAGTGCAACGGTTACGAGGTAATTGACCTGGGTGTGATGGTGCCCTGCGAGAAAATCCTCGACGCCGCCCGCGAGCACAAGGCCGACATCATTGGCCTGTCCGGCCTGATCACTCCCTCGCTGGATGAAATGGTACAGGTCGCCAGCGAGATGGAACGGCTCGGCTTCGAGCTGCCATTGATGATCGGCGGCGCCACCACCAGCCGCATCCATACTGCCGTGAAGATCGAGCCGCAATACCATGGCCCGGTGATTCACGTCGCAGACGCCTCGCGTGCCGTGGGTGTGGCCAGCCAGCTTCTGAGTGACACGCAACGCGATGATTATGTTGCCGGCATTCGTGAGGAATACCGCGTGCTGCGCGAACGGCGCGCCAGCCAGCAGAACCAGCGCAAGCTGGCCAGCCTGGAGGATGCACGGGCGAATGCCTTCCTGCCCGACTGGAGCCAGTACACACCGCCCGCACCGGATTTTACCGGCACCCGCGTGTTCGACGACTACCCGCTGGAAGACCTGGTGCACCGCATTGACTGGACGCCATTCTTCCGCAGCTGGGAACTGGCAGGCAAATTCCCCGACATCCTTGAAGACGAGGTTGTTGGTGTGGAAGCGCAGCGCCTGTATCGCGATGCACGCGCCATGCTGGAGCAGATCGTCAAGGAAAAATGGCTCACCGCCCGCGCTGTCATCGGCTTCTGGCCTGCCGCCAACATCGGCGACGATATCGAGCTGTTCCAGGCCCATGGCGATGCCGCGCCGTTCCTCACGCTGCATCACCTGCGCCAGCAGACGGATCGCGGCGACAGCGGCGCCCGCGCCGACAAGCCGAACCTGTGCCTGAGCGACTATATCGCCCCGCGCGACAGCGGCGTGCAGGACTGGCTCGGTGCCTTTGCGGTCACCACCGGTATCGGTATCGAACCGCACCTGGCCCGTTTCGAAGCGGACCACGACGACTACAGCAGCATCATGCTGAAAGCCCTCGCCGACCGCCTGGCGGAAGCCTTCGCGGAACGCATGCACGAGCGGGTGCGGAAAGAATTCTGGGGTTACGGGCGCGATGAAAACCTCAGCAATGACGACATGATCCGCGAGCGGTATCGAGGCATCCGTCCGGCGCCGGGTTATCCGGCCTGCCCGGACCACACGGAAAAAGCCTTGCTGTGGCAACTGCTGAACCCGGAGGCCAACGCCGGCATGACGCTGACCGAAAGCTACGCCATGTACCCGGCGTCGTCAGTATCCGGCTGGTATTTCGCGCACCCGGACGCGCGCTACTTCGGCACCGGCAAGATCGGCCGCGACCAGATCGAGGACTATGCCAAGCGGACCGGCCACACGGTGAAAGACATCGAGCGCAGCATTCCGCACCTGCTGGGCTACAACGACTGAGCCCGTTTCGCGGCCAGCACCAGCGCCACCCCACCGAGCACCGCCACGGCTGACAGCACCAGCCGTGGCGTGAATGGCTCCGCCAGCACCAGCGCGCCGGCCAGCGCGGCCAGTACCGGCACACTGAGCTGTACCGTGGCGGCCTGCAGCGCGCCCAGCCCGCCCAGCGCGCTGTACCAGATGGCGTAGCCGACGCCGGAAGTCAGGGCACCGGACAGCACCGCATAGCCCATCCCTTCCAGGTCCGGGCTGGCCTGGCCAATCAGTAACAGGCTCAATGCCAGCGCCATGGGTGCCGCGCGCAGGAAGTTGCCCGCTGTCGCCGCCAGCGGATCTGCCACACCCCGGCCCAGCACGGAGTAGGCTCCCCAGGCGACACCGGCCGCCACCATCATCAGCGCCGCCATCAGCGGGGCGGCAGTTCCGCCCGGCAGCAGCAGCGCCACCAGCCCGGCCAGCGCCAGCAGCATGCCGCATGTGCCCTGCAGCGACAGCCGCTCGCCGCGCCACAGGCCATACAACAGCATGCTCAACTGCACCGCACCGAACAGCAGCAAGGCGCCGATACCGGTATCAAGCTGGCGATAAGCGAAGGAAAAAAACGCCGCGTAGGCGAACAGCGCCAGCGCGCCGGGATAACTGCCGCCGGGGCGTCTTGGTTGTTGCAGCCACAGCAGCAGGCACAGCGTCACCGCACCTGCCAGCAGGCGGACACTGGTAAAACTGGCGGCATCGATGCCGGTTTCGCGCAGGGCCAGCCGGGCCAGCAGAGAGTTACCGGCAAAGGCCAGCATGGCCAGACAGGTCAGCAACAGGATACGGGCGGGCACGGGTTTCTCCGGCAGGCAGACATCCGGCCCAGTGTACGGGAGCACGGATGTCCGCGCGTCCCGCCTTAGGTCGTAGGCCCTGCCCGGGTAATCACGCCGGCAGCGCTGTCCAGCTGCAGCAGGCTGTCGCTGACCAGGCAATGCATGGCGTCGTCAACGCCGATGATGCAGGGAATCCCCAGCAGGCGCGCCAGCAGTGCCGCCGGCTGGTCCGGATCGTGGCCACACAGCACCAGCCCGCTGGCCAGGCACAGCCACGGCAACCAGCCGCTGTCGCACTGATCCAGCACCAGCACGTCACCCGGCTGCACCTGCGACAGGGCCCAGCCGGAGTGCACCAGGCGGGCCGGGCCGCTGGCCTTGCCCGGCACCAGGGCGCGGCCATTGAGGACCGGGCGCTCGCGCTGGTCCAGCCGCGCGCCATAGGCGATCTGGTCGATGATCCAGTCCGGCGCTCCCTGGTAGGCGTCCGTGAGAAAGCGCACCTTGCGCGAGCCCAGCGTCTCGGCGTCGGGCCGGCGGCTGCCCTGCTCCTGCCAGAGCAGCCACAACTCGTCGAAATAGACAAAGAAAATGTCTTCGTCGCGCACCAGGCGCCCGCGGGCTACCAGTACCTGCCCCATGCCCAGCAGCAGGCGCCGCAGGGCGCTGCCGAGCTGTTCGCGCAGCCCGGCAGCCTGGGCGGCGAGGCCCGGCATGCTGCGGGACAGTGCGCTCAGCCGCGCCAACCGGTCGGCCGGCACGTCCAGCAGCCGGGCCAGCTCCGGGGGCTGTTCGCCGAAACGTGGCATAACCGGATCTGCCCCGAGCCCGGCTCCGTCCGGCAAGGCGCTGCCCTCGCCCAGCGCGATCAGTGCGTCACGGTGTGCGGGTGGCAACAGGTGGCCCAGACGCGCTGCGGCATCCCCGCCGTGTGCGTCCGGCGCCTGGCAGTAGGCCAGCCAGCCCTCGATGGCCGCCAGCGCTTCGCCAAGGCGATCCAGTTGCATCAGCCGGCGCCATTGCCCTTCGAGGTCCGCCAGCGCCGGATCGCTGGTGCCCAGGCGCTGCAGCTGGTTGCTCAGGTTGCGCAGTTGCCGGCCTGCGAGCCAGGGCCGCAGCCCGTCACGGCGCCAGTGCCGCCCGCGTGGCGCCGGCGGCGTGACAGGACGCCAGGCCGGCGGCATGGCTTCATTCATCTCTGGACGGCCTTCGTCCAGCAGGCGCTGGAAGAACCGGCTGTTGGAATAGATATGGCTGTGCTGGCGCCGGTACGGCTCGATATTGCCCAGCTCGCGCCAGCCCAGCCGCTCGCCGAGCGGGCGCCAGAACGCGGTCTTCAGCCAGCGGCCTGCCAGCGTGTACCACAGCGGCGAGACAGCCTGCTGCCACAGGCCGAAGCCGGCGCGCCGGCTCCAGGCCTCATCCGGCCGTGGCAATGAGCCCACCGGCAGCGTCTGCACCAGCCACAGTTGCCGGCCGTCGTAGATCCACTCACCGGCCTGCGGCCGATCGAACCGGCTGCGCAGATGGTCTGCAAGCTGGGTGAACGGCGGTGCGCCCACGCACTGCCCCAGAGGATCATCCTGGCTGCTGAAGGCCACGTGCCCGTCGCGGTGCAGGATCAGCCGTGCAGGGTCACTGCCGGCGTGTTCGACCACACCCTCGACGACGATATGCTCCAGGTCCTGCCGTACCGGATGCCGGGTGAACAGCACCCCGGCGGCCTGCCGTGCCGGCAGCGACTGGACAATGACCTGCGCCGGTGCGTCCGGCCGGTGAAACAATTGCAGCAGCGCGGCGGCCAGCGCTCGGTCAGAATCCAGGTTCAGCAGCGATTCGCGCTGCGAACCCGGTGTGGCCGGTCCCTGGTGCAGCACCCAATAGCGCTCATCATTTCCGCCGGCGGCGGCAGCCAGCGCATCGGCCAGTTCGCCGGCGCCCATGCTGCGGACGGCATCGCCCCGGACACGCCAGCTTGGTGGCACCGGCAGGCCCATGGCCGCCCACTGCTGTACGCGCTCGGCGGCTGCATCAGCCGCCGGCAGCAACGGTTCGATCAATGCGGTCAAGCGTTCGCTCCCCCGATCCGGCGGGCGAGCGCCCGGCCGGCGACATACCACAACGGCGTCACCAGTGCGGCGACCACCGCCAGCACCACGGCGATACCGCCGAACAGATAGGGTGCTTTCATCAGTGTGCTCATCAAAGATTCTTCCCAGTAAAAAAACCAGGGGTTCTCCGGCGGGAACATCCAGATGTGCAGTTGATAGAACACGGCTTTCGGCCCGCTGACCAGCAACCACAGGCCAATCGGTGTCGCCGTCAGCGCCGCGCCGGCCAGCCGTGCCCGCCAGCCCGGCAGCCCGGTACGAGCCAGCGCCATAGCCAGCGGCAACCAGCCCAGCAACGCGATCAATGCGCTGTAACCGCCCAGCCTCAGCAACCGTGCGACGTCTTCCAGGTGCACGCGTTCATCGCGGTCCAGCAACCTGATGTCGCGGCCGCCGGGGCCGCGGTAAACGATTTCGCCCAGCCCCTTGCCGTTGTCGTGGACGGCGCGGCTGATTTGCGCAAATGCCTGATAATGCTGCTCGGGCGGCAATTGTGCGAAACCGGGTTTGCGCGCATTGTGCGGTGCGTATTCCGCAATATGCCGGTCGATATCGAGCACGTCGTACCAGAGTGGATAGCTGTAATCGATGCGCGCGTAGAGCCACCAGGCCAGCGCCAGCGCCAGCCAGACGCAGCACAGGCTATAGCCGAGCCAGATCAGGCCGCGCCCGGTCTGCTGAAGACGTTCAGTGTGTTGTCCACCCATGGAAACTGCTCAGGTTGTTGTCCGCAAGCGCGGCACTTTTTTTGAATAACGACAAACACCATACACAATAACAAGAGGATTCACCGCCATGCGCTATGCACTGGCCCTGCTGGTTGTGATGCTGCTCGGTGGCTGCGCCACCACCCTCCCCTCCGTGCCGCCCGGCCCCGTCAGCCAGCCACTGGAGGCGCACCGTTATCAGGTGGAGATTCCCACCCATGACGGCCTGATGCTGACCGCGACAGTCTATCAGCCGGCACTGGCCAGCGGCGACACCGCGCCGGTGATCATTGCCACCCACGGCTTCGGCGGCTTCCGCGCCAAACGGCCGTTTTCGATCTACGGCAAGACCATGCTCACCGGCCAGGCGGCCATCGCCGCCTGGCGCCAGGGTTACTGGGTGGTGTTCTACGACCAGCGCGGTTTCGGCGGCAGTGACGGCAAGGTGCACATGATGAGCCCGGATCATGAAGTGCGCGATGTCAGCAGCGTGATCGACTGGACGCTGGCGCACCTGCCCGCCATTCGCACCCTCGCGGACGGCCGTCCGGCGCTGGGGATGATCGGCGAATCCTACGGCGGCGGCGCGCAGATTCTCGGCAGTATCCGTGACGACCGGCTTGCCGCACTGGTGCCGATCGCCACCTGGTATGACCTCGCCGATGGCTTCGCACCCCACGACCATGTGCGCAGCCAGTGGGGCGCGCACCTGTTTACCCTTGGCACCTTTTCCAGTGGTTTCGATTTCGGCATGGCGGTGAAAAAACCGTTCCGCAGTGCTTTCGGTGGCACTCTGGCGCCGGACGCACGGCGTATGCTGCGCGCCCACAGCCCGGTGAGCTTCTGTGAGCAGGGCCAGTATCCGCAGGCCGATGCGCTGTTGATCCAGGGATTCCGCGATTCACTGTTCGGCATTGAACATGCGCAGGCCAATCAGGCCTGTTTCGAAGCCGGCGGTCGTGAGGCGCGGCTGCTGGCGATACAGGGCGGGCATATCCTGCCCTGGCCGACGCAACGCTGGTCCGGCAAGCCGTTGTTCAATACCGAAGACACCCTCACCTGCAACGGCGAAGAACGCCCGCTGGTGGACATGATCGTGAGCTGGTGGGACGAAAAACTGCGCGACGGGGATACCACCGTACCCGCTTTCTGTGCCGCCCTGGACTACGACACCGGCATGCAGCTGGGTGGCCTGCCGACACAAACGGACGCCTTCCCGCTCAGCAGTGGCGCGGTCAACATTCCTTTCGCCGGCCTGTTTGAATGGCTGATGGTGCCGTTCGATGTCGGCTCGGATATCTTCCGCGGTTTCTGGCCCGGCCGTGACCTGCGCCAGCTGCGCCCGAACGGTGGCGGTGGCCGGCCACGTTTTGTGCCGGTGTATGTCGCCGAGCGCGATGATGAGCTGCTGCTGGGCACACCCGAGATCGACCTGCGGCTGAGCGGCTCTGCCAGCCGCGTCAGCACCCGTGTGTTCGTCGGGATCGGCGTACAGCATGCCGGCAAGCGCCGCGTACAGGTTGCCAGCGAGCAACTGACACCGCTGCCGGCCAAGGGCCTGTACCGCGAAAGCCTGCCGCCGGTATCCGTGCCGCTGAAGGCCGGTGACCGGGTCGGGCTGGTGGTGTACGGCTACAGCTGGCAGTACGCCTTCAATCCGTCGTTCTGGTGGAGTCGGGCGCAGCTGGAAGGCGCGCTTCGCCTGCCGCTTCAGGAAGGGCTTGAGGAATTGCCGCTGCCGGCACTGAGCGCGGCCACGGAGTGACCTGCAGCGCCGGCGTCAGGGTACGGGCGTCGGCGTAATCTTCCGGGGCCATGCCGTGCAGGTCGCTGCCGAACAGCATGCGCACCGCGAAACGCATCTCCTGTTCCTCCGGCCAGCCTCGCAGGGCATAGCCCAGGTTTGGCAGCTGCCCGGGAAACTGCTCCGGTTCCACCGCCAGATGCGGATCGTCCTGATAGACCAGGGCCAGCGGGATACCGCTGAGATTGTCCGGCACGTCCAGTTCGGCCAGCAGGATGAACTGCTTGCCGGAGTCAAACAGGATCCAGCTTTCGTCCGAACTCAGGCCGCGCTCGATCATCTGGCGCTCCTCGTCGTCGATGCGTCCGTCCACCAGCCCGCGCAACGGCCCGCTGCGGGCAGTCTGCACGGTGGCGCCGTACTGCGCGTTGCCGTCGATGGTCACGGACACTTCCGGTGCCCGCAGCGTGCGCCGGTACAGGCCTGGCACCCGGGCGTAGGTGTGCGCCTCGTAGTGATCCGGATAGCGGTACGCCTGCACGTGCAGTTTCATCACCGGGATACCGGCCAGCACGACACGGGTTTCCAGGTGCATCACGGTGCGCAGCGGGCCGGATTTATAGCCAGTGAGGGTCGGCCGCAGGTTGGTGTTGTCCAGCGTCACCCTGGCATGGCGGTTCAGGAACCCGGCGGCCATGCGCATTTTCAGCGTATCGATGATCGAGCCTTCGCCGCGATAGCCGTCATACCCCAGGTATTGCCAGTTCAGTTCGTTGTCCGGGTCCACCACCAGCTGGTAGCTGTCGGTAATGGTCGTGCCGGTGCGCAGGTCGTGGTGTACAAACCAGCTGTCATCCCGGCGCGGGTCGGAACGGGCGATGTAGAAATAACGCCGCTCATCATCACTGCCGGTCACGGCCAGTTCGCTGAGGATGCGGCCCTGCGCCGGTGCAGCGTCCGCTGGCGCCTGAACACCGGCATCACGCAATCGCAGCAGCAACCGGTCGTCGCCAGTGAAAAGCGCTGCCGGCGCATCACGGTCCAGTTCCCCTTCCTCGAACCAGACCATGTCCGCGTCGCCGACCGGATCGATCTGGAACACCACGGGCTGGAAAGCGCCGTCGCGCCAGACCACCACGGACAGTTCTGCGGCCGGCGTGGCGTCCGGCAGCTTCAGTGTATTGGCATGCAGTTCCAGAATGCGCAGGTCACTGACGCCACGCACATCCGGTGCGGCCTGCACCGGCAGCAGCGGGCCGGCCAGCAGCAACATAAGCAAAAGCCGCACACCTGATGGCATGCGGCTATCACCTGACAATCGGCGTGTGCCGGTGTGCGGCATCAGCTCCCCCGTCGCAGCGTCGCCCGCACGTTGACGGTACCCGGCGTCTGGCCGGTGGAGATTTCCACGGCGGCGGCCCGCACGCCCTGCTCCTGCTGCAGGGTCTGCAGCCAGGTGATCACCGGGGCGAATGGCTGCTGCTCGAGCTGCACGCGGGCAGCGTCGTTGCCCTCCGGCGTAAAGCCGCGCAGTGTCAGCCCGGCGCGTGACGCGCTGGCGTTGATCACGCTGATCCAGTCGCCCTGCATGGTCGGTGTGTTGCGCTGTCCGCTGCGGGCAGCGCGCACCACCTCGGCGTTGTCCTGCATCCAGTCCACCACCTGGGCCTGTGACAGGTAGCGCTGTACCGCCGCCTGGCGCGCATCCAGCACCGGCTTCCACATCAGCAGATAGATCAGCATCAGTACCAGCGCGGCGCCGAGAACCGCCACCGCCACCTGCTCGCGGTACTGCAGCGTGGCATACCATTGGCGGGCCGGTTCGAGTGCCTTGAGTGTCTGTTCGCGTGCTTCCCGAATCTGTTCGTTCATGATCAGCCCTGCCCTACCCGCATACGTGCCGTCACCCCGCTGGCTTCACTGCGCGCGGTGCCGATTTCGGCGCTGAGGCCGGCCGACTGCATTTTCTCGCGCAGGCTTTCCAGCACAGAAAAATCCTTCGCCGTAATGTCCACCAGCAATGTGTTTTCCCGTTCATCGAACTGCACCCGGCGCGGCGTCACGCCCTGGTCGGTGGCGCCACCGATGATGTCACCCACCGGCGCCATCAACGTCAGGAAGCCGGCGCCGGCACCGCCGCCACCGAGGCGTTCCAGTTGCGTGCGGAACTCCCGCTGCAGCAGCTGTGGCCGCGAACTGCCGGGAAACAGTTCCTGATACAGCGCCACCGCTTCGGCCGCTTGCGCCTCGGCCGCACGGTTGTATTGCCATTGCTGCACCAGCAGCAGCACCCAGACACACATCAGTACACCGGCGGCAAGCCGGGTCACCGGCCACCAGGGTTGCATCATCTGACGCCAGCCACTGTGTTCCACCGCCGGCCGGAGGTCGCTGTGCAGCAGGGCAATCACGTCCCCCTGCAGCCCTTCCGCAAAAGCGCTGAACAGTGCCTCGAGATGATCAATGCGCGTGAACTCGGCCGTATCGATGCCCAGCAGTACGGGTATCTGCTCCAGCTCCGTCGCGGGCAGCACCAGGGCCTGGCCCGGCGCAGGAATGCACAGCAGGTCATTGTCCAGCCGCGCCACGCAGGGGGCGTGGCCACGCAGCAGGTCCGCGTCGACCCAGGCGCCCAGCAGGGTGATGTCCCCGGCCGACGCGAACCAGTCGAGCAGTTGCTCCAGCCCGTCGCGTTCACACGCCAGCACCGGGTAGGCGCCGTCCACCGGCTTGCCGTGGGCGTACCACATGTCATCGGTGGTGGTGAGCAGGGATTCTTCCAGCAGGAACGGCAGCACTTTCTGCATGTGCCGCGCCTGGCGTTTGCTCAGTTCCACATTGGTGAGCAGGACATCCCCCGAGGAAAGCACGGCGCGCACCGGGCCACTGAGCGTCGCCAGTGCGTCGCTCAGGGTACCGCGGCTGATCCCTTCGCCGGGCACATGCCAGGCGACCGTCACTGCGTCGGGGCTTTCCACGCGCAGGGTGCCGGCAGGCAGGTAAATTATTGTGCTGTCATCCTTCATTGTCGGCACCGGTTGTCTGTTGTGTCGTGGCCTCATTGTAGAAAGGATTGCAGGGCGGTTCGAGCGGTCCCAGGATCGGCACCAGTTGCCGGCTGAAGACCTCGGTCGGGCCCTGTTCGAGCCGCTGCAATCGCGTCACCAGCCGACTGCGCTGGTCGTTGTGCTGTACATCCACCATCACCTGGAAATAGCTCGAGCGCACGTCCAGCCGCTCGGCGATCTGTGTGCGCTGCTGCTCTTCCAGTGCCGCGAACGGCGCCTGCGCCATCAGCTCGTCAATCGAGGTGATGGCCGCCTCCTCGCGCAGCGTCTTGATCTGCTGGGTGCCCGCTTCGCCCACGGTATCGGCGAACAGGGCATCCAGCACCGGCAGCGAGGCGGTGTTGACGTTCAGTTTGGTGCCCGGCGGCAACGCCGTGAACAGGCTCCAGAACGCCGCCGACGGAATGTCGGCGGCCGTCATGCTGCGCAGCGCGCGCATCTCGGATTCGTGTGCCACCGGGCCATTGGGTGTGCGGCGCCAGCGGTATTCGGCGTCTTCCGCGCCTTCCACCCCGTCAACGATATTGTTGCTGTCCAGCCAGTCAGCCAGTTCGTGTGATAACACCTGGGCCTTGCCGGGATCAACCAGTGTGTTGCCCAGCAGTGCGGCCAGCCGCTCGCGCCAGAGTTCGTCACGGACGAATTCGTTGCCCTGCTGGGCGATCAGCCAGTTCAGGTTGAAGCGGCCCTGCAGGTCCTGCACGGTGGCGCTGAGCACGGCATCCTCGTAAGGAGTCGGCGGCAGGCTCACGGCCCAGGTTTCCTCGATGCAGTCATCCAGCAGCGCATTGTTAAGACGGTCATCTTCCAGGTCATCGATCAACGCCTGGATCGCCACGGTCTCGGCGGCGATGGCGTACTGGTAGCGCTTGTCCCAGTCGGTCAGGTTTTCCGTGCGGGCACGGAAACGGTCCTGACGGAACATGACTTCGGTGGCGACGACGGCCATCAGGGCCACCATCATCATCACCACCATCAGCGCCATGCCCCGCTGCCGCGCGCCCCTCATGTCTGGCTCCAGGGATTGAGCACGGTACGGAAATAGCGATGCAGGCGGCTGCCGTCCTCCATGCGGATTTCCATCTCGATGCTTTTCGGCAGCGCCTGGAACAGCGGCGGGGTCTGTTCGAGATCCACATCCGGCCACAGCTCGCGCCATTGCCAGTCCCCTTCCGGGCCCTGGCCCAGATACCGGAATTGCAGTGTCTCCACCTCTTCCAGCATCACGGTATCGGTCGGCTCGGTGCCCACGTTGACGTCCAGCGCCGGCCAATGGCGGCGTACCAGCCGCTGCTCTTCATCCAGCAGGTAGGCGACGCGCTGCATCTGGCTGCGGTCGCGCAGATCGAACGGGTTGGCCCACCCCAGTCGGGTAAATTCAAAGTATTCCAGTGTGCCGCGTACCGCCGGTTGCGGATCACCGAACGGGTCGCGTACCGGACGCGCAATCAGTTGCTCGATATCCTGGGCCAGGAAAATCAGCGCACGCTGTTTGGTTTCCTGCCGGGTGGCGTGCTCGGCCAGCATCGCGCGGCTGTTCAGGGATTCGCTGAAAGAAGCCTGCGCAATCACGTACATCAGCGCGAAAATGGCGATGGCGATGATGACTTCAAGCAGGGTGAAACCGGCCTGACGGCGCATCAGCTTTCCCCTCCGCCACCTTCACCGCCACTGCCGGGATCGTCGCCCGTGGCGGTGGTTTCCGGAGCGGGCCGGCCGAGCAGGCTGGTCAGGATATAGATCACCTGACGATCGCCACCGAGACGGCTTTCCGGGCCGACTTCGATGTCCACGCGACGGGTATCGGGATAAGGGCCATTGCTGATGATGGTCCGGATCTGCCAGGTGCGACCGTGCTCGTCGTCCTCGGGCGGCTCGAGTTTTTCATCCTGGGTGCCGTTTTCCGGCCATTGCTGGTAGACCTGCATCTCCACCAGCTTGTCGCTGGCAACCATGTAGGCCTGGGTGCGCTCATCCAGCATCACGGTGTTCACGGCGGCAGTGCTCATGCTCTGCATCAGCGCCATCACGCCAAACACCAATACCCCCAGCGCCACCAGTACTTCCAGCAGCGTGAACCCGCGCTGCTTCATTCTTCTTCGTCCTTGATCAGCGTGGCCCGTGACAACGCATCCAGTTCCAGCTCCACCGGCATGCGGTCGGAGCCGATCAGTTCCAGTTTGAAGTGCGCCGGGGTGGCTTCGCCGCTGGGGAAGAAAAACAATTGCGGGCGGCTGTCCTTGTCATCATCTTTCTCACCGGCGGTGAGCCGTGCCTCGGCAGCTTCCACCAGCCCGAAGCCGGCGGTAAACGGGCTGCTGCCGCCATCCTGCTCGACCTTCTCCAGTTCCCAGCTCAACCGCAGGTCATCGCCGAGATCCCAGCTGCCCAGACCGGCGCGGGAATCCCCGCCAAAGGGGACGAACTTCTGTGCTTCCGGATCAAACCGCATCGCCTCGATCCGGTCTTCTTTCAGCCGGACACCGAGCAACTCGCCGCTGAACACACTCTGTTCACCGACTGCCACAAGCAGTTCCTGCAACCGCACGGCGCCCTGATCCAGCTCCCGCTCGCTGCCAATATGCAGGTTGGGGATCAGCACTGCGGCGAACACCGCCACCAGCGTGACCACCACCAGTATCTCGACCAGGGTGAAGCCACGCTGCCGGAGCGCCGCCTTACCGCTGCAGTTCGCGATAGTTGAGATCGGCATTCACACCCTCACCGCCTTCCACGCCGTCTGCGCCGAGGGAGATCAGATCATAGGCACCCGAACTGCCCGGGCTGATATAAACGTACTGGCTGCCCCACGGGTCCTGCGGCAGGCGCGGGAGGTAACCCCCTTCCGGCCAGCTCCGTGCCGAACTCGGGCGTTCCACCAGCGCGCGCAGCCCTTCCTCGGTGGTCGGGTAGCGGCTGTTGTGCAGGCGGAACATGTCCAGTGCCGAGGCAATGCTCGCCATATTGCTCTTGGCCAGGTCCACCTTGGCCTGTTCTCCCTGCCCGATCACGTTCGGCACAATCATCGCGGCCAGCATGCCGATAATCGCCACCACCACCATGATCTCGATCAGCGTCAGACCCCGCTGGGCCCCCTGCCGTGCGACCTTCCTCATCGTCGTCTCCACAGTTTCTCTTGTCAGTCTGTTATCAGCGTCCCGGCATCAGATGCCGAACAGTTTGTTCATCTGCAGGATCGGCAGCATCATCGCCATCACGATCAGCACCACCAGCCCGGCCATCATCAGCAGCATGGCCGGCCCGAGCAGGCTCACCACGGTATTGACCACACCGCTCATTTCCCGTTCCTGGTATTCGGCTGCGCGGGTCAGCATCCGGTCCAGTTCACCGCTGGCCTCACCGCTGGCGATCATCTGCACCAGCATCGGCGGAAAGTAGCCGCTGGTCTCCAGTGCCCGGCTCAGGTTGCCCCCTTCCCGTACCCGCGCGGCGGCCTGGTTGACCGCCTCACGGATGGCCAGGTTGCCGACCACCTGGCTGGAAATGGCCAGGGCTTCCACCAGCGGCACGCCGCTGCGGGACAGGATGCCGAGGGTGCTCGCCAGCCGCGAACTGTCCGAGGTACAGATGAGTTTGCCGATCAGCGGCATGCGTGCCAGGCGGGTGTGAACACGCATGCGGAATGAGGGTGCGCGCATGGCCCTGACGAAGGCGAAGATACCGACCACAATCAGCAGCACGGCCAGCCACAGCCAGTCACGAAACAGGTCGCTGACCGTGATCATGACCCGCGTCAGCATCGGCAGGGTCTGCTCGTTGCGGGCGAACACCTCCACCATGCGCGGCACCACGAAGGTCATCATCATGACGATGATGAGGATCGAGAAGATCATGATGAAAATCGGATAGATCAGCGACTGCATCACCGAGCGGCCGGTGTCGTGCCGGTTTTCGAGATATTCAGAGAGCTGTTCCAGCACCTGTTCCAGATGCCCGGAGGATTCCCCCGCCGCCACGGTGGCCCGGTACATTTCCGGGAAGGCACGCGGAAATTCGCCCATTGACCGGGCCAGGCTGTAGCCCTCGGTCACCTTGGCCCGCACGGCCAGCACGATGCGCTCCACATGAGGGCGGCCGGCCTGGCGGGCCACGGCGGACAATGCCTGCTCAATGGGCAGTCCGGAACGGATCAGGGTGGCCAGTTGCCGGGTAATCAGTGCCTGCTCGGCGGTATTCAGCTTGCCGGAGCGGGACAGGCCGGAGAACAGCGTCCCCTTCCCCTTCTGGTCCCTGGTTTCACGGACTTCGATGGGTACCCAGCCCTTGTTGCGCAGCTGCTGGCGCACCTGGCGGGCGCTGTCGGCCTCCACCATCCCTTTCTTGATCTTGCCGCCGGCATCCAGCGAGCGGTATTCAAACGCCGGCATCAGCTTTCCCTGGTGACACGCAGTACTTCTTCGATGGTGGATTCACCCGCCATCACCTTGCGCCAGCCATCATCGCGAATGCCCGGCGTGCGCTTGCGCGCGTGGCGCTCCAGCGCCTGTTCGCTGGCGCGCTCGTGGATCATCTCGCGCATGTCGTCATCCACCACCACCAGTTCATAGATACCGGTCCGGCCGCGATAACCGGACTGGTTGCAGTGTTCGCAACCCTTTGGCCGGTACAGTGTCAGGGCTTCGCCTTCCGGGCGCCCCATCAGCGCCAGTTCGCTCGGCGTGGCCTGGTAGGCTTCACGGCACTCGGGGCACAGCACGCGCACCAGACGCTGGGCCATTACGCCAAGCAGGCTCGATGACAACAGGAACGGCTCGATGCCCATGTCCTGCAGACGGGTCACGGCGCCCACGGCGGTGTTGGTGTGCAGGGTCGAGAGCACCAGGTGGCCGGTGAGCGAGGCCTGGACCGCGATCTCGGCGGTCTCCAGGTCACGGATCTCGCCGATCATCACCACGTCCGGATCCTGACGCAGGATGGCGCGCAGGCCACGGGCGAAGGTCATGTCGACCTTGTTGTTCACCTGGGTCTGGCCAATACCTTCGAGCTGGTATTCGACCGGGTCTTCCACAGTGAGGATATTGCGCGAGGAATCGTTCAGTTCGGTCAGGCTGGCGTACAGGGTGGTGGTTTTACCGGAGCCGGTCGGCCCGGTCACCAGGATGATGCCGTGCGGCTTGTGGATCTGCGCCATCATCTCCTGGTAGCACACGTCGCCCATGCCCAGGTGGCCCAGTTGCAGGCGCCCTGCCTGCTTGTCGAGCAGACGCATTACCACCCGCTCACCATTGCTGGACGGCATGGTGGACACCCGCACGTCCACGTCCCGGCCGCCCACGCGCAGCGAGATACGGCCGTCCTGGGGAATCCGTTTTTCGGCGATGTCCAGCCGCGCCATTACCTTGATCCGGGACACCAGCAGCGGCGCCAGCTCGCGCCGTGGTGCCAGCACTTCGCGCAGCACGCCATCCACGCGCATACGCACCAGCAGGCGGCGTTCAAAGGTCTCGATATGGATATCGGAGGCGTTTTCGCGAATCGCTTCCTGCAGCAGCGCGTTGATCAGCCGGATGATCGGCGCGTCATCTTCCTGCTCCAGCAGATCGGAGGTTTCCGGCAGGGCATCGGCCAGGCTGGCCAGGTCCATGCCCTCCAGGCTGTCAGCCGCTTCGGCGGCGGCGCCGCGCTGCTGTTCATAGGTAATGGCCATGGCACTGGCCAGGCCACCCTCGTCCAGGGTGGTAAGTTTCGGCAGATCACCGAGCCAGCGGCGCACTTCGGCCAGCACGTGGATGTCCACCGGCGGGACGCAACACAGCTCACGCTCGCCATTCTGGCCCCGCAACAGGATGCGGTGACGGCGGGCAAAACTGTAGGGCAGCACCTCGCGGGAAGCGACAGCGGGCAGAATGTCTTCCGCAACCTCTTCTTCCTGGATATCGACCTCAGACATGGCGACCAGCATTCTCCATTTCAGGCTTCGGGCTCGTTCTTATTCGGCTACTGCCTTGCCCTGGGGCTGCAACAATACCCGGACGATGCCACCTGAGCCAGGATGGCACCGAGTCATCATATCTTTTCCATCAGGGCCTCGATGATACCGCGTCCGGCGTCGTGCATATCCAGAAACTGGAATCCGGTCTGGTAATCCTCACCCGTACCGGCGGGCTGGCACCAGATCGCCCTGGCGTCAAAGCTCAGAGTGTTCAATCCGTTGATCTGTTCCGGCAGGACCATGCTCAGGGCCAGGCGCTGCCCTTCCTTGATCGCCTTGCGGCTGCTCAGCTTGAATCCGTCAACGCTGATGTTCAACAGGCGCCCTACATTGCCACCAGTCGTACGATCGAACAACACCATCTCGCGAAACACTTTCTTGCGCGGATAACGGCGTGCTTCCCGCGCCTGGCGTTCCTGCACGGAAAGGTCAAAGCCGGTCTGCTCGCGGAACAGGATGACGCAACCACTGAATGCCTCATCGGGCGGATTGATCGGTGTGGCGGTCATCTCCAGCGCCACCAGATCGCCATCACGCCGGGCGTACAGGCTGGCCTCATTGCGCCAGCAGCGCCCCGCCCGGCAACCGGCCAGCAACGCCGACGACGACCAGTCGAACGGCGTGGCCTGCATATCCTGGCACAGCAGCGCCTGTATCGGCTGGCCGATCAGGGCATCGCGGTCACAGGCGAGCAGTGTAGCCGCGGCATCATTGCAGAATGATATAAGCCCATCAGCGTCGGTCCCGAGGATGCCTTCGCCGAGGGCCTGCAACAGCCGCTCGTTCTCGTCCTTGAGCCGCTTCATCTGGACCACGGCCTGCTGCAGTTTGCGTTTCTGCAGGTCCAGGTCAAGAAACACGTTGACTTTGGCTTCCAGCACCTGCTTGTCCAGCGGCTTGAACAGATAGTCCACGGCGCCACATTCGTAGCCCTTGAAGACGTATTTCTGTTCCTTGCTGATGGCGGTGACAAAGATGATCGGCAACGTGCGCGTGCGGCGATTCTGCCGCATCAGCTCGGCCACTTCGAAGCCGTCCATGTCGGGCATCTGCACGTCCAGCAGCACCAGCGAAAAATCGTGCTTGAGTGCCAGCTGCAACGCCTCGTTGCCACTGGACGCCATGACCAGTTGCCGGCTCGGGGCTTCGAGAATCGCCTCGATGGCAATAAGGTTTTCCTTGTGATCGTCTACTACCAGAATGTTCTGCCTGATCATTCCTGCAACCCGAAAACCTGTTCCACCACGAAATCACCGATGTCGGGCAGGTCACGCACCCAGTCGACACAGCCCGTATCAATTGCCGACTGGGGCATGACCTGGGCTTCTGCCGTCAGTGGCGACTGCGCCACGGTGATTCCCCCGCGTTGTTTTATGTATTTTATGCCTGCCGCACCGTCTTCATTGGCGCCGGTCAGGATAACCGCGAGCAAGCCGTTGCCGTAGACATGGCCGGCGGAATAAAAAAGCTCGTCGATCGATGGCCGTGAATAATTCACCGGCGCTGCCAGTGAATAACATACCGTGTGATCACTATCCACCAGCATGTGATAACCGGGCGGTGCGACATAGACACAGCCTGGCTCCAGTATGGTCTTGTCCTGTGCCGACATCACCCGCATGGCGGTACGGGTGTCCAGCAACCAGGGCAGTTTGTCACCGGCCGTCGGATGCTGATGCTGTACCAGCAGTACCGGCACCGGCAGCGTTGCCGGCAGCCGTCCCAGCACGGCTGTATAAGCCTCAAGCCCGCCCCAGGACGCGCCCATTACCACTGCCTTGATGCGTTGTCGGGACATAAACCTTCTCTATTCAGTGCGCCGCTGCCCCCGCCGGGTGTGCCTCCCAACGCGACGCCTGAGCTGCTCCATGCCGTGTTGCATCCGTGCGGCCATCGATGCTGTCAGTTTTTCTGGCCGCGTTGTTTTTCTGCCTCGTACGCAGCCCGATAGGCCTGCGCCTCCTTGAGCTTTGCCTGCAACTCACGCCGTTGCCGGTCCAGCTGCAGGAAAAAATTGACCTTGCTCTGCAGGATCAGCGGGTCGAGCGGTTTGAACAGGTAGTCGACCGCACCGGCCTGGTAACCCTGGAATACGTACTTCTGCTCTTTGCTGATGGCAGTGACAAAGATGATCGGGATGGTCTGCGTGTCCTTCCGCTGCCGCATCAGCTCGGCCACCTCGAAACCGTCCATGCCCGGCATCTGCACGTCCAGCAGTACCAGCGAGATATCTTCCTTGAGCAGAATTTTCAGCGCCTCGGGGCCTGAGTGCGCCTTGAGCAGACGACGCTCGGGCGCTTCCAGGATGGCGTCCAGGGAGACCAGGTTCGCGGGCTGGTCGTCCACCATCAGTATGCTTTGCTCAATCATCGCGTATCTCTTTTCATCAACTGCCGCTTGCGGAAGATGCGCAGATCCCCCACCACCGGCTCAAAATGCTCTTCACACCCGGAAAACCGCAGGCTTTCCTTGGTGCCCAGGCACAGATAACCGCCCATATCCAGGCTATCGCGGAACAGCCTGAAAACGCGCTGCTGCAGGTCCCGGTCAAAGTAGATCAGGACATTGCGGCAGACAATCACGTTCATTTCACCAAACACCTGGTCAGTGGCCAGGTCGTGGTCGGCGAAGACGATATTGCGTTTCAGGCGCTGATCCATGATCACGCCGTCGTACTTGGCGGTGTAGTAATCCGCCAGGGATGCCTTGCCCCCCGCGCGACGATAGTTGTCGCTGTAAACCTTGATGGCAGCGTAGGAATAGATGCCCTTCTTCGCCGCCGCCAGGACATTCTTGTCGATGTCCGTGGCATACAGCATGGCGCGGTCGAACAGCCCCTCTTCCTCGAGCAGGATCGCCATGCTGTAGATTTCTTCGCCGGTAGCACACCCGGCATGCCAGATCTTGATGAACGGAAACGTCTTCAGTACCGGCACCACCTCCTCGCGGAAGGCGCGATAGAATTCCGGGTCACGGAACATCTCGGTGACGTTCACCGTCAGGTCATTCAGCAACGTGACGAAAAACGCCTGGTCGCGCAGCACCCGGTCGGTCATCGCCATGATCGAGGGTAGCCCGGACATGCCCAGCCTGTGCATGACGCGGCGCCGCAATGACGCCTTGCTGTAGCTGCGGAAGTCGTACCCGTAAAGCTGGTAGATCGCCTCCAGCAGCAACCGTATCTCGATATCCTCGATGTTCACCTGCTCATCGGTCACCTGCACCGGTGGTTCGGTGGGCCGGGCCTGGTAAGGCGCTACCGGTTCTTCGCTCATTTGTGCAACCACACCCGCATCAGGGACGTCAGCTTGGCCATGTCGATCGGTTTCGAGCAGTAGTCGTTCGCGCCCGCGTCAATGCACTTGGCGCGGTCGTCCTTCATGGCCTTGGCGGTGAGCGCCAGGATCGGCAGCCGGCCGAAGCGATCCTGCTTGCGGATCTCGCCCATCGCCTGATAGCCGTCCATTTCCGGCATCATGATGTCCATCAGCACGATGTCCATGTCCGGTGCCTCATCCAGGGCTTCCAACGCCTCCCGGCCGTTATTGGCGATGGTGATGTCAAAGCCCAGTTCTTCCAGTTGCGCGGACAGTGCATAGATATTGCGCATGTCATCATCCACCAGCAGCAGGCGCTTGTCCTCGAACACGTCATCGCGATGCTCGACTGCCTGCGCGGCATTGCGCGAATGCCCGGGCAATGTGGATTCCAGCCAGTGCAGGAACAGCGAGGCTTCATTGAGCAGCCGTTCGGAGGAACGCTCGGTCTTGAGGATGATGCGGTCGGCATACTTGCGCAGTTGCGCCTCTTCCTCGCGGGTCAGGTCCTTGCCGGTATAGATGATCACCGGGACGCTGTCGTAATCAGCGCTGTTGTGGATCGTTTCCAGCAACTCGAAACCGCTCATGTCCGGCAATGTCAGGTCAAGGATCATGCAGTCGAACACCTGATTGCGCAGCGCTTGCAGCGCATCGGTGCCGTTGGTAGCCGCGGTGATTTCCACACCTTTCTGGTCAAACAGCTCGCGGATGCCCTCGTGCTGGATTTCACTGTCCTCAACCACCAGCAGCCGGCGCACATTCTTGGAAATGGCCGTCTCGATCTTGGCGAATGCACCCAGTATCTGGTCCTTGTTGACCGGCTTGGTCAGGAAATCAATGGCACCCAGGTCCAGCGCCTTTTTCCGTTCGTCCTTGCCGGACAGGAAATGCACCGGAATATCCTTGCTGCGTGGATCGGCCTTGAGCCGCTCCATCACTTCCCAGCCATCCATGCCCGGCAGGCCGATATCGAGGATGATGGCGCTGGGGCGGTAGTGGCGGGCGTATTCCAGCCCGCTTTCCCCGTCGGCACACACGTGCCCTTCCAGGCCATAGTCTGCCGCCAGGTCGACCAGCACGTTGGCGAAGTCGGTATCATCCTCGATGATCAGTACGCTCTTTTCACGCACCAGGAAACCATCTTCCGGCAGCGGCTGCACGATCTCGGCCAGCATCGCCCCCAGCGGTGACGGCGCCTGCTCGGGTTCTGCTTCAACCTCGACGGTATCTTCACTGCCGATGGGCAGGTACAGCATGAAGGTGGAGCCCTGCCCTTCGCCATCGCTGTGAATGGCAATTTCACCGCCGAGCAGCCGTGCCAGCTCACGCGAAATGGTCAGCCCCAGGCCAGTGCCGCCGTATTTGCGGCTGGTGGTGCCATCGGCCTGCTGGAACGCCTCGAAGATCAGCTGCTGCTTGTCCGGCGCGATACCGATGCCGGTGTCGATCA
This sequence comes from Isoalcanivorax pacificus W11-5, assembly GCF_000299335.2. Classification (NCBI taxonomy): domain Bacteria; kingdom Pseudomonadati; phylum Pseudomonadota; class Gammaproteobacteria; order Oceanospirillales; family Alcanivoracaceae; genus Isoalcanivorax; species Isoalcanivorax pacificus. The sequence goes on along the minus strand of NZ_CP004387.1, from coordinate 2,015,945 downwards.
CCGAGAAACGCATCGTCTCGCCTTTCACCAGATGCCGCGACGGCAGCCGCTCGTCCTCGGCCGGCACGTCCAGTTTCAGCGTCACGCTGCCCTGCTCGGTGAACTTGAGCGCATTGGACAGCATGTTCTTGAGCACCTGCTCCAGCCGCTGACGGTCGGTGAAGAAATGCGCCGGCATGTTGTCCTCGACCTGGACATGGAACGACAGCCCGCGGTTCTCGGCCACGTGGGAGAAGTTGCGGCGGAAATGCTCGGACAATTCCTGCGGGCTGATATCGTCGATGACCAGCTCCATCTTGCCTTCCTCGATCTTGGAAATATCGAGGATGTCGTTGATCAGTGACAGCAGGTCTGTGCCCGCCGAGTAGATCACCGAGGCATGCTCCACCTGTTTTTCATCCAGGTTGCCGCGCTTGTTCTCGCTCAGCGCATTGGACAGGATCAGGATGCTGTTCAGCGGCGTGCGCAACTCGTGCGACATGGTGGACAGGAACTCGGACTTGTAGCGCGAGGACATTTCCAGTTCGCGTACTTTTTCTTCCAGCTCCTGCCGCAGCAGCTCCAGCTCGCGGTTCTTCTTCGTCACCTCGGCCTTCTGCTCGGACATCAGCCGCGCCTGGGCTTCCAGCTCCTCGTTGGTGACACGCAATTCTTCCTGCTGGGCCTGGAGGCTTTCTTCCGAGGCGCGCAGCGCCTGGGTCTGGGCTTCCAGTTCCTCGTTGATGGCTTTCAGCTCTTCCTGCTGCTGTTGCAGGCGCGACTCGGAGGCAGAGAGATCCATCGCCTGCTGCTCCAGATCTGCATTGACCTGTCCCAGCTCACGTTTCTGCTGCTCCAGCTCCTGCGCCTGCAGCCGGGTCTGTTCCAGCATCTGTGCCAGCCGCACGCGGCTTTGCGCGGTGTGCACAGAAATCGCCAGCGCACGCACTGCCTGTTGCAGGAAGTTGAGATCGTCCTCATCGAACTCGCGGAAGGCGGCCACTTCGATCACGCCCTTGAGCTCATCCTCATGCACGATCGGCGTCACGATCACATTGCGTGGTGTAGCCGACCCCGTCGCCGACGTCACGCTGAGATAATCCTCCGGCACACGGCTGAGCAGAATCTGTTTCTGCTCCAGCGCGCACTGACCCACCAGCCCCTCACCCAGACTGAAATCACCTGCCAGGTGCTTGCGACGCTCCATGGCGTGAGAACTGTTCAGACGCAGCGTGCCACTCTGGTCATCAAACATATAAAAGGCACCGACCTGGGCGTGCATGGCCGGCACCATATAATTGAGCACGTTGTTGCCCAATTGCTGCAGCGTCATGTCGCCGCGCATGGTGTCGTTGAATTCAGCCAACTGGCTTTTCAGGCGCTCACTGCGCCGGTCTTCATCGCGCGCTGTCTTCAGCGCGTCACGCATGCGCCGGATGGCATACAGCAGCCGCCCGGTTTCATCGCGGCTGCGCACCTGGATATCTGCATCCCAGTTGCCCTGGGCGATATCGTCGGCGGCCACCACGGCGTAACGCAGCCCCTTGGTAATACTGCGGGTCACGCGCCAGGCAATCAGGCTCAGCAGCACAAACGTCAGGATGCTGATGCCCAGCCCGACATACTGCATATTGCGGCTGTCTTCGCGCGACACACTGAGCTTGTTGCGGAATGCCTCGTAGCGTCCCTGCTCAAAAGCGCGCTGCCGGGCTTCATACTGCGACTGCAATGTCAGTACACGCTGGCGCTGGCTTTCGATGGCCTGCGGCGACGCCGTGTGGCTCATGGTCAGTTGTGCCAGGGCGTCGGCTTCGGCCAGATAGCTGTCGACCAGCTCGATCAATGCCTCGACATCGTCATGGACGGTGGGGTTGATATCCGCGATGCGGCTGAGTGCTTCTTTGTAGCGCCAGGCCAGGCTGTGGGCCTCGACGAACAGTTCATCATTTTCCTGATTCAGGGCCTGGATAAAGGCTTCGCGCACGGCCGCGTAGGCGAGATTGCTTTCGTTGATATTCTCGAGCACCGGAACGTCCGTTTGCTCGATGGTGGAGATCTGGCGAATGTTGGCTTCGTTGTTATAAAAGCCGTAAACGAAATAGGCCAGAAACGCCAGAATGCCCATCGCGGCCACCGACAGGATCTTCAGTCGGATGGACAGATTGGTAAACCAGTTCATCAGGGTCCCCTCAACAACGTGCCGTGCGGCAGGCCGTTCCCGTAGTCACCGCCTTGGGGGCGGTTGAAATAGTTGTTCTGGCGGATGACATCATGGTCAGCCGAATGTCGTAGGCTAGCAGATACAATCAAGGCGAGACAATAAAGAAGATGCTTGAAAAATCGCTTTCAGGCTGCTGATTTATAAGGATTTTGTGATGCCATTATGATGGCATCATGGGGATTGTGACGGAGTTGGCATTTCGCGGGCAGATCAGGAATCTGGTGCCCGGGGCGGGACTCGAACCCGCACGCCCCGAAGGACAAGGGATTTTAAGTCCCATGCGTCTACCAATTTCGCCACCCGGGCAGGGTGAGACCGGTCCGGATGGCCGGTCCGGAAACTGCTTGAGGACTGCTTTAAAGATATGGAGGCGCGGGTCGGAATCGAACCGGCGTATACGGAGTTGCAGTCCGCTGCATAACCACTCTGCCACCGCGCCGTGAAACTGGATTACCGGAAAATCGGTGCCGAAAAAGCACTGCCCCGGAAAACAAAAACCCCGGTTGGGCCGAGGTTTCTGACCGGCCCGTCCCGCCTGGAACGGGCCTGGTCTGAATCTGGAGCGGGAAACGAGGTTCGAACTCGCGACCTCAACCTTGGCAAGGTTGCGCTCTACCAACTGAGCTATTCCCGCATATTGTGTTTGCTGCCGATAACGGAGGTCCATCATCGCCCGGAAATCGCCTGTATGGCAATGCCCTGACAGCGGCGAGGATTCTACCGCAGGTCGTCACCCTGTCAAGCCAACATTCCGTTTCGCCGTTCAAGTGCCGAATCTTTGAGCGCCAACGCTGAAAACTGGCGTCTTTTTAGCCTTTTCGGCGCGGCCACAACTCCGGCCAGGCCGCGCGCAGGTAACTCATCATCGACATCAGCGTCAGCACCGTCGCCACATACAGCAGCGTGTAGGACACCCACAGGTCCCAGGTCATCAGCAGATCGCCCGCCTTGGTCTTGCCGGGCGTCTGCACCAGCAGCGCGGTGATGGCAATGATCTGCACCACGGTTTTCACCTTGCCGACCCAGCTCACGGCCACCCTCGCCCGCTGGCCGATTTCCGCCATCCACTCCCGCAACGCCGAGACTGCGATTTCACGGGAAATGATCACCAGTGCGGGGATCGCCATCCAGGCAGTGCCGTGGTTCTGCACCAGCAGCACCAGCGCGGCAGCCACCATGAGCTTGTCCGCCACCGGGTCCAGAAAGGCCCCGAAGCGGCTGGTGAGCTGCATGCGGCGGGCCAGATAGCCATCCAGCCAGTCGGTGATGCCCGCCACCAGGAAAATGCCTGCCGCCAGCCAGCCGCTCCAGCTCAGCGGCAGGTAGAAGGCACCGACGAACACCGGAATCGACAGCAGCCGCGCCAGGGTCATCAGATTCGGCAGATTCAGGCTTGGTGGCACGTTGTGTTTATCCGGCATGCATTACGGGCTCATCTCTGATCAGAATTGGGCGTACTTCCCGCGTGCCGGCTGGCAGGCCAGGAATGCCCCTGTGGGCAGCGCGCCATTATGCAGCAATATGCCCGGGCAATCACGGCTGGCCATCCGGAGCGTCATTCGTGCAGCCAGGCGTAGATGGATTCGGCCATGCTGCGGCTGATGCCCGGCGCCCCCGCCAGGGACTCGACCGATGCATTGCGCAGCTGCTGCAGGCCGCCGAAATGATGCAGCAATTGCTGCCGGCGGCGCGGGCCGATACCGGGTATTTCCTCCAGCACGGAGGCGTTGCGTGCCTTGCCGCGCCGGGCCCGGTGGCCGGTGATCGCAAAGCGGTGCGCCTCATCCCGCACTTGCTGCAACAGATGCAAGGCCGGGCTGTCCGCCGGCGGTGTCAGTTCACGCCCGTCGCTGCGATGCAGCACTTCCAGCCCGGCCTTGCGTGACGGCCCCTTGCTGATACCGAGCACGTACATATGACCCAGGCCGATGCTTTCCAGGGCGGTCATCACGCTTTTCACCTGTCCCTTGCCGCCATCAATCAGCAGCAGCTCCGGCAACGCCTTGCCTTCACGCGTCACGCGCTGATAGCGGCGCGTCACCGCCTCGGCCAGCGCGGCGTAATCATCACCGCCCTGCGCCGGCGCCACATTGAAGCGGCGATAATCGCCCTTGATCGCCCCTTCCGCCCCGAACACGACACAGGACGCCACTGCCTGCTCGCCCCCCGTGTGGCTGATGTCGAAGCACTCAATGCGCGCCGGGGGCGCGGGCATGGCCAGTAATTCGGCCAGCGCCGCGTAGCGCTGGGCCATGTTATCGCGGCTGGTGAGCTGGGTGATGATGGTCTGCTCGGCGTTTTCCCGCGCCATGCGCAGCCACGCCAGGCGTTCGCCACGCACCGCACTCGCAAAACGGACCTTGCGCCCTTTCGCAGCGCGTAGCGCGTCGGCCAGCGCGCCCAGGCTCTCCACCGGGCGGTCGACAATCACCTCGGCGGGCAGCGCCAGATCGCCGCTGTCACCCAGGTAATATTGCGACAGGAATGCCTCGAGGATTTCCTCTTCATCATCGTCCGCGCGCACGCGTGGAAAGTGACTGTGATGACCCAGCACCCTGCCCTGGCGCACTACCAGGATTTCCACCACCGCCAGGCCATGGCGGGCCAGCACGGCGATCACGTCCACGTCGCCCCGGTCGGTATCCACATACTGCTTCTGCTGCACCAGCCGGATGGCCGCGATCTGATCACGCAATTCCGCCGCCCGCTCAAAATCCAGCGCCTCGGCCGCAGCGGCCATGCGCTGCTCCAGCCCGCTGGTGACCTGGGCATCGCGGCCGTCGAGGAAATCAATGGCCAGCGCTACCTGGCGACGATAATCCTCCTCGCTGACCAGCCCGACACAGGGCGCAGTGCAGCGCTTGATCTGGTATTGCAGGCAGGGGCGCGTGCGGTTGCGGAAAAAACTGTCACGGCAATTGCGCAGGCGGAATACCTTCTCCACGACATTCAGGGCTTCGCGGACGCTGCCGGCGCTCGGGTACGGACCAAAATAGCGTGTGCCCTCCTTGCGCTTGCCGCGATGGAACCCCACGCGCGGAAACGTCTGCTCCACGCTGATGCGAATGTAGGGATAGGATTTGTCATCGCGCAGCAACACGTTATACGGCGGCCGCAATTCCTTGATCAGCGCCTGTTCCAGCAGCAACGCTTCGGTTTCATCGCTGGTGACGGTGGTCTGGACGCCGGCCACCCGCGCCACCAGGGCGCGGGTTTTTACCGCATCAACGCGTTTCTGGAAGTAACTGTTCAGGCGCGCTTTCAGGTCGCGGGCCTTGCCCACGTACAGCACCTTGCCGTCCGCATCCAGCATGCGGTACACGCCTGGCTTGCGGCTGCAATGTCGGAGGAATGTCGCGGAATCGAACTCGGTCGCCAAGGTCTTTCAGCCAGACTGTGTCATGAAAACGGAACGGACGCCGGCGACCGGCCAGCAGCGCTGTCAGACCGCCAGTTCGGTGTCGAGCATACCATGCCGCACAGCGAGCAAGGTCATCTCCACGTCACTGGTGATGCTCAATTTGTCGAAGATGCGATAGCGATAGGTGTTGACGGTTTTCGGTGACAGGCAAAGCTTGTCGGAAATGTCCTGCACCTTGTGGCAGTTGACGATCATCATCATGATCTGCAGCTCACGCTCGGACAGCAGCTCGAACGGGGTCGCCTCCGGCGTGTAGGGTTTCAGGGCCATGGCCTGGGCTATGTGCGGGCTGATATAACGCTGCCCGGCATTCACTACCCGAATGGCACGGACCATTTCCTCGATGTCGGCGCCCTTGGTGATGTAGCCCACCGCACCGGCCTTGAGCAACCGGGACGGGAACGGCTCTTCCTCGCACACGGTCACGGCAATCACACGAATGCCGTCATTGGCGCGCACCATCTTGCGGGTCGCTTCCAGGCCTCCCATGCCAGGCATCTTGACGTCCATCAGCACCACATCCGGCTCCAGGTCGCGGGCCAGACGCACGGCTTCTTCACCACTGTCCGCCTGCGCCAGCACGCGGATACCCTCGACATCCCCCAGCATGCGCGCAATACCGGTGCGCACGAGGTCATGATCATCGACCACCATAACCTTGATCATTGTTGTCTCCGTTTATTGTCATCCCTGACGTGATTCACGCTTGCGGGTGCCTGGTAAGCCATACCGGACAACGCACCACGCGGCGGCTGGCTACAGATTACAGCCGCCCGAAGGGGATTAGAAGCGGGGTCACAGCGTGCCATCACGGGGATTGAAGCGCTGGCCGACGGTATAGCCGGTGGCCACAGCAAGCAGCCACGCCAATACCGACGCCAGCACATAGCCGCCGGCCAGCCCCCAGGCCTGCGCCTGGAACATGGCCAGCACTTCCAGGCTGAAAAACGAGAAGGTGGTAAAGCCACCGAAAACCCCGGTGACCCAGAACTGCTGCCAGGCCGGTGGCAGTCGCCAACGGCCGCCCGGCAGGGTCAGCGCCGCCACCAGGCCGATCAGGAACGACCCCAGCACATTGGCGGTCAGCGTCCCCCAGGGCCAGCCGCCGCCGTGCAGCCACACACCCAGCCCCCAGCGGGCACTGGCGCCCAGCATGCCACCGAGTGCCACCATCAGCGTCAGGGCGATACCGGGTACCGGCGGGCGCGGTATCTCAGCCACAGCACCAGACTCCCAACAGGTACCCACCCGTCACCAGCACCAGGCACCCCGTCACCGACAGCAGTACATACAGCAACGCCCGCAGCGGGTAGCCGTGCTGCCGGGCCAGCACCAGCGTCTGGATACTGAATGACGACACCGTCGAATAGCTGCCCAGCAACCCGGCAATCAGCAACAACCAGCCAGCGGGTACCGGCAGGCGGCCAAGGTTGAACAACGCCAGCAGCCCGCCTGCGAGCAGCGCCGCACTGAGGTTCACGACGAGCGTGCCCCACGGCATCGCCGTGCCCAGGCGGCGCTCGATGGCTGCTGCCATGTGATAACGGGCCACGGCACCGGCGGCACCGCCGAGGGCCACCAGGCCGAGCCCGGTCAGGCTCGGCAATATGGCGGGGAACTGCGTAGCGGTCATCAGCGCGTCCATCGGGTCCACATCGGCCGGAATGTTAGCCGCTTTCCGGTTAGTCCGCTTTCAGGGTGTAGAGCGCACAGACACGGCCTTCGATCCGCTGCGGCTGCAAATCCGCCGCCAGGGCGAACTGCTCGGCGGCGGCCGCCAGTTGCTGTGGCGACGCATCCCGTGGCGGCAGCGGTGCGGCGGCGACTTCCGCCGTCGCGCGGGAAAACGCCACCGCCCCACCCCGATAACCGGTCTCGGCCGCCGGCGTGCCAAGACACGGCCCCTGCCCTTCCTGCAACCACTGCAGCGCCCCGAGCGTGGCGCCGCCCGCCTGCGCGGCCAGTTCGGCACGCTGCCGGGCGTCCTCGACCGCCGCTTCATAGGCCGCTCGCTGCCCTTCGGCGGTCGGTTCAAGATAAAACCCCAGCGCCGACGACTGTACCGGCCCGGCCGCCAATGCCGCCCCGCGGGCAGCGGCGGCCTGTTCCGGGTCCAGCACTTCCACATTGACACTGACACGGGCCACATACCCCAGCAGCGCATCCGGATGCACGTTCTCCACCAGTTGCTCGTTGAACTCATTCAGGCGGCGTGTCACCTGCCGGTAATAAGGCCGTACATCCAGATTGGAGGTAATGCGCACCTCGCCATCGCTGGCCAGCCGGATCGCCTCGGCGGCGCGGTTGGCGCGCTCCACCACGGCGGCGGATGCCGCTGCACTGTGTTCGTTCTTTTCCTCAAACTCGACATTGAAGCGGGCGCGGTTGGGGGCCTGCTCCACGAAGGCGCGGCCGAGCACTTCGATGGTGGGACGGCGTTCGTCGGCCTTGTCCTGTGGCGGCGCACAGGCCGTCAGGGCAAGCAGGCTGATGGCGGCAAAAGCTGAGACAGGATGCATGGTGCTCCCTCACGTGGATGATTGTCCGCATATGGCCAGAGAGCACATGGCGATGCAAGGGTTACACGGCACGCCCGCAACGCAACAACCCCCCTCTGGTGTTCCGCGAACGTCGCGGGCGCCTTTTCTGGTTGACTGTCCTGCTCACCTGTTTATCATGCCTGCTCATTCGCTTGCCGCAGCGAAGCTTCCCGGAGAGGTGGCAGAGCGGTTGAATGCAACGGTCTTGAAAACCGTCGAGGATTAACGTCCTCCGTGGGTTCGAATCCCACCCTCTCCGCCACTTCCATTGTGCCTGTCATCGCTTTATCCCAGCCTGGAAAACCTCGCCACTGCCAGCGCCCGATATGGACGCCCATGTCACCCAGTGTCACAAACTGACACTATGATGCCGGAATGCCTTGGATTTTAGGGCGCCCGCTTCTATTATCCGGGAACTGATGTGCATTTTGGGGAACCCGACCTATGGATAAGGATTACCGTTACGCTGCGCCCACCTCCGCTACTGCCGGCCCGATTGTCGGCGGCGAGCAGGCTGCCAGCGTACTGCGCAACACTTACGGCCTGTTGGCCATGTCGCTGGCGGTGTCTGCCGCGGCAGCCTGGTTCGCCATGGCGTCCAATATCGGTTTCATCAACCCGTTTATCGTGATCGGCGTGTACTTCGCACTGCTGTTCGCCAACGCCAAGCTGCAGAACAGCGGCTGGGGCATCCTCACCGTGTTCGCCATTACTGGCTGGCTGGGTTTCACCACCGGCCCGATCATCAATGCCTACGCCAGCGTGCCCGGTGGCATGGAAACCGTGACGCTGGCGCTCGGCATGACAGCGACGGTGTTCATCGTGATGTCGGCCATCGCACTGGTGACCCGGAAGGATTTCTCCTTCATGGGCAGCTTCCTGATGGTGGGCCTGATCGTGGCCTTCGTCTGCGGGCTGGTCGGCCTGTTCTTTAACCTGCCGATGCTGTCGCTGGCCGTATCCGGGATGTTCGCCCTGCTGTCGTCGCTGCTGATCCTGTGGCAGACCAGCGCCATCATCCATGGCGGTGAGACCAACTACATCCGCGCCACCGTGACGCTGTTTATCTCCCTGTACAACCTGTTCCTCAGCCTGCTGCACCTGCTTACCGCCCTGGGTGGCGATGACTGATGCAGTACAGCCTGCTGGTGACCGCCGGGCCTGACAGCCAGGCGGCCACCACCGCGCTGCGCGCCGCCGAGGCGGTGCTGGCGCGGGGCCACACCCTCTTCCGTATTTTCTTCTATCGCCAGGGCGTACTGCTCGCCAACCGGCTCACCAGCGTGAGCGCGGGCGAAGTGGATATCTGTGCCCAGTGGCGTGCCTTCATTCGTGATCATCAACTCGACGCCGTGGTCTGCATCGGTGCCGCCCTGCGGCGCGGTATCGTTGATGCCGACGAAGCCGCCCGGCTTGAACTGGAGGGTGACAACCTGGCCCCCGAATTCGTTCTCTCCGGCCTGGGCCAGTGGGCCGAGGCGGTGGCCGTGAGCGACCGGGTCATGAGTTTCGGACGCTGACATGTCTCCCCTGCTGATTTGCCGCACACCACCCCATCAGGACGACAGCCTGGCCGAACTGTTGGACATGGCGCTGACGCTGGCCGCCTTCGGGCAATCCGTGACGTTGCTGTTTCTGGGTGAGGCCATCCAGCACCTGATCGGCCACGGGCCGGCCACCGGCCGTCGCGATATCACCGAGTTGCTGAATGCGTTATCCGATTACGGCATCACCTGCGCGGCGCCACACAGTGCGCTGGAAACGGTGACGCCGTTCGTGCCAGTCACTGCAGTGAACGACGATGCCCTGCCCGCGCTGCTGGCACAGGCCAGCCACGCCTGGGGGTGGTGAAGATGAGCACGTTGCATCTGGTGGCCTTTTCGCCCTCGCGTACCGACTTGCTCGCGCAGGTGGCCGCGTGCCTGGGGGAGAACGATGAGGTGGTACTGCTCGAAGCTGGCGTGTTTATCGCAGGTAACGCCGCCGCCTGTGCGACGTTCACCGGCACCCGGTGCTACGTGCTGCAGGATGAGACCGTACTGGCTGCGGATGGCATGGCGGCCATCGACTGGGCCACGCTGATCGCGCTCACCGAATCCCACCCACGCTGCCTGAGCTGGTGGCCGTAACCCGCGTCAGCCGAACCAGTTCAGTTGCGCGTGCAGCGCTACCACATCACCGATGATCAGCAAGGTGGGCGCCGGCAGTTGCGCCTGCGCCGCGAGGGCAGGCAGGTTTTCCAGCGTGCCGGTCACGACCTGCTGATCCGCCGTGGTGCCTTGGGACACCAGCGCTGCCGGCGTCTGCGGCGACTTGCCGGCGGCAATCAGGCCACGGCTGATATCCGGCAGGCTTACCAGCCCCATGTAGAACACCAGGGTTTCGTTTGGCGTGGTCAGCGCCGCCCAGGGCAGATTCAACTCGCCGTTTTCCTTGCGGTGCCCGGTGACAAAGCGCACTGACTGGGCATGGTCCCGATGGGTCAGTGGAATGCCGGCATAGGCGGCGCAGCCGGAGGCTGCAGTGATGCCGGGCACCACCTGGAAGCGGATGCCTTCGGCCACTACCCGCTCGATTTCCTCACCGCCCCGGCCGAAGATGAACGGGTCACCGCCTTTCAGGCGGCAGACTTTCTTGCCTTGCCGGGCGTATTGCACCAGCAGTTCGTTGATCTCGTTCTGGGGAATCACATGTTCGGAACGCTTTTTGCCCACGTAGACCAGCTCTGCATCACGGCGCGCCAGTTCCAGCACGCCCGGTGACACCAGCCGGTCGTAGAGCACCACGTCGGCTTTCTGCAACAGGCGCAGCGCCCGGAACGTCAGCAGGTCCGGGTCGCCGGGGCCGGCGCCGACCAGATAGACCTCACCTTCGGACAGCGTGGCGGCATCGGCCTGTTCAATGGCCTTGTCCAATAGTGCCCCGGCCTCTTGCGAACGCCCGGCAAGGCTCTGTTCCACCACCGGGCCGTCCAGTACATTTTCCCAGAACAGCCGGCGCGCCGACACCGCCGGCAGTTTCTCGGCCAGCGCCTTGCGGCGGCTGCCCATCAGGCTGGCCAGCTCCCCCCAGCGGGCCGGCAGCCAGGATTCAATGCGGCTGCGCAGCCAGCGCGCCAGCACCGGCGACGCGCCGCCGGAACTGATGCTCACCAGCAGCGGATCGCGGTCGACGATAGCGGGAAAAATAAAGGTACACAGAGACGGATTGTCGACCACATTGACCGGTATGCCCCGTGCCTGTGCAGCCTCTGACACGGCGCGATTGACGCTGTCGCTGTCGGTGGCCGCAAGCGCCAGTTGCACGCCGTCCAGTTGTGCGGCCTCGAACACCGAGGCCAGACGTTCACCGCCGGTCTGGTCCACCAGTTCCGCCAGTGCCGGCTCGATCTCCGGCGCCACGACCCGCAGGCGGGCACCGGCGCGCGCCAGCAGGCGCGCCTTGCGCAGGGCGATCTCGCCCCCGCCCACCAGCAGCACCCACTGTCCATCGACCCGCCAGGATACCGGCAGATACTGCATATCAGCCTCCGAGGCGTTCCGCCCCGCGCAGATAAGGCCGCAACGCGGCCGGCACGGTGATGCTGCCGTCGGCGTTCTGGCCGTTTTCCAGCAGCGCCACCAGAGTCCGGCCCACCGCCAGGCCGGAGCCGTTCAGGGTATGCACCAGTTCCGGCTTGCCGGTGTCCGGGTTACGCCAGCGCGCCTGCATGCGGCGGGCCTGGTAATCGCGGAAATTCGAGCAGGAGGAAATCTCGCGATAGGTATTCTGGGTCGGCAGCCAGACTTCAATGTCGTAGGTCTTGGCGGCCGAGAAACCGATATCACCGCCACACAGGGTGACGACACGATAAGGCAGCTCCAGCGCCTGCAGAATCGCCTCGGCATGGCCGGTCAGTGCTTCCAGTGCCGCATCGGAGTCCTCCGGGCGCACCAGTTGCACCAGCTCGACTTTTTCGAACTGGTGCTGGCGAATCATGCCGCGGGTATCACGGCCATGGCTGCCCGCTTCGCTGCGGAAACAGGGGGTGTGGCACACACGCTTCTGCGGCAGTTCGGCGGCGTCCAGAATCTCGTCCGCGTACAGGTTGGTGACCGGCACTTCGGCGGTGGGAATCAGATACAGCTCGCGTTCGCCTTCAACACGGAAGAGGTCTTCCGCGAATTTCGGCAACTGGCCGGTGCCACGCAGGGCATCCGGGCCGACCAGATACGGCACATAGGTTTCGGTGTAGCCGTGCTGGCTGGTGTGCACGTCAAGCATGAAATCGATCAGGGCACGGTGCAGGCGCGCGATGCTGCCGCTCATCACGGCAAAGCGGGCGCCGGACAGTTTCGCGGCACGTTCGAAGTCAATGCCGCCATTCATTGCTTCGCCGAGGTCGACGTGATCGCGCGGTGTGAAATCAAACTCGCGCGGCGTGCCCCAGCGGCGCACTTCGACGTTGTCGTCCTCGCTGCGGCCCGGCGGTACATCTTCGTGCGGCACATTGGGCACGCCCATCAAGAATTCACGCAGTTGCTCCTGGATCGCCTGGGCGCGTTGCACTTCGCGGTCCATTTCCGCATCGATCTGCGCCAGCGTCTCGGCCACCTGGGCCTTGGCAGCGTCCACCGACATGCCGGACTGGATCAGGTCACCCACCTGCTTTGAGGCTTTCTTGCGGTCCGCCTGCAGGGCCTGGGAACGCATGTCGGCGTCCTTGCGCTCGGCATCCAGCGCCTCGAAGGCGGCCAGATCCAGTGTGTATCCCCGCAGCGCCAGCCTGGCACTGATCTCTTCCCCTGCTTTGCGCAGCTCGCGAATGTCCAGCATGTGTCTGAATCCAGATCGGTGATAAGTGAAAGGCAGACATTATCGGGAAGTCGGCGCCGGGATGCGAGTGCCAGGGGACCTCTGAATAACTCCCCGGTGGTTCTGCGGGCGCTACAGCATGCAGTAGCAAGGCGCGGCGCGCCGGCAATGGCATCGCCCTTGCCAAGCGACGCAATACCCCATTCGGGGCACAGGCGCGGCTAATGCGTGCTGTAGCGCCCGCCCTTCGGGGCTTTCCGGGCGGCACCTGCTCCGCGTTGCGACTTCTCGACGTAGCCCGCTACGCCTTCGAAGTCGCGCCTTGATCAGGCGTCGCCCGGAAAGCCAGAACCACCGGGGAGTTATTCAGAGGTCCCCTAGCAGTCAGTCCTCGCGCTGCCAGTCGCTCTGGCGGTCCTTCTCGCGCAGGCTGGCCAGTTTTTCGGCCATGCGGATTTCCAGACCACGGGGTACCGGCTGGTAGAACGCCGGGCGCGGGATGGAGGTCGGAAAGTAACTTTCGCCCGGTACATAGGCGTCGGGAAAATCGTGGGCATAGCGATAGTCGTCGCCGTAACCCTCGGCTTTCATCAGCTTGGTGGGGGCATTGCGCAGGTGCAGCGGCACTTCGTCCGTGGGGTGTTCGGCGACGAAGCGGCGTGCCTGGTTGTAGGCGTTATAGACCGCGTTGCTTTTCGCGGCCACGGCCAGATAGACCAGCGCCTGGGCAATGGCCAGCTCGCCTTCCGGCGAACCGAGCCGCTCCTGGACCTCCCAGGCATCCAGCGCCAGCCGCAGCGCACGCGGGTCGGCGTTGCCGATATCCTCGCTGGCCATGCGCACCACGCGGCGGGCGATATACAGCGGGTCGGCGCCGCCGTCGAGCATGCGGGCAAACCAGTACAGCGCGGCATCCGGGTCGGAACCGCGCACGGATTTGTGCAGCGCGCTGATCTGGTCGTAGAAGATATCGCCGCCCTTGTCGAAGCGGCGCAGGCTGTCGCGGAACAGCTCCTTGAGCAGCGGCTCGGTGATCTCGCCGTCTTCCCCCCGGGCCAGGTCAGCGGCAATTTCCAGCAGGTTCAGCAAACGGCGGGCATCACCGTCCACCTGATCCAGCAACAGTGTGCGGGCGCCCTCGCCCATTCGCAGCCCGTCCAGTGGCTCGGTGGCCAGGGCCCGGTCAAGCAGTTGCGCCAGGTCATCGCGCTGCAGCGATTGCAGCCGATAGACCCGCGCCCGCGACAGCAACGCGTTATTCAGTTCAAACGAGGGATTTTCGGTGGTGGCACCGATGAAGATGAGGGTGCCGTCCTCCACGTGTGGCAGGAACGCGTCCTGTTGCGACTTGTTGAAGCGGTGCACTTCGTCCACGAACAGGACTGTCCGGCGCCCCATCGCCAGCCGGTCGCGCGCACGCTCGACTTCGGCACGAATATCCTTCACTCCGGCCAGCACGGCGGACATGGTGACGAAGGCGGCCTGGACATGGTGGGCCAGGATCAGCGCCAGGGTCGTCTTGCCGGTACCGGGCGGGCCCCAGAGGATCATCGAATGCAACTGGCCCTGGTCCAGGGCCCGGCGCAGCGGCTTGCCGGGGCCCACCAGATGTTGCTGGCCGACATACTCTTCCAGCGAGGCCGGTCGCAGGCGGGCCGCCAGCGGCTGATGGCGGCTGTCCTGCCCCGGACCGCTGAACAGGTCACTCATAGTTCGCTGACAACGTCGGCCCCTTCCGGCGGCTCGAACTCGAACAGGCTGCTGTCCAGCGCAGTGTTCAGGCGCACATTGCTGAAGTCGATGGTGGTTTGCTGACCCAGCGCATCCTCCAGCCGCATGCCGCGCGGAGTGTCACCCTCGAAGGTGACTTCCAGCAGACTGAACAACGGCTCCTCGCCTTTCGGACGCAGGCGATAGGTCACCCTGCCACGATGGCGATCGGCTTCCTCGATGGTGAATTCATTCGCGACTTCTTCCGGGTTGCCGCTGAACAGCAGCGCGGGCGTATTGCCCACCTGGTCGCCCAGCGCCCGCTCGATGACCTGATCCAGATCGACATCGTAAATCCAGACCACATCGCCGTTGGAGACCACCAGTTGTTCATAGGGAGAATCCGCATGCCAGCGGAACTGGCGCGGGCGGGACACCTGCATTTCCCCTTTCGCTTCCTGCAACCGGGAGCCGCCGCGATCCAGCACCAGTTGCTCGAAATCGCAGCTCATGGAGCGCACTCCGGCCAGCCGTGACACCAGGTCTTCCGTCGCTCCGGCCCAGGCTGCCGGCGACAACGCCAGCACCACTAACAGATACCATTTCTTCATTGCAGCTCCTGCTTGCATAATCCGGCGGCGCTCAGTCTGACCCGCCGGGCACAATCACTTCACGCTGGCCGTTATGGCCTGCCGCACTGACCACGCCCGCCATTTCCATCGCTTCCACCAGGCGGGCGGCGCGGTTGTAGCCGATCTTCAGCTTGCGCTGCACGGCAGAAATGGAGGCGCGGCGGCTTTCGATGACATGGGCCACTGCTTCGTCGTAGAGCGGGTCCTGTTCGGCGTCGTCGTCACCGCCGCCGTCCATGCCGCCGAAGGCGCCGCCGCCCTCGCCGCCTTCGAGAATCTCCGGCAGGTAGTTTGGCTCGCCCCGTTTGCGCCAGTCGTCGCAGACACGGTGCACTTCCTCATCTGAGACAAAGGCGCCGTGCACACGTTCCGGCACGCTCACGCCCACCGGCAAATAAAGCATGTCGCCATGGCCCAGCAACTGTTCAGCGCCGCCCTGGTCGAGCACGGTGCGGGAATCGATTTTCGAGGACACCTGGAATGCCATCCGCGACGGCACGTTGGCCTTGATCAGGCCGGTGATCACATCCACGGACGGACGCTGCGTGGCCAGGATCAGGTGAATCCCGGCGGCCCGCGCCTTCTGCGCGATACGCGCAATCAGTTCTTCCACCTTCTTGCCGACGATCATCATCATGTCGGCAAATTCGTCCACCACGATGACGATATAAGGCAGCTTCTCCAGCAGTGGCGCCTCTTCCGTCAGATCCATCGGGTCGTTCGGTTTCCACAACGGGTCTTTTAATGGCTTGCCCTGCTTTTCGGCGTCCAGCACCTTGCGGTTGAAACCGGCCAGGTTGCGCACGCCCAGGGACGCCATCAGGCGATAGCGGCGCTCCATTTCGGCCACGCCCCAGCGCAACGCGCTGGCGGCTTCTTTCATATCCGTCACCACCGGCGTCAGCAGATGCGGAATGCCGTCGTACACCGCCAGCTCCAGCATTTTCGGGTCGATCATGATCAGCCGCACATCATCCGGCGCTGATTTGAACAGGATCGACAGCAGCATGGCGTTCAGGCCCACGGATTTACCGGAGCCGGTGGTGCCGGCCACCAGCAGGTGCGGCATGCGCGCCAGGTCCGCCACCACCGGGCGGCCACTGATGTCCTTGCCCAGCGCCAGTGTCAGCGGCGACGGTGAATCATCAAAGGCCTTGCTGGCCACCGCCTCGGTGAAGCGGATCATTTCCCGTTCTTCGTTCGGGATCTCGATGCCCACGGTGGTCTTGCCGGGAATCACTTCCACCACGCGCACGGAAATCACCGCCAGCGAGCGGGCCAGGTCCTTGGCCAGATTGGTGATGCGGCTGACCTTGATGCCCGCCGCCGGCTGGATTTCAAAGCGGGTGATCACCGGTCCGGGCTGGACCGCCACCACTTCCGCTTCGATATTGAAATCACGCAGCTTGATTTCCAGCAGCCGTGACATGGCGTCCAGCGCCTCGTCGGAGAAACCGCCACGGCCGTTTTCATCCACCATATCCAGCAAGCCAATCGCTGGCAGCGTGCCGCTTACCTGGGTGGTAAACAGCGGCTGCTGCTTTTCCTTCTCGGCACGGGCGCTGGTTTCGACTTTCTTGACCGGCGCTGCAATTTTGGGCGGTACACGGGTCGCCGCCTTCTGCTTCGCCACTTCCACCACTTCGCGACGCTGGGCCACGACCACTTTCGCATGGCGCTGGTCCTCACGGCGCTCACGCGCTGCGGCAAACCACTTCAGCATTTTCTGCGCCAGCGCCATCACGCCGGCGCCGAGGCGCTCGGCCAGGCGTATCCAGGAGAGGTCGGTGAAGATGGTCATGCCGATCAGAAACAGCGTGATCAGTACCAGATTGCCGCCGGTGTAATTGAACGCGTGCAGCGAGCCGGTGCCGACGACCTGGCCGAGAATGCCGCCGGCATCTTCCGGCAGCGTGCTGCCATTGCCGGCGAAATGCATGTACGCCAGCCCGGTGCCCGCCATCATGGTCAGGACAAAACCCACCAGCCTCAGGCTGAACATCGGCCAGTTCCCGGCCAGTCCGGCGTGGCGCTCACGCAATACGCGGATACCCCAGAAGGCCACCAGCACCGGGAACAGGAACGCCAGATAGCCGAACAGGAAAAACAGCAGATCAGCGGCGAAGGCCCCGAAACGGCCGCCGGCATTGCTGACCTGGCGCACATCAGACACATAGGACCAGCCCGGATCAGCCGGGTGGTAGGTCACCAGTGCCAGCAACAGATACAGTGACAGCGCCAGCAGGCTGATGATCATGCCTTCCAGCAGCCCGCGCCGCAGATGGCGTGCCCAGCCGGGCGTTTCTGTCTGAACCTTGGAATTGCTCACGTGGGGTATCTCATCCTGCCGTTGCGTGACGTCCTTGCCGGCAAACAAAGAAGCAACTTAAAAAACCGGCGCTAACATAATGAATTTTCAGGGATGTTACGCTTATTGAGCCTGGGACTCCACTCTCCGGCGGCCCAGCGTGACGCGCACACCGGCCCCGGAACAGCCCCTATGATATTGATCGGAAAAAGCACTGGCCAGCCGGACAGCCCGAAAACCCTGCATCGCAGCCCCGGCGGCAGGCCGCAAGCCCCCGGCAAACGGCCCGTCGCGCTTCAACGCACCGGGGAATTAGTGTAGCTTCCTCGCTGCTTGAAGTATCAGTACACAACCCCATTTTTGCGCTGACTTTACGTTTGTTGTTGTGGAGGAATTCATGAGCACTGCCCAGCATCACCGCCTGATCATCCTTGGCTCAGGCCCGGCGGGCTACACCGCTGCGGTGTACGCCGCCCGTGCCAACCTGGCCCCGGTCGTGATCACCGGCATCCAGCCCGGCGGGCAGCTCACCACCACCACCGAGGTGGATAACTGGCCCGGCGACGTCGAAGGACTGCAGGGCCCGGACCTGATGGTGCGCATGCAGCAGCATGCCGAGCGCTTCAATACGCAGATGATCTATGACCACATCAACGAAGCGGACCTGCGCCAGCGCCCGTTCACCCTCAAGGGTGACAACGCCACTTACACCTGCGATGCACTGATCATCGCTACCGGTGCCTCGGCCCGCTATCTGGGCCTGGATTCGGAGGAAGCCTTCAAGGGCAAGGGCGTGTCCGCCTGCGCAACCTGCGACGGCTTTTTCTATCGTGGCCAGAAAGTGGCTGTGATCGGTGGCGGCAACACGGCCGTGGAAGAGGCACTGTATCTTTCCAACATCGCCAGCCATGTGTACCTGGTACACCGTCGCGACACCCTGCGCGCCGAGAAGATCCTGCAGGACAAACTGCTGGCCAAGGACAACATCACGCCGATCTGGCACCACACGCTGGATGAAGTGCTGGGCGACGACTCCGGTGTGACCGGCGCCCGCCTGCGCGCCACCGGCGACGACCAATCCACCCAGGACCTGGATGTCCAGGGCGTGTTCATTGCCATCGGCCACCAGCCGAACACGCAGATTTTCGAAGGCCAGCTCGACATGCACGACGGCTATATCCGCATCAGGAGCGGCAGCGAAGGCAATGCCACGGCCACCAGTGTCCCAGGCGTCTTCGCCGCCGGTGACGTGGCAGACCATGTCTATCGGCAGGCAATCACGTCCGCTGGTGCCGGCTGCATGGCCGCACTGGATGCGGAAAAGTACCTCGACGATCTCTGAGGCCACTTGAAGAACGATGTCGGAGCGCTCCCCTGGCTTGCGCCGGGGGCGCCCTTTCCTGATACCCGGCACGCGCTGGACGATCCGAACGGCCTGCTCGCGATCGGTTCCGACTTGCGGCCCGCGACATTGCTCAGAGCCTACCGCGCCGGCATCTTTCCCTGGTTCAGCGATGACCAGCCGATCCTGTGGTGGTCGCCCAGCCCCAGGCTGATCCTCGCGCCCGCCGAGTTTCACTACAGCACCAGTCTGCGCAAGTTACTGCGCCGCGATCACTTCCGCTTCTCCATCGACCAGGCATTTACCAGGGTGGTCCAGGCCTGTGCCCTGGCGCCCCGCGATGGCCAGGCCGGCACCTGGATTACTGACGACATGCGGGTCGCCTACGCGCAACTGCACCGGCTGGGCCATGCCCACAGCATCGAGGTGTGGCAGGCAGATGAACTGGTTGGCGGCCTGTACGGCATTCACATTGGACGCATGTTCTTCGGCGAGTCCATGTTCAGCGTCGCCGCGAATGCCTCCAAGGCGGCGCTGGCCCTGCTGTGCCTGCTGCAACCCGCACACGGCATTGATCTGGTCGATTGCCAGATGGAAACGTCGCACCTGATGTCACTGGGCGCCCACAGCGTCCCGCGCGCGCAGTTCGAACAGGCGCTGCGTGAACGTGTCGACGTACAGAATGACTGGTCCTGGCCGCACACCCCGACGGCTCTTGCGGAATACGCGCGACGTTATAGACTGGAAACAACGTTGGCCGGCCAGCGTGTCCTGCACCCCACCGCGCACGCCGGTCCGAACTGATTCTCCTGAGCCAGCAATGCCACGGGACCTATGAGCAACCTCGCCACACTCCGCTTCTTCAGCACGCCGGCCCACGCCTGCAGCTACCTGGAGGAACATCAGGCGACCACGCTGTTTGTCGACCCGAAAGCCCGCATTACGCCGGAGCTGTACGGCGACCTGACCCGCATCGGCTTCCGCCGCAGCGGCGACTATCTCTACCGTCCGCATTGCAATGCCTGTACTGCCTGCATCCCGGCCCGGGTGCGCGTGGCCGATTTCACTCCGCGACGCAATCAACGCCGGGTGCTGGCTCGCAATGCCGCCGTGCGTGTGGAAATGATCCGGCCACTGTTCACGAATGAGCTGTACCAGTTGTACAGCCGTTATATCGAGCGCCGGCATGGTGATGGCGACATGTTCCCGCCAACCCAGGAGCAGTTTGCCAGCTTCCTGATGTCCAGCTGGAGCGACACCCGCTTCTGCTGTTTCCGCGACCCGCTTGGCCAGTTGCTGGCGGTGGCGGTGGTCGACCTGCTCTCCGATGGCCTGTCGGCGGTCTATACCTTCTATGACCCGGCCCGCAGCGATCTCAGCCCCGGCTCGCTGGCGGTACTCTGGCAGATCGAGTTCTGCCGCGAGCGTGGCCTGCCCTACGTCTACCTGGGTTACTGGATCCGGCGCTGCCGGAAGATGCGCTACAAGCAGGACTTTCAGCCGCTGGAATTGCTGCTCGATGAGCAGTGGCAGGACTGCCCTCTGGATTGATTCCCCGGCACCGGACGCGGCACACTTCCTGCCCTTCGCCCTGCCGCGGGGAAAGGCTTTGCAGCCCCCGCCGGTTTCCGGCACAATTGCGCCTTCCTTGAAGCTGAGCACCCCCTGGGCTACTGATTGCATGGCGAAAGAAGAGCAGATTGAACTCGAAGGCGTGGTGGTCGACACCCTGCCCAATACCATGTTCCGCGTGAAGCTGGATAATGGTCACGAGATTATCGCCCACATATCGGGCAAGATGCGCAAGCATTACATCCGCATCCTCACCGGCGACCGGGTCAAGGTGGAAATGTCACCTTACGACCTCAGCAAAGGTCGCATTACCTTCCGCATGAAATAATCCTTTCCTGCCCGGGGCATGCCTTGTGCTCCGGGTGGTATCCGCCTTACCGACTCCCTCTTTGTTCCGGCACCGGCCTTGCTGGCGTATGCCTGCGTCTGCGTCATCGGAACAAGAAAGGTGTATCGCGGGTTAGCGGGGAAGGAGTGATGTCAGGGGCGTAGGTCTGACGTCGGACGTCGGACGTCGGACGTCTGACGCCAAAGCCAAAGCCAAAGCCAAAGCCAAAGCGATTCCCCCTCTTCGGGGGCAATCAGCCTGGAACAGGATCAAGCAAACATCGCGCGCCAGGGCAGTGCTGCCCTCCTCAGAATCAAGCGCTTTTGGCGTCCGACGTCAGACGTCCGACGTCCGACCCTTCCTTATCAATGAACCACAAAAAAGGGAGCCCGAAGGCCCCCTGCTCGTACTCTGCCACAACCTCAGGTCGCGGCTTCCGCCTCGGCCTCCTCGACCGTCAGAGACAAGGTGCCATCCCTGACCGACACCAGTACCCGGCCACCGTGCTCGGCCAGTTCGCCGAACAGCAGCTTTTCGGCCAGCGGTTTCTTCAGCTGGTCCTGGATCAGCCGCGCCATCGGGCGGGCGCCCATGTCGCGGTCGTAACCCCGCTCGGCCAGCCAGGCACGGGCAGCATCGTCCACCTGGATGGTAACGCCACGGTCGTCCAGCTGCGCCTGCAGCTCGGTGAGGAACTTGTCCACCACACCGAGAATGGTCTGCGGGTCCAGCGGGCCGAACTGGATGATGGCGTCCAGCCGGTTGCGGAATTCCGGCGTGAACATTTTCTTCAGCGCCTCCATGCCATCCGTGGTGTGGTCCTGTTTGGTGAAACCGATTGACGCCCGGTTCAGCAGTTCCGCGCCCGCGTTGGTGGTCATGATCAGGATCACGTTACGGAAATCCGCCTTGCGACCGTTGTTGTCGGTCAGCGTGGCGTGGTCCATCACCTGCAAGAGCAGGTTGAACACTTCCGGATGCGCCTTTTCAATTTCGTCCAGCAGCAGCACGCAGTGCGGTGACTTGGTAATCGCCTCGGTCAGCAGGCCACCCTGGTCAAAGCCGACGTAGCCCGGCGGCGCGCCGATCAGACGGCTCACGGTATGCCGCTCCATGTACTCGGACATATCGAAACGCACCAGTTCAACGCCCAGTGCCCGCGCCAGTTGCCGGCTGACTTCCGTCTTGCCGACACCCGTCGGCCCGGCAAACATGAAGCTGCCCACCGGCTTATCGGCCGACTTCAGCCCGGCGCGCGACAGCTTGATGGCTGCCGACAGCGCCTCGATGGCCTGGTCCTGACCAAAGACGGTCATCTTCAGATCACGTTCCAGATTGCGCAGCAATTCTTTATCCGATTGCGATACCGATTTCGGCGGAATGCGCGCGATCTTCGCGACCATGGCCTCGATATCACCCACCTCGATCACCTTGCTGCGCTCCGCTTCCGGGCGCAGCCGCTGCCAGGCACCGACCTCGTCGATCACGTCGATGGCCTTGTCCGGCAGGTGGCGGTCGTTGATGTAGCGTGCCGCCAGTTCCGCTGCACTGCGCAGCGCCTCGTCGGTGTATTCCACATCGTGGTGCGATTCGAAGCGTTTTTTCAGGCCGCGCAGAATGCCCACCGTTTCGTCCACGGTCGGCTCCACCACATCAATTTTCTGGAAGCGACGCGACAGCGCGCGGTCCTTCTCGAAGATGCCACGGTATTCCTGGAACGTGGTCGAGCCCATGCACTTGATATCGCCGGACGCCAGCGCCGGCTTGAGCAGGTTGGAGGCGTCCATGACACCGCCTGACGCCGCGCCGGCACCGATGATGGTATGAATCTCATCGATGAACAGGATAGCGTCAGGCTGTTTTTTCAGTTCGTTGAGCAGCGCCTTGAAGCGCTTCTCGAAATCGCCCCGGTACTTGGTGCCGGCCAGCAGCGCGCCCATGTCGAGCGAATACACCACGGCATCGGCCAGCGGCTCAGGCACCTTGCCCTCTTCGATCATCCACGCCAGACCTTCGGCGATGGCGGTCTTGCCCACGCCCGGCTCGCCCACCAGCAGCGGGTTGTTCTTGCGGCGGCGGCAGAGAATCTGTGCGGCGCGCTCGATTTCGAAGGCGCGGCCCACCAGCGGATCAATGCGATCCTGGCGCGCCAGTTCGTTCAGGTTGGTGGTGTAGTTATCCAGTGCGCTGCCACCCGCGGCTTCACCGCCCTCTTCCTGGGTTTCCTGCGGACGCTCGTTTTCCTCGCCTTCGTGAATGCGGGAAATGCCGTGGCTGATGAAGTTCACCACGTCGACACGGTTGATGTTCTGCGCGCGCAGCAGGTAGACCGCCTGGCTTTCCTGCTCGCTGAAGATGGCCACCAGCACGTTGGCGCCGGTGACTTCACGCTTGCCGGAGGATTGCACATGGAACACGGCGCGTTGCAGCACGCGCTGGAAGCCCAGCGTCGGCTGGGTATCGCGTTCCGGGTCATCGTCGGGAATCAGCGGCGTGGTGTCGTCGATGAAACGGTCCAGCGCTTCACGCAGCTCGACCAGATCGGCACCACAGGATTCGAGCACTTCGACAGCAGCCTGGTTATCCAGCAACGCCAGCAGCAAATGCTCCACGGTCATGAATTCATGACGATGGGTGCGGGCGTGACGGAACGCTTCGTTCAGGGTCAGTTCCAGTTCTCTGCTGAGCATGGCTCACCTCACTTGGCAACGTGCGATGCGTACCGGGACGGGTCATTCAAGGATGTGTTCCGTGTTCCCCCTGTCGCGACCTGTCCGGCCCGCTCCTCACGGACATTGGACCTTTTCAGCTTACGCCTGTTCAACCTGGCACATCAGCGGGTGCTGGTTCTCGCGGGCGTAGTCCACCACCTGTGCTGCCTTGGTTTCGGCCACGTCGCGGGTGAAGACTCCGCAGACGGCCCTGCCTTCGGTGTGGACGGTCAGCATGATGCGTGTGGCCTTTTCGCGGTCCATGGCAAAAAAGACCTCCAGTACCTCTACCACAAAATCCATCGGCGTGTAGTCATCGTTGAGCATCAACACCTTGTACATCGCCGGTGGTTTCAGCTTCGGTTTCGCTTCTTCCACCGCCAGATCGCCATGGCGATCCGGTTGCGAAGGCGCGCCGGGTGGCTCCTTCGGTGACGATCCAGACTGACGGGTAATGTGCAAATTCATGCTGCTCTCTGATCGTTTGTATACCTGTGATGCACCACAGGCAATCAAGATATGGTGAATCATCGGGGCTTTTTCAATCCTTGCAGGCAAAACAGCTGCCTGCACAGACCGGGGGACGCGATGTGATCCGGCAAGCCGCGACATCACCGCGATGGCAGACCCGCACTCGACCCAGGCAGGGCTTGACACTCCGCAGGGCTTGATTAAAAGTTGTACGACACCAGCCGGGACACGGGGTTCATTCTACCCCACACACGCGCTGGTCGGGATCATAACAACAAGCATTTCAGCCATCGGAAAGGCATGAGGGAAGCACCATGGCTACGGGAAAGGTCAAGTGGTTCAACAATGCCAAGGGCTACGGCTTCATTCGGCCGGACGCTGGCGGCGAGGACCTGTTCGTTCATTATTCTTACATTCAGATGGATGGTTACCGCAGCCTGAAAGCCGGCCAGCCGGTGGAGTATGAGCTGCAACAGGCCAATAAGGGTTATCACGCCGTGAACTTGCGCCCCGCTGACAACGGCGACGCGGACGGCGGGATGGTGGATGCAGTGGCCAGGGCGGGTACCCCTGTCACCGAGCATTGATCCTCTGATGACACAACAGCCCTGACGGGCTGTTTTGTTATGTCCAACTGTGAACAACCTGTGACATGAGACAACACCCGCCGGCCTGGCCGGAGGGCGTCTCTCATTGTGCCTGCCTGCATCCATTGCATCATGCGGGACGGGACGGCGACGCCGCCCCGGGTCGACCCGGCGTTGCGGCCGGGCCAGGGGCGTGTCAACGCTCCATGTGGCTGATGACAGCCTGACCGAACTGGGAGCATTTGAGCAGCTTGGCGTCCGGCATCAGTCGCTCGAAGTCGTAGGTCACGGTCTTCGCGGCGATGGCGCCTTCCATGCCTTTGATGATCAGGTCCGCCGCTTCGTCCCATTTCAGGTGACGCAGCATCATCTCGGCAGACAGGATCAGCGACCCCGGGTTCACCTTGTCCTGGCCGGCATACTTCGGCGCAGTGCCATGGGTGGCCTCGAACAGCGCCACGGAGCCGCCGATGTTGGCGCCCGGGGCGATACCGATGCCGCCCACTTCCGCTGCCAGCGCGTCGGAAATGTAGTCACCGTTGAGGTTCAGCGTGGCAATCACGCTGTACTCGGCGGGACGCATCAGGATCTGCTGCAGGAAGGCGTCGGCGATCACGTCCTTGATGACGATCTCGCGACCGGTGCGCGGGTTCTTCAGGGTCAGCCACGGGCCGCCATCCAGCAGCTCGGCGCCGAAACGGTCGCGGGCGAGTTCATAGCCCCAGTCTTTGAAGGCACCCTCGGTGTACTTCATGATGTTGCCTTTGTGCACCAGGGTGACGGAATCCTTGTCGTTGTCGATCGCGTACTGGATCGCCTTGCGCACCAGCCGCTGTGTCCCCTCGCGGGACACCGGCTTGATGCCGATACCGCAACCTTCCGGGAAGCGGATCTGGGTGACGCCCATTTCTTCACGCAGGAAGCGGATCAGCTTGGTCGCTTCCGGGCTGTCGGCGGCCCATTCGATACCGGCGTAGATATCCTCAGAGTTCTCCCGGAAGATGATCATGTCGGTGAGTTCGGGGTGGGTAACCGGGCTGGGTACGCCGGGGAACCAGCGCACAGGGCGCATACAGGTGTAAAGGTCGAGTTCCTGGCGCAGGGCCACGTTGAGGGAACGGATGCCGCCACCGACGGGGGTGGTCAGCGGGCCCTTGATGCCGACGGTGAATTCCCGCATGGCTTCAAGGGTTTCTTCCGGCAGCCACACATCCGGTCCGTAGACGCGGGTGGCTTTTTCGCCGGCATAGATCTCCATCCAGGTGATAGCGCGTTTGGTGCCGTAAGCTTTTTCTATTGCTGCATTGACCACGTCGATCATGACCGGCGTGATGTCCACACCAATACCGTCGCCCTCGATATAAGGAATGACGGGATGGTTGGGGACATTAAGGGATAGGTCCGCATTTACGGTGATTTTGTCGCCGTCTGCGGGAACCACGATCTTTTGGTATCCCATCTAACTACTCCCTCTGGAAAAAACCGTACAATTTCTTGGGTGGCGCGATTATAGCATCGGCGCGGCACAGTTTCCTGACCTTTTCAATGGCCGTCGTAACAAAAGGCTTTGCCTATACCTCCGGTGGGCGCGACGGCCAGCATGGCAATGCAACGAGGCTCCCATGGCGCGCCTGCTACTCCTGAACAAACCGTATCGGGTCCTTTCGCAGTTCACCGATGACGCCGGCCGCAGCACGCTGGCGGACCATGTCCCGGTGGCCGGGGTATACCCCGCAGGACGGTTGGACTGGGACTCTGAAGGGCTGCTGTTACTCACCGATGACGGCCCCCTGCAGGCGCGGATCAGCTCGCCCCGCTTCCACTTGCCGAAGACGTATCTGGTGCAGGTGGAGGGCATCCCGGACGATGCGAAG
This sequence comes from Isoalcanivorax pacificus W11-5, assembly GCF_000299335.2. Classification (NCBI taxonomy): domain Bacteria; kingdom Pseudomonadati; phylum Pseudomonadota; class Gammaproteobacteria; order Oceanospirillales; family Alcanivoracaceae; genus Isoalcanivorax; species Isoalcanivorax pacificus. Next base: position 1,989,455 of record NZ_CP004387.1, on the reverse strand, counting down.
CTTCAGCAACTGCGCGACGGGATTCAATTGAACGATGGTCGAACGCGGCCCGCGCAGGCCACGCTGATCGAGCCGCCCGCGCTCTGGCCACGGCAGCCGCCGGTGCGCGAGCGCCGCCATATTCCCGATTGCTGGCTGAAACTGGTGATCACCGAGGGACGCAACCGGCAGGTGCGGCGCATGACCGCAGCGGTCGGCCACCCCACCCTGCGCCTGGTGCGCTGGCAGATCGGTGACTGGACGCTGGACGGCCTGGCACCGGGGCAATGGCGTGAACTCAGCGTTTATCTTCCACAGGCGGGTGCCAGCGCGCAGCGGCCTCGCGGTCCCGGTCGCGCGCCTCGACCCAGCCGTCCCCGCCGGGGCCGCTAAGTTTCTTCCATAACGGCACTTCCGTCTTCACGCGGTCCATCAGGCAGTCGCACGCTTCGAATGCCTCGCGGCGATGGGCTGCCGCCACGCCCACCAGCACGATGGTTTCGGCCGGCGTCATCACTCCAACGCGGTGCCAGGCCAGCACCCGGGCCAGCGGCCAGCGGGCGGCCACCTGCTCACACAGCTCGCGGAGCCTGCGTTCGCTCATGCCGGGATAATGCTCCAGCGTCAGCGTCTGTACCTGATCACCTTCATCACGCACCAGGCCCGAGAACAGCACCACCGCGCCGGCACCCGGCGCAGCCGCCAGCCACGCCTGCGCGTCTGCCGCCACCAGCGGCGACGGCTGGATACGGACAGAGAACATGCTCACCCTCCGGTGACCGGCGGGAAGAAGGCCACCACGTCGCCGTCGTTCAGTGCCGTCTCCGGCGAGGCCATGACTTCGTTCACCGCACACATCAGCAGGCGTGCACTGCCAAGCTGCGCCGACCAGAGCGGGTCAAGGTCGGCCAGTTGGGTGCGCAGCGCCGCCACCGTCAGGTCAGGCCGGTGCGGCCATTGCAGCGCATCGGTCTGCAACGCCTCACGCACACCGGCAAAAAAACGCACCGTAATCATGCTCCCTGTTCTCCTTCCTCGCGCCGGTAGTGGCCACTGCGGCCGCCGGCTTTCTCCTGCAGGCAGACCGCTTCAATCACCATGCCCCGGTCCACGGCCTTGCACATATCATATAGCGTCAATGCCGCCACGGACGCTGCGGTCAGCGCCTCCATCTCTACCCCGGTCGGGCCTTTTACCCGGCAACGCGCCTCGATCTCGACGCAATCCTCTGCCGGTGCACTCAGCGTCACCTTCACTGACGTCAGTAACAGCGGATGACACAGCGGGATCAGGTCCCAGGTCTTCTTTGCCGCCTGGATACCCGCCAGCCTCGCCACCGCGAACACGTCCCCTTTCGGGTGCCCGCCGGCGAGGATCATCGCCAGAGTGGCCGGCTGCATCCGCACCCGCGCCAGCGCCACGGCAGCGCGGTCCGTGTCCGGCTTGTCGGTGACATCCACCATGGCGGCACGGCCCTGGTCATCCAGATGGCTCAGGCGTGGAGAATCAGCGGGATCGGACACGGGGCCTCCGGCGGCAAACTGTTGGAAAACGGGTGGCTGTTGTACCATGCGCGCCTTGCCGACCGCACGGATAAGAGCATGAACAGTTTCCAGCCACATATTACCGTGGCCACGCTGGTGGAACAGGATGGCCGTTTCCTGCTGGTGCGCGAACAGGCCGATGGCCGCAGCGTGCTGAACCAGCCTGCCGGGCATGTCGAGGCCGGCGAACAGCTGGTGCAGGCCGCGTTTCGCGAGACCCTGGAAGAAACCGCCTGGCAGGTGCGCATCACCGGCCTGCTCGGCCTGTACGTGTACCAGCCCTACCGGGGTGCGGGGGTTTACCACCGTTACTGCTTTATCGCCGAACCGCTGAAGCACGACCCGGGCCAGAAGCTGGACACCGGCATTGAGGCCGCCGTGTGGCTGAGCCTGGATGAGCTGAACGCCTGCCGGGCAGACCATCGCAGCCCGCTGGTGCAGCGCTGTGTCGACGATTATCTCAGCGGCCGCCGGCTGCCGCTGGAGGCCATCTACGAGCACCCCTGGCCGTTGCAAAAGGGCTGAGTTGCCCCCACCTTTTGCCTCACCACCACAGAGAGCGGACCCGCGCATGACGCTGCCCCTGAACAAGCCCCCCGAGGAAACCCGCATCATCGTCGGCATGTCCGGCGGCGTGGATTCCTCCGTGGCCGCCTACCTGCTCAAGCAGGCCGGCTACCAGGTGGAGGGCCTGTTCATGAAGAACTGGAACGAGGACGACGGCACCGAATACTGCACCGCCCGCGAGGACCTGCTGGATGCCATGCAGGTGGCCGGCGTGCTGGATATCGAGCTGCACACCGCCAACTTCGCCAGCGAGTACTGGGACCGGGTGTTCGAGCACTTCCTGGCCGAATACCGCGCCGGCCGCACGCCGAACCCGGACATCCTCTGTAATAAGGAAGTAAAGTTCCGCGCCTTCCTGGACCATGCCCTGACCCTCGGCGCCGACGGCATCGCCACCGGCCATTACGCTCAGGCCAACCACAGCGTCGCACCGGCGGAGCTGCTGCGCGCCGTCGACACCAACAAAGACCAGACCTACTTCCTGCACGCCGTCGGCGGCGAGCAGTTCAGCCGCACCCTGTTCCCGCTCGGGCATATCGCCAAGCCGGAAGTGCGCCGCATCGCCGCCGAGTGCGGCTTTGCCAACCACAAGAAAAAGGATTCCACCGGCATCTGCTTTATCGGCGAGCGCCGCTTCAAGGATTTCCTGCAACGCTACCTGCCGGCGCAGCCGGGCGTGATCGAGGACGACCACGGCCACCGCATCGGCGAGCACAGCGGGTTGATGTACTACACCCTCGGCCAGCGCCAGGGGCTGGGCATCGGCGGGCGCGCCGACGCTGACGAATCGCCCTGGTATGTGGCGGCCAAGGACCTGACGCGCAACGTGCTGATCGCCGTACAGGGCCACGACCATCCCCTGCTGCACAGCCGCCGCCTGGACAGCGGCCCGGTGCACTGGATCAGTGGCGCGCCACCGGCGATGCCGGCGACACTGACGGCCAAGACCCGATACCGTCAACCGGACCAGCACTGCACCCTTGAGCCGCTGGCGGATGGCCGGGTCCGGGTGCATTTCGACACACCACAACGCGCCGTGACGCCGGGCCAGTCCGTGGTCTTTTATGATGGGCCACGCTGCCTGGGCGGCGCTGTGATCGAGACGACCGCATGAGCCATTCTGACGCCGACCTGCATCAAGTCATGGCCCTGGGCGCCATCTTCCAGTCCGCCGCCCTGGCCGACCGCGTCGCCAGCACCGGCCAGTGCCCGGAAGATCAGGCCCGGGTGCTGATCGAAGGCGCCATGAATCTGGCGCCGGCCTCCTATGCGGACGTGTTCCCGTCGGTCACCGCCCTGCGACCTGGCCTGGTGTTGCTGCGCGATGCACTCTCCGGCAGCCAGGACAAGACGCCCGCCAACGCCCGCACTGTGGGCTATGCCCTGGCACTGATGCACCTGTCCGGCCGGCTGCGCCGCGACAGCAGCCTGATGAGCGTGCTGCGCAACCGGCTGGAGGCACTGGATGCCCAGCGCAGCCATTTCGGCGATCTGGCCAGCACCGAGTTCTGCCATCGCCTGGCCGGCATTTACGTGGATACCCTGGGCACACTGAAATTCCGTATCAAAGTACAGGGCGAGCCAAACCACCTGCGCAACGAGGACAATGCCGCACGCATCCGCGCGCTGTTCCTGGCCGGTGTGCGCGCGGCGTTTCTCTGGCACCAGGCCGGCGGGCGTCGCTGGCACCTGCTGTTGCGCCGGCAACGGCTGCTTTCTGCTGCCGAGCACTTTATTAATATCAATTAGTTAAGCTGCTTTTTTAAAGCTGTTTCACGGCAATGCAACGGCGCCGACTTCACGGTCGGAATCATGTATCATGCGCGCCTGATTTCGCCCCGACTTGTGCAGGAGACCTCATGTCCACCCTCGATACGCTGACCGCGCTGTCCCCGGTCGATGGCCGCTATGCCGCCAAGTGCGATGCGCTGCGCCAGATCACCAGCGAATATGGCCTGATCCGTTACCGCGTCATGGTAGAAATCCGCTGGCTGGAAACGCTGGTGAAGACCCGCGAGATCGCCGAAGTCCCCCTGATCAGCGCGGATGCCGCTTACCTGCTGCGCCAGGTCGCCAACAAGTTCGACATGGCTGCCGCCCAGCGCGTCAAAGAAATCGAGCGCACCACCAACCATGACGTCAAGGCGGTGGAGTACTACATCAAGGAGCGCCTGGCCGAAGTGCCCGAGCTGGCCACCATCAGTGAGTTCGTGCACTTTGCCTGCACCTCCGAGGACATCAACAACCTCGCCTACTCGCTGATGCTGGCCAACGCCCGTGACGTGCTGCTGCCGGTGATGGACAAGATCATCGAGCAACTGCGCCGCACCGCGCACCAGTACGCCGACCAGCCGCAACTGTCCCGCACCCATGGCCAGACCGCCTCCCCCACCACGCTGGGCAAAGAGCTGGCGAATGTGGTGGCGCGCCTGCGCCGCCAGCGCGAGCAGTTTGCCGGTGTCGCGCTGATGGGCAAGGTCAACGGTGCCGTCGGCAACTACAACGCCCATCTGGCGGCCTACCCGGAAGTTGACTGGCAAGCCTTCGCGAAGCAGTTCGTCGAGGGCCTGGAACTGACTTTCAACCCCTACACCACCCAGATCGAACCGCACGACTGCGTGGCCGAATATTTCCATGCCCTGATGCGCTTCAACACCGTGCTGCTGGATTTCAACCGCGACGTGTGGGGCTACATCTCGCTGGGCTACTTCAAGCAGCGCACCGTGGAAGGCGAAGTCGGTTCCTCCACCATGCCGCACAAGGTCAACCCGATCGACTTCGAGAACTCCGAGGGCAACCTGGGCCTGGCCAACGCCATCATGGATCACCTGGCCGGCAAGCTGCCGATCTCCCGCTGGCAGCGTGACCTGACCGACTCCACCGTGCTGCGCAATGTCGGCGTCGGCCTGGCGCACAGCCTGATTGCCTATGAATCCACCCTGAAAGGTATCGGCAAGCTGGAAGTGAACAGCCAGCGCCTGAATGAAGACCTGGACAATGCCTGGGAAGTGCTGGCCGAACCGATCCAGACCGTCATGCGCCGCTACGGCGTTGAGCAGCCCTACGAGAAACTCAAGGCGCTGACCCGTGGCAAGGCGATCACCCGCGAAACGCTGGCCGAGTTCATCGACGGCCTGGCCATTCCGGACGACGCCAAAGAGCGCCTGAAAGCCATGACCCCGGCCAGCTATATCGGCAACGCACCGGCCCAGGCACGGAACATCTGAGCATGGCTGCACTGCCGCGCTTCACTCTGCCGCTGCCGGCGGCGGACTTTCTGCGTGACCACTGGCAGCGCAAGCCACTGGTGGCCCGTGGGGCCGCCACCGGCCTCGACCTGCTCGATCCGGACACGCTGGCCGGCCTGTCGCTGGAAGACGGTGTCGAATCGCGCCTGATCCAGGGCGCCGGCAACGGCCCCTGGTCGCTGCGCCATGGCCCTTTCACTGAGCAGGATTTCCAGACGCTGCCCGAGCGCGACTGGACGCTGCTGGTGCAATCCGTGGATCACTGCCTGACGGATGTTTCGCTGCTGCTGGATTGCTTCGATTTCCTGCCCGGCTGGCGCATCGAGGACATCATGGTCAGCTACGCCGTGCGCGGCGGCAGCGTCGGCCCGCATTTCGACCAGTACGACGTGTTCCTGATCCAGGCCAGCGGCCACCGCCGCTGGCAGATCGGGCCGGTCTGCGATGCCGACACCCCGCGCCAGCCCCACGACAGCCTGAAACTGCTGGCCGACATGCCGGTGCGGGAAGAGCATCTGCTCGGCCCCGGCGACGTGCTCTACCTGCCACCGGGCGTGGCCCATCATGGCGTGGCCGAGGACGACGACTGCGTCACCTGGTCGGTGGGCTTTCGCGCACCGCGCCTGGCCGACCTGCTGGCACGCATCACCGACGAAGCCCTGGCCGACACCCAGGACAGCCTGTTCACCGATGCCGGCCGCACCCTGCCCGCCTCATCAGGCCAGCTCAGTGAGACCGATGCCAGCGCCCTGGCACAGCAGGCACTGGGCCTGATATCCCCGGCGGTGACACAGCGTGCGCTCGGTCAACTCCTCAGCGAACCCCGACACCCGGGCCTTGATTTCGAGGTCGATAGCGGGCACATTCGCGCCGCGGCGCCGGAAGCGGTGCTGGTACGCCACGGCAGCACCCGGCTGGTGGCCGACGCGCAAGGCCTGTGGCTCAACGGTGAGCACTGGCCGTTACCAGATGAAACAAAGCCGCTGGGCACTTACCTGGCCAGCCGGCGTCTCTACAGTGCCAAGGCACTGTACCCGCTCCTCGATACCAACGGACGGACGTTAATCAATGAATGGATTGAACAGGGCTACTTCGTCGCACTGCACGAGCCCTTTGACGGCCAATGAGGCAGTTATGGCATTTACCGTGATCAAGACCACCTGGGCGGAGCACGAAGCCGCCTTGCGCGTCATTCGCGAGCAGGTGTTTATCCGCGAGCAGCGTGTGCCCGACGAACTGGAATGGGATGATCAGGACGGTGCCTCCGTGCACTTCCTCGCGCTGGACGGCGCTGGAGCACCGATCGGCTGCATTCGCCTGCTGCCCAATGGCCAGATGAGCCGCCTGTCCGTGCTCAGCGAACACCGTAACCAGGGTATCGGCAAAGCGCTGCTGATCGCGGCCGAGGAAGAGGCGCGTGGCCAGGGCCGCGACGAGATCTTCCTGCACGCCCAGACCCACGCCACCAGCTTCTACGAAGCGGCCGGCTTTTCCGTCACCGGGGGCATTTTCCTGGAAGCGGATATTCCTCACCGGCAGATGTTCAAGGTCCTGAACTGATCCGTGGCCCTGCCCGCCGACTGGCCGACCGAACAGGACAGCCAGCGCCATCCGCTGGAGCACGCTGACGACTTTCTTGGCGCGCTCCAGCGATTGATCCCGCGCACGCGCCGTCATCTGGTGATCCAGGCTCCCACGCTGGATACCGAACTGCTCGGCAGCGCCGACATCGGCGACCTGATCGGGCAGTTCATTCGCCAGAGCCGCTTCTGCCGCGTCCAGCTGCTGTTCAACGACGCCGACAGCGCGCTCGCCGGCAGCCACCGCCTGATCACCCTGGCACGCCGTTTCCCCAGCTACATCACCCTGTTGCAGGCCCAGCCCGACGACCGCCAGCGCGCCGCCTGGCTGATCGCCGACGCCCGGGCGCTGATCTGGCGCCCACGTGAGCGCTATGCCGAAGGGTATGCCTGTGCCGCCGCGCCCCTGGCCGCGCGCGGCCTGTTGCGGGATTTCGAGGACCGCTGGGCGCGGGGCCGGCCGGACCCGCGCTTGCGGCAGCTTTTTCTCTAACGCGCCCGCCGGGCCTCCAGATTGCCAAGCAACTCGCCCAGCGGGTGCTCGCTGGCGAGATACTTCTCCTCGAAATCAGTCACCGGTGTCACATCGCCCGGCAATGGACTGATACTCGCCGTCACACCGGCCAGCGCCAGCGCCAGCCGCATTTCCTCCAGATAGACAGGCCAGTTGCTGCGCAATCGCAGTTGCCCGCCCAGTTGCAGCAACACCGGGAACACCGGATGGCCATGCCAGCGCCGCCGCAGATGCGCGCTTTTTGGCCAGGGGTTGGGATAGAACAGACAGTGCTCCCGCACACGCCAGCCCGCCTCCACCGCCAGCCGCCAGAAATCCGCTGCTTCGGCGCGCAGCAGCAACAGATTCGCCGGCAACGGGTCAAAGCGCAGGTGGCCACGGCGCAGACGCTCACCGGACTGGTCCAGCCCGATCACCAGCGCCTCGGGGTAGTGCCCGGCCAGCCACACCGAGGAGCGCCCGGTACCGCAACCGCTGTCGAGTACCAGCGGCCGGTCCGCGCCCTGTGCGGCGCGCCAGTCAGCCGCCTCGGCAAAGGCCGCGCGGGTGTGTGCCGCCACCGGCGCCCGCCAGGGATGCGCCAGATGGCGCACCACCACCGCCGCCAGTTGCTCGTGCGGGCCGTCCTGGTTGCTGGCCACCTGATGACTGTTTCCGAACACTGACTCGCTCCGATCCACAAGGCCCGGCATGATACCCGATATGCCACGACAGGAGATTCCCATGCGCCCCCTGCTTACTGCCCTGCTTCTGCTGCTGAGCCTCAGCGCCCAGGCTGAACTGCGCACCTTTGTGGTGGAAACCCTGAACGGCGAGAGCGTGGTCGAGGTGATCCGCCCGATGCTGCCCGACGGCGGTTCAGCGGTGCACTATCAGGGCAAGCTGGTGCTGCGCACCACGCCGGAAAACTACGCCGAGATCCGCCGCGTGCTGGAGCAGGTCGATACGCTCCCGAGCACACTGCGCATCAGCCTGCGCCGGCGCGAAGACAGCCAGCGCAGTGACAGCGCCGTGCGCGGCAGCGGCGGCGTGCGTTACCCCGGCGGGCTGGAAGGCAACGTCACCATCATCCGCGAACACGAAGTTCTCAGCGGCCAGCAGGACTACAGCATCAGCACCCTGTCCGGCCACGAAGCCTTCATTGATCGCGGCAGCCTGCTCGCCATCACCGGCGGCTGGCCAGCCAACACCACCGTACTGCCGCTGCTCCAGGGCCTGGAAGTGACACCGGTGCTGCTGCCCAATGGCGACGTGCGCCTGTCATTGCAGCAGCGTTTCGACGAACGCCAGCGCGATGGCCGGCTCACCACCCAGCGCAGCGCCACCACGCTGGTGATCCCGCCGGGGCAATGGCGCAGCATCGGCCAGCTTGGCGGCACCGAACACCGCCAGCAACAGGGATTGAATGGTGTCGGTCAGCAAAGCAGCGAACAGAGCGTGCCGCTGCAGATCAGAGTGGATGTGGTGCGGTAACCAGGCAAGCGTTCACCGCCCGCCTGCAGGTCCGGCCTTTGCCGAGATCGCCCTTAACCTTGGCGACTCTTGCTTCGCCTCGGAAAGAAGATGCTCCCAGTCACCGGGGGGATGGCCGCGCTCCAGCATGCTGCGAAACACCTGATAGGCGTCGTCTGCACTGCCGTAAGCCCGCTTGCTGCCCTCATCGTTCACCCAGGCATAGACGATCACCTTGCTTGAGGCGTGATAGCGAAAGAACAACCGATACTGCTGGAAGAATTTGGCCCGAAACCAATGCCGGTGATCACCGCCGAGCGTATTGCCCTGACGGTATTCCGGCCTTGTCGGGTCCTGCGCTATGACATCGAAGGCCAGCTTTGCGATAGCTGCCAGTCGTCGGGTTGCATTACGGCGGGTGAACCCGGACGGATCTTTTTTCTTGAGTCTTTCAACTTGCAGGAACAACGTTTCAAGCTGATCAAGAAACAACGGGTGGGCATAGATTGTCCACCCGTTGATCATCAGCGGCCCTGATGCTCTCCTGCTCATTCATCGTCTTCCGGCAACGCGGCGTCCAGATCAAGGTCAATGCCACCCACCAGCGACTGGATACGTTCCACCAGCCCGGCATCGAGCCCCTGCAATCGCTCCGGGTGGGCGGCAATGTCATCCGCCAGAAAACCCAGGAACTGCCCCAGCACCGGATCATCGCCCTCATGGGTGGTCGCCCGCGTCAACACCACCTCGCCGTTCTGGCGAATGACATAATGGAGTTTGTCCCGCTTGCCCAGCTTGAGGGCACGGCGAACCGTTTCCGGGACGGTGGTCTGATACCGGTCAGTCAGCGTGGATTCGACTTCGAGAGTAATGGTCATGACGGGCTGCTCCAGAGGGGTGCAATGACCAGATGGTAATGCAGATGCATTACCATCGTCAACGCGCCCCCTTCCTTCAACCCCAACCCGCGCGGTCAAACCGCCAATGAGCGGGAGGTCCAACAGGCAGCTTCCGGTTTGGCGTCCGACGTCCGCCCCTGCTTTATCACGAACCACAAAAAATGCCCGCATCTCTCGATACGGGCATTTCCCACCCCGCTGGCCTGGCCTTTGACAGCCTCGGGTCAGCGAGGATTTTGCTACGGCGCTATCAGCAACCGTACTTGGCCTTCGCCTCCAGGCGGCGACGGTGCAGGACCGGCTCGGTGTAGCCGTTCGGCTGCGCGCGGCCCTGGAATACCAGCTCACAGGCCGCTTCAAAGGCGACGTTGCCTTCGAAATCCGGCGCCATGTTGCGGTAATGCGGGTCCGCCGCGTTCTGCTCGTCCACCACCTTGGCCATGCGCTTCATGGCTTCCATTACCTGCTCTTCCGTGCAGACACCATGATGCAGCCAGTTGGCGATGTGCTGGCTGGAAATCCGTAGTGTGGCGCGGTCTTCCATCAGGCCGATGCCGTTGATGTCCGGCACTTTGGAGCAACCGACGCCGTGGTCGATCCAGCGCACCACATAGCCGAGGATGCCCTGGCAGTTGTTGTCCAGTTCCTGCTTGATTTCCTCGGCGGACCAGTTGGTGTCCGGTGCCAGCGGGATCGTCAGGATCGCATCCAGTGAGGCGCGGGCACGGTTTTTCAGCTGTTCCTGCACGTCGGCAACGCTGACCTGGTGGTAGTGCATCACGTGCAGCGTGGCGGCGGTCGGTGACGGCACCCAGGCACAGCTTGCGCCGGCTTTCGGGTGGCCGATCTTGGCCTCCATCATCGCCTTCATTTCGTCCGGCATGGCCCACATGCCCTTGCCGATCTGGGCGTGGCCTTTCAAACCCGCTTCCAGGCCGATGTCCACGTTCCAGTCTTCGTAGGCGTTAATCCACGGCTGCTGTTTCATGGCCGCCTTGCGCACCACGGCGCCGGCTTCCATGGAGGTGTGGATCTCATCGCCGGTGCGGTCGAGGAAACCGGTGTTGATGAAGATCACGCGGTCTTTCGCCTGGCGGATGCACTCTTTCAGGTTCACGGTGGTGCGGCGCTCTTCGTCCATGATGCCGATCTTCAGCGTGTTGCGGGCCAGGCCCAGCGCATCTTCCACACGGCCGAACAGCTCCACGGCAAACGCCACTTCTTCCGGGCCATGCATTTTCGGCTTCACGATGTAGACCGAGCCGGCACGGCTGTTGCGGGCGCCGTCCTGCTTTTTCAGGTCGTGCATGGCGGCCAGCACGGTCACCATGCCGTCGAGGATGCCTTCCGGTACTTCCTGGCCTTTGTACAGCACCGCGTTGTTGGTCATCAGGTGACCCACGTTGCGCACCAGCAGCAGCGAGCGGCCCGGCAGCACCAGCTTGCCGCCGTCGGCCGCGGTGTATTCACGGTCCGGGTTCAGCGCACGGGTCAGTGTGCGGCCGCCCTTCTCGAACGACTCTTTCAGGTCGCCCTTCATCAGGCCTAGCCAGTTGCCGTAGGCCACCGCCTTGTCCTCGGCGTCCACGGCTGCCACGGAATCCTCGCAGTCCTGGATCGCGGTAATCGCGGATTCCAGCAGCAGGTCCTTCACATTGGCGGCATCTTCGGCACCGATCGGATGGCTGGCATCGATCTGGATTTCCACATGCAGGTTGTTGTGGCGCAGCAGCAGGCCTTCCGGCGCGGCGGCGTCGCCACGGTAGCCGACGAACTGGGCCGGGTCTTTCAATGCCACGTCACCGTCAGCGGTTTTCACCACCAGCTGGCCGTCGCGCACGATGTAGCCGGTGGACGCCTTGTGCGAGCCGGTCGCCAGCGGTGCCGCCTGATCCAGGAAGTTGCGCGCGTATTCAATCACTTTCGCGCCACGTTTCGGGTTGTAGGCACCACCACGCTCGGCGCCGCCTTCGTCGGAAATCACGTCGCCGCCGTACAGGGCGTCATACAGGCTGCCCCAGCGGGCGTTGGCCGCGTTCAGCGCGTAGCGGGCGTTCATCACCGGTACCACGAGTTGCGGGCCGGCCACGGTGGCGATTTCCGGGTCCACGTTCTCGGTGGTCACCTGGAAGTCATCGCCTTCCGGCAGCAGGTAGCCGATCTCGGTCAGGAAGGTCTTGTATTCCGCCATGTCGATCGTCTGGCCCTTGCGCGCCTGGTGCCAGGCGTCGATGCGGGTCTGGATCTCGTCACGCTTGGCCAGCAGTGCCTTATTCTTCGGCGCCAGGTCGGCCAGGATGTTTTCAAGCTCAGCCCAGAAATGCGCCGGGTCCACGCCGGTGCCGGGGATGATCTCGTTGACGACCAGGTCGTGGAGAACAGGTGCGATCTCCAGTGAGCCCTTCGTGATGCGATCGGTCATAGTGTGGCTACCCTTTCGGTCATTGATGCGTAACGACAAAACAGCCCGGGACGGGACCCCGGGCGCGTGGAAAGCGGCGATTCTAGCGAAAACCGGCGGGCAATTCATTGCCTGCCCTGACCTGTCGGTCAGCAGGCCCGGAGCCGCCGGTCAATGGAACAGGTTGACCACTTCGAGCCGGTGCGGCGCCGCACTGCCGGCGCGGCTGACACCCTCTTCCAGGCCGGCGAAGTCGAACAGCCGGGTGTCGGCCAGTTGCGACGGGGCGATGTTCTGCGCCGCCGCGAAGATGCTTTCGATCCGGCCCGGATACTGCCGGTCCCACTGCTGAAGCATGCCCTTCACCGCCTGCCGCTGCAGGTTTTCCTGCGAACCGCACAGGTTACAGGGAATGATCGGGAACTGCCGGTATTCGGCAAACTTCTCGATGTCCTTCTCGCGGCAGTAGGCCAGCGGACGGATCACCACGTTACGGCCATCGTCGCTGCGCAGTTTCGGCGGCATGGCCTTCATCTTGCCGTTGTAGAACATGTTCAGGAACAGCGTCTCGACGATGTCGTCGCGGTGGTGTCCCAGGGCGATCTTGGTGGCACCGATTTCTTCCGCGAACCCGTACAGGTTGCCACGCCGCAGCCGTGAGCAGAGCGCGCAGGTGGTTTTACCCTCCGGCGTCTTCTCGCGCACGATGGAATAGGTGTCGCGCTCGAGGATATGGTAGGCGACACCCTCTTTTTCAAGGTATTCGGGCAGCACATGCTCGGGGAAGCCGGGCTGCTTCTGGTCCAGGTTCACCGCCACCAGTTCGAACTGCACCGGCGCGGACAGCTGCAGGCTGCGCAGGATATCCAGCATGGTGTAGGAATCCTTGCCGCCGGACAGGCACACCATGATCTTGTCGCCGTCCTGGATCATGTTGAAATCGGCAATCGCGCGCCCGGCCTCGCGCCGCAGTTTTTTCTGCAGCTTGTTGAAGCGGGTACGGTCTTTCGGCAACAGGTTGTCTTCGGCGGCCATGGCACATCTGCAGGCTGGTGAACGGGATCAGGTGACCTTCACACGGCGGATCACCTTGCGGTACAGCGACGGGAACCAGCGTTTGAGGTAGATCCCGGCCGTTTCGCGGCCGCCAATGATAACCTGCTCGCGGCCGCGCTGCACGGCACGGATGACCCGCTCGGCACAGACCGCCGCCGGCAGGCCGGCGGCCTGGTAATCGTCCATGCGGCCATGGGCCGAACCGTCACCCGTGACGGCGTTGAGGGAGACATTGGTCCGGATAAAGCCCGGCATGACCATCAGCACACGGATGCCGTTGTCATACTCCTCCGCCCGGAGCGCCTCGAACCAGCCATGCAGCGCATGCTTGCTGGCGCAATAGGCCGAACGCAGCGGCGTCGGCAGCTCGCCCACCAGGCTTGAAACCACCACCACCGAGCCGCCGCCGGCAGCCCGCATGGACGGCAGCAGCAGTTTGGTCAGCGCCACGGCACCGAAGAAATTCACTTCCATCACCCGGCGATCCACCGACAGGTCGGTGTCGGCAATGCGCGAGCGCTGGCTGATGCCGCCGTTGTTGACCAGGATATCCACCCGGCCACAGGTGGCGAGCACCCCCTCGACCGCTGCCGGCAGGCTGTCGCTGTCGGCCAGGTCCAGCGGCACCGTGATGTGCCGGTCCGGGCTGTCCAGGGTGCTGCGCACCCGCTCCAGTTCCTCACGCCGACGCGCGGACAGCACCACGCGGGCGCCCTGCTGGCTGAACGCCTGCGCCACGGCTTCGCCGATGCCGCTTGAAGCGCCGGTGATCCAGACGGTCTTGCCGGAAAAGGATGATTCACTGCTCATGATGACTGCCCCCTCGGGAAAACAACCCGCTCAACATAGACGAGACAGCGCAGGCAGGGAAGACAGCGGCGGCCAGAGGCCGCCGTGTCAGGCAGGGATTACTTCAGTTCGCGGGACGAGAGCCCCAGCAGATGGCGGGCGACAATCAGTTGCTGGATCTGCTGCGTACCCTCGAAGATATCGATGATTTTCGAGTCGCGGGAGAATTTCTCCAGCAGCAGGTTTTCGCTGTAGCCCAGCTCACCACACAGTTCCACGCACTTGAGTGTTACCGCGTTGCCCATGCGGCCGGCTTTCGCCTTGCACATGGAGGCCTCTTTCGAGTTGGCCTGGCCATTGTCTGCCATCCAGGCGGCCTTGTAGGTCATCAGGCGCGCCGCTTCCAGGTCGGCTTCCATACGGTACAGCTCGGCTTCGATGGCGGTGCTGTTGTACAGCGTCTTGCTGTAGTCCGCCTTGACGCCTTCTTTTTCCAGCAGCTCGCGGGTGATTTCCAGCGCGGCGCGGGCCAGGCCCAGGGCCATCGCCGCCACCGCCGGGCGCGTGCTGTCGAAGGTCTGCATCACGCCGCCGAAGGCTTTCTTGCGCGCGGCCTCGGTATCGGCGACTTCCGGCGAACCGAGAATGTTTTCCTTCGGGATGCGACAGTTGTTCAGCGACAGCGCGGCGGTATCGGAAATGCGCAGGCCCATCTTTTCTTCCACGCGCACCAGCGACAGGCCAGGCGCACCCTGCGGGACGATGAACGATTTGATCGCCGCCTTGCCTTTCGATTTGTCCAGCGTCGCCCAGACGACAATCGCATCACCGCGTTCACCGGCGGTGCAGAAAATCTTCTCGCCGTTGAGCACCCACTCGTCGCCATCCAGCACGGCGGTGGTGGAAATCGCGGCGGAATCAGAACCGGCACCCGGCTCGGTGATCGCCATGGCGCAGTACAGCTTGCCGAATTTTTCTTTCTGTTCCGGCGTGCCCACGGCCAGGATCGCTGCATTGCCCAGCCCGGAACCGGGGATCGACAGCAGCAGGCCCACATCGCCCCAGCACAGTTCTTCGCCCGCCACGATGCCGGACAGGTTGGCGCCATTGCGGCTGCCACTGGCAGCCTCTGCCGCCACTTTGCTTTTGTCGCCACCTTCGCGCATGGCGGCGCGCATCTGCGCCAGCGGTTTCAGTTCTTCCGGTGTCGGGCCGTGTTCAATCCTGTCGTACTTGCGCGAGATCGGGCGGAACACGCCCGCCGCCACCTGGTGGCTCATCTTCTGCAGGTTCAGGAGTTTCTCTGGCAGTTCAAAATTAATCATCGTCGTCTCTCCTTACACCATTGCCGCGCCTTCGAGCACGCCAATGGCGCGCAGGTTGCGATACCACATTTCCAGCGGGTAATCGCGGATAAACCCGGCGCCGCCGAACAGCTGCACGCCGTTGGTGCCAATCTGCATGGCGCGTTCCGCGCAGGCCACACGGGCCAGGTATGCCTCGCGATGAAACGGCAAACCCTGTTCCGCACGGCTGGCCGCACGCCAGACCAGCAGGCGCATGCCTTCCAGCTCGATCGCCATGTCCGCCACCATGAACGCCACGGACTGGCGCCAGGCAATCGGCTCGCCAAATGCCTTGCGTTCCTTCACATACGGCACGCAGTAATCGACCACCGCCTGACAGCAGCCCACCGCCAGCGCAGCGATGCCAATGCGCGACAGGTCTACCAGCCGTTGCAGGTCAAAGTTGACCAGCCGGTGGGCGGCCGGGACACGCACATCCTTGAAGGTGACGGTGGCGGTATCCACCGCGCGCAGCCCCATGTATTCCTGTGCCTGGCTGCTCACGCCATGGCTGTTGCGCTCGACCACAAAGGCTGCGGGCGTGCCATCCAGCGCGGCAATGACCAGCATCAGCTCGGCACTGTTGCCGAGAATCACCAGCCGCTTTTCGCCGTTGAGCAGATAACCGTCACCGTCCGCACTGGCGGTGGTATTCAGTTCAGCGGGTTCAAACGTGGCACGACCTTCCATCAGCGCAATGGTCGCCGGCACGAAATGCTCCTGCGCCAGACGCGGCAGGAACGCTTCCTGCTGTGCCGCATCGCCGAAATCCAGCACGGCGTTGATGAAAGCCTGTGGCGCCAGTGTGGCCAGCGCCAGGGAAATGTCACCGCCGCCAAGGTCTTCCGCGTTCAGGGCGTTGGACATAGGCGAGCGCTCGATACCGGCACCGCCGAGCGCCTCGGGAATCGGCAGCAGTGCCAGCCCCAGCTCTGTGGTGCGTTCAAGGAAACCTTCCGGGGTCGCGGCAGCTTCGTCCGCCTGACGGGCGATGCTGCGCAGTTGCTGCTCGGCAAACCGCCGCATGCTCTCCCGGGTAATGCGCTGCTCCTCGGTCAGCGACAGGTCAAAGGGTAATGCCTGGCTCATGCCTACCTCTCCTGCGGGTCCTGGATCGTCTTGTTCTGGGCGAGTTAAGGAACCTCTGAATAACTCCCCGGTGGTTCTGCGGGCGCTACAGCATGCAGTAGCAAGGCGCGGCGCGCCGGCAATGGCATCGCCCTTGTCAAGCGACGCAATACCCCATTCGGGGCACAGGCGCGGCTAATGCGTGCTGTAGCGCCCGCCCTGCGGGGCTTTCCGGGCGGCACCTGCTCTTCGCCTGTGCCCCGAATGGGGTATTGCGACTTCTCGACGTAGCCCGCTATGCCTTCGAAGTCGCGCCTTGATCAGGTGCCGCCCGGAAAGCCAGAACCACCGGGGAGTTATTCAGAGGTTCCTCAAACGCTTGTTTGAGAGACAGCATGCTGACACAGCGCTTCTCTGACCGACAAGTCGCCGAAACCACCAATCCCCCGGCGGCCGCTGATCAAAATGGCCATTGCGACCACCTCCGAAGCATGCTTGCCGTGCCCGACAGAGTGCGTCCCGGAACGCAACCGTGACATGATATCGTTATGCCATGCGCGATCGTCGCCGCACCGCTCTGTGACCGCTCAGCCGGCTGGTCGGAAAACGGATTGCGCCACGCCACCGAATGAAGGCACCTTATGCGTGAGGGGCAAACTGTGAAGCAGCACACACACGACAGGCCAAACGCACCCGATCCGATGCGGCAGGATGACGCACGGCACAAGAGCCTGGGAGAGACACGGGAGAGCTTCCGCTGACAACCATCCACCACCAGCGCAGAGTGTTGCGTCTACGGCGCCAGCGGATGGCGGTGTACTCTTACCTCATGGTGTGGGCCGCCACGCTGCTCGGCATCCGGATCGGCTATTTCGAGCCCGACACCCCGCACTGGCTGCTGTTCGGCGCCACGCTGGCCGCCAATCTGGTGTTCTTCCTGATCATTCGCAGCGGCCGTTCAGAGCGCTGGACCGACCCCAGCCTGACCGTGCCGCAGATGATGGTGGGCATCATCCTGATCACCGCCCTGCTGCACTATTCGCGCGAACTGCGCGGGGCCATGATCGCCATCTACTTCATGGCCATGACCTTCGGTGTATTCGCGCTCAGCCGGCAACGCATGATCCTGATGTCCGGCTTTGTACTGCTGTGTTTCTGCGGGCTGGAAGCCTGGGAATGGCAGCAGGCACCGGAGACGAAGATCCTCAGCATCTCGTTCGGGCACACCAGCATCCTGTTGCTGGGCCTGTTGTGGTTCGTCTACGTCGGCGGGCACATTCGCAACCTGCAGCAGCGCAACCAGCAGCAACGCGCCTCTCTGCGCGCCCAGCAGCGCCACCTGGAACAGATCAACGTGCAACTGCAGGATGCCATGGCACGCCTGGAAGACGTGGCCATCCGCGACGCGCTGACCGGGCTGTTCAACCGGCGTCACTTCATGGAGCGTATCGACGAGGAAATCGCCCGCGCCGAGCGCAGCGGCCGCCCGCTGCATCTGGCACTGATCGACCTGGATCATTTCAAGCAGATCAACGACAGCCATGGCCACCAGGCCGGCGACCAGGTGCTGCGCACCTTCGCCGAGACCGCGCGCCAGACCTTGCGCCGCTCGGACCTGCTGGCGCGCTACGGCGGCGAGGAATTCGTCGTGCTGTTTACCGACGGCGAGGCCGAGGATATTCGCCAGGTGCTGGAGCGCCTGCGGCAGGCGCTCTCCCAGCACCGCTTCAACGGCCCGCCGGCGTTCAGCGTCACCCTCTCCGCCGGCGTGGCAAGCTGGCATCAGAGTGATACCGCCGACACGCTGATCCAGCGCGCCGACGAAGCCCTTTACCGGGCCAAACATAATGGCCGCAACCAGCTGGTGGCGGTGGACTGACGTCCCCGCCCGGTTATACTCGCCGGCAACTCACCCTCTTTTTCTCCCGCCGACCAGGACACGCTCATGGACAGCCTCGACAATCCCGCCCTGCGCAAACAGATCGACGACTTCATCCGCGAGGCCGGCGAGGACGCGCTGACCTGGGTGGAAATCCATGGCCTGCTGTGTGCCGCCGCCGTCGGCCCGCAGTTGCCGGATCAGTGGCAGCAGGTCTGCCACGCCGGTGACGCCCCGATTCCCCCCGCCGTGGCGGCCGCACTGGCCAGCCTGCGCGACCGCGTCGCCGCCACCCGTGGTGCGGGCGAACGCATTCAACTGCCCTGCCGGCTGGACCCCTATGCCGACGACGAAGGCAACGACCTGGCAAGCTGGTGCGCCGGCTTCATGGCCGGTGTGTTCATGCAGGAGGAAGCCTGGTACGAGATCGACGAAGAGCAGATGGCCAACCTGCTGCTGCCTTTCGTGCTGATCGCCGGGCTGGACGAGGACCCGGACCTGGATGCGCTATGGCAGGACAGCAAGCTGGTCCGGCAGATGGCGCTGGGCCTGCCGGAGCTGCTGGAAGAGCTGTTCCTGCACTTCCACGCGCCGGAGGCCCCGGACGAGCGCGACGACGCCTGACAGCGGCGCTGCCGGTTCAGTCATCTCCCGACAGGTCTGCCCCGGCGGGCGCCACGGACAGGTGGCTGAGGTCCGGCACGGGCACCGCCGCCGCGCGCGGCAACTCTTCCAGATCGGTGCCGGCAGGCGCCATGCTCAGATGGCTGATATCCGGTACCACCGCGCTTGGTGCGGTGGTACCGCTGGACAGTTCACTGCCTGCCGCTGCCACATCGAACGGGCCACTGAAGCCTGTGCCACCTGTGCGGATGGTGCCGACGGTCTCCAGTTCACCGCCCCGCGGTGCTGCCGCAGCCGGGGGCACCTCGGCGGCCTGCGGTGGCGCAGGCGGGACAGGCGCCCCCACCTCTTCCACCTCGCACAGGGCACCGGCCTGCTTCATTGCCGCGCGAAACTTCATCATGGTGGCCTGATCGGCATCCCGCTTGATGACCACCCGCTGGCCGCTGAACAGGGCTTCGACCCGGGCAGCGTCCATCCGGAACAGCCGGCCCAGGTTCTCCCGCACGGCCTCCGGGGAAGCCCCCTGATCGATGCGGCCCTGAAAGATGATATGGAAACGCTTGTCGGTCATACCGTCGCCTGCTTCTTCTTATATATCTTGATGCGCCACGTCATCTCGCGGACGCATAGCCCCAAAACCCATTGGGCATAGCGTACCAGCAGCGCGCCATCTCGTCCTGCCCCCGGGCAACCGCCACGCAACGGACGTCCGTCCTGTTTGCGCCGGCCTGCCCCCAGGTCACGTCTGTGACAACCGGTTTCCCCGGCGCGATTTTTGTGAACACGGTTCGTCAATGTAAAAACAATATAACGCTACCTGTACAAAACAACCGGAAACCCTGTCCATTTTCTGTTCTGAATAGCCCGACAGGAAAAATATCGTGCACGTTGTTTCCATCCCTTCACGTAAAAACGATATCCCCTGATTCACCGTGAGATGAATAATTGCCCTGCGCCATCAAGGCGTTCAAGCCGTAACCTGCCGCGCAGAAGATGGCCGAAAAATTGCTTACAGCCCGAATTTTTCAGCTCAAAGTATTGGAAATTTAATAATCTGGAAGCATGTAAAATAAAGCGCGTGCATCTGTTTGCGGTACATGCCATCGCTTAGGATGAATTTGTGTCCTGATATTTCAGCCCGTCACAAAAGCCGGAAGCAGGACACGTGATCCGTCAGGTCAACGCAGCCACCGATGCCCCGGCAGTACGCTGCCGGTCGCTCCAACACACTGCGCCGACAGGACAGACCAGAACGAAGCAGGTGATTGCGGGCTGGATGCCGCTGCCCTGATTCGGCGCCGGCAGGCTGCTGATCCCGGTGTTGTTCTACGTCAAAACTTGCACACAAGGAGATGTCCATGAGGAACGTGAGATGTGCGCGCTTTGCCACCGTGTCAGCAGCAGCCCTGCTGCTGGCCGCCTGTGCCAGTGCGCCAGCCCCCACAGAACAGGTCCAGGCTGCGGAGCTTGCCATATCCCGTGCCCAGAGCACCGATATTCCGCTGCAAGGCCAGGTTGACCTGACCCGCGCGCGGGAAAAACTCGCCGCCGCGCAAAAAGCCATGCAGGACAACGACAACGAACGCGCGGCAAGACTGGCGGCTGAATCACGTGCAGATGCCGAACTGGCCATCGCCAAGGCCGAAACGGGTAAAGCCAAACAGGCAGCCGAAGAGATGCAGAAGAGCATCCAGACGCTGCAGGATGAAATCCGCCATGGGGCAGGAGGCCGCTGATCATGATGAGCATAAAGAAAACTGCACTGACCGCACTGATGGTGGGTTCGGTCGCCATCACCGGCTGCGCCTCAACACCGGAAAACAACCCGGAACTGGATGCCACCCGTGACCGCCTGTCTGCATTGCAGAACGACCCGCAACTGAGTTCACGCGCTCCGGTTGCCATCGTACAGGCTGAACGCGCCGTCACCACGGCGGAAGGCGCCGTGGAAAGCAAAGCGGACAAGGCCGACATTGATCATCTGCTCTACATGGCCAACAACCGCATCGAACTGGCCCGCGCGGAAGCCGAGCGCCGTCTGGCTGAAGATGAAGTGAAAAAGCTGGGCGAAGAACGCAACCGCGTCATTCTGGACGCACGTACCCGCGAAGCACAGATGCTGCGCGAGGAACTTAACGCCAAGCAGACCGACCGGGGCATGGTCGTCACGCTCGGTGACGTGCTGTTCGAAACCGGCAAGGCCGATCTGAAACCCGGCGCGCGCAGTAATCTGGATAAACTGGCGCAGTTCATGCAGCAGTATCCGGAGCGCACCGTACAGGTGGAAGGCCACACTGACAGCACCGGCAGTGACGCGATCAACCGCCGCCTGTCCCAGGCACGTGCCGACGCGGTGAAAAACTACGTCGTCGGCCAGGGCATCAGTGGCGCACGCATTACCGCCGTAGGCAAAAGCAAGGACTTCCCGATTGCGGACAACAGCACCGCAGCGGGCCGTCAGCAGAACCGTCGCGTGGAAATTATTATTTCCCAGTAATAATGACACGCCGGTAATCGCGGGCCGGTCTCGTACCGCAAACGCCCCCTGCGGGGCGGGCCCGGCCCGCGGTTTTTTGAACCATTCCCCTCATCACAGACGTGACGCGGCATACTCCGCCAGCGCTGCAATGGTCCGCGACGGATTCAGCCCGAGCGCCACCGGCACCACACTGCCATCCATCACGAACAGGTTCGGATATCCGAACACTTCGCCCTTTGCATCCACCACGCCCTGCTCCACCGTATCGGCCATGTTGCAGCCACCCAGCGGGTGTGGCGTGACCAGATTGCGGAACAGGCTCCAGGTGGGCGGCACCATGGCCTGTCCACCCGTGGCCTCACTCAGGCGCCGGTGCATGTCGGCCAGCCCCTGCACGGCCTTTTCCGCCGCGCGGTAATCCCATTTCAGCTTCAGCCGGTCGCGCCGCCAGGGCATGTACCAGCGCCGGCCCAACGAGAATTCACCGCCGGGCTGATCCACCGCCTGACCGAACCAGGGCATCATATTGTCCAGCGGATCGCGTCGTGCAATCAGTGCGCCCAGCATGCGCGCGAGCAGGTTCTGCTCCATTGGCACACGCCGCAGCAGCCGCCGTTTACGACGTCGCAGCAGGTTGCTCAGGACATCGGGGAAACCGCCGTCCTCGACAAAAAAACGCGCGCCGTCTTCGCTGCCATCGAGAAAATCAATGGCAGCGGAAATTGTTGGCCCATGGGAAGGCGATATCGTGCGGTGATCATAGAAGGCCGGGGTCATGAAATCGCCGTTGGACAACCAGCCCTTGCCAAGCCGGCCACTGAGCGCCGGCAACGTGCGGTGCTGATCACGGCAACGCAGCAACAGTTCGGTGGAGCCGATACTGCCGGCAGCCAGCACCACCCGATTCGCTTCCAGTTCCGTATCACGTCCCTGATCCAGCCGCCGCACGCGCAAACGGTAGCCGCCGTCAGGCAGCGGCGTGATGCAACGCACCTGGTGCAGCGGGCGCACGTCGACACCCAGGTCTTCCGCTGCCGCCAGGTAATTCAGGTCGAGCGTATTCTTGGCCTGCACCGGGCAGCCAATATCGCAGTTGCCGCAATGCACACAGGTGCCCTGCTGCCGGCCCTGGTCATTGGTCCAGGTCCGCGAGTGACGGTAGTCAAACGGTTGCGGCAGTTGGTAGTGCCAGTCCGGATCGAATGTCACCGCCTGTGGCAACACCCGGAAACGCTCGCCCGCCCCGATCGACTCCGCCGCGTCGCGCATCAATCGGGTGCGGGGCGTGTACTGGTTCGCCGGCAGCGGCTGCACATTCATCATGCGCGCCACTTCGTCGTAATGGGGACGCAGCACTGCGTGCGAGATCGCCGCCGGCCAGCCCTGCTGGAAACGCTCCGGCGGCGCCTCGACACTGATATTGGCATAGATCAAAGATCCGCCACCGACCGCCGCCCCCACCGCCACGCTCATATCGCCGAAATAGCGGAAATCAATCCAGCCGTTCTGCTTTTCCGGTTCGTCTTCATCCCACAGCCAGTGCCGGCCACTGACACTGGGATAATCCGACGGTGCCCAGCGTCGTCCGCGCTCCAGCACCACCACCTTCGCCCCCTTCTCGGCCAGCCGCAGCGCCATCACGGCACCGCCAAAACCGCTGCCGATCACCAGCGTATCCACCCGTTCCATGCTGTCTTCCTTCCCCTGACGACGTGCACAGTTTACGCACGCCTGTTTACGGCTTATCCGCCAACCCCACCCTGAAAGCACCACTCGGCAGAGAATGCTGGCGCTGTCACAAAAGCTACAACACTATACCGGGAAAAATAATAACCCGGGGGCGTCCCGCACCGGCCATCGAGAACGCATGCTATGCGGCCACGTCATATCCTGATTGCCGGCCAGGGCGCCACCGCCACCGTGTTCGCCACCCATTTGCAACGGGCCGGCGTGCAGCCAGTGCTGCTGCGCCGTCCCGGCAGCCCGCCACATGCACACGCCCTGCACCGCCTGCGCCGGCGTCACGCGCCAGAGAGCGTGACAGTGCACCTGCCCAGCGTGACCCACCTGAAAGAACTGCCCCGGCGCCCGGACCAGTTCTGGCTTTGCCTGCCCTCGCAGGCATTGCTGGATGGCTGGCTCGGCGAACAGCTGCAGGCGCTGGGCAACGCCACCCAGGTAGTGAGCTGGACCCCGGACGTGCGTGATCGCACGCGCCTGCGCCAGTACTACGCAGGCCCGATTCTGCAGGGCATGGTGACCTTTTCTGCATTCCGTACGCCACAGCCCTTTACCGACCTGCCCGCCGGCACCGCCTGGTACCTGCCGGCCACCGGCGCGGTGGTGCAGCGTTGTCCGGCCGGGCGCGACCTGGCCCGGCTGTTGCGCGCCGGTGGCCTGCCGGCACTGACCAGCCGCGACCTGCCCTGGCTCGCCGCGCGTGTGAACGCCTTGCTGACTCCATCGGCGGCGGCGCTGGAGCACTGCGACTGGTCGTTGCAGGCGCTGCGGCGATCCGCACAACTTGGTCTGGCGGCACGCGGTGCCGATGAAGCCCTGCGTATCAGTGCGCATTATCTGGATCACGGCGTTGGCCGCCCGCTGCCCCGTGGCCTGTTGCTGCATGCGCTGACCCGGCTGCTGCCGGTGTTCAGCCCGATGCCGCTGGCGCCGTTTCTCGCCCAGCATTTTCGCAAACTGGCGCCACAGACACGACTGATGCTGGATTCATGGATCGAACTCGGTCATCGCCATGCCCAGCCGTGCCAGGCGCTACAGTAACTACGCCAGCAACTGCCCGGCTGACGCCTGTCATAAACACTTCACCGGCCTGTCACCAAAGCGACGGCGGCAGCGGCGACGCTCTGCGCAGCATCACACGGCTTTGACGGAGGTGACTCATGACGCAGACCGCACTGGCCGATCTGTTCCTGCTCTGTATCGGCGCCGCATTCGCCCTGCTTTACCAATGGCTGTTTCGCATCCTGCCCCGCGCGCGCTGGCAGTTTATCGCGGTGCTGCCGCTGGGCCGCGACGCGCAGGGCCACTGGCGTGGCCGCAACCTGACCTTTTACGGTTTCTTTACCGCCTGTGCCGGCGCCATCGCGGTGGCGACCTTCATCCTGCTGACCTCGGCGGTGGGCGCCGACCTCGGCCTGACCCTGTTGCTCACCGTGGTGGTGCTCGCGCTGTGCCTGCCGGCCGCAAAGCTGATCGCCGTGGTGGTGGAAAAAAACCGCCACGGTTTCACCGTCGGTGGCGCCAGCTTCGTCGGCATCATCGTGGCGCCGATCCTGCTCTGGTGGCTGGATACACGCGCCCAGGCATGGTTTGGCACCTCGTTGCCGGTGTTGCCGATGCTGGCCGCCATGGCCATTGCCTACGTGATCGGCGAAGGCGTCGGGCGGCTGGCCTGCATCAGTTTCGGTTGCTGTTACGGCAAGGCGGTGGATGAAAGCCCTGCCACACTGCGCGCACTGGCACAGCGCTACGCCCAGGTGTTTGAAGGGGAAACCAAGAAAATCGCCTTTGCCGGCGGCATGGAAGGCCGTGCCGTGATCCCGATCCAGGCGATCACCTGCTCGCTGTACACCCTGCTCGCCATTGCCTGCGCAATACTGTTTTTCCATCAGCAGTTTGAACTGGCGTTCGGCATTGCGCTGGTGGGCAGCCAGCTCTGGCGGCTGTATTCGGAAACACTCCGCGCCGATTATCGCGGCGGCAGCAAACAGATCTCTGCCTACCAGGTGATGGCCCTGATTGCCTGTGGCTGGGGCATCGGCATTACCCTCGCGCTGCCGATGCATACCGGCATGGCTGCAGACCTCGGCGCTGGACTCGCCGGCCTGTGGCATCCCGGCGTGCTGATCGCGCTGCAGGGTATCTGGGCGGTGATGTTCGTGTTCAGCGGCAGCAGCACCATCACCACCAGCACGCTGCGCTTTGGCCTGGCACCGGACTGGCGCTGCCAGGCCGGCTGTGAGCATCCGCCGGCCTCGCAGCCGCTGGCGCCACCGCGCTATTGAGCCACCGGCTATCAGGCTGCGCGGGCGTGCCGCGACACCAGCAGCCGCCCGTCGCGGACGGTGACCGGCCAGGTTGATAACGCCTGCGTCATGTCCTCCAGGCAGATGCCGGTGCGCAGGCAGAAATGCCGGTCGCTGCCCGGCACCGCCACCACCAGCTTGCCGCGAATTTCGCCAACGCGACCTTGCCAGAGCACATTGCGCTGGGAAAACGGGTCACGGTTGCTGACCGCAAAAAAGCCATCCACGGTGTGAAAGACCGCCACCGGCTGGCCGTTCACCTGCACGGCAATACCGCCATCGAGCACGATATCGGTCACGCTACAGATGTCCTGCCAGCCACTGATCACATCGGACGTCATGTCGTTGTCGCGCATCCCTGTCCTCCCGTCAGTTTTCCTGCGGCCGTCATTGGCCAGCATGACCTGAAGCACTGCAAATGCTGCGCCACATTCAGCGACGGCTGCCGACGAATTTACAAAGCCATGACGCCGTACGCAGCGATCAGAAATTCAGCGTGGCCTGCAGCCATAATTTGCGCGTATCGACGGAAAATTCACGCGCCTGGTAGTCAGCCGCCTTCACCAGCAGATGCAGCCAGTCACGCGCCTGCCAGCCGGCGGACAGATTCCACTCGCGGCCATACGCCGCGTCGCCCGTGGCCGCCTCAAAGCGGTGCGCGCCGAGCGTCCACTGCACCGCCCCGGTGGGCACTGCAACGCGCACATACTGATCCACCAGGCCCGCCGGTGGCGTCGTCAGGAACACATCGGTGAAGCCCTGAAACGCGTGCAAGGTCGCCAGCGGGGTCTGCAACGCCACACCGGCATCCCGGTCGGCGCCCAGCCGCTCCTGGCCAAGCGTCAACAGATAGCCGCGCCAGCCGGCACCCGCTTCCAGCAGCAGGTAATCGGCGCGGTAGCGTTGCGGGTTGTCGTCGTGATCGCGCTGGCGCGCCGCCTCCGCTGTCAGCGGAAAACGCCAGTCGCCCGACACCGGGGAGGCCTGCGCCCGCAGGCCGGCGGTCAGGCTCGACAGCGCCGGTGCATTGTCGAAGGCCAGCGCATAACCATAGCCGACCAGCGTCACCGGCCCGGCCAGCAGGCGCGCATTCAGCAGATGGCTGTTGCTGTCGAGTACGGCAGGTGGCGCGCCCTCTTCCGGGCCGAACACGCGCCGGATGTGCCCCAGCCAGGCGTAGTGCCAGGTGAGTGCCGCCGGCATCCGGTAACGCAGGCTCACCGCATCGAATGTCTGTTCGTTCTGGCGCCAGCCCACCGCGCCGACAAAGCGCTGGTTATCCAGTTGCAGCCGCTGCCGCCCGAGCGTCAGCGCCAGCTGTTCATCCGGTTGCCAATGCAACGCAAACTGGTTGAGATCAGCGCCCTTCGGATCAGCCACCGTCGGGAAGGTACTCTGGCCGTTGCGGGTGCTGTTGAAACGGTCATCGAACAGCCAGGCAACCTGATCGAACTCCGCCTGCAAGCGCCAGCCTGCCCATTCGCCGGAGCGGTAGCCAAGCCGGGTGCGCAATGTGTTGGCCACCGCATCCTGGTCAAAGGCATCAGGCTGCCGTACCTGTTCGAGGCGATAGCGCCAACCCAGCGACAGCTTCCCCCCGGCCAGTGCGTCCAGCGGTGACGCGAGCGTGTTTTGCGGAGCAGAAAACAGCGACAGCGCGACAACCAGCGCACACAGTAAATAGTTGGACATGACGACTCCCCCTGTGATGAATTGACATGCCCTGTCCAAAAAAGCGCCGTGCTGACCGGCGCGAACCACTTGTCGTTATGCCGTGGCCATCTGCTCGATGGCGCACAGTTGTGTCGGGTCACCCAGCGCCACTACCTGCCCGATAATCAGCAGGCAGGGTGACGCCATGGCCGCCTGCTGTGCGGTGTCGGCCAGTGTGTCGAGACGGCAGCGTACCGCGCGCTGCGCCGCCGTGGTGCCATGGCAAATCAACGCCGCTGGCGTCGACGCCGGCAAACCATGCTGTATCAGTTGCTGGCTGATCCGCGCCAGTTCACTCAGGCCCATGTAGCACACCAGCGTGCGCGACGGTTGGGCGGCCAGCGCCGCCCAGTCGGTGTCGGCCGCACCGTCGCGGCGGTGGGCGGTGATGAAGGTGACGCCATCGGCCAGATCACGATGCGTCAAAGGCATGCCGGTGGCGGCGGCACAACCGTGCGCGGCGCTGATGCCGGGCACCACCGACACCGGCACGCCCGCTGCGCGCAGCGCCAGCATTTCCTCGCCCCCGCGGCCGAACACAAACGGGTCACCGCCCTTGAGCCGTACCACGCGACGGCCGGCCTGCGCTTCGCGCACCAGCAACGCATTGATCTCCTGCTGCGGCACACTGTGTGCGCCGCTGCGCTTGCCGACATAAAGGCGGCGCACACCGCGCCGGCAGTGCGCCAGCAACGCCGGCGCCACCAGCCGGTCGTAGACCACTACGTCCGCCTGTTGCAACAAGCGCAGGGCACGTACTGTGATCAGTTCCGGATCACCGGGGCCGGCGCCGACCAGCCACACCTGTCCCTGGCGTGCCGCGCTGCGCCAGCGCGCGAACCAGCGCGGACGCGATGCATCAATGCCCCGATCCCAGGGTGCAAACAGACTCAACATTGGGCGATCTCCTCAGGCGTCCCGGTGCGCACGCGCGCCAGCAGTGTCTTGATTTCCGGCAGGCAGGAACCGCAACCGGTGCCGGCGCGTGTGCATTGCCCCAGTGCCGCCACATCGTGGCAACCGTTTCGCACCGCGTCTTCCAGTGCCGCTTCACGCACCTGGTGACAGCTGCAGACCACAGGGCTGGTGTCACGCGCCCCACCGGGTTGCCCCGCCATCAGTTGCAGTGCATCGGCCGGCGCTGACGCACGCAATTGCTGCACCAGCCAGTCTTCATCCAGCGTGACCAGTGACGGGGCCAGCGCGGCGAAACACACGGGCCGGCCATGGCGATATCCCAGCAGACGAAAATGCCCGCGCGCAGCGTCCACCATCTCGGCCCAGTCGGTGATGGTCGGGCAACGGGCTTTCAGCCAGTCGAGCGTGACGGCACGGCTGCCGGCCATGCGCCAGCGCACCAGCGCACCATCGGGCACACGGCACCAGTAATACTGGCTGTCGGGTGTCTGGACCGGCTCTGCCGTGATCACACGCGCCTGCCACCGGGCGGCATAGCGCTGCAGCCGCACCGGCGTTTGCTTGAACGCCGGCTGGCCGGATTCCTCATCGCAGATCGCCGCCACCAGCGCATCAACGCGGGCCGCGCTGGCAAAACAGTCGTTCCAGTGAATCGGCATGAACACTTCACCCGGCGTCTGTTCATTGCTGGCACGCGCGGCGACCAGGCATTGCCCGAGCGGGCTTTCCACCTGCACCAGTTCACCGTCATCCACACCGGCCGTTGCCAGGTCTGCGGGATGCACCGCGATGTAAGGTTCGCTGACGTGGCTGAGCAGACGGGCAGCCCGGCCCGTGCGCGTCATGGTGTGCCACTGGTCGCGCAGGCGGCCACTGTTCAGCAGCAGCGGCCATTCGGCGGTAGTACGCGCCATGGGCCGGCGCGGTGTCACCGGCGTACAGTGCGCGCGGCCATCGGGAGAAAAAAAGTGGCCGTCAGCAAACAGGCGCTCGGTGCCAGACGCACCGGGCCTGAACGGACCTTTACCGCTGAGCGGCCACTGGACAGGTAAAAGCTGTTCGTACTGCTGGTCGGTCAGTTGCGCCAGCGCGCTGATGTCGAACGCGCGGCGGCCATCGTTTTCATAGCCGGACAAGGCCGCGTGTTCACGAAAGATCTGTGCCGGCGACTGGTACGGGAAGGCCGCTTCGAAGCCCATTCGCCGCGCCACTTCACTGATGATCCACCAGTCCGGCCTTGCTTCGCCAGGCAACGGCAGGAACGGCCGCTGGCGTGAAATACGCCGCTCGGAATTGGTCACCGTGCCGTCCTTTTCGCCCCACGCCGCCGCCGGCAGCCGGATATGCGCCAGCCGCAGCGTGTCGGTATCGGCCACGCAATCGGACACGATGACCGTCGGGCAATGCGCCAGTGCGGCGCGCACCAGGTCCGCCTCCGGCATGGACACGACCGGATTGGTGGCCATGATCCACACCACTTTGATACGCCCCTCGCCCACGGCACGGAACAGGTCCACTGCCTTGAATCCGGGGCTGCGGGCGATGCGGTCGGTGCGCCAGAAACGCGCGACCCGTGCGCACGCCTCGAAGCCCATGTGCGCCGCCAACTGGTTTGCCAGCCCGCCCACTTCGCGGCCGCCCATGGCATTCGGCTGGCCGGTAATCGAAAACGGTGCGGCACCGGGTTTGCCAATGCGGCCGGTGGCCAGATGGCAATGAATAATGGCGCACGCCTTGTCGACACCGGTATCGGACTGGTTGATGCCCTGGGAAAAAACCGTCACCGTGCGTGGCGACTCAGCGAACCATGCGAAGAAAGTGCGCAGTGTTTCCAGTGGCAATCCGCACTGCTGTGCAGTGCTGGCCAGATCAGGACAGGCCTGCGCCGCCGCAGCCAGACACTCTGCGAAACCGCGCGTGTGCGCATCAATGTAGGCCTGGTCCAGCAGCCCTTGCCGCGCGCACCAGGCAAGCAGGCCCGTAAACAGGAAACCGTCGGTACCGGCGGCCAGCGGCAGATGCAGATCGGCCAGGTCGCAGGTGGCCGTTTCGCGCGGATCAATGACCACCACTTTCATGGCGGGGCGCGCCTGCTTCGCGGCTACCAGCCGCTGGTACACCACCGGATGTGTCCAGGCCATGTTCGAGCCGGTGAGGATCACCAGGTCGGCCAGCGCCAGGTCCTGGTAGCAACCGGGCACGGCATCGGCGCCAAAGATTTTCTTGTGCGCGGCCACGGCACTGGACATGCACAGGCGCGAGTTGGTGTCGATGTTCGCCGCGCCGATAAACCCTTTCATCAGTTTATTGGCGACGTAGTAATCCTCGGTGAGCAACTGGCCGGAGACATAGAACGCCACGGATTCCGGTCCATGCGTCTGCATCGCTTCCCGCAGGCGGGCCGCGACCGTGTCCAGCGCCCGATCCCAGTCCACACGGCAGCCGTCAATCTCCGGCGACAGCAGCCGCTCCTGCAGGCCAAGCGTTTCACCCAGTGCGCTGCCTTTCACGCACAGACGGCCAAAATTGGCGGGATGCTGCGCCAGCCCCGTGGCACGCCAGCCGTCCTCCTCACGGTGCATGCTGACGCCGCAGCCGACGCCACAATAGGGACAGGTCGTGTCGCGCTGTGCACCGAGCACCGGAATGGCCGTCATGCCGCCTGCTCCGGCAAGCGGTCACCAAACAGCAGGCTGTCGCGGCAGCCAGACACGTCCTCACCCAGGCGTTGCTCAAACCAGGCCGCGCCGCTGGTATCGCCATACAGCACCACGCCACGCAGCCGGTCGCCCTGCAACCACAGCCGGCGGTAAACACGGGCGCTTGCATCACGCCAGTACAGATCGCTGTCGCCCTGAATATCACCGGCGGAGAACATCGCCACGCCACTGACTTTCAATCGCGTCGCGCTGTCCCGGTAGCAATAGCGCCGGTGGCCCTGCTCGGCCAGATGCGCAGCGCACACGCGGGCCTGTTCGTACAGCGGCGCGACCAGGCCAAAGGTACGCTGCCGATGCTGCACGCATTCGCCCACGGCATAGATCGCCGGATCATACGTCTGCAGGGTGTCGTCGGTGAGTACGCCCTGCTCGCAATGCAGGCCGGCGGCACGGGCAAGCCGTGTATCCGGCGTGATGCCGATGGCCTGCACCACCAGGTCGGCCTTCAGTCGGTGACCGTCCTGAAGACGCACCGCACGCACCTGCCGCCGATGGTCCTCCTCGAACGATGCCGTGCGGGATTGCAAGCAGACCTGCACCCCGCGGCGTTGCAGTTCATCGTGCAGCAAGTTGCCGGCTTCACGGTCCAGCTGACGGTTCAGCAACCACGCGCCCGTGTGCAGCAAGGTCACCGCCACGCCACGCCGGTGCAACGCTTCGGCGGCTTCGATACCGAGGAAGCCCCCGCCGATCACCACCGCTGCACGGCTGCGCGTGCTCGCCTGAATCAGCGCACGGGTGTCGCGCAGATCACGGAAAGTGGTAATGCCCTGTGCGTCGGCCCCGGCGCATTGCAGACGCCGTGGCAGTGATCCGGTGGCCAGCACCAGCCGGTGATACGGCACGCACAACCCCGAACGGCTGGTAACTTGACGGCGACGGCGATCGATCGCGCACACCGGGTCACCGGCGACCAGATGGATGCCCCGGTCGCGATACCACGCTTCATCATGGGTAACGATACTGCTCTCGTCTTTTTCACCACCCAGCACCGGCGACAGCAACACGCGGTTGTAGCCCGGCGCCTGTTCCGCGCTGAACACGGTGATCTGATACCGCGTCGGCGCCAGCGCCAGCAATTCCTCCAGCAGACGGGTGGCCGCCATGCCGTTGCCCACCACCACCAGATGTGGCCGTTGTGTGTTCATGCGCTCACACCAGCCGTGCCTGATGGGACACCAGCACGCGTCCGTCCCGCACCGTCACCGGCCAGGTCGGCAACGCCACCGTCATGTCTTCCAGACAAATGCCGGTGTGCAGGCAAAAGTGTTGTTTGTAGACCGGCGAGGCCACCACCAGTTTGCCGCTTATATCTCCGAGAATGCCGCGCGAGAGCACATTGGCGTCGCTGAACGGATCATGGTTGGCGATGGCAAAGAAGCCGTCCTCGGTATGAAACAGCGCCACCTGGATACCCTGGATGCGGGCAGCCACGCCCGTGCCCGGCATGACGTCGTCGGTTGCGCAGACATCCTGCCAGCCGGCGGAATTCATGTTGTCGAGGTGCACTTTGCTGTTCATGCCGGCTCTCCCTTGGCAGGCGTTTCCATTGCATTGACGGCGAGACGCTCCGCAGCGGTGGCAGGACGTTTCTGGCCCCGCTCACGCACATAGACGATATGTTCATCCGCCGATTCATCGTTCACGAACGAGCGGAAGCGTTTCAGCGCCTGTTCGTCTTCCAGCGTGCGTTTCCATTCGCAGGCGTAGGTATCGACCACCGCCTGCATCTGCATTTCCAGCTCCTCGCCCAGGCCCAGCGAGTCATGAATGATCACGTCCTGCAGATAGGCCAGCCCGCCTTCGAGGTTGTCGCGCCATACCGAGGTGCGTTGCAGCCGGTCTGCGGTGCGGATGTAGAACATCAGGAAGCGATCGATGTAGCGGATCAGCGTGGCGTCATCCAGGTCACTGGCGAACAGTTCCGCATGCCGGGGACGCATGCCGCCGTTGCCGCAGATATACAGATTCCAGCCTTTTTCCGTGGCGATGATGCCGACGTCCTTGCTCTGCGCCTCGGCGCATTCGCGGGTGCAGCCGGACACCGCCATTTTCAGTTTGTGTGGCGAACGCAGGCCGCGATAGCGCTCCTCGACATAGATCGCCATGCCAACGGAATCCTGCACTCCGTACCGGCACCAGCTGCTGCCGACACAGGATTTCACCGTGCGCAGTGACTTGCCGTAGGCATGCCCGGATTCAAAACCGGCGTCCACCAGTTCGCCCCAGATCAGCGGCAGCTGTTCCACCCGTGCGCCAAACAGATCGATGCGCTGGCCGCCGGTGATTTTCGTGTAGAGGTCGTATTTTTTCGCGACGTCGCCGATCACCAGCAGCTTGTCCGGGGTGATCTCGCCACCGGGCACGCGCGGCACCACGGAATAGGTGCCGTCCTTTTGCAGGTTGGCGAGGAAGGCATCGTTGGTGTCCTGCAACCCTGTGTGTTCCGGTCGCAGCACATAGTCGTTCCAGCAGGACGCCAGGATGGACGCCACGGTCGGCTTGCAGATCTCACAGCCTTTGCCCTGGCCAAAGCGGGCCAGCAGATCCGTAAAGGTGCGCACCTCGTGCACGCGTACCAGGTGGTAAAGCTCCTGGCGGCTGTAGGCAAAATGCTCGCAAAGGTGGTTATTCACCTCGATGCCCTGGCGCACCAGCTCTGCATCCAGCACCTGCTTGACCAGCGCCGCGCAGCCACCGCAACTCGCCGAGGCACGGGTTTCACTTTTCAAGGCGCCCACGGTGGTACAGCCGGCACTGATGGCCGAACACAACTGCCCTTTCGAGACGTTATTGCACGAGCAGATTTGCGCACTGTCCGGCAGGGCATCGACACCGAGCGCGGGCTTGCCACCAGCGTCCGGCAGAATCAGCGACACCGGTTGCGGTGGCAACGGCATGTCGTTGAGGCAGAACTGCAGCAGCATGCCGTAGTCGGCCACGTCCCCCACCAGCACCGCGCCCAGCAGTCGCTTGCCCTGCGGGTCGAGCACCAGTTTCTTGTAGACGCCGCTGGCGCCGTCCTCGAATACACAGCTCAGGCTGCCCGGTGTGCGCCCGTGCGCATCGCCAATGGAACCCACATCCACGCCCAGCAATTTCAGCTTGGTGCTCATGTCCGCGCCGGTAAAGCACCGCGTGTCATCACCCAGCAGGCGTGCGGCGCAGGCACGGGCCATGTCATAACCGGGCGCCACCAGGCCAAAGATCCGTCCCTGCCACAGCGCCACTTCGCCGATGGCAAAAATGTCCGGGTCCGAGGTCTGGCAGGCGTCATTGATCACCACACCGCCGCGCTCGCCGAGTTCAAGCCCGGCGTCGCGCGCCAGCGCATCCGCAGGACGGATACCGGCGGAAAATAGCACCAGATCCGTCTCCAGCGATTCACCGTCGGCGAATGCCAGCCGGTAACGGCTACTTTCGCCGCTGACAATCGCCGATGTGGCCTTGCCGGTATGCACCCGCACACCCAGCGCCTCGATCTTGCCGCGCAACAGGCGGCCGCCGTTTTCATCCAGTTGTACCGCCATCAATTGCGGCGCGAATTCCACTACATGGGTTTCCAGCCCCAGCCCGTTCAGGGCACGCGCCGCTTCCAGGCCCAGCAGGCCACCACCGATGACCACGCCGCGTTTCGATACGGCGGCGCTGTCGCGAATGGCTTCAAGGTCCTCGATGGTGCGGTACACCAGACAATGCGGCTGGTCGTTGCCTGGAATGGGCGGTACGAACGGATAAGAGCCAGTGGCCAGCACCAGCCTGTCATACGCCACCCGGTCGCCGTTGCTGCTCAGTACCACGCGTGCCTCGCGGTCGATCCGCTCCACCCGTTCACCCAGGCGCAACCTGATCCCGTGCTGCTCGAAAAAAGCCGTGCTGGTCAGCGCCAGGTCTTCGGTGGTGGCGCCACTGAACCAACTGCTGAGCTGCACCCGGTCATAGGCTGGCCGGGGTTCTTCACAGAACACCGTAATGTGATAGCCATGTTCGCGGGCAACCAGCTCTTCCAGCAGGTGCTGCCCGACCATGCCGTTGCCGATAATCACCAGTTCAGGTCTGCTCATGAACGCAACGCTCCTTCACCTGTCCGGCCTCTCCGCCCTGCCGGCACACAGGCCAGCGAAGTATGGAAAAGAGGCACAAAAAAAAGCGCTCACTGCCCGGGGGTGACCGGACCGTGAGCGCCTTTGCTCATTCATTCATCATGTTTTGCGATGCATACACCCAGGCTCGCCATTGAGCCGGGCGTGTTATGCACCGGACTGTCTCGGCAAGAGTCTCAGCAAGAGTTGTGCCAGCTTTCCGGCATGGGCGCCGACCAGCGCCAGAGCGCCCTCACAGCCGTCTTTCGCCATCGTGCAGCATCACGACTCGGCTGCGCGTGGAATTTCCCTGCATCACGCTTGTGCATCGCGCACCACAAGCATGCACGCCAGCGCAGCGCCGGCGACGAACAAACCGGCCCATGACCGCAGAACATCAGGTGTCCGCTTGCTGGTATGCATCCTGCATCCTGCCCTGCGGACAGCGCGCGGCAATGATGCCGCGCGCCACCTGTAACACGGGCAACGGCGCCCACCCACCCGGTTTTTCCGCCGGGCAGGTCCGGCGCCGTGGCATGCACGACACCCGGACGGGTGGGCCCGGTCCCCGCTATTCGCGAGTACGGAGACCTCATGGCTGCACAGCACGCGCGACTCAATCTGCTGAACCTGTCCGAACCCCGCATACGCCTGTTGCACCTGAGCTGGATGGCGTTCTTTGTCAGCTTTGTGGTGTGGTTTTCCCATGCCCCGCTGATGGGCGATATCCGCGAGGTGTTTGATCTCACCAGCGACCAGGTCAAGGCGCTGCTGATTCTCAACGTGGCGCTGACCATTCCCGCCCGCGTCGTCATTGGCTCACTGGTGGACCGCTTCGGTCCACGGCGGGTGTTTGGCTGGTTGCTGATCATCGCCGCACTGCCCTGCTGGGCATTCGCGCTGGCCACTACCTATGAACAACTGGCCGTCACGCGGCTGCTGCTCGGTTTTGTCGGCGCCGGCTTTGTGGTCGGTATCCGCCTGATCAGCGAATGGTTCCCGGCCAGGGAAGTGGGGCTTGCGGAAGGCGTGTACGGCGGCTGGGGCAATTTCGGTTCAGCGGCGGCGGCCATGAGCCTGCCGACGCTGGCGCTCCTGTTCGGCGGCGACAACGGCTGGCGCGGGGCTGTGGCCTGTACCGGCGTGCTGTCCTGCGTGTACGGTCTTGTCTTTCTCTGGCGGGCGCGCAACACGCCCGCCGGCGCATCCTATTTCCGTCCGAAAAAAGCCTCGGCACTGGAAGTCAGCAGCCGCCGCGATCTGTTTTTCTATCTGGCCATGTGTGTACCGCTGTACGGGGCGCTGCTGGTGATCGTCTGGCGTCTGGGACCGGGCCAGCTCGGCCTGTATGGCCTGAACGCACAACTGGCGCTGGTCGCCGTCATCCTCAGCCTGGCCATCGTGCAACTCTGGCAAATCTGGCGCGTCAATCATGCCCGGCTGCGCCAGGGCGTGCCCGAACACGACCGCTATCGCTTCCGGCAAGTGGCGATTCTTGACCTGGCCTATATGGTGACGTTTGGTTCCGAACTGGCCGTGGTGTCCATGCTGCCGCTGTTCTTTATCGACACCTTTGACCTGACCGCCGTCACCGCCGGCCTGCTCGCGTCCGGTTTTGCCTTCATGAATCTGGTCGCCCGCCCCGGCGGTGGCTGGCTGTCCGACCGCTTTGGCCGCAAACGCTCGCTGGCGCTGCTGCTGGCCGGTCTGGTGCTCGGCTATGGCCTGATGAGCCAGATCGGCAGCGGCTGGCCACTGGCCCTGGCCGTGATGGCGACCATGCTTTGTTCGTTCTTCGTGCAGGCGGGCGAAGGCGCGGTGTTTGCCACCGTGCCACTGATCAAGCGCCGCCTGACCGGGCAGATCGCCGGCATGGTGGGCGCCTATGGCAATGCCGGTGCGGTCTGTTTTCTCACCGTGCTGACGTTCGTCGATGCTTCGGTTTTTTTCCTGGTCATCGCAGGCTGTGCCGCCGTGACCCTGGCCACGGTGCAATGGCTGGATGAACCGCGCGGCCACATCGCCGAGGTGGATGAACACGGCCAGGTGCAACTGATCGAGGTGAACTGATGACGAGCATGCCGGCCACGCCTGACGTGGGCCAAGCGACGCTGCATGTGCGTGTGGGCCAGTACAGCGAAGCGGGCGTCAAAGCGGATAATCAGGATGCGCTGGCGCTGCGCCTGCCCTTTGGTGAGCCGTTGCGCACCAAGGGGCTGGTTGCCGCGCTGGCCGATGGCCTCAGCTCCGCTGGCGCCGGCCGCGAAGCGGCCGAGGCCGCCGTGCTCGGTTTTATCCATGACTATTACGCCACGTCACCGCTCTGGAGTGTGCCGCGTTCGGCGCAGCGGGTGCTGGAAGCCCTCAACCGCTGGCTGTGCCGCCGCACGCTGGCCGGCGAGGATCATCTGTGTACGCTGTCGGTACTGATCCTGCGCTCGCGCGTGGCGCATCTGTTCCAGGTCGGTGATTCGCGTATCTGGCGGCTGCGCGGACAGCAACTGGAATGTCTCACCGAAGATCACAGCCGCCAGGCCGGCGGGCGGCGCCTGCTGACCCGCGCCATGGGCGCCGACACGCGCCTGGACGTGGATTATCGCCACTGCGCGCTGCAACAGGGCGACGTCTTTCTGCTTACCAGCGACGGCATCCACGATGTGCTGTCCGCCACCATAATAGCGGCCACTCTGTCCGCATCGGAAACGCCACAGGCCGCCGCCGAACAACTGGTGCAGCGCGCTCTTCAGCACGGCAGCCGCGACAACGTCAGTTGTCAGGTTCTGGAAGTGCTGACCCTGCCGGAGGCGAGCGCCGACGACGCACTGGCCTCATTGCGCGGGCTGCCCCTGCCGCCGCCGATGATTGCAGGCATGCGTATTGATGGCCTGACCGTGGTGCGCGAACTGTATGCCAGCGCGCGCAGCCACCTGTATCTGGTGCGTGACAGCGACGGCCAGCTCAGTGCACTCAAGGCGCCTTCGGTGAACCTGGAAGACGATGCCGCGGCCCTGGCCCGCTTTGCCCTGGAAGGCTGGATCGCGGCGCGCCTGCGCAGTGCCCACCTGCTGAAGCCCCTGGCCGGCGTGGCAGCGCAAAGCTGCCTGTACCAGCGGCTGGAATACATCGACGGCGTCACCCTGCGCCAATGGCTGCGTGAACACCCGGATGCCGCCGTGGAAGAAAAACTGTATCTCGCGGATCAGTTGCTCAACGGCGTGCGCGCCCTGCACCGTGCCGACGTCATGCATGGCGACCTGAAACCCGACAACATCATGGTGGACCGCAACGGGCTGGTGAAACTGATCGACTTCGGCAGTTGCCATTGCCGTGGACTGGAGCAGCCACCGCCCGCCCTGCCACTCGGCACCCGTCACTATAGCGCACCGCATATCCGTGCTGGCGCCAGACCGGATGAACAGGGGGACCTGTATGCGGTGGCGGTGATCATTCACGAAATGCTGACCACCACGCTGCCGGAACCGGACAGGCCGACACTGCGCCTGCAGCAACACAATGCGTTTGTGCCAGCCTGGCTGAACAACGTCCTGCACCGCGCACTGCATCCCGAGGCCACGCCCTATGCCGATGCTGCCGAGTTCCGCGCGGCGTTGCGCAGCCCGGCCACACAACCGGCGGTCATTCTCCATTCTGAACGCAACACGCTGCGCTGGTGGCAGGCCGGCTGCATGATTCTGCTGGTGCTGCTGATCACAAGCCTGGCCCTGCACGGGTGAAAAAAACACCCGGCACCGCCCCACCGGAATGCACGCGCACCAAAACAAGGCGGGGATTTTTCCGCTTTGTCATGCAGCACAGCGCATATTTGCTGACCGCAGCACGAACAGAACCTCTGGCATACTTCCTGCATCACTGCAGAGGCAACACAGCGACAGGGACATGCCCAATGGCGGGCATGCACTGATCGCAGGGCGGCTCTTTTTCAGGCCGTCGCGGTAACACAGGGCAATGGCGCCCACACGCTTCATCGGCCATCTGGCCGGGCAGCGGGTGGGCGCTTTTTTTTTGTGCGCCGGAAACGGCCACGTGTCTCTACACTGGAAAGCAGAGAATCGCTATGTCTTATCTGGTCCCGTCGGAATTTGTTTCGAAAATGGTGGACGCCGGTGAATCCAAACTCTACATGGCCACCCGCGACGCCTTGATCCGCGCCTACATGGCCGGTGCCATTCTCGCCCTGGCTGCGGTCTTTGCCGTGACTGTCTCGGTGCAGACCGGGTTTCCGATCCTCGGCGCGATGCTGTTCCCGGTCGGCTTCTGCATCCTTTACCTGATGGGTTTCGACCTGCTCACCGGCGTATTCGTACTGACACCGCTGGCACTGTTCGACAAGCGCCCCGGCGTGACACCCGGTGTCATCCTGCGCCATTGGGGCGTCGTCTTTACCGGCAATTTTCTCGGCGCACTCACCGTCGCCCTGATGATGGCCATTGTCTTTACCTACGGTTTCTCCACCGAACCCAATCAGGTAGGCCAGGTGATTTCCCATATCGGCGAAGACCGGACCCTGGGTTACAAGGAATACGGCGCCGCCGGCATGCTGACCATTTTCATTCGCGGCGTACTGTGCAACTGGATGGTGTCGTTGGGTGTGGTGGGCGCGATGATCTCGACCACGGTGGGCGGCAAGGTGATCGCCATGTGGATGCCGATCATGCTGTTCTTCGCCATGGCCTTTGAGCATTCAGTGGTGAACATGTTTCTGTTCCCCTCCGCGCTGATCATGGGCGGTGATTTTTCCGTCATGGATTATCTGATCTGGAACGAAATCCCGGTGGTGCTTGGCAATCTGGTCGGCGGCCTGTCGCTGACCGGCCTGACGCTCTACACCACCCACCTGCGCACCGGCGCGGCCCGCGTATTGCGCTGAAGCACGCGATACATTCCACGGTTCACCAAGCCCATCGGCCTGCCCCGAGCCCACGCGGGTCAGGCCGGTGGCACCCCCCTTACCGAGGCGCGCATGAGCGAGGCAAGCATGAGCGGGTTGTCCGTTTCCTTCGGCCAGTACAGTGACAAGGGACGCAAGCCGGCCAACCAGGATTGCCACGGCCTGTTCCTGCCCGACGAACCGCTGCGCAGCACCAAGGGTATCGCCGTGGCGCTCGCAGATGGCATTGGCAGCAGCAGCGTCAGCCACATTGCCAGCGACTGTGCCGTGCGGGGTTTCCTGTCGGATTATTTCAGTACGCCGGACACCTGGTCAGTCAAGCAGTCCGCGTCGCGCGTACTGATGGCGATTAACGCGTGGCTGTATGCGCAGACACGCCAGAGCCAGTTCCGCTACGACATGGACCGGGGCTACGTCTGCACGCTCAGCGCGCTCGTGCTGCGCGGCAGCCAGGCCAGTGTGTTTCATGCCGGCGATTCACGCATTTACCGCTGGCGCGATGGCGAGCTGGAGCAACTCACCACCGATCACCGGCTCTGGGTGTCGCGCGAGCAGCATTACCTGAGCCGGGCGCTGGGCATCCAGCCCCATCTGGAACTGGATTACCTGCATTGCACACTGGCGGCAGGCGATCTGTTTCTGTTGGTGACCGACGGTGTGTACGAATACCTCGGACATGCCGAAATAACTGAACTGCTGCGTACAGCCACAGCGCTGGATGACACCGCGAAGCACATCGCCGATCAGGCACTGGCACACGGCAGCGACGACAACGTGACCGTACAACTGCTGCGCGTCGAAACGCTGCCGCCCCACGATGCGGAGACACAACTTGGCCAGGCCAGGGCATTGCCCTGCCCGCCCGCGCTGGCACCGCGCACGGCATTCGAAGGCTATTCGATACTGCGCGAACTGCACCAGGGGCACCGCAGCCAGGTGTACCTGGCGCGGGATGACGCTCACCAGCAGACGGTGGTCATCAAGGTGCCGTCCACCGAGGCACGCGATGATCCGGCCTGGCTGCAACGCTTTGTCATGGAGGAATGGATCGCCCGCCGTCTGGATCATCCCCATGTACTGCGTGCCGTGCCGCCGACACGGCCGCGCCGCTACTGCTACACGGTAACCGAATATATCGACGGGCAGACATTGCGCCAGTGGCTGCATGATCACCCCGCAGCGGCGCTGAGCAGCGTGCGCGATATCGTCCGGCAGATCGCCAGCGGCCTGCGTGCGTTTCACCGGCTGGAAATGTTTCACCAGGACCTGCGCCCGGACAATATTCTGATCGACCGCAGCGGCACCGTGACACTGATCGATTTCGGTGCCACCCGTATCGCCGGCCTGCAGGACCAGCTACCGCACGCCCTGCGCGACAGCCTGCTCGGTACGGCCCCCTACACTGCCCCGGAATGTTTTCGTGGCCACGACAGCCACGAGGGTTCCGACCTGTTTTCGCTCGGCGTCATGGCCTACCAGCTACTCACCGGCCAGCTCCCTTATGGCACGGCGGTCGCCGCTGCCAGTCTCAGTGGTCGGCAGCATCGGCTGCGCTACCGCCCGCTGACGCAGTATCGCCAGGACCTGCCACCCTGGCTCGATGGCCCGCTGCGCAAGGCGGTGCACCCCGATCCCAACCAGCGTTATGCGGCGCTGTCGGAATTCCTGTTTGATCTGGAGCATCCCAATCCCGCCCTGCACGCCGGCACCGCCGCCCCGCTGCTGGAACGCAACCCGCTGCGGTTCTGGCAATTACTGTCGTTGGTGTTGGCGCTGGTGCTGGCAACGGTGCTGGTGTGGCATCCGGGTTAGGTGGGCAACTGGATCACAACCCAAAGCCACCCGAGCTCATTACGGCCAGTGTGATCCCCAAAGACCTTATTCCCACACGTCCTGCATGCTGACCACTGCGCGCGCCACATCCACCAGCCGCCGGCTCTGGTTCATCGCCATCTGCCGCAGCAGGCGGTACGCCTGTTCCTCGGTCAGCTTGCGGTGTTTCATCAGCAGGACTTTCGCCCGCTCCATCAGCTTGCGTTCCTCCAGTGCCGTGCGCGCCGCGTTCAGTTCATCATACATGGCCTGCAAACGCTGCGATTGCAACTGCACCAGCTCGATAATCGAGCGGCCCAGCCGCGGGCTGACGCCTTCGCTGTGGTAACTGTCCGGCTCACCGGTCGCGCCCTGTGTGCCGCAAAAGACGATGTAGGAATCCCTCGGCTCCGCTTCCTCCGCCAGCACGGATTCAATCAGTGACTGATGGCGGGCCAGCCCGTCACGGGCTTCCGCCAGCTTGCCAGCGCACTGGCTGTGCAGGCGTGATTCAAGA
Organism: Isoalcanivorax pacificus W11-5; assembly: GCF_000299335.2. Taxonomy (NCBI): domain Bacteria; kingdom Pseudomonadati; phylum Pseudomonadota; class Gammaproteobacteria; order Oceanospirillales; family Alcanivoracaceae; genus Isoalcanivorax; species Isoalcanivorax pacificus. The sequence continues at coordinate 1,947,310 of NZ_CP004387.1, read as the reverse complement.
TAATCCTCAACGCTTTTCATTGCGTCGATGCGCTCGGTCGTCAATTCGAACCAGCGATCACTGAGTGATTCATCCACCCGGGACTGATCACGCTGCGCCGCCGTGCACGCCAGCCGGCGCAGCCGTTCCAGTTCCGCTACGGCGGGGGCGCCCTGCACGCCACGCCACAACGCCAGCGCCTGTTCATCGGCAAAACTTTCGAATATCTGGAAGCAGCGCTCCTGCGCTTCGAGCAGATGCAGCAGCCGTTCGCTGAGCACATTGTCCAGTTCGCCCCGCGCAAACCCGGCACACCCGGCAGCACGCTCCTGCCCGGCCAGTTCCTTGCCCTGCATGAAATTGAACATCGCCACCAGGGTGCGCGAAATGGCCGGGTCTGCGGCGTTCTCTGCGGCTTCGAAGACCACCGCCAGCAACCCGCGCACCAGTTCGCTGTAGCAGCGCACGGCTTCTTCCGGCGTCAGTTTCTGCGCGCGCACCTGCTCTCGCACCTGGGGCAGTTCCGACAGGGTATGTACGCAATACGCCAACCGGCTGAACAGGCGGCTGGCGCCGATCATGCCGCCGGCGTGATCCAGTGTTGCCAGGGCCGCATCGAAGCGGGCCTGCTGTGCATCCACGTCGGCGCTGAGCGCCAGCAGCCGGTCAGCGTGGCGACGTCCGTGGGCGCCAAGATACAGGTTCGAGGCACCCCGTTCGCGTTGCAGGGCGTGGACCAGATTGCTGATCGCCACGACCAGGCGCCCCATGCCCAGAAACGCTTCCAGGCTGAGCATTTCGCTTTGTCGCGATGCGATCAGAAAATCCGTGGCACTGGGCGGCCGATGGCGGTCCCCCGGGGGAATCCTGTGCATGTCCTGGCATCCTCTGAGCGGTGTATGCCCGGAATCATGCAAGGAACAAGCCAGCGCCGGCACCATGATGGTGCCGGCAAAACACAGCGATGACGTGCGGGATCAGTCACTCAGTGGGCGGGGCTGGCGCGGGTCCGCACCACGATGGCGCAGGCCGCGACGGCGGGCCAGCTCGATCTGCTTCTGCCGTTCCGCGAAGCGTGCTTTCTGCTCGTCGGTCAGGCTGTCAAAGCATTTCGGGCAGGATACGCCCGGCTGGTACTGCGGTGATGCCTTCTCCTCGTCGGAGATCGGACGGCGGCAGGCGTGGCACTGGTCGTAATGGCCCGGTTGCAGGTCGTGGTCGACGGTGACGCGCTCGTCGAACACAAAACACTCGCCTTGCCACAGCGACGCGTCCTTCGGCACTTCTTCGAGGTATTTGAGAATACCGCCCTTGAGGTGATACACCTCCTCAAAACCCTGCTCTTTCAGAAACGCGGTGGATTTTTCACAACGGATGCCGCCGGTGCAGAACATGGCCACCTTGCGGTGCCGGGACGGGTCCAGGTTTTCGCGCACATAATCCGGAAACTCACGAAAACTGGTGGTGTGCGGATTCACTGCGCCCTTGAAGGTGCCGACTTCGTATTCGTAATCATTGCGGGTGTCGATCAGCAGCACGTCCGGATCGCTGATCAGCGCGTTCCAGTCTTCCGGCTGCACATAGGTGCCGACCACATGACGCGGGTCGATCCCTTCCACGCCCATGGTGACGATTTCCCGTTTCAGCTTCACCTTGGTACGCAGAAACGGATGCGCGGCGTGCAGGGATTCCTTGTGCTCCAGATCGGCAAACCGTGCGTCCGCGCGCAGCCAGTCCAGCAACGCATCCACCGCCTGCCGGGTGCCGGAGACAGTGCCGTTGATGCCTTCATCGGCCAGCAACAGGGTGCCGCGCACGTCCAGCCGCTGCATCGTTTCCAGTAATGGCGCCTGCAGGGATTCCACCTCCGTCAGGCGGACAAACTTGTACAGCGCGGCAACGACAATCTGGTTCATGGTGCAATGATCTCTGCTTCACTTACGGACAATGCAATCACTCAGCCGGCCTGGCTGCCGCCGCGACAATTCGGCGACGCCTCGGCCTGCTCCCCCCGCTCGGCCCACTCCGCCGGGGTAAAGGTATGCAGCGCCAGCGCATGCACCGGCCCGGCCAGCTCCTCGGCGACCAGGGCATAGATGCGCTGGTGACGCTGCACCAGCCGCAGGCCCTCGAAGGCGCCGGACACGACCACCATGCGGAAGTGTGACTCGGTAGCCGGTCCACTGTGCATGTGGCTTTCGTTTTCCAGCGACAAGTGTGCCACGGGCAACCCGTCGCGCACCTTGCGCTCGATCAATGTGGCAATACTGCTCATAGTGGCCTCCGTCAGCGGGCGCCTATTCTACGCGCCATCGCCGCCGGTTGCAGGTGTCGGGATGATATCCGCCCACAACGCGGCGCGGGCCGGGTCCAGCAACGGGCCGCTGCCCGCCTCACGGCCAAAGTGATGGGCTTCACCAGCCTCGCCCCAGGCATCCCAGCCCGGCGAGCCGCCCCGGGCAAAGTTGCCCCAGCACTGCTGTACGCGCTGCGACAGCGCGGCGGCTTCCTCGCCGCCGCCGGTGAACAATTCCCCCACCGGGGTATCGGTGATCCCGAACACGAACGGCACATCCACCACATGGCAGGCGCCGAGCGGCACGCCGAAAATGCTGACCTCCCAGGTGAATTCGTAGCCCCAGGCTTCGCCGCCTGCGGCGTGGTGCGCATCCAGCAGGCGCTGGGTCGGCACGCGGAACAGGCGGTCGGATTCCATGCTGCTGAACCAGTCCAGGTGACTGCGAGCGGGGTCTGGCGTCACCGCCTCGCGGTAGATTTCAAACGCACGCTCGCCATGCTGTGGCAGCGCGCGGCGGAAACGGCTGAGGATGGCGTCGTCGTCCAGTGCGCGCAGCGCGTCGATGGTCTGCCCGCCGTTGAACGGCGCGGCGTACTGGAACAGGTGGTATTCGTCCCGGCAGGTGCCGGCCAGCAACGCCCGGTCGCGCGCGCAGCCTGCGGCAATCGCCTCGATCGGGCTGCGGGGCAACAGGTCGCCGTCCACCACCGGCATGAACACCATGCCGTACTGTGGCGTGGTGTCGCGCAGGCCACGCTGCACGGCGGTTTTCAGCGCCGCGCGCTGGGCCCGCACAATGGCGCGGGGTTCAGCGGCCAGCAGGCGTTCGGCCATGTCTCCGTCGCCCGGCAGCGCCTCGCACATCAGCGCTGTTACGCGGGCCGCTTCGGCGGGCATCAGCACCATGTCTGCGGCACCGGACTGCACAATCGCGCGCTGAAACAGACCGTCTGCGGCCGGCGTGGCCAGCAGCGTCGCCACGGAGAAGCCACCGGCGGATTCACCGAATACCGTCACCTGCGACGGGTCGCCGCCGAAGGCCCCGGCGTTGCGCTGCACCCACTCCAGTGCCGCTACCTGATCGCGCAGGCCAAGGTTGCTGTCACTCTCCAGCGACGGCGCGATATCGCGGAACCAGCCATAGCCCCAGACACCCAGACGATAGGCCGCATTGACCACGATCACCCGCTGGCTCGCCGCCAGCCGCGCGCCGTGATACAGCAATTGCGAGGGCGAGCCGGCCACATAACCGCCGCCGTGCAGCCACACCATCACCGGGAACGGGCCATCGCCCTCCGGCACCCAGACATTCAGTGCCAGGCAATCATCACCGATGGCCTCCACGCCCATGACCGGGTTCTTTTCCTGCCAGGCCGGCAGCGCCGTGCGGTCGCAGGCACGCTCTCCGCCCCAGCCGGGCACCGGTTGTGGCGCGCGGAAGCGCAGCGCCCCCACCGGCGGGGCGGCAAACGGAATGCCACGGTATTCGGTCACGCCGTCGTCACGGCGCAAGCCGGTGATTCGGCCGCTGTCGAGTTGCACTGCTGTCATGCTCTGCCCTCTCGGGACCATCGGTCCCCGAAATCTGATAGGTGTTTAATTGTCGGACAACGGTGCCCGGACGCCGGTCCAGGGCCCGTTAGACTGCCCCCGTTTGCGGGCCCGATCACCCGGCGCCTGCCAGATGGCACCGGCGACGGACGCCTGACACAAGCACATGCCAAAGGAGCGCAATAATGCCTGAGACCAACAAGGAAAGCCTTGACCAGATCAACGCCCGTGTAGAGCGTGCCCGCGAAGAACTGAAGGACGCACTGGCGCAGGCGCGCAAGGCCGTCCGTGGCGTCGTCACCCGGGTCACCGACCGTGGCACCGAACTGTTCAACGAGCTGGTAAAAACCGGCGAATCACTGCAACAGGAACGCGCCAAGGCGCAGAAAGCCGCGCAGAAGAAAGCCACCGAGGCACAGGACCTGCTGACCAGCCTGCGCCAGCGTACCGCCAGCCTGTTCGGCCTGCCGACCCAGGATGACATCGCCGCGCTGGACAAGAAACTGAACAGCCTGACCCGCAAGGTCCGCAAGATCGAGAAAGCCACTGGCGCTGCCTGAACCGCGCTGTCCGTGCCGGGCCCCACGGGGCCCGGTGGCGGTCTGACCAGATCGCTCACCCCTGCCCTGTACACGCCATTGACTCCCCCGCACCACTGCCGTTGACTTGAGCCTCCCGCAACCCGCTGCAATGTCAGGTGGTGTGCACGATGTATTCCGACGCTGTCCATTCCGGTTCCCACAGCAAGGCCCCGGCGATCCGCCCCGAGCGCCTGACCGTGGCCGGCCACTGGCTGGAGTTTCTGCTCGATGCCGCCCACCAGGCCGGCGTGGATCTGGACGACGAGCTGGCCCGCCAGGGGATCACCCGCGAACAACTCGCCGCGCCGCACAGCCGCGCGCCGCTGCATGTCGAGCAGGCGCTCTTGCAGGCCGCACTGACGCGCAGCAACGATCCCTGTTTCGGCCTGCACATGGGCGCCCAGGTGCGGCCACGCTTCCTCGGCGCGCTGGGCTACGCCGCCATGTCCAGCGCCACGCTGCGGCATGCCATGGCCCTGGCATTGCCTTTCCAGCGGGTCACCCACGAATTGCTGGTGCCCGAGGTGGAACGCCAACCGGGCCGGCTGACCCTGATCTGGCAATTGCAGGGGCCGCCGTCCGCCCTGGACCCGCAGCGCATGGAAATCTTCTCTGCCGCCTCGATCACCTTTGGCCGCTGGATCACCGGCGCCGTGGTGGACCCGCTGTCGGTCACGTTTCGGCATCACCCCGCCGGCGATCCGGCGGAATACGAGCGGGTGTTCCGCTGCCCGGTCACCTTCGGCGCCGCCACCGACAGCATCGTGCTGGATGACCGCGTGCTGGACCTGCCGATCCGCGACGCCGACCCGGAAGTCCACCGCATCTCGCGCACCCGCGTACAACAGGTGTTGACCCGCTTCATGGCCCGCGACAACCTGATTGGCCAGGTGCGCGCCGCGATCCAGCGCCAGCTGCTCGACGGCGCCGCGCAACTGGACAGCGTGGCCACCGCGCTGGGCATGAAACCCTGGACCCTGCGCCGGCGCCTGCGCGCCGAAGGCGCGGACTTCACCACCCTGCTGGATGACGAGCGCCGCGCACTGGCCACCGACTGGCTGCTGCACAGCAACCGGCCCGTAAGCCAGATCGCCACCGACCTGGGGTATTCCGAGCAGAGCGCGTTCAACCGCGCGTTTCGTCGCTGGTTTGACTGTACGCCGGTGAGCTGGCGCGAACAGCAGCGGCTGTAAGCCAGCGCCGCTTGCTCTGCACCAGCGTCAGGCCCGCCGCCGCACCTTCCATCAGCGGCGCTTTCAACAGGTGCGTGAGCACCCCGAAAGACAGCGGCAAGGTGCCGTAGAACAGACGCGTCAACTGACGGGTATGCCGCAGTTCCAGGCACCAGCGCGCCATCAACCGCTCATAGACCCTTGCTGCGTCTTCACCCAACGCCGCCACGGCCGCCTGCTGGCCACTGAGCAGCGCGCCGTAGATGCCCTCGCCCAGCAAGGGCTCGGCCAGCCCGGCGGCATCCCCGGCAAACAGCACCCGGCCGGCGCTCAGCGGCACCTGGTCACCGTGGGTGGCAATGGGATAGCCCTGGATGTGGGTCAGTGCGTCGCTGCCCAGCGTGCGGCGCGCGTAGGCCAGCAACGACGGCTGGCTCAGCGTGACGCCCGGATGCCAGCCGTACAGGCCGACGTTCATGTGATCGCCCTTGGGAAACAGCCAGCCATAACCGCCCGCCACTTCGCCAAAATCGAACTGCATGCCCGGCCAGCGGCGGCACTCCTCACGGGCGAGCAGCCCTTCCAGGGCCACGGCCACCGGCACCGCGCTCTGCCCCAGCACCAGCCGGCGCACCGGGCTGTGGGCGCCGTCGGCGGCGATCAGCCAGCGTGCCCGCCAGGTGTGTTCGCCGTCCTGGTCATCCAGTGCCGTCAGCGACACGCCCTGCCCGTCCTGCCGCACCCGCAGCAACCGGCGGACCGGCGTGATCACCGCCCCCGCCGCCAGGGCCAGCCCGCGATGCCAGGCATCCAGTTCCGGACGGTGTGTCAGCAGGCACACGTCACCGCTGCCACAAAAATCCGAGGCCCGGTGCCCGCGCCAGCTCATGCGGATCACCGGCGTGCGCTCGCGCACCACCGGGCTCACATCCGCCCGCAGGCGCGCGGCGGCTTTCGGCGTCAGGCCGCCGGCACAGGGCTTGGCGCGGGCGCCCGGTGGCCGGTCCAGCCACAGTACCTCGCGCCCGGCGCGGACCAGATCCAGCGCGGCGGCCGTGCCGGCCGGCCCGCTGCCGACAATCATCACTTCTGCATCCATACCCACCTGCTCCTGCCTGCCGCCGACGAAGGTCTGCACCGGCCCAGGTGCGGACCCAGGCCCAGTCCTTTATAATGCGCGCCGCCCGGGGTCTCCGCCCACTCGTGCCCACAAAGCGTCGGATAGGAGCTGCCCCTTTAATCCGCCCACAGGCGACTGATGGAGATTGTTCATGAAAGCACCCGTACGCGTTGCAGTCACTGGTGCCGCAGGCCAGATCAGCTATTCCCTGCTGTTCCGCATTGCCTCCGGCGACATGCTCGGCAAAGACCAGCCGGTGATCCTGCAACTGCTGGAAATCACCCCGGCCCTGGAAGCCCTCAAGGGCGTGGCCATGGAACTGGACGACTGCGCCTTCCCGCTGCTGGCCGGTATCGTGCAGACCGATGACCCGAAAGTTGCTTTCAAGGATGCCCAGTATGCCCTGCTGGTCGGCGCCCGTCCGCGCGGCCCGGGCATGGAGCGTAAAGACCTGCTCGAAGCCAACGCCGCGATTTTCTCGGTCCAGGGCAAGGCCATCAACGAAGTGGCCAGCCGCGACATCAAGGTACTGGTGGTCGGCAACCCGGCCAACACCAACGCCCTGATCGCCCAGCGCAACGCGCCGGACATCAACCCGCGTCAATTCACCGCCATGACCCGCCTGGACCACAACCGTGCCATGGCGCAACTGGCGGCCAAAGTCGGCAAGACCGTGAACGACGTGAAGAAAATGACCATCTGGGGCAACCACTCCTCCACCCAGTACCCGGACCTGCACCACGCCACCGTGGACGGCAAGACTGCCGTGGATCTGGTTGAACAGGACTGGTACGAAGGCACCTACATTCCGGAAGTACAACAACGCGGCGCGGCCATCATCAAGGCCCGTGGTGCCTCGTCTGCTGCCTCCGCTGCGTCTGCCGCCATCGACCACATGCGCACCTGGGCACTGGGCACTGCCGACGGCGACTGGGTCTCCATGGGCATCTACAGCGACGGTTCCTACGGTATTCAGGAAGGCCTGATCTACTCCTTCCCGTGCACCTGCAAGAACGGCGACTGGGCAATCGTCCAGGGCCTGGAAGTGAATGATTTCTCCCGTGGCCGCATGGAAGCCACCGAGAAAGAGCTGGCTGAAGAGCGTGATGCGGTGAAGCATCTGCTGCCGTAAGCAGACGCTCTGTCACACAGAAAAACGGGGCCGTGATGGCCCCGTTTTTTTTGCCTGATCATAAGCTTCGGCACCTGCTTCCTGGTCAGTGCTCGATGCCGTCGCGGCGGCGCATGAGCCGATAGGCTGCCGGCAACACAAATAACGATAACAATGGCGCCGTGATCATCCCCCCGACCATGGGTGCCGCAATGCGGCGCATGATTTCGCCACCGGTGCCGTCGCCCCAGAAAATCGGCAACAGGCCCGCAATGATCACGGCCACCGTCATCGCCTTGGGCCTGACACGCAACACGGCGCCGTCGCGAATAGCGCCGACCAGCGCAGCCTCGTCCCGGTGCCCCTGCGCCACGCGTGCCTGCCAGGCCTGTTTCAGATACAACAGCATGATCACACCGAACTCGGCCGCGACACCCGCCAGGGCGATAAAACCGACCCCGGTCGCCACCGACAGGTTGTAGTCCAGCAGATACAGAAGCCAGATGCCGCCCGTCACGGAAAACGGCAAGGTTGTCATGATCAGCAGGGCTTCATCCACCCGACGGAATGTCAGAAACAGCAGCACGAAGATGATCAGCAGCGTCGCCGGCACAACCACTTTCAGCCTGGCATTGGCCCGTTCGAGAAACTCGAACTGGCCGGCAAAGGACAGGCTCACGCCCGCAGGCAGTACAACCTGTTCATTCACTGCCGTGCGCAGCGCCTCCACCACCGAGGCCAGGTCGCGATTACGAACGTCGATATAGATCCAGCCAGACAGGCGTCCGTTGTCGCTTTTCAGCATCGGTGGCCCGTCCGCCACCGCGATGTCCGTCACGGTCCCGAGGGTGATCTGCGCACCGCCCGGTGTCACAACCGGCAGATCGCGCAGACGCTGCACGGTGTCGCGCCATTCACGGGGATAGCGCAGGCTGATCGGATAGCGCGCCAGCCCCTCCACCGTCTCACCGATATTTTCGCCACCGATCAGACCACTGACCACCGACTGCACGTCGGCGACACTGAGGCCATACTGAGCAGCCAGGTCACGGCGCACCGTGATGTCCACATAGCGCCCGCCGGTCAGCCGTTCGGACAGCGCAGACGACACGCCAGGCACCTGCTTTGCGATCTGTTCGATCTGACGGCCCACCTCATCCAGGGTAGCCAGATCATCGCCGGCCACCTTGATGCCAATCGGGCTCTTGATCCCTGTGGCCAGCATGTCGATGCGGTTGCGGATCGGGGGAATCCAGATATTCGCCAGCCCCGGCACCTGTACAACACGGTCCAGTTCCTCGACCAGCTTCCCGGGCGTCATGCCGTCCCGCCACTGGTCCCGGGGTTTGAAACGGATGGTGGTTTCAAACATGGTCAAGGGCGCCGGGTCGGTTGCGGTCCGGGCCCGGCCCGCCTTGCCGAACACCTGCTCCACCTCGGGCACGGTCTTGATCAGCCGGTCAGTCTGTTGCAACAGTTCCGAGGCTTTCTGTGCCGACAGGCCGGGCAAGGCACTGGGCATGTACAGCAAGTCGCCCTCGTCCAGCGGTGGCAGGAATTCACCGCCAAGGTGACTCAAAGGCCATAACGTGGTCAGGAAAACCAGACCAGCGACCAGCAAGGTGATTTTTGGCCACGCCAGCACCCGCTCCAGCACTGGCCGGTAGCCGCGCGTCAGCCACCGGTTGAGCGGGTTGCCTTCTTCGGAAGGAATGCGTCCCCGAATCCAGTAGCCCATCAGGAGCGGCACCAGCGTCACCGACAGACCGGCTGCCGCTGCCATCGCCCAGGTCTTGGTAAAGGCCAGCGGGCCGAATAGCCGCCCCTCCTGCGCCTCCAGTGTGAACACCGGAATGAATGACAGGGTGATGATCAACAACGAGAAAAACAGTGCCGGCCCGACCTCGACAGCGGCCTGCTCGATAACCTGCCAGTGCGCGTCACCGCGCAGGGATTTTCCTGGATTGTCCCGATGCCAGGCTTCGATCTTCCTGTGCGCATTCTCGATCATCACCACCGCCGCATCGACCATGGCCCCGATGGCAATGGCGATACCGCCGAGCGACATGATGTTGGCATTCACGCCCTGATAACGCATCACGATAAAGGCAACAAGAATACCCAGCGGCAGCGAAATAATGGCCACCAGTGACGAACGCAAATGGCCAAGAAACAACAGGCACACCAGCGCTACCACAATGAATTCCTCGACCAGCTTGTGCCCGAGGTTGCTTACCGCCCGGTCAATCAGCTCACTGCGGTCATAGGTAACCACCACCTCCACCCCCTCCGGCAAGCTGTTGCGCAGCACACCAAGGCGTTCATGCACGGCAGCCAGCACAGCGCGGGCATTCTTGCCCGACCGCAGGATCACGACCCCGCCGACCACCTCGCCCTCACCGTTCAGTTCGGCAATGCCGCGCCGCATTTCCGGCCCCGTACGGATATGGGCGACATCGCCAAGCAAGACCGGCACCCCGTCAATCAGTTTCAGGGGAATGGTGCGAAAATCGGCCAGTGATTGAAGGTAGCCACTGGCGCGCACCATGAACTCCGCTTCGCCCAGTGTCAGCACCGCGCCGCCGGTTTCCTGGTTGGCTTCTTCAATCGCCTGGCGCACCTGTTGATGGCTGATGCCAAGGCTGGCCAGTTTCACCGGGTCCGGCACCACCTGATACTCACGCACCATTCCCCCGACAGTGGCCACTTCGGCAACGCCCGGCAGGGTTTGCAACTCGTATTTCAGAAACCAGTCCTGCAAGGATGTCAGCTGCGCCAGATCATGCTGCCCGGTGCGGTCTATCAACACATACTGGTAGATCCAGCCTACCCCGGTGGCATCCGGCCCCAGTGACGGCCGCGCGGCACGCGGCAACTGGGACTGCGCCTGGTTGAGATACTCCAGCACGCGGGAGCGCGCCCAGTAGAGGTCCGTCCCGTCTTCAAACAGCACATAGACATAACTGTCACCGAAGAACGAATAACCTCGCACGGCACGCGCGCCGGGCACGGCCAACATGGTGGTGGCAATCGGATAAGTGACCTGTTGCTCCACCAGTTGCGGCGCCTGGCCCGGATAGCTGGTGCGGATGATCACCTGCACATCGGACAAATCCGGGAGCGCATCAACGGGGGTGTTATTGATCGACCAGACACCCCACACACTGATGAACAGTGTCGCAAGCAGCACCAGAAACCGGTTTGCCAGCGACCAGCGAATCAGCGCGGCGATCATGGCGTCACCGCCTGTTTGTCGAGCGACACCACGATCAAACCGTCGTCGGTGTCGCGCACACCGATGCGGACACGATCCCCGACGGCAATGCCCCCGGCGACCTGTTCATTCGCGAGACGAAAGCGCATGGTCATGGCCGGCATGCCAAGCGTTTCGAAAGGGCCATGCCTGAGCCGCACCTTGCCATCGACGAGTTGCTCAACAACGCCCTCGGCGTGATGCAGCGCACCAGGCCCGTCTGTCACCTTCGGTGGCGCCATGTCCTGTATCGCAATGCCTTGCAGACTCGCTTCGGAATCGAGCAGGAACTGCCCGCTGACCACCACCTTCTGGCCTTCTTCCAGGCCAGCCAGAATCAGCGTCTGCTCGCCCAGTTCGGCGCCCGGCTGCACCGCCTGCGGACGATATCGCCCTTCGCCCTCATCCAGCATCACCAGGGTACGCTGCCCCGTGTGCAACAGTGCCTCGGTCGGTACGGCCAGCGCCTTTTGCTCGCTCTCTCCCTGAAGGCGTACCTGCGCGCTCATGCCCGGACGCAACTCGCCGTTGCCGTTCGGCAGGATCACCCGTACCGGCACAGTCCGGGTAGCCTGGTTCACCTGTGGCAGAATCTCGGCCACCCTCCCCTCACGCAGCGCGCCCTGCACGGTGACCTCAACGACGTCGCCGTTGCGGACCTGCCCCACCTGGCGCTCGGGCATCGCAATCTCGATCCAGACAGGATCCAGTGACTGTATCCCGGCCATTGAGGCCCCGGCCGCGAGAGTCATGCCTGCGCGGGCATCAAGGGTGCGGATGACGCCGTCGTGGGGCGCGGTCACGGTCCAGGTGTCCTGCAACTGGCGCTGGCGTTCAACACTCGAAATCAGTGCCGCAGGCATGCCCAGCGACCGCAGGCGCTCCCGACCCGACGCAATCAGTGCGCTGTCCCCGCTGTCGAGCAGCGCCAGCCACTCATGCTGGGCACCGGTCCAGGCCGGCACCCGCAGGCGCAGCAACGGTTGCCCCCGTCTGACGGTGTCTCCCTCGGCCAACGGCCAGGCCTTGTCCACGAACGCCATGGACGGGCTTTGCAGGCGTGTCAGCGCGCGGTCGTTGAAGGCCACCAGCCCGGTCGCCTCCAGCCGTGACTGCGCCCGGGTTGATGTCACCGACGCACTCCGGATCCCCAGGCTCTGCACCATGGCCGCCTCCACCTGCACGGCCGGCTGCTCGCTGCCACCGCCGCCGGCATAGCGCGGCACCAGGTCCATATCCATGAAGGGCGAGGGGCCCGGTTCCTCAAAACGATGCTGGGGGTACATGGGGTCGTACCAGTACAGCACCTGCCTGTCGCCCTCTTCCCCGTTCATTGCACCGCTCTCCTTTGCGGCCGGGGCATTGTCCGGTGCTGGCACCCCGTAACGGCCGAGATACAGACCGGCCAGTAACAACAGCAGGCCCATCGCGCCGATCAGGGCGTTGCGTTTAATGTTCATGATCGTGCTCCTCGCCCGCCATGCCGGGATGGCCGTAGGTGAAATGCAGGGCCGCCGCCGCCATGTCACGCTGCCCCATCAGATCGATGGCGGTCAGCCGGGCGTCAAGCCATTCACTGCGCGCCCGCACTAGCTCGGCGAGACTGCCGTCGCCGCCGCGCCAGGCGGCTTCTGTCAGCTCCGTTTTCTCCCGGGCCAGGGGAATCAACAGCTCCCGCTGCCGGGCCAGTGCGCGCACCAGGCGCTCGTACTCGGCCAGGTCAGCCCGCAGCATGGCCTGCTGTTCGCGTTTTACGGCCTCGGCGCCGACCTCCAGCGCCCGCCGTTCGGCTTCCGCCGCAGCAATGCGCGGCCCCTGGCGCGAGCCGCTGAACAGTGGCAGGTCCACGTTGACCTGCAGCATCGCCATGTCGCTGACGTCCTCCCGGTTCATGTAGGCCAGCGTCAATGCCCAGTCCGGTTTTTTCGCCGCCCGCGCCTCGTCTGCAGCAGCCCGCGCCATGGCAGCCTGGCGCTGCGCCATCTCCAGTGCCGGGTGTTGATCCAGGCCCTGCAACAATTGCCCGGCATCGATGGCAAAGGTCGGCGCGTCCCCGATCAGAGGCAGCCCTCCCGCTTCACCCAGCCAGCGCATCAGGCGCGCTTCGGCCTGGCGTTGCCTGGCCAGCAGCGCATCCCGCCGGCCCAGCAACGCCGCCGCTTCCTGTCGGGGGGCCACGCTCTCGGCCACCTTGCCCTGGCCAGCGGACAGCCGGGCACGCACCGCATCATCGAACAGGCGGTTTTCTTCAAACAGCTCATCCAGCAGGGTCAGTTGTTGATCCAGAACGTGGCGCTCGATCCAGGCCACGGCAGTCTGTCGAAGCACAGCCAGCCGGGTGGCTGCCTCGGCGGCTTCGGTCAGACTGGTGCGCAATTCGGCACCCTCGGCACGCGCCTTGCGCTTGCTGCGATTGGGGAATCGCTGCATCACGCCAATACGCTGCATGGTCATGACATCACCCGACAGGCTATAGCGATCCGGCCCTTCCACCGGGACATTATCAAGCCCCAGGATCAGCGTGGGGTCAGGCAAGGTGTCCGCAGGCCCTTCTGCCTGGCGGGCCGCCTCGACCCAGGCGGATTCCGCCTGCAACTCCAGCGACTGACGCAAGGCAAGCGACACCGCGTGATCAAAGCTCAATCCTTCACTGGCAGGCACCGATGCGCTGGCCAATAGCACACCGGTCACTAACCAGCGGAAAATCTGTCGGGGTCGGCCGACATACAGAAATACCCGGTACATGTGTCACTCCAACACGGTTCCCGGCGCAGAGCGCCGCTTGATGGTCCGGCATGGCCGGGCCTGAACAGGTCAGTGCAGAAGTGTGAGCGGTGGTCGCCAGATGGTAGTCAGCGTCAGGGGGGAGTAGACAGGATCAACCGGATGCGGGGGAGAAAAATGCGCGGGCGGAGAAGCAATCAGCAACATCGCACCCATCATGGACAGTTGCCCGACATGGCATTGCTGGCCCGTCTTGCACGACTGGCCGCTGAGCAGAGCGGCGTCATCATCCAGGCAACAATCCGCTTTCGGCATGTCTGGCATTGTGCCACTGTGACGATCCATATCGGCCTGCGCCATGCCCTGTTCCATGGGACAGGGTGGCTTCCATTGCCCAGCCGTCGCCATCCCCTGCAGGGGGAGGCTAACCAGAAGCAGGCAACTGATGACCAGCCGGATGATTATCATGGCAACACTATAATCCAGAAGCGTCCAAGCAGAACAAGATAAACTGCCAGGCATGCCCGGTGTCAATGCGCAAACTGCCGTGCGAGACGCCGATGCCGGATATTACTGGCCACTCCCGCTCCGTGCTGGCCATGTCATCGCCTGCCAAATCCCGCTATAGTCACCGCTGCTCGCCAGACCGGCGAACGTATCCCATTCACTAACTGTTTCCTGGGGGAAAATCAGGGATGGACAACCATTATCAGGCACCCGCCTCGGCACCTGCCGATCCAGCATTCAGCACCTACCAGCCACGTTTTCTGAGCCTGTCCGGCCGCATCGGGCGGCTGCGTTATCTGGCCTATTGCATGGGACTGATGCTGATCACTTATCCGGTGATCTTCATCATTTTCTCACTCTCCGGGCTGTTCACAGGCCAGCCCCCCGGCCCGATGGTGTTCATTTCACTGGCGGTGGTGTATCTCGCCCTGCTGGTGTTTACCTTCGGCTATGCGGTGCGCCGCCTGAATGACATGGATCAGAGCGGCTGGCTGTCACTGCTGATGCTGATTCCGCTGGTCAACGTCATCATGGTGCTGGTGCTGTTGTTCGCACGCGGCACGGCCGGCAGCAATCGCTACGGCCCGGCGCCGGTGCCCAACACCAAGGGTGTGGTGGTGTTGGCATTGATCCCGCTGTTGTTCGCCGTGCTGGGGATTGTCGCCGCCATCAGCCTGCCGGCGTATCAGCAGTACATTCTCCAGGCGGAGCAGATGCAGCAGGCGTTTGAATAACCCTGTCGTGCACAAAAAAACGGGGCCGCGCTGGCCCCGTTTCTGTTTCTGCTTTCAGGGTGGCGCTTATAGCAGCGCCTTGTCCGCCACAATAATGCCGTTATTGTCGGCATACACCCACTGCCCCGGCTGAAACGTCACGCCACCGAAGCTCACCGGAATATTCAGCTGGCCTTCGCCACGGCGCACGCTCTTGATCGGCACGCAGCCCAGGGTGATGACACCGATATCCAGCTGCGCCAGCGCGTCCACGTCGCGGCAGGCGCCGTAGATGATCACGCCTTCCCAGCCGTTTTCCACGGCGTTTTCTGCAATCATGTCGCCGATCAGCGCATTGCGCAGGGAGCCGCCGCCGTCCACCAGCAGCACCTTGCCCTTGCCCGGCGTGGCCAGTTGTTCCTTGACGCGGGAGTTGTCCTCGAAGCATTTCACGGTGTCGATCTGGCCGCCAAAGGCACTGCGGCCGCCGAAGCTGCGCCAGGACAGGCCGGTCACCACCGACACGTCTTCGGCATGGTCGTCACAGAGATCGCAGGTCACAAAATCCACGGTGTTTCACCTCTCGTGTGTTGATGCGGCACCTGGCACCGCACTGTTCAAAATTCAGTGGATACCGGCCAGCCGCTGTATGTCGCGGTAGCGCAGCCGGCGCACGCCGCTGGCCGGCTCGCGGGCGGCCGCGAGCATGGCCTGGGCCACGGCGGCAGCATCCACCGGCAGCCAGTCGGCGTCGGTCCAGTTCAGCAACGGCCGCAGCCACTGCATGCCAGCCGCCGCCAGCCGTTCGCCGGTGCGGAATTCGCTGCGGTCGCCCAGCAGCAACGATGGCTGCATGATCGTCAGCGCCCGAAAATCCAGCGCCTCCACCGCTTCTTCCATCTGCCCTTTGGTGCGCGAATAAAATACCCGGGAACGGGCGCTGGCGTTGACGGCGGACACCACCAGAAAATGATCGGCGCCCTGGGCACGGGCCAGCTCTGCAGCCTGCACACAATAATCGAAATCCACCTGCCGGAACGCGGACCGCGAGCCGGCGGCGCGCAAGGTGGTGCCCAGGCAGCAGAACACATCGTCCACGGCGAACAGGTCCGGCCGGCTGGCCATCTGGTCCAGCGGCAGGACTGTTTCGCGCAGTTTTTCGTGGCTGAAACCCAGCGGGCGACGTGTCAGCACCTGCACGCTCTGCCAGTGCGGCGAGTCCAGCAATGCATACAACAGATGGCGGCCGATCAGGCCCGTGGCGCCGAGCACCAGTGCGCGATGAACGGTCATGGCCGGGGCGCTCCGTCAACGGGGACATCGTCCTCGTCATCCTGGGGTTGCGGCGCCTCGGGGGGCAGCCAGTGGCGCAGCACGGTTTCCAGTTGCTCGATCTGCACCGGCTTGGCAAGAAAATCATCCATGCCGGCAGCCAGGCAGCGGGCCTGGACGCCTTCCATGGTGTTGGCGGTGATGGCGATGATCGGTACGCGGGGAATGCCTTCGAGGCTGTCCAGTTTCGAGGCCGGTGCGTGGGCGCGTTCGAATTCGCGCACATGCCGCGCCACATCGAAGCCGTCCATGTCCGGCATCATGCAGTCCAGCAGGATCACATCGAAATGTTCCTGCTCCAGCAGCGCCAGGGCGGTTTCACCATTGCTGACAGTTTTGACCTGATAACCGAGCTTGCCGAGCATGCCGCGAATCACCAGCTGATTGACTTCGTTGTCTTCCACCAGCAGCAGCCGGTAATCGCGCCGGCGCGCCCGGTCCTCGTCGGTCTCCTGATAACCCGTGTCACTGGCCTGCGGATCTTCCAGGCCGTACAAGGTCGACAGCAGCGTACGCAGGCCCGTGCGATGCAGCGGCTTGCTCAGCACCGGCAGATCATATTGCTGCACCAGTTTCTGCACAGCGCTGTGACTGCGTTCGTCCACGCCCACGCTGAGCAGCACCTGCACGCCCTGGAGCGCCGGGTCACCGTACACGGTGCGGCACAGGTTCAGGGCGCTGTCGCGACGCAGCCAGGTATCAACAAACAGCAGGGCGTATTCCTGTTTATCGCGGTGGCCGGCGCGCAGTGCCTGTAGTGCGTCGTCGTAGTCTTCGGCCAGCGTGCACTGGCCCTCCAGCGCGTCCAGTTCTTCGCGCAGCATTTCGCCGGTGCCGCTGGCGGCACCGGCCACCAGCATCCGTTTGTCACGCAGTGCACGGCGCAGGTCAGCGCGCTCGCTGAGGTCCGGCTGGGCCTGCATCGGCAGGCTCAGCCAGAAGCAACTGCCCTGCCCGGCTTCACTGTCGACGCCGATGCGTCCGGACATGGCTTCCACCAGGCCCTTGCAGACCAGCAGCCCGAAGCCGCCCTGACGGTTACTGAACGGGTCCGGGTCGGGGCCGAGGAACTGGTCCTCGAACAATTGCCGCGCGGCGTCCGGCTCCATGCCGATGCCCTGGTCGCGCACGCGCAGTTGCAGCATGCCCTCGCGGTCGGTATCGCCCTGGAAATCCACCTCGACGCGAATCTCGCCGCGTTCGGAAAACTTGATGGCGTTGCTGAGCAGGTTGTTCATCACCTGCAGGATACGCTCCCGGTCGCCGCGCACCCGGCGCGGCAGATGGTGGCTCATGACACAGGTCAGTTCGATGCCCTTGCCCTGGGCGATATGGCCGTAGGCATCCAGCGACTGTTCCAGCGCCGAGCGCAGGTCAAAGAAATCCGGGTTCAGGACAATGCGGCCGGTCAGAATGCGGCTGTAATCCAGCACGTCGTCGATCAGCGACAACAACAGCTTGCCCGACTGCGACGCCACCAGATGGTATTCCTTCTGCTCCTTGGAGAGCTCGGTTTCATCCAGCAGCGCCAGCATGCCCAGCATGCTGTTCATCGGGGTGCGCAGCTCATGCGCCAGCCGGTACACCAGGCTGAGCTGGATATCCTGCCCCGAGCGCGGCACCACGCCACCCTGCGCCGCCTGCGTCAGCGCCGGGCGCCGCTCGCGCGCCAGCGCATGCCAGAAGGTGTCGTAGAGGTTGGCAAACATGCGGTAAAGGTAGAGGGCGTACACGGCCAGCAGCAGCGCCAGGATAATGCCCTGCGGCGCGCCGCTGACCGCCAGCGCCACGATGCCGGGCGCAAACATCAGGCCGATATACGCCTGCCGGGTGGGCAATGCCGCCATCCAGGCGCTGGACAGCGCGGTGGTGACGCCGATGTTGTACAGCGCCACGGCGAAGAAATTGAAGCCGATCCCGTACAGCACCGTGACGGTGCCGAACAGCGCGCCCCAGACGCAGGCATGCGCCAGCAGGCCGAGGCCGAACAGGCGGCGCCAGCGCGCCGGGCCGGCGGCGTACAGGGTATCGAAGCGGGCCACGATCAGCAGCCGGTAGGCGGTGACCAGCAGGACCATCAGCCCGAAGCCGAGCACCAGCCCCTCGAAGTCGTAATACAGCCGCCCCCAGAAACCGATCAGGGCAAAAACGGCAAGGGCCGCCAACACACCCGCAACGGATGTTCTGGCGGCCCCGAAGTCAATCCTGCGCAGGACCTTGCGGTCCTTGCTGGCCGATACGGCAGAGCGATTCATGCGGCGCCATCTCCCAGGCCCGGGCCTGTAACTCAATCCCTCGCCACACCGCCCTCAGGCAGGGCGGGCGTCGCTGGCGGGGCCCTGAAACAGAACACAGGGAAACCGGCCCCGCGATGACGCGCTACGTTACCACCGGCTCACGGGGCCGGCTACCCCTTGTCGGACAAGCGCTGACGCGGGTTTGCAGGCCTGCTGCCGGCACTTTACGTTAACGTAAACTTCCGCTACCGTTGCGCAGCATGAGCCAGCGCAAAACCACCCCACAGCCACGCCCGGACGCCCGCACCTACAGCATTGGCGAACTGGCCCGTGAGCTGGATGTCACCACCCGCACGATCCGTTTCTACGAGGACATGGGGCTGCTGACGCCCCGCCGCCGGGGCCAGACCCGCGTCTACAGCCCCGCCGACCGGGTGCGGCTGAAACTGATCCTGCGCGGCAAGCGGCTGGGCTTTTCACTGGCGGAAAGCCGCGAGCTGATTGAGCTGTACAGCCCTGGCAGCGACAACAACCGTGGCCAGTTGCAGGCGCTGATGGACAAGATCCACGAGAAACGCGCGCAACTGACCCAGCAACTGCACGACATCGAAGTCATGCAGCTGGAACTGGACGAAGCCGAACAGCGCTGCCTGGACACCCTGCAGCGCATTACCGATAACAACTGAGCCATCCCTGTGAGGAAGCACGTCATGAGCCTCTACCCCACCCTGCAATTCAATTTCGACGAGACACTGACCGCGCTGCGCGACAGCGTGCGTGCCTTCGCCGAAAAGGAAATCATGCCGATCGCCGCCGACGTGGACCGCGACAACGCCTTCCCGATGCCGATGTGGCGCAAGCTGGGCGACCTGGGCGTGCTCGGCGTCACCGCCAGCGAGGAATACGGCGGCGCGGGCATGGGCTACCTGGCCCACACGCTGGTGATGGAAGAAATCTCCCGTGCCTCGGCTTCCATTGGCCTTTCCTACGGCGCGCACTCCAACCTGTGCGTGAACCAGATTTCCCTGAACGGCAACGACGCACAAAAAGCCCGCTACCTGCCGAAGCTGATTTCCGGCGAGCACGTCGGCGCACTGGCCATGAGCGAGCCGGGTGCCGGTTCCGACGTGGTAAGCATGAAGCTGCGCGCCGACAAGCGCGGCGACCGCTACGTCCTCAACGGCAACAAGATGTGGATCACCAACGGCCCGGACGCCGACACCTACGTGATCTACGCCAAGACCGACACCAGTGCCGGCCCGCGCGGCATCACTGCCTTTATCGTCGAACGTGATTTCCCCGGCTTTTCCCGCGCCCAGAAACTGGACAAGCTCGGCATGCGCGGCTCCAACACCTGCGAGCTGGTGTTCGAGGATTGCGAAGTGCCGGAAGAAAACGTGCTCGGCAAGCTCAACGATGGCGTGCGCGTGCTGATGAGCGGCCTCGACTACGAACGCACTGTGCTCGCCGGCGGCGCCGTCGGCATCATGCAGGCCGCGCTGGACGTGGTGGTGCCCTATCTGCACGAGCGCAAGCAGTTCGGCCAGAGCATCGGTGAATTCCAGCTCATGCAGGGCAAGCTGGCCGATATGTACGTGACCCTGAACGCCAGCCGCGCCTACCTGTATGCCGTGGCGCAGGCCTGCGACCGGGGCGAAAGCAGCCGCAAGGATGCCGCCGGTGTGATTCTCTACTGTGCCGAAAACGCCACCAAAATGGCGCTGGAAGCGATCCAGTGCCTGGGCGGCAACGGCTATATCAACGACTACCCCACCGGCCGCCTCCTGCGCGACGCCAAACTGTACGAGATCGGTGCCGGCACCAGCGAGATCCGTCGCATGCTGATCGGCCGTGAGCTGTTCAAGGAAACCGCCTGAGCGCGGCCGGAGCCACCATGCCCAGAATCATTTCCCGTATCAACACCGGCAGCGACGACTTCGCCGCCAACCGTGCGCACAACCTGACGCTGAAAGCAGAATTGCAGAACAGGCTGGCGCAGATTGCCCACGGCGGCGGCGAAGCCGCCGAGGCCCGGCTGCGCAGCCAGGGCAAACTGCCGGTGCGTGAGCGGATCGCGCGCCTGCTGGACCCCGGCTCGCCGTTTCTCGAATTGTCGCCGCTGGCCGCGCTGGATGTGTACGGTGAAGACGTGCCCGCCGCCGGCTGCGTCGGCGGCATCGGTCGCGTGCACGGCGTGGAATGCATGATCGTCGCCAACGACCCCACCGTCAAAGGCGGCAGCTATTATCCGCTGACGGTGAAAAAACACCTGCGCGCCCAGGCCATCGCGGCGGAAAACCGCCTGCCCTGCATTTACCTGGTGGATTCCGGCGGCGCCAACTTGCCGCGCCAGGACGAAGTTTTTCCCGACCGCGAACATTTCGGTCGCATTTTCTTTAACCAGGCGAATATGTCTGCGCGCGGCATTCCACAGATTGCTGTCGTGCTCGGCTCCTGCACTGCCGGTGGCGCCTATGTGCCGGCCATGGCCGACGAGACCATCATGGTGAAAAACCAGGGCACCATTTTCCTGGCCGGCCCGCCGCTGGTGAAAGCCGCCACCGGTGAAGAAGTCAGCGCCGAGGAACTGGGCGGCGCGGCCCTGCACTGCGAGCAGTCCGGCGTGGCCGATCACCTGGCCGAAGACGAAGCCCATGCCCTGGCCCTGGCACGACAGGCCGTCTCGCGCCTGAACTGGCGCAAGCCGCAGCAGATGGACATGGCGGCGCCGGTCGCCCCTGCCTACGCGCCGGAAGAACTGTACGGCATCATTCCGCCGAGCACGCGGCAGCCGATGCCGGCGCGGGAAATTATCGCCCGCATCGTCGACGGCTCCGAGCTGGACGAATTCAAGGCCCGCTACGGCACCACCCTGGTGACCGGCTTTGCCCGCATTCACGGTTTCCCGGTCGGCATCCTGGCCAACGACGGCATTCTGTTTTCCGAGTCCGCCCTCAAGGGCGCGCACTTTATCGAGCTGTGCAATCAGCGCGGTATTCCGCTGCTCTTTCTGCAGAACATCAACGGCTTTATGGTCGGCAAAAAATACGAGGCCGAAGGCATTGCCAAACACGGCGCCAAGATGGTCAACGCCGTGGCCTGTGCCAGCGTGCCGAAATTCACCGTGGTCACCGGCGGCAGCTACGGCGCCGGCAACTACGGCATGTGCGGCCGCGCCTACGACCCGCGTTTCATGTTCATGTGGCCCAACGCCCGCATTTCCGTCATGGGCGGTGAACAGGCCGCCAGTGTGCTGACGCAGGTGCGCCAGGCATCGCTGAAGAAAAAAGGCGAACAGTGGAGCGAGGACGAGGCGAAAGCCTTCCAGCAGTCCATGGTCGAGCAGTACGACCAGATGGCCCGCCCCTACTACGCCAGCGCACGGCTGTGGGACGACGGCATCATCGACCCGGCCAGCACCCGCGATGTGCTCGGCCTGTGCCTGTCGGCCAGCCTGAACGCCCCCATCACCGAAACACGCTACGGCGTGTTCCGCATGTAACAGGATTCCGCCATGAGCATTCTGCTGCAGTACGACGGCCCGGTGGCCCGCATCACGCTGAACCGGCCGGACAAACTCAATGCCTTCGACGATGCCCTGATCGAGGACATCATCCGCTGCGTCACCGAAGCCGGGGACAGCGATGCGCGGGTGATCGTGCTGGCCGGTGCCGGCAAGCATTTCAGCGCCGGCGGCGACCTGGGCTGGATGCGCCGCATGGCCGACAAGAACTGGGACGAAAACCGCGCCGACGCCGCCCGCCTGGCCGCGCTGATGAGCACGCTTGACCGTGCCGCCAAACCTGTCATTACCCGTGTGCAGGGCGCAGCCTACGGCGGTGCCACCGGCCTCGCCTGCGCCAGCGACATCACCATCGCCGCCGACACCGCCCGCTTCTGCCTGAGCGAAGTGCGCATCGGCCTGCTGCCCGCCGTGATTTCGCCTTACGTCGTGCGCGCCATCGGCGCGCGCCAGGCGCGGCGTTATTTCATGACCGCCGAAGTGATCGACGCGGCCCGCGCCGTGCAGATCGGCATGGCCCACGAAGCTGTGCCGGAAGCCGAACTGGACGCAGCGGTAGACCGCTGTATCGAGGCATTACTGGCTGGCGCACCGAACGCGCAATTGAAAGCCCGCGAGATCGTCGACAAGGTGGCCGGGCAACCGGCCAGCGATGAGCTGATCGCCTGGACGGCGGAACTGATCGCCGGCCTGCGCAGCACCGACGAAGGCCGCGAGGGCCTGAGTGCCTTTCTGGAAAAACGCGCGCCAAGTTGGCGGCCACACTAACGTCACGGGAGCTCGCGCATGATCCACCGTCTGCTGATCGCCAACCGGGGCGAAATCGCCTGCCGCATTATCCGCACCTGCCGCGCACTGGGCATTGAAACCGTCGCCGTCTATTCCGACGCCGACGCCACCCTGCCGCATGTGATACAAGCCGACCAGGCCATACGCCTGGGTCCGGCACCGGCCCGGGAAAGCTACCTCGATATTGAAAAAGTGATCGCGGCCGCGCAGCAAAGCGGCGCCGATGCGGTTCACCCCGGCTATGGTTTTCTGTCTGAAAACGCCGCCTTCGCCAACGCCTGCGACGCCGCCGGCCTGATCTTTGTCGGCCCCGGCACCGACGCCATCCGGCTGATGGGTGACAAGGCCGCCGCCCGGCAGCACATGGCGCAACATCAGGTGCCGGTGCTGCCCGGCTTTGACCGCGAAGGCGCCAGCGATGACGAACTGCTCGCCGCCACCGGCGAGATCGGCTTTCCGCTGCTGATCAAGGCCGTGGCCGGCGGTGGCGGCAAAGGCATGCGCGTGGTTGAGCGTGCAGAAGACTTTGCCGATGCCCTGGCCGCCGCGCGCCGCGAAGCCCGTGGCGCCTTCGGTGATGATCGCGTGCTGCTGGAGCGGTATCTGGAACAGGCCCGCCACGTGGAAGTGCAGGTGTTCGCCGACAGTCACGGCAACGCCGTGCATCTGTTCGAGCGCGACTGTTCTGTGCAGCGCCGTCACCAGAAAATTATCGAAGAAGCCCCGGCACCCGGTGTCAGCGACGCCCTGCGCCAGCAACTGGGCGATGCTGCCGTGCGGGCCGCCCTGGCGATCGATTATCGCGGCGCCGGCACGGTGGAATTCCTGCTCGCCCCGGACGGCCAGTTTTATTTCATGGAAATGAACACCCGCCTGCAGGTGGAGCACCCGGTCACTGAACTGATCACCGGCGAAGACCTGGTGGCCTGGCAGTTGAGCGTGGCCGCCGGCGGCGCACTGCCAAAGCAACAATCCGAATTGCGCATCCAGGGCCACGCCATGGAAGTGCGGCTGTATGCCGAAGACCCGGCGCGCCAGTTCATGCCCTCCTCCGGCCTGCTGGCCGTGTGCGAATGGCCACAGCAACCCGGCCTGCGCGTGGACACCGGCTTTGGCGAAGGCGATCGCGTCAGCGACCATTACGACCCGATGCTGGCGAAAATCATCTGCTTTGGCGACGACCGTGATCAGGCCCGGCGGCGCCTGGCCCGGGCACTCGCGCACACGCGCATTGCCGGCATCCGGCACAACATTCCGTTCCTGATCAGCGTGCTCCAGCATCCCGCGTTTGCGCAGGCCGAGCTGTCCACCCGTTTCCTGGCACAGCACCAGCCCGCCACCGGCGTGGAGGACGAGAGCCTGCCGCTGCGTCTGTGTGCCGCCGCGTTGTGCTGGCGTGATCAGTTGCGTGCCCGCGCCGATGACGATCCCTGGTCGCAACTAGGCGGCTGGCAGCATCTCGCACCCGCTCGCTTTGTCGCCACCTTCCAGCTGGATGACCGCCTGCATACCGTGATACTGGAAGGCCAGGACGACGCCCTGCATGCACGGTGCGACGATCAACGCCTGTCATTGCACTGGCAGAGCGGCACCGGCCGCCTTGCCGACACCGATTCACACCACAGCCTGACGGCCAGCGCCCGCCTCGACGGCGAGCACCTGCACCTCTTCAGCAACGGCCACACCGACAGCCTGCTGCTGAACCCGAACCTCGGCAACGCCGACGACGCCGCCCGTGGCGCCGCCTTTGCCGCCCCGATGAACGGCACAGTAGTGGCCTGCCACGTCAGCGCCGGCAGCCGGGTTGACGCGGGCGCAGCGGTGATCACCATGGAAGCCATGAAAATGGAACACACGCTGCGGGCGCCGGTGGCCGGCGTGGTGCGCGAGCTGCCCTTCGCCGCAGGCGATACCGTCAGCGAAGGCGCCCTGCTGGCTGTGTTCGACGCTGACGACACGGAGAACGCAGGATGAACACACCGCTGTGGCAACCGGATGCGCGCCGCGCCGCCGAAACACGGCTGGCGCAGTTTATGCGGGAGGCGGAAGCCGCCACCGGCCAGACCTTTGCCGATTACACGGCACTGCATCAATGGTCCGTGCGCGACAGCGATCTGTTCTGGCAACAGGTTTACCACTTCTGCGGCCTGACCGCCGAGGGCGATACCGCACCGGCCATGCAGCCCGGCGTACACCTGCGCGAGACACGCTGGTTTCCGAACCTGCACCTGAACTATGCGCAAAACCTGCTACGCCACGCCGACACGCACCCGCACGACATCGCCCTGATCTGCGAAACCGAAAACGGCCGGCAGCGCCGCCTGAGCTTCGATGAATTGCGCCACGCCGCCGGCCAGTTCGCAGCCCGTCTGACACAGGCCGGCGTGATGCCCGGTGATCGCATCGCCGGCTGGCTGCCGAACGGCCCGGAGGCGGTGATTGCCGCACTGGGCAGCGCCTGGATCGGCGCCGTCTGGTCGTCCTGCTCGCCGGACTTTGGCGTCAGCGGCGTGCTGGATCGTTTTGGCCAGATCGAACCCACTGTTCTGCTGCTGACCGACGGCTATCACTACAACGGCAAGTGGATCGACCTGACCGAGCGCGCCACGCAGATTCGCGCCGGCCTGCCGTCCGCCACCGTGGTGCAGATCGCCACCGGCGAGCAACACCTGCCGGACACGCAGGACTGGCAAGCCTGGCTCGACGGCGCGCTGGACGTGCCGGACTATGCCCTGCTGCCGTTCGAACATCCGCTGTATATCCTGTATTCCTCCGGCACCACCGGGCAGCCCAAATGCATCGTCCACGGGGCCGGCGGCACGCTGCTGCAACACGCGAAAGAACATGCCCTGCACGGCGACCTGCGCCAGGGCGACCGGCTGTTCTATTTCACCACCTGCGGCTGGATGATGTGGAACTGGCTGGTGGGCGGCCTGCAGGCCGGCGCCACCCTGGTGCTGTACGACGGCAACCCGGCCTGGCCGGATACCGGCCGCCTGTTCGATCTCGCGGCGCGGGAGCGCGTGACCCATTTCGGCACCAGCGCCAAATTTATCCAGGCGGTGGAAAAATCCGGCCTGGTGCCGCGCGAAAAATGCGATCTGTCCGCCTTGCGTGTGCTATTTTCCACCGGCTCACCGCTGCTGCACGAGAGCTTTGATTTTGTCTATCAGGCCATCAGCGAACAGGTGCAGCTCAGTTCCATTTCCGGCGGCACCGACATCATTTCCTGTTTTGCCCTGGGCAATCCGCTGCTGCCCGTGTATCGCGGCGAGTTGCAATGCCTCGGCCTGGGCATGGACGTGGCCGTGTTCAACGATGCCGGCGAGCCGGTCACGGGCGAAAAAGGCGAGCTGGTCTGCCGTGCGCCTTTCCCGTCCATGCCGGTGGGTTTCTGGCGCGATGCCGACGGCAGCCGCTACCACAAGGCGTACTTCAGCCGTTTCGAGAACGTCTGGGCGCACGGCGATTATGCCGAGTTGCGCCCTCATGACGGCTGGCAGGGGATGGTGATCCACGGCCGCTCCGATGCCGTGCTCAACCCCGGCGGCGTGCGTATCGGCACGGCGGAAATCTATCGCCAGGTGGAATCGCTGGCGGAAATTCGGGAGAGCATTGTCGTCGGCCAGGAATGGGACGGTGATGTGCGCGTGGTGCTGTTTGTCGTGCCGCAACCCGGCGTGACGCTGGACGACACCCTGCGCGCCCGCCTGCGCAAGGCGATTCGTGAAGGCGCCAGCCCACGGCATGTGCCGGCGGTGATCCTGGCGGTGCCGGAAATCCCGCGCACGGTGTCCGGCAAGATCGTCGAGCTGGCCGTGCGCGAAATTATTCACGGCCGCCCGGTGACCAACCTGAACGCGCTGGCCAACCCTGCGGCACTGGCGCATTTCCGCGACCGCGAGGAGCTGCGTTGAACCGCCTGTCGGCACGCACGTCCTCTGTGATGGAGGTCATTGACAGCAAGGCGCACTTTTCGGGCTGACTGGCATTGACCTGCAGCCCGGAAATACCAATGATGGCGCTTCAGCCCCAGCCATTATTCTTATAAGAAAAATGACCATCACCCTTTTGCTTCGCCTGTTCTGTTCAGCCTTCCTCCTGAGCAGCCTGCTACCGCTCGCCGCCCAGGCGCACCTGCTGCAACTCAGCGGCCGCGACCTCGGCCCGCTGGTCGGCCAGCCCACCGCGCAGTTTTCCGTGTTCAGCGCCAGCGAGGGCCAGCTTCGTCCGGTGCCACACCAGTGGCTGCCCTGGTCGGAAGATGGCCTGCCGGCGTTTCGCAGTGACCGCAGCACACGCTGGGCCGGCCAGCCCGGCCGCATCAACGCCGGTGACCGCCTGTTTCTGGATGCCCAGGACGCCGGCGAGGCGCTGGACGCCGCCGCGCTGTCACACTCCACAGAAAACGTGGTCGGCGAATTGCGCGTCCGGTACGACGATGGCGAAGGCTATTTCTATGTGGTCCGCAATGCCTATCAGCAGGCCACGCAACGCTACGTGCGGTTTGACCGCGAGCGCATGCAGATCAAGAGCACCCACTATCAGCTCAATATGGCGCCGGACAATCTGCTGGTGTGGAACGATTTCTTTTTCCGGGGCTATGAGAGCCCCGGGGGCCGCCCGCAAAGCATTCTCGACACGCTGAAGATCCGCCTGAGCGCCGGCGTGCTCGGCGACCGTTCCCGCATCACCCTGGACAACAGCAACCTCAGCCCGCGTATCGAGGAAGTCATCGAAGGCCCCCTGGTCACCGCCGTCTACGCCACCACCTCGGTGCGTTTCGCCCGCGTGCCGGTGCTCAACATCGACAATTATTTCCTGATCATGCCGCAGCAGACGGATATTCATTCCCGCTTCACCCTGCCCGGCATTGCCAATACCGTGCTCAACAGCCCGTCGGTGTCGATGTCGCTGGACGGCAACCAGTTGCTCGGCGCCCGCCTGCGCACCAGCTGGACCGGCGAACTGGAAGCGCGGGTGGACGGCGCCATCTCGGACACGGAGCAGCGCATGCTGGACACGCCCATGAGTGGCCGCAACTGGCTGTGGTTCAGCACCGGCCGGCAGTTTGACCTGCTCGCCGAGCTGGATTTCCGTGACGGCTTTGATACGCCGGTGAAGCTGGTCTATGAAGATGACCGCACCCTGGCCAACCCGCCCGAGCGCTTCCCCGGCCAGGGACCGAATGTGGGCTTTGCGTTGCAGGATATTCCGTTCGGGCAGGAGTTCTACTTTGTCGCGCGGTTGCTGTTCAGCGGTGACAGCCAGGGCTTGTCGGCGGAAGACTATGCGCGTCGTGCGCTGTCGGAAAACAGCGCCACTTATCGCCCGCTTCCCTGAACCCAGAGCGGCGAATGCCGCTCTGAGCCGTTCGCGTCATGCCTTGCCGTTCAGAAACAGTCCGCTGGCGCTGTCGAGAATATTGCGCGCCACCTGCTTGGCCAGCGCCTGCACCGTCCAATGTGGCGCGGACGGCATCGGCTCCGGAATCAGGCTGGCATCCGCCAGGAACAGCCCCTTCACATCGTGCACTTCACCGCGCGCATTGGCCACGCTCTGGAAGCGGTCGTTGCCCATGCGGCAGGTGCCGTGCGGGCTGAAGGAGTTGATCCGCAGGGAGTACATGCCCTTGAGGCCATAGCTCACCTGATCCATGGTCGCGTCCAGCTCAAACACCGAGTCCGCCTGCAATTGCTGGAAGCTCGGGATATACACCCGCCTGGCACCCGCCGCGAAGAAAATCCGTGCCGCCAGTGACGCGCCACGCTTGAGTTTTTCAAACTCGGCGCGGCTCGGGTTCCAGCTGATCACCTTGCGCCCGGTGGCCACGTCGCCTTCCCAGCTCACCTGTCCGCGCCCTTCATCAATGGCAAACGCGTTCAGGCCGGCCAGGTGCTTGTACTGTTTCATAAAGCGGATATGGTCCGGCCCGGCGCCCTGCTCGCCCTGAATCATCAATTGCTCGGGTTCCGCCAGCGCCGAGAAAAACATATGGCCGTCGCTTTCGAGGAATTCATCAATCTCGACGCCGACCAGCGCACCACGAAAACCGAACAGCTCTTCGTCGTACTGCGCCAGCACCTGCACAAACGGCTGCACCGCCATGTTGCGGCCAATCTGGCCGCTGATGTCCGGCACCTGGCTGCGTTGCAGCAGCACCGGCGTCTGGATGGCGCCGCCAGCGACGACCACCACTTCGGCATCGACGCGCATCTCGGCAATCTGCGCACCGGTCAGCGGATCACGCACAATCGCTTCCACTCCGGTCGCACGGCCTGCGCGCATCAACACACGCTGGACTTGCGTATCGGCAAACAGCCGCGCGCCATAGGCCGTGGCCCAGGGCAGATGCGTCACCAGCGAGGACATTTTCCGGTCCGACGGGCAGCCGGCCAGGCAGTGGCCGGTCAGCGCGCACTGGCGTACGTTGCGCGCTACCGGCTTCCAGCTGAAGCCCATCTTTTCACAGCCCTGGATCACCTTGTGGGCGGTGGCGTTGATTTCGTGCGCCTCGTTGAGATGCACGTACTGCTCCGTGCCCACCTCATCAAACAGCGGGCCGATGGTGTCCGGCGCCAGGTTGCCCAGGCCCAGTTCCGTCGACCAGCGCCGGAGCAATGAATCCGGCGGGCGCTGCATCACGCAGGCGCCGATCACGGTCGAGCCGCCGACGCATTCGCCTTCCACAAACAGCACATCTGCCGTGGAATTGAACTGGCTGCCCTGCTCGCGATACACCTCGGTCATGGTGTCGCCCAGGTGTTCGGTAAAGTTTGCGCTGGGGAAGTAGCGGCCGGATTCCAGCACGACGACCTTGCGACCCGCCTTGGCCAGTTCATAGGCCACGGTCGCGCCACCGGCCCCGGAGCCGACCACCACCACTTCGGTTTTCACGCTGAAGCGACGGCCCATGGACGGATCGCGGGCGATATCCGCCGCAGTCGTCACCGGCACGCCGTCACGGGGTACAGTTATCATGCGCATGGGTGCGGCTCTCCTCAGACCTGCGGCAGCGGTGCGTTGCCCAGACGGCGCACGCCCCATATTTCGGTGACCGGGCCGTGGTAATCCAGCCCCGGCCAGGTACGGGCATCGCGCCAGTAGTTCACGCAGACGAGGGTTTTCAGGGTTGTCATCAGACCACGTTCAAAAAAAGTGCCTGCCTGCATCGCGTTGACGTAACGCAACGCCTCATCGTCATCCAGCCGGCTGAAACGGCTGAAGCGGAAGCTGGCCATCGAGCGGTGCTCGAACACCCACAGCCCCAGCCCCAGCAGTTCACGGGTCTGGCCGGACATCTGCCCGACCATGCCGTCGATGTTCTGCACGGTGGGCACTTCCGACAGGCTGGACGGCAGTCCGAACTGCTCGGCCGGCAGCAACACCTGCGTGAGCCGCTTGAGCACGATGGATTCGTCTTCGGTGAGGTGCTGGTAACGACGGTCACTGTGGTCACCGCCACGGCCCAGCAGGGTGGCACAGCCACTGCTCAAGGCAGCGGCGCTGATCACTGCGGTACGCAGAAATCCCCGGCGAGATAAAGGCGCAAGGCCCGACATCCAGCCCGGCTCATCTGGACGGGCGTTATTATTATGCATTGACCTGTCTCCGCAGGACGGCCCTCGGGGGACCTTGTTGTTTTTTTGTTACTGCGGAAGTCTAGTACAAATATTCACTGACTGAAAACGCCCCGTGCGCCGCCCGGCGGCGGCGCTCAGGCCGACGCCAGCAGCCGGTCGGCCACATAGTTCGCCAGGGCGTACACCGTGACCTGCGGATTCACGATCAGCGAGGTGGGCAACAGGCTGGCATCCGCCACGTACAGACCCACTACCCCGTGCAGGCGACCGTGCGGGTCCACCGCGCTGTTGGCCGGGTCGGCGCCCATGCGGCAACTGCCCTGCGGGTGGTAGGACACCATGCGCAGCGCCTGCGGGCGGTTGCGCAACTGCCCGACAATGGCCTCAATCTCGCTTTCCTGCCGCACCGCCAACCGCTCGGTGGCCGGCAGGAACACCTCTTCCGCCCCCGCCGCCAGGTGCAGACGGATGGCGGCGGTCAGCGCCGCCATCATGGACGGAAAGTCCTGGTCGCTGAGGCGGTAGTCGATGGTCTTGTACTCACCGTTCCAGCTGATCTCGCCCACATTGTGGTCATGAATCAGCGTCACGATGCCGGCATTGAAACGGGCGTGCTGCATATAGTCGATATACGGCTTGCCGGTGCCCGGCTCGGTGATCAGGCACATTTCGGCCACGCCGAGGCCGCCGACTTCGAGCACGAAGCCGCCGTCTTTCGGGTGCATGAATTCATCCACATAAGTGCCCAACAGCGCTCCGCGCCAGGGATAGACCGGCTCGGGGTAACGCGCCCCCACATACATGGACGGGTGGCAGGCGAAATGGCGGCCAACATGCTTATTGCCCAGCTCACTGCGTTGCAGGATCACCGGCGTCTGCACCGCACCGGCCGCCAGGATTACCCGGGGCGCCTCGACACGCACGTCCGCCACCTTGTGGCCGGTGCGGTCGATCACCTCCCCTTCCACCCCGGTCACGCGGCCGTTGTCGCTGAGCACGCGATTGACGCGCGTATCGCTGTGGATGCGCGCGCCATGCGCCGCCGCCCACGGCAGATAAGTCACCAGCATCGACTGCTTGCGGTCGGTCTTGCAGCCGGACAGGCAATGCCCGGTCAGGGCGCATTCGCGCACGTTGCGCTGGAAGGGTTTCATCGACCAGCCGAGTTTCTGCGCGCCGGCCATCATCAACTGGCTGTGGCGGGCGATTTCATGCGGGCCGTTGGTGCTGATGGAAAGGTGCTTTTCCACCCGCTCGAAATAGGGGTTGAGCGTTTCCGGCGTCATCTCGGCCAGCCCGAAATCCCGCCGCCACTCCTCCAGAATAAAATCCGGTGTCCGGAACGCCACGCAGCCGTTCACCACCGTGGACCCGCCCACACAGCGCCCTTGCAGGATCAGCAGGTCGCCGTCCTTGTTGGACTGGCTGCCGTGGTCTTCGTACAGGGTTTCCAGGCTGTCGGCAAAATCCTCGGTGAAGGCCGTGGACGGCACATACGGCCCTGCCTCCAGCACCAGCACCTCCAGCCCCTGCCGGGCCAGTTCATAGGCCGTCACGGCCCCGCCGGCCCCCGAGCCGACAATCACCACATCCGCCTTCAGCGTAAGCTGCGCGCTGGTCACATCACTGGCCTGCACCACCGGCAGGCCCCGGGCTATGGCTTGCACGCTCATTGCACTGCCTCCCGCGAAACCGGTTGCTGGTCCGGCAACGGCGCATTGCCCAGATAGGCCAGGCCCCACTTCTCCGAGACCGGGCCATCGAATTCCACCGGTCCCCAGGTGGCCGGATCCCGCCAGTAGGCGACATAGACGAAACGCTTCACCAGCGTCGCGAGTGCTTTCTGGATCGTATTGCCGTGCGACCAGTCATCGAAATACTGCACCGCGACCGCCGTTTTCAGATCGACAAACCGGCGACCGTGCCAACCGGAAACCACAGCGGCGTTATCAAACAGCGTCAGCCCCATGCCGACCTGCTTGCGCAGGTGGCCCGGCAACAGGCCGATCATATGATCAATGTGCTGCACCACCGGCACCTGCGACAGCGGCGTCAACGGCGTGCCCTGCACCGGCAGCAGAACTGCCGTGGCGCGCTGAAACAGATGGTATTCCGCAGCAGTGAGATGCCGGATACCCTCGCCCACCGGCAGCCCGTCCACCGACGAACGGCGCAACCAGGCAAAACCGGCGCCCGCCAGGGCGGCCACGCCAGCACCGGCAATCAGGGTGGTTCGCAGAAAACGCCGCCGGCTCAGCGACGCGACGGGCGCCGCCGCATGGCGGGCAGCCCCTGGAGTGGGTGTTGTTGTTCTGGTCATGGCGGCCTCGCCGGGTCAGGGCAGTACATCCACGGGCAGTGCGCGGGGATGAATAGCCAGGCTTCAATGCGCTGAAACGCGTTTCTGCACAGTAACCAAGGCCGCAGGGTGAAACAAGCTGTCTACCTGACAGGATGGCTTGACCGTATATGACACTCCATACCACAACGCCCGGCATGGCCGGGCGTTGAAAGGACGTAAAACCGGGGCGATCAGCTGCGCGCGGTTTCCAGCGTCTTGGTGATCGCCGCCACCGCACTGCCGATATTGCTCAGCTCAGCGGGCAGGATCATGGTGTTATTGGTCTTCGCCAGCTTGCCGAACTCGTGCACATACTGCTCGGCCACACGCAAGGCCACCGCGTCCTTGCCACCGGCAGTGCTGATGGCCGCCGCCACACGCTCCAGACCCCGTGCGGTCGCCTCGGCAATCAGCTCGATCTCGCGGGCCTTACCTTCCGCCTCGTTGATCTGGCGCATCTTCTCGGCTTCCGAGACGTTGATCATCTCCTGCTTGAGACCTTCAGAGACGTTGATCTTCGACTGCCGCTCACCTTCAGACTGCGCCACCACCGCGCGACGTTCCCGCTCGGCACGCATCTGCTTTTCCAGCGCATCGAGAATGGTCGCCGGCAGCTCGATGTCGGCAATCTCGTAACGCAGCACCTTCACGCCCCAGGGCTTGGCCGCATCATCCAGGGTAATCACCACCTGATTGTTGATGCTCTCACGTTCTTCGAAGGTCTTGTCCAGGTCGATCTTGCCCACCACCGACCGCAGCGTGGTCTGCGCTAACTGCATGGCCGCGTAACGGTAGTCATTAATGCCATAGCTGGCCTGCTTCGGATCAATCACCTGCAGATAGATGACGCCGTTCACCACCACCTGGATGTTGTCCTTGGTCACACAGGATTGCTGCGGCACATCAATGGCTTCTTCTTTCAGGGTGTGGCGGTAGGCCACCTTGTCCACAAACGGGATCAGCAGGTGAAAACCCGCTTCCAGCGTCTTCGCGTACTTACCCAGCCGTTCCACTACAAAGGCGGACCGTTGCGGCACAATCCGCGCCGTCTTGATCACCGCCACTACTACAAACACCGCCGCCAGACCGGCGAGAATCGTCGCTATCGACATTGCACTACTCCATGATGTGAAAATCGAGTCCAAGGTATAGAAATCGTGGCCCACGCCGCGCCGCCCCAGGGGAGCTCAGCGCTGGCTGGCCGATACTTTCAGCACGATACCGCGGTTGCCTGATACCCAGGCCACATCACCGGCTTTCAGGTCATCACTGGACTCCGCATCCCACTTGGCACCGTGCATCTGCACATGGCCGCTGCCGTGGACAAAGTCCGTCAGCACTGTCACCCGGCTGCCCACGGCATCACCCAGCCCCGCATCAGAGGACGGCGCATCCCCCACATTGCCGGTCAGCCAGCCCTTGAAGTGACGGCGGGCGCCAAACAGCGCCACCAGGCTGATCACCGCAAACAGCCACAGCTGGCTGGTCAGGCTTTCGGTGATGCCGAACAGCGTCAGCAGGCCGACGATGATTGCGCCAATGCCGAAAAACACGGCGATCACGCCGGTGACGAACAGCTCGGAGATAATCAGGAGGAAACCGAGGATCAGCCACAGGGCGTAATCGGTGAATAGTTCAGCAAGCATGGCGGGGTTCCGTGTTGGGGATATGACGGGGAGTGAATATAGCAGGATGAGGGGGTTAATGCGCGGGGGGGAGTCGAGGCCACAACGCTATGGGGCAAGCAGCCCAGCCTGCGGTGGATAGGCGATATGCTTCCCTAGGCCTCAGACCAGAGGCGATGTTTCAGTGAACGATATTCGGCCTCTCCCCCAACCTGCGGTACGGCGGGCCGGTAGCAGGAATAAAGAGCCCCCGATGCCAGCGCTTGCCAAATCTCTCACTCGCTCGCATACCAATGATGATAAAAATCATCTTCGGCCACTTCGCCTAGCGAAGGCGGCACTATTAGCTGATAGTCGTTTGAGAAACCCAGCACCAAACACCCCTTGCTATACTCAACCGACGTCAGGCGCACTCGATCAAGCGGATTCAGGCAGGCGCACCATACTTCAAACTCTGGAGTAACTCCCGGATATTCACTTGAATCAGCCACACAGCCTGACAGACCGTGAAGCGTCCAGGGTGGGTCAATCCAGATGTACTCTTTCTTGCCAGCGAAGCGAAGTTTTATTGAGTTACATGCCAGTGTTCTTTCGCAGAGTCTACCGACAAAACCGTTAATAATTTTTACATCTTTGTCGTGATCCATTTTTCCCTGAAGTTAGCCCCCAGAAATCAGTCAACGAATTCAATTAGGGACACGCATGGATTCATGATATCAACCATCGTCGGGATGGCATCAGATCGGACATCCACCGAAACCGCCACAATCCGTGCGTGTCCTTTATTGTTGGCGGCCTAGCCTACCGTCCGGCAAATGCAATCGTTATGCACGCCATTACTCCATAACCTTTATCTGCCCAGAACTCCACTCATACTCATCGCAGCAATCCTGAATATCAATTAGAAATCTACTCGGTTGATTTTGTCTATCGACATTATAAGAAATAATAAGCCTCTCTCTTGCCCGCGTCATCGCCACGTATAGTCGAGACGCCTCTCTCGCCATTTCGTCAGCGCCCGCATACTTACTAGGCATAGCCCCATCAACCACACCAACTATGAATACGTGTCTAAATTCGTGACCTTTTGCAGACTCAATTGTGCTTATTGCAACACTATTGAATGACTCCACTCCAGCAGCTTGCTTTAACTCGGCTGCCTTGATTGATAGTTCATTTAAGCGGCCCGAAATCTTCCTTCTAATTGCCGGGTTCAGCCCGATAACACATAGTTCAGGATAATCTTCTGTTTCTTCACGACTTTGATGCTCATCTATCAGCCCCCTAATCATCGCAGAGACGAGTGCCACCTCATCCTCCTCACTTCTGCACTTCACAACATATGGGCGCTCCCCCACCTTTGTCGCAAAGTCTGGCTTAGTGGGAGTATCTATATTGTCCTCATCCACATCAGCAAACTTGTATTTTTTTATTAACGAATATGCCGCAGACATTATTTCCTTCGAGTTCCTGTAATTCTTTTTCAGTACGTAGCTTCGATTATTTACACTTATTCCACAATTCTTTAGTGCAAAACCCTTATTATATATCGTCTGCGCCCCGTCTCCGACAAGGAACAAACCATTCTCTGAATTTGCAATCCTGTTTCCCGAAGCAACAGGAAGAGCACCGATCATCGCAACTTCCAATTGCGACAAATCTTGCACCTCATCCACCAAAACACAGCGGTATGGGAAAAAACTCGAAAGAGCACCTTCAAGAGCATCTGCATCGACAGCAGCCCATCCAAATGACTCCAGAGAATCCATATCTTTGACTAACAACGAAATTGCTGCTGACACCACACCTTCGTAGTCCAACACAAACAATTTCTTCAGAGCATCGACCTTGTACCGAGCAGCATCAAGAAACACCTTACGCCCCTCAGCGGGAAGCCCCACCACCCGACCATGGCGCTTAAAAGACTGAGTATCCAGGTATGAATCAAATTCCGAAAACTTTAACCTACTTCTAATATGAAAAACCTCTTCATCACAGAACCTTCGCAGGTCTGCATAATCTAATATCGAAAGCTTTGTTTGCATGAAATTATCGTGATTCTTCACAAACTTCACAAGATCACGAGAGATGCCATCTGCCAGCGCGCCATCTGCCACACGGTAAGCAGCCTCTCCCTTTGGATGCAACTCTTTAAGTATGTATTTGGCAAGACCGTTAATAGTTGACGTCTGTATAAATGAAGACTCTACTCCACACAACTCCTTAATCAGAGAATCCAGAAGTTTACGCATGCTTTCGGTCAGAGTAACCAGCAGTATAGGCGCTCTATATTTCTTAGCCAAATGCCGCGCCCTATGAAGCATGACGCATGTTTTTCCACTACCTGATACACCTCTCAGCCTAGATGCGCCACGGAATTCTTTGAGCGATAACGCTTTTTGTTCAGGATGTAAGAACAGCAGCCAGTCCGCCCATGACGAATCATCGGGTAAAGTAGCAACCTCCTCCCATGTGACAAATATCTCGCTATTCTGTGGCTCAACGATACTTTTGGCAAGATCAGCGCCATCACTTATGACTGCCTCACCCAACTCAAGTGTGACTCGCTTTTTCAACTCACTTAGTTCGCCTTTGTGAGAGTGTGAGAATAAATCATCAAAAAAAATAGCCCGCTCTATGCCACCAATGCTCTCAATGTGACTTAGTATCCCGCTGGAATCACACTCCCAATCTTCCGGAGTAACACCCATAACATAATCCACAAGATTGTCGTGTAGCTGTAGAGATTCCATATCCACTGATTCCAAATGCCGAAGCAACGGAAGTGCCCTCAGTTCTTCAGCAGAATCGATATCAGGATTCACAACACGAACGCTGCGAGGCTCTTTCTCGGACACCTGAACAAAATCTAAAGTTTGATCTTTGCTGCTCTTTACCCACTCATAATCCTTATGCGACTCCAACCATTGCTCACAATCATCGTGATCGCCAGCAAAGAGGAACGCTCGGACATTTTCCTTCCCATCGACCAACTGAACAACAAGCCTATAGCCACCCCCTAAATCGTATTTTTCTATATTTTTTAGCCTGGATTCTCCATGATTCGTTCTCTTCAGAGAGAAAATAGAGCCCTCTGTTCCGGCTTCAGCGAGAGCGGCTCGCACCTTTGTAATGGCATCTTTACCCTTCTTTCCACTTTTGGAGAGAACCCGAAAGCACTTATTTAGCCCTCTAGTTTGAATCACTTTGTACATATGCATTCGACCCCATAGTTTTTAGAATAATAACAATAAAAAGTACGCATGAAAGTAACCGTCCGGCGAACTCATCTACCCGACGCCATTTCCGCCAGTAACTTAGGTGTCCACCTATTTCTAAGTGGACACCTAATATGAGTGAGATGCTTCCAGCCAAGACACCAGCCAAGCGCCGCCGCTATTCCCCGGAGTTCAAAGCCAATATTCTCCAGGAGTGCCAGGCCCCGGATGCTTCCGTCGCCAATGTGGCGCTGCGCTACGGTCTTAACACGAATCTTATTCATAAATGGCGCCGTGCTGCCGAAGGCAGTTCCAAGCCGTCGGTTCAGCGTGAGTTTGTCCCTGTGCCGATGCCGACGCCCTCTGTGTCCGGCGCGGCGGAGGTAGTGTTCGAGCTGCCTGGCGTAACGGTACGCTGGCCTCTGGCACAGATCGAGCGCGCCCTTCCCTGGCTGCGGACGTTTACGTCGTGATCCGGATCGACGCCATCTGGATGGCCACGGAGCCGCTGGATATGCGCGCCGGCCCGGATACGGCCCTGGCCCGTGTGGTCCAGGTATTCGGCGAAGCACGTCCCCACTGCGCCTACCTGTTTGCCAACAAGCGAGGCAACCGCATGAAGGTGCTGGTGCACGATGGCTTTGGCCTGTGGCTGGCCGCGCGGCGTTTGCATCAGGGCGGCTTTGTCTGGGGCAGACTGAGTCAGGGCGAGCGTATCGCCCTGACATCCGAACAGCTTCAGGCGCTGGTGGTCGGTTTGCCCTGGCACCGGGTTGGCCGTGACAAGGCCATTGCCATACTTTAAGCCGCTTGGCGCTGGCCTGTGCGCCGGTCAGCGCGCCCTCTCTGGTATCACTCCCGGCGGTGTCGTCTGGCAAGATAATGGCCATGACGACACCGCCGCATCTCGACCAGCTCACTGCCGAACAGCTACGCCAACTGGCGGCGCAACTGTTGGCCGATGCGGCGGAAAAAGAGCACACCATCGCTCAGCAAGGTCAGACCATTGCGCAGCAGGGTCATCAGCTCAAGCGTCACCAGCTGCTGAACGACAAGCTCACGCATGAGCTGGCTATCCTGAAGCGCCATCGCTTCGGCAAGAGCAGTGAAGGCCTGGATAGCCACCAGGCCAGCCTGCTGGATGAACTGGTGGACGCGGATATCGCGGCGATTGAGGTGACACTGTCCGAGCCCGTCGCATCAGTGGGGGCCACCTCGGCACCGGAGAAGCGCCAGCCCAAGCGTGTGCCGTTACCGCCGACCCTGCCGCGCACGATCATCGCGCACGAGCCGGACCACACTGAATGCCGTTGTGGTTGCCAGCTCCAGCGCATCGGCGAAGACATCAGTGAAAAGCTCGATTACACCCCCGGCACCTTTACTGTCGAGC
Organism: Isoalcanivorax pacificus W11-5; assembly: GCF_000299335.2. NCBI lineage: Bacteria > Pseudomonadati > Pseudomonadota > Gammaproteobacteria > Oceanospirillales > Alcanivoracaceae > Isoalcanivorax > Isoalcanivorax pacificus. The sequence continues at coordinate 1,908,262 of NZ_CP004387.1, read as the reverse complement.
GCCATGTGCGCGGCAAGTGGGTCTGCAAACACTGTGAACGCCTCACCCAGGTCCCGGTCCCGGCGCAGATCATCGACAAGGGCCTGCCCACCAGCGGTTTACTGGCCGACCTGCTGATCGCCAAATACGCCGATCACTTGCCGCTGTACCGGCAGGAAAGGATCTTTGCCCGCGCCGGGCTGGGCATCGCCCGCTCGACGCTGGCTGACTGGGTGGGCCGCTGCGGCGTGGCCCTGCAACCGCTGGCAGATGCCTTGCGTGAAACACTGCTTACGCAGCCGGTCCTGCATGCTGACGAGACGCCTGTGCCCATGCTGTCGCCCGGCAAGAAGAAAGCCCACCGGGCCTACATCTGGGCCTACTGCAGCCCGACCACTGCCGCCCTGCATGCCGTGGTGTACGACTTCGCCGAGAACCGGGCCGGCGCCAACGCCCGCACCTTCCTCGAAGGCTGGCAGGGCAAACTCGTCTGCGACGACTACAGCGGCTACAAGGCGGGCTTCCAGACCGGCATCACCGAGATCGGCTGCATGGCCCATGCACGCCGGAAGTTCTACGACCTGCATACGGCGAACAAAAGCCAGATCGCCGAACAGGCGCTGAGACTGATCCAGCAGCTCTACGAGATCGAGCGCGAGGCCAATGCCTTGTGCGCCGATGAGCGACAGCGTCTCCGGCAACACCGATCAAAACCCATCCTGAACAGCTTGCACCAATGGCTGATGACACACCGGCAGAAAGTGCCGAACGGCTCCGCCACGGCCAGGGCAATCGACTACAGCCTCAAGCGGTGGCAGGCGTTGATACGCTACTGTGAGGATGGGGCCGTGCCCATGGATAACAACCAGGTAGAAAACCAGATCCGGCCCTGGGCGCTGGGGCGTTCCAACTGGTTGTTCGCCGGCAGCCTGCGCAGTGGCCAGCGTGCTGCTGCCATCATGAGTCTGATCCAGTCAGCTAAACTGAATGGGCATGACCCGTACGCGTATCTGAGAGATGTGCTGCAGCGACTGCCGACGCAGAAGAACAATGCCATTGATGAGCTATTGCCGCATCACTGGAAGCCGGATGCCGTTTAGCAAGGCGTGATAGCCGGACGCTTACGCATGAAACTAAAAAACGTCGATCAAAATAAAAATTTAGAACATGCATGAGACCACGACTTCAACTCCTACTGGAATGACATTGTATCGACATCCACCAAATCGCCAATTTGTGCGTTTCCCTTATTTTTCTTGGTCATTACACAAATTTGCAGCGCAGTGGAAAACTTGTCAGACAGAAGCGTCTTGTTAACCCTAGCTGTATCTCTGCAATACTTCGTTAAACTACCCTAGAATTTCACCACTCGGATCCCTTTCATTAAGTCTTTGTTTAATAATTTTCTTGGCTACAACTCGATTCAGCCTTCTCTTTGCAGCTCTATCATTGACTCCAAGCGCAGCGCCTACTAGTGGTGGAACATCACAATCATCAGTATATGTAATACTTATACTTAGGGCTTCTAGCCTTTCTCGCGCTAGGATGGAGACAGTGAGCCATGTAGGCTCCGCAATTCAATCGGGGACAGGCATGAACTCATGATGCCGATCTTCACCAACATGACATCATCTTAATATCCACATAAATCGCTAATTCGTGCGTGTCCTATGCTTGCCCGGCGCTCTGCGTGCCCCGTACTTTTTTTAGCACCCATGAAGCACGGACCTAACCGTGGAAGAGAAGCGATCCATCTGCTGCTTTTCAGTGATTAGTAAATCTCTAAGCCCACGGGATATTTCCAATTGCAGTCCTTTTTTCTCTGATCCACGATTGCAAATATTGTTTGGATCTAGCCCTCGCAGCATTGGATTGGACTGCAACCTTGCAACGAAGCCGACCGACTTTAGCTTTGCAATCATTAAGGTCCTAAGACCGCCCGCCAAGCCCCCAACGTTGACGAATAAGTCTTCTCCGGCTTGCCCATGAAATGTGACGACGATTCTGGCCGACTGGGCAGTTTTTAGGCCTCTCGGCTCGTCAAACCGTGAGCTTGTGATGTGGAGGTCTCTGTTGTTGCTCGCCTTGCAACCCTCAAACAAATAGTAGGTTAGATTGCTCCCTGCAATGATCTTGCATATCTGGGATGTTCCAGGTTCAATTTTTCCGGCGTGCGGAGCAATGAGCGCAACCGAGGAGCCCGTCTCCTGCAGCTCAATTCGATACGCGCCATCCACCTCCGCGGCGGATAGTTCTGCGAAGCTTGCGTATTTGTCTGGCATGACCCCTAACACCAACCGTAACCGGCGCAACTGTAGTAGGCGCAGCGAACGAAAAATGCGCCCGAGCAGATGGCATTGTCATATTTCATTTTTAGTCTTCTTCGGATAAAATGACTCGATTGCAAAGTAATCTTCCGATGAATGCACTTTCACATTCCTGAGCCAAGGCCGCTTCTCTTCCTCGGAAAGCGTGGAATCCACAATTCTAATAATTGCCCTTTTCTCCCAAAGATCTGCTCTTGGATAATACTGCCGAATTTCCAGCACATCGGTTCTCGATGTGTTTCCAGACAAGGCATCCAAAACTGCACGGCCAATATATGCCCCGGAATTTCTCTTTAGGCTGCGAAACAGCTCCATTAAAGCCGCAGTATTAGAGAACCCATTTACCCCCAAGAGCCTCACGATCGAAATCAGCACGTACTCGGGATATTTCGCACCCTCAGACAACACGTTAGAAAAATATGCCTTTATCGATTCTTTTAGTGTAACTGGGATAAGAGATTCTTTTTTAATGAGAAGATCGATAAACAAAGGCGTAAATTGAGGAAACTTTTCAATCAACGATTGATATAGTGACAGCTTGCTGTAATCCTCACTAGCAACAACGATACGCAAAAACCTTCGGACATCATCTGGCTGAAGAATTTGATTATTCCTAATACGCTCCTCCAACTCCTCAGTTGCGGCCTCTTTAAGTTCAGCAATTTCTCGTTCTGACAACTCTCGGAACTTGGTTGGTATGGTTCCAGAGTAGCCGACAATGATTCGGCCTTGCCGCAGTTCATTGGCAACCTGCCTAGCTTCCTCAGATATTGTGGTGGAGGATTTCGATTTTTTCGACACATCTTCTATTACAGTTTTCAGCGGATTTACGGTTAAGCCTTCCAGATAGAGCCTTTCCACCAAGATGGTTAACCACGCATGGGCTGTTTTTGCATCCGGTGCAAAAAGCCGATAATCATCCACGAATCTACAGAACTGAACCTTTAGAGACCGCAAATAGTCATCTACAGATATTAAAGATGCCTCCGCCAAGATCCTGCTTGCGTTACCGCCAATTGGAAGGCTATACGAATCTCTATTAGCCCAAAATAGTAATAATTCATTGGTTAGTTTAACTAGCTTGGCTTCAATAGGAAGACTGAGGAGCGTTGATTCAAGGCGATGTAGATTCAAGCGGTCATAGAAGTTCGAAATATCGCACTTAACTAGAACCTTAACTCTTCGGCTTTTCTGCCTCTCTGTGACATGCGCTTGAAAGGATGTGTAATTGAACTTTGGATCAAACAGGTACCCGCCTTTGGGCTTGAACCTATAGGAAAAGACCACCTTGTGACGCTTTTGAATACGATGCTTTTCAATTATATCTGCGTATAGGAGCGCAAGCACTAAATAGACAATGGTATCGACTGGCTGAATAAGTGCGGCTCTACGAAAATCGTATGCATCCTTTTTCGGGAAAAGAACGTGGCTTATCGGATACACCTTTAAGCCAGATAAGGAGTTTGATTTAATCCTTGCCTTAATTTGATCGGCGAGATACGAACGGAAGTGCTCACTCTTCAATAACGACACTTCGAAAGGCACAGGGAAGATGTCAGTCAATCCCTCTTTCCGGACATTTTTGAGCGCTAATTCAATTGCCTTGTCGATGTTCAAAATATGCGCCTATGAAGTATAACAGAAATTAGAACTACGGTTCGTATATTGAATAACGACGCACACGACCCATCTCCATTCAATAATTTATATATTCACAAAATAAGCTTAAAGATTAAAGCAGAAGCATCACGCCCTATTCGCTTAACATCCGCATCCCAATCCACTAAAAACACTCATATCGATATTATCGATACTTCCTGAAAATAACAGCCCTGCCCCATTATCCAGTCATCAACAGGCACACAATCAAAACACGAAATATCGATATTCAATGACATTAAACACAGCGGCCCTTTCTCCCGAGCGCCTACCGCCTACACCAGCAACCTTCACCCGATAGTGCCTTCGCCAAAATGTGATATCAAGCACAAAAAACAGTGAGCCGCGCATCACCACAAAGCTCTGCATTCGGAGTCTGACCACACAATAGGCAGTAAGATCAGCCCCTATGGTTCCTCAGGAGGGAAAGGCAGGCATCTAAACGAGGAATTTCCTTTAACTACCAAACAAAACCCATTACCCCAAAACAAAAAAATCCGGCCTCCCCTCTCAGGAAAGCCGGATCCTCCAAGACCCCAACCCAGACCGCAACACCTACCTAACCAGCATCACGCCCCACCGGGCCTCTTTTCTTTACAACCATCTAAAGCAATACCAATCAGAGCTTGGAATCCAACTCCGGCACCGCCTCAAACAGATCCGCCACCAGGCCATAATCCGCCACCTGGAAGATCGGCGCTTCTTCGTCTTTGTTGATGGCCACAATCACTTTTGAGTCTTTCATACCCGCCAGATGCTGAATGGCGCCGGAGATACCCACGGCCACATACAGATCCGGTGCAACGATCTTGCCGGTCTGGCCGACCTGCATATCGTTCGGGACGAAGCCGGCATCGACGGCCGCGCGGGATGCACCCACGGCAGCGCCGAGTTTGTCGGCCACTTTGTACAGCATTTCGAAGTTGTCGCCGTTCTGCATGCCACGGCCGCCGGAGATGACGATCTTGGCTGCAGTTAGTTCCGGACGGTCGGACTTGGCCAGTTCTTCGCTGACGAACTTGGACACGCCGGCGTCTTTCACGACGTCGATGCTTTCAACGCTGGCGGAGCCGCCTTCGGCGGACACGGCGTCGAAGCCGGTGCCACGCACGGTGATGACCTTGATGCTGTCCCCGCTTTGTACGGTGGCGATGGCGTTGCCGGCGTAGATCGGGCGCTTGAAGGTATCGGAGGATTCAACACCGCTGATTTCGGAGATCATGCCCACGTCCAGCAGTGCGGCTACGCGCGGGGCGAAGTTTTTGCCGGTGGTGGTGGCGGCGGCCAGGATGTGGCTGTAGTCCTTGCCCACTTCTGCGACCAGGTCGGCCACGTTTTCGGCCAGTTGGTGGCCGTAGGCGGCGTTGTCGGCCAGCAGGACCTTGCTCACGCCTTCTACCTTGGCAGCTTCGTCAGCGACAGCGGCACAGCCTTCACCGGCAACCAGCACGGTGATGTCGCCGCCGATGGCCTTGGCGGCAGCAACGACGTTCAGGGTGACCCCTTTCAGAGCGGCATTGTCATGTTCTGCGTAGACTAAAACACTCATCAGATCACCTTCGCTTCGTTCTTCAGTTTATCAACCAGCTCCTCGACGGAAGCCACCTTGATACCTGCCTGGCGCTCGGCCGGCGGCTCAACCTTGAGGGTCTTGACGCGCGGCGTCAGATCCACGCCCAGATCGGCCGGGGAAACGGTGTCCAGCGGCTTTTTCTTGGCTTTCATGATGTTCGGCAGGGAGGCGTAGCGCGGCTCGTTGAGGCGCAGGTCGGTGGTGACCACCGCCGGCAGGCTCAGCTCAACGGTTTGCAGACCACCGTCGATTTCACGGGTGACGCTCACTTTGCCGTCGGCGACGTTCACTTCGGAAGCGAAGGTGCCCTGCGGCATGCCGGTCAGCGCGGCCAGCATCTGGCCGGTCTGGTTGTTGTCGTCGTCGATGGCCTGTTTGCCGAGGATGACCAGATCCGGGCTTTCCTTTTCCACCAGCGCCTTGAGTGCCTTGGCAACGCCCAGCGGCTGGGTGTTCTCTTCGGTTTCGACCAGGATGGCACGGTCAGCACCCAGTGCCATGGCGGTGCGCAGTTGTTCCTGGGCGGTCTTGCTGCCCACGGTGACCACCACGATTTCGGTGACAACACCTTTTTCTTTCAGGCGCACGGCCTCTTCCACTGCGATTTCGCAGAACGGGTTCATGGCCATTTTGACGTTGGCGAGATCGACACCGGACTGGTCCGCCTTGACGCGTACCTTCACGTTGTAATCCACGACCCGCTTGATCGGTACAAGAACCTTCATAGGATCCTCGGAATATTCCGTTAGTGATGACTGGAAAGGAGGCGCGCCAGCGCCGGCCGCGGCCACCCCCGCGCGATGAGTGCGGTATGTTGACGGCAGACACCTTGGACGTCAATAGCCAGGGGCTTGCCCAAGCGCCCCGAACCTTTTGATTTTCCTGCAAATAGCCTTGCAGTTCGTATCAGAAAACCGACGCACCAGTCACATTTAGCCATTGCCTTTTCCTTGTAAATCAAGCAGTTCAAAGCGGATAATTAAAACGGTTGTTTGAATTGACGTCGGTACGCGGCGCGAGGGTCAGGCATGGCGTGACATGCCGGCCCCAACGGTGTGGCAGGGGCTGTCCCTGCTCTATATACTGCGCGCCACCCCGATACTGCCCGCCCGACGGGCACATGCTCTCTAACCTTGTGACAAAGGAGACAGGCTGTGGAACGCGAAGCAATGGAAGTCGACGTCGTCATCGTCGGCGCAGGCCCTTCCGGGCTGGCAACTGCTTGCCGTCTGGGCCAGATCGCACAGGAAACCGGCCAGGAAATCAGCGTCGTCGTGGTCGAGAAAGGCTCCGAGGTCGGCGCCCACATTCTCTCCGGTGCCGTCGTGGAGCCGCGCGCGCTCAACGAACTGTTCCCGAACTGGAAAGACCTGGGCGCGCCATTGAACGTGCCGGTGAAGGAAGACGAGATCTTCTACATGACCGGCGCCGACAAGGCGATCAAAGTCCCCGGCCTGTTCGTCCCGAAAACCATGCACAACGAAGGCAACTATATTGTCTCGCTGGGCAATGTCTGCCGCTGGCTGGCCGAACAGGCCGAGGGCCTCGGCATCGAAGTGTTCCCGGGTTTCGCCGCCACCGAAATTCTGTATGACGAAAACGGCGCCGTGCGCGGTATCGCCACGGGCGATTTCGGCATTGGCCACAATGGCGAGCACAAGGCCAGCTATGCGCCGGGCATGGAACTGCATGCCAAGTACACCATCTTCTCCGAAGGCTGCCGTGGCCACCTGGGCAAGCAGTTGATGGAGAAGTACAACCTGCGCGAAGGCGTGGACCCGCAACACTACGGCATCGGCATCAAGGAGCTGTGGGACATCGACCCGGCCAAGCACCGCGAAGGCCTGGTGATGCACTCCGCCGGCTGGCCGCTGACCGAATCCGGCTCGCTGGGTGGCGGCTTCCTGTATCACCTGGAGAACAACCAGGTGGCGCTCGGCCTGATCACCGACCTGTGCTACAGCAACCCGCATGTCAGCCCGTTTGACGAAATGCAGCGCTGGAAGCTGAACCCGGAAGTGAAGAAATACCTGGAAGGCGGCAAGCGCGTGTCCTACGGCGCCCGCGCCATCGCCAAGGGTGGCCTGCAATCGCTGCCGAAGATGACCATGCCGGGCGCGCTGCTGGTCGGCTGTGATGCCGGCACGCTGAACTTCGCCAAGATCAAGGGCAGCCATACGGCGATGAAGTCGGGCATGATCGCTGCCGAAGTGATTGCCGAGGCGCTGAAGGCGGGCCGTGGCAATGACGAGCTGACCGAGTACAAGGCCGCATTTGATAGCAGCTGGATTCATGAAGAGCTGCACACGCAACGCAACTTCGGCCCGTACCAGCACAAATTTGGCAACTTCATCGGCTCCGGCCTGGCGGTGCTCGACCTGAACTTCCTCGGCGGCAAGATGCCGTTCACCCTGCGTGACGAAACGCCGGACCACGCCACCATGAAACTGGCGTCAGAGTGCAAAAAGATCGATTACCCGAAACCGGACGGCAAGCTGACCTTCAACAAGCTGGATTCGGTGTTCCTGTCGAACACCAACCACGAAGAAGACCAGCCCTGCCACCTGCAGTTGAAGGACCCGTCCGTTCCCATCGACGTGAACCTGCCGAAGTGGGACGAGCCGGCACAGCGTTACTGCCCGGCGGGCGTGTATGAAGTGGTGACCAACGACGACGGTTCCAAGCGCTTCCAGATCAATGCGCAGAACTGCGTGCACTGCAAGACCTGTGACATCAAGGACCCGACCCAGAACATCAATTGGGTGGCGCCGGAGGGCACGGGCGGGCCGAATTACCCGAACATGTAAGGTGATTCAGCTTCACGAAAAAACCCCGCAATGCGGGGTTTTTTCGTTTACCTGTATAGACAGCGGGCTTACTTCCTCTCGCCAGAAGGTCTCTGCGCCACAAGCTTCCTGCAAGCGTCCTCGGCAGCTGAAAAACAGGGCATCCTTCCCTCCTGCTTCCATACGATCCAAAAACAACTATTGCCTTATCCCTTCTGCGCCCAGGGCACGATCCTGCTCAATTCCTCGCTTAGCGCCCGTTCCGCCAATTCGGAATCGTGTTCCATCTGCGCGCGCAGCCAGTAGCCACGGGACAGGCCGAAGAAGCGGCACAGGCGCAGGTCGGTGTCGGCGGTCACGGCTCGTTTGCCGGCGACGATATCGCCAATGCGCTGGGCCGGCACGCCGATTTCCTTGGCGAGGCGGTATTTGGTGATGCCCAGCGGCTTGAGGAATTCTTCGTCCAGCAGTTCGCCCGGGGTGACGGGATCAAGACGGGTCATGGTGCACCTCCCGGTCAGTGGTAATCGACGATCTCCACCTCGGCCGGGCCAAGCGGCGTCCAGCGGAAGCAGAGACGGAACTGATCGTTCACCCGGATGCTGTAGTAACCGGCGCGGTCACCAAAGAGAGACTCAAGCCGGTTGCCGGGCGGGACGCGCAGGTCACTGAGCTCGCTGGCAATCTGTAACTGCCGCAGCTTGCGCAGTACCACCCTGGCCACCGCACTGAAACGCGGGACGCACTGCCCCGCTGCCAGCCGTTGCGTATCCCGGCATCGGAATGACACGATCATGGCGAACAATAACGCGATGCGTTAATAACGTCAAACGTTAATATCGAGAACATGACGACCCCCTGCGTGAATGTCAGCAGGACGGTAGCAAGCCCGGGCGGGAAACGACGTCAGCCATCCACCCGGATGGCTGTCAGCCTTTGCGGTCTGTTGCCGTAGTCTTTTTGCTGCCTGGCAGGCTGTAGGCCGTCAAAACGCGATAAGCGATTGATTTTCCGTGTCCACCTTTGCGGACCTGCGCCGCAAAGGTGGCTTGAAAACGCATCGAAGAGGCTTTTTCAACACCCTGCCAGGGGCGGCTACTCCGCCCCCACCTGGCTGCGCCATTTGAGGCGGTACATGTCGTGACGGCGGTCCTTGAGATTGGTCACCGAGCCTTCCTTGTGCAGCAGTTTCAGTTTTTCCAGGTCCACGTCGGCGAACAGCAGCATCTCGGTGTTCGGCACCGCCTCGCTGATGATGCCGTCGTGCGGGAAGTAGAAATCGCTGGGGGTGAAAACGGCCGATTGCGCGTACTGGATATCGACGTTGTCCACCCGTGGCAGGTTGCCGACCGAGCCGGAAATGGCCACGTAGCATTCGTTTTCGATAGCGCGTGCCTGGGCGCAGTGACGCACGCGCAGGTAACCGTTCTTGGTATCGGTCCAGAACGGCACGATCAGGATTTCCATGCCCTGCTCGGCGAGGATGCGGCCCAGCTCGGGGAATTCCACGTCGTAGCAGATCAGGATGCCGATACGCCCGGCGTCGGTTTCGAATACCTGGATATGGTCGCCGCCCTCGATGCCCCAGTCACGACGTTCGCCCGGTGTGATGTGCACCTTGCGCTGTTCTTCCACGGTGCCGTCACGCCGGCAGAGGTAGGCCACGTTGTAAACGTTGCCGTTGTCCACTAACGGCATGGAGCCGGCCACGATATTGATGTTGTAGCTCACGGCCAGGTCGGACACGGCATCGCGGATTTCTTCGGTGAAACCGGCCAGGAAACGGATCGCATCGATGGACGGCAACTCTGCCTCCAGCCCCATCAACGGCGCGCTGAAAAATTCGGGCAGCACGGCAAAATCCGCGCGGTAATCCGACAGCGCATCGACGAAGAATTCCACCTGGCTGAGCAGGTCTTCCACGGAACGTGCCGCGCGCATGCGGCGCTGTACCACGCCCAGCCGCACAATGGTCTTGCTGACGTAGCCGGACTCATCTTCCGGCTCCGGCATGTAGAGGATGTTGTCCCATTCCAGCAGTGTGGCGTAACCACGTGAGTCTTCGTCTTCCGGCAGGTAGCGCTTGAGCAGGCGCTTGACGTCAAAGCCGTTGGACAACTGGAACGACAGGATCGGGTCGTACAGCTTTTGCCGCTCGACCTGTTCGATATAGTCGGTGACCGACAGCGTGTCGGCATGCGCGGCGTAGCCCGGCAGACGCCCGCCTGCCAGGATGGCGCGCAGGTTTTCTTCGCGGCAGAGTTCCTTGCGCGCCTCGTACAGCCGCCGGCCCAGGCGGTAGCCCCGGAATTCCGGGTGTACGAACACATCCAGGCCGTACAGCGCGTCGCCCTCGTCATCATGCGAATGAACCTGGTTTTCGGTGATCAGGTCTTCGTAGCGGTGCGGGTTGGAGAAACGGTCGTATTTCACCTTGATGGTCAGTGCAGCGGCCACCAGTTCGTCGTTGTCGACGATGCAGAGCTGGCCCTCGGGGAACAGCCGCATCAGGGCGCGCACGGTATCTTCCGGCCAGGCGCCACCGATATCCGCGTAGACCATGTTCATCAGTTCCGCCAGTTGCGGATAGTCGTCCTCGGACAACGCACGCAACCGGAGTTTGGTACTTTCCTCGCCCATAGGAGCCCTCGAAGGTTACTGTCGCGGGGTGAAGGGGATCAGCCACTGCATGGCCTGGTTGCGCAGTGCGGACGGCCCGTCCGGGTACAATGCCACGCCATCGGGACGGATAAACAGTACCGCGCCGGACGTCAGGCCGACAAAACCGGCAATCTGTTCCCGCACGAAGCCCTGTTCCTCGTGCCAGTCCGGGCGCATCGGCGGCGGGATCAGTTCGAAGCCGAGCACGCCGTTGCCAAGCGGGTCGGTCACGGCCTGGCGGTCGCGGTAGAGGCCCACCGCTTCAGCGCTGATCATCAGCACCATATGATGGTGAAAATACAGCAGGTTCACGTCCCCGCGTTCTGCGAGGGCGCACCGTTCATGAGACTGGATGATGGTATCGGTCATGGGCGGCAGTATAACGTCAGGAGGCCACTGTGCGCGAAAGCCGCGATGCATTGAACATTGTGATTCTGACCGGGGCAGGCATTTCTGCCGAGTCCGGCATCCGGACCTTTCGCGGTGATGATGGCCTGTGGGAGAACCACCGGCTGGAGGACGTGGCCACGCCGGAGGCGTTCCTGCGCCAGCCGGGGCTGGTGCAGCGTTTCTATAATGAACGCCGCCGGCAACTGCATGCACCGACACTTGCGCCCAACCCGGCACACCATGCCCTGGCGCGGCTGGAACAGGCCCTGCCCGGCCAGGTACTGGTGGTCACCCAGAACATCGACAACCTGCACGAGCGTGCGGGCAGCCAGGCCCTGATTCACATGCACGGCGAACTGCTCAAGGGACGCTGCCGGCTGTGCCAGGCGGTCGCCGATGTGAGCGGCGACATTGATGGCGACACGCCCTGCCCCGCCTGCCGCAGCACCGGTTGCCTGCGTCCGCATGTGGTCTGGTTTGGTGAGATGCCATTGCAGATGGATGACATCCATGAGGCGCTGTCGCGCTGCACGCTGTTTGTCAGTATCGGCACTTCCGGCAACGTCTATCCGGCGGCGGGATTTGTCGACGTGGCGAACGACGCGGGAGCCCATACGCTGGAGCTGAATCTGGAGGCGTCGCGGGTGCGTACCGCCTTCCGGGAGCATCGTGAAGGCCTTGCGTCGGTACTGGTGCCCGCCTGGGTGGACAGCCTGCTGGACGGCCGGTGATGGCATTTGCACCGTGTTTCTTCACTGCCGGGATTCCGCTAGACTGCCTGTCCCTGAACGACATGCAACAGGACCACCGGCATCATGGCGCAAACACAGGTTGACGATCTCAATATCGAATCACAGACGCTGCTGACCACGCCGCGCGAACTGAAAGCGAAACTGCCGCTTTCCGACAGCGCACGCGAGACGGTCGCCGCCGGCCGCCAGGCCGTGCGTGACATTCTGGACCGCAAGGACCCGCGTCTGTTTATCGTGATCGGCCCCTGCTCTATCCATGATGTGGACGCCGCCCATGACTACGCCGCGCGTCTGAAGAAACTGGCGGACGAAGTCCAGGACACCCTGCTGCTGGTACAGCGCGTGTACTTCGAAAAGCCACGCACCACCGTCGGCTGGAAGGGGTTGATCAACGACCCGTACATGAACGACACCTTCAAGATCGAAGACGGCCTGCACATTGCCCGCAAGCTGCTGCTGGATATGGCCGAAATGGGCCTGCCCACCGCCACGGAAGCCCTGGACCCGATCACTCCGCAGTACATGCAGGACCTGATCACCTGGTCGGCCATCGGCGCGCGCACCACCGAATCGCAGACCCACCGGGAAATGTCCTCCGGCCTGTCCAGCCCGGTGGGCTTCAAGAACGGCACCGACGGCGGCCTGGACGTGGCCATCAATGCCATGCTCAGCGTGCGTCACCCGCACCGTTTTCTGGGGATCGACTCGGACGGCAAGGTTGCGGTCACCGTGACCCGAGGCAACCCGTACGCACACGTTGTGCTGCGTGGCGGCGGCGGCAAGCCGAACTATGATTCCGTGTCCGTGGCGCTGGCTGAGAAAGCGCTGGGCAAGGCCAATGTCTCCACCAACATCATGGTCGACTGCAGCCACGCCAACTCCAACAAGGACCCGGCCTTGCAGACACTGGTGATGGAAAACATCACCAACCAGATCCTGGAAGGCAACCAGTCGATTGTCGGGCTGATGGTGGAATCCAACCTCAAGCACGGCAACCAGTCGATTCCGGCGGACCTGAGCCAGCTCGAATACGGCGTCTCCGTGACTGACGGCTGCATCGGCTGGGACGATACCGAAAACGCCATCCGTCACATGGCGGCAAAACTGCGCGACGTACTGCCCGGCCGCAAGGCCTGATCACACCGGGGCAGGGTGTGCACCCTGCCCCGTCGTTCATTCCCCTTCGGCATCCCGCAACGCCCCGCGCTCCAGCGCCTTCAGTGCCGGCCCGGTATCCGGGCGGCTGCGCTCGTTGTCACACTGCGCCAGCAGGATCAGATCGCCGTCTGCATCGGTCACCATCAGCGTCGGGTGCAGCACATCACGGCCCCACAACCCGCGCAGTAACCACGGCATACCGCCCTCCCGTACCAGGCCAAGACTGCGTGCAAAGGCCAGGCCGGGGTCCTGACACAGCCGCACACTCTGCAACGCGGCACCACGACACAATGCCTCGGTACGTGGCAGCGGTTGCGGGCTGACCAGCACCAGTTGCATGCCCCGCCCGGCCAGCTGCGGCGCCAACGCCAGCAGTTCGCGCACCTGGCCGCAGCACAACGGCGACCAGTTGCCCCGGAAAAAGAGCCAGAGCGTCGGGGCCGCTATCGCCTGGGCATCAAGGCCGTCGACACAGTCTGCGACACGCAGCGTACCCGCCGGCAACCGCATGCCACGCTGGATATTCGCCTCCGGGGGTGGGCGGTGGCTGTACCAGAGCAGGTAGAACAGGAACCCGGCCAGCCCGGCGGCCGCGCTGGCCAGCGGGCGCCAGTCCGGGTTGTCGTCCACCAGGGTGCCGAATACCGCCAGTCCGGTGCCCAGCCACACCACCAGTGTCACGCCGGGCAGATGCGCGGCCACCCTCGGCGGGCGCCGCCAGTACAGGCCCAGCAGCCACAACGGCAATGCGGCGCAGGCCAGCGCGGCACCGAGCCAGCTCCAGCGCAGCATCGGCCAGTGCGCCAGGCACTGCCACAGCACCCAGATCGCCAGTACGCTGGTCAGCAGCAGATATAACGAGACAAAAACAGCTTTGAGACGCTCCATCGTCTGTTCGGTACTCCCCTTTAACAATCAGCCATTCAACAATCAGCCACCAAACAGCCAGCCATCAGGCCGCCGGCCATCTGTTCCCCGTTTACGTGGTCGCCTCAGCGCTGGCGACCGCGGATCACTTGTGCACTGGCGCGCCAATGCACTTCCCCACCCGCCGCGGCTACACGCTCGCGGACGAAAGCACCGATCTCCCGCACCGCCAGCGACGCTTCCGGTACCCAGCCGGCCAGCGCCTGGAACACATGCGGCATGTTTTCCCAGACCTGATATTCGCACACCACACGGCATTCGCGTGCCTGTTGCACGATACGCTCTGCGTCACTGCGCAGCACTTCGGTACTGCCCGCCTGGACCAGCAGCGGCGGCAGGCCGGTCAGGTCTGCCCAGGCCGGCGAGATCAGCGGTGAGGCCGGGTCGCTGCCACGGCTATAGGCCGCCGCCGCAAAGCGCAGCGTGCGCTCGGGAATCAGGGGATCGGCGCTGGCGTTGTCCCGCACGCTCTGCCCGCTCACGGTGAGGTCCGTCCACGGGCTGATCAGCACGGCTGCCGCCGGCAACGGCACGCCCATTTCACGCAACCGGATCATTGCCACCAGTGCCAGATTGCCACCGGCAGAATCCCCCGCGATGACCAGATTCTCCGGCCGGTACCCCTGTGCAAGCAAACCCTGGTATGCGCGCACGGTATCTTCCAGCGGGGCCGGATAGGGCCACTTGGGCGGCTGCCGGTAGTCCAGTGCCAGCACCCGCGCCCGGCAGGCCCGGCTCAGGCGCCAGGTCAGCGCCCGGTGCGAACGTGGTGAGCCGAAGAAATACGCCCCGCCATGCAGGTACAGCAGCACCCTGCCGGACACCAGTTCACGCCCGGTCATCAGCCATTCGCCGGGCACGCCGCCGGGTTGCGCCGGTGCAATATGCACATCCGGGTGCACCGGCAACGCGAGCGTGACGGTATCGAAACCAAGCTGGGAAAAGCGCATTACACGCGGTGTCAGCGGCACGCGGGCAATCACCGGTTTCACCAGGTGCCGCATGAGACGGTTGGCCAGGCGCCCCTGCCAGCTGATCGCGGGGCGCAGTGAATCATTATTGTTATGCATCCTGCCCATTCCTGGCGAAGATGAAGCGTGACGTGATTACAGCCGGCCGATCAGAAAACGCTCGCCGTCGCTTTCGGTGGCCAGCCAGGATTCTCCCTCATGGTGCACCGGCGCCGCCTGTTCCACCAGTTGATAAAACACGTTGCGGCTGAGCAAGGCTTCCAGGTTGTCACGCACCCGCAGGTAGGGCGCCGGCTCCCCGGTCTGCGGGTCGGTTTCAACGCGCAGGGGATGGCGCGGCCCGGCGACCACGGTGCTGCCGACCTGCGTGGTGAACACCAGTTTCTGCCGGCCCTCGTCCTGCACCACTTCCAGGCTGACGGCCACAAAGGGGGCGTCATCCACCTGGATACGCAGTTTTTCCACTGGTGTGACAAGGAAATAGTCATCCCCCTCGCGGCGGATGATGGTAGAGAAGAGGCGCACCATGGCGGCACGGTTGATAGGTGTACCCAGGTAGTACCAGCGCCCGTCGCGGGCGATGCGCATGTCGATGTCGGCCTGATAATCCGGCTGCCAGCGGTGCACCGGCGGCAGCCCCTGCTCGTCCTTTTCGGCTTTCTGCAGGAGCGCCAGGATGTCGTCCGGCTTGCGCGTCGTCACTTGCCGCGCTGGCCCTTGTTGCCCATGCGGATACCGATGCTGACGAGGAAATCCAGGAAGTCGCTCTTGTCGTCGATGAACTTCTGGTAGAACGGCGATTCCATCAGCGCCACTCCGCCGTGCACCAGCGCCCAGGCCGCGGCAATGTGGTAGGAAGCCGGCACATTCTCCAGTGTGCCGTCGTCCATGCGCGCTTCGATGGTGCGCACGAGATTGTCCAGGTTGGCAGAGCGGATGGCGTGCAGCTTTTCGACCAGCTCGGGCACGGCATGATCCTTGATGACCTTGTTCTCCAGCCGGTCGAACAATTGATAACGGCGCGGGTCGCTGATGCGGAAGCGGAAATACTCGCGCGGCAGGCTCTCCTTGTCGCCGGAGCTGGTGATCTGCCGGAACATCTCGGCGAGATCTTCCTCGTAACGGATCATCAGCAGCAGGTAGATTTCGTTCTTGGTTTCGAAGTGTTTGTAGATAGTGCCTTTGCCGATGCCCACGCGGTCGGCGATCATTTCCACCGTCACGCGGTCTTCCCCCTGTTCGAGGAACAACGCCAGCGCGGCATCCAGGATTTCCCGTTCACGTTGACGGAATTCCTGCGCCTTGCGTGCTGCTTTCTCCAGGTCACCCATCTGCACTGCTCTCCTGAATTGACACACCGCCCGACTGAAGCCCCACTGCGGGCGTGGCACTGGCCAGGCATGCTGCTCCAACATTAACGGCAGGCAGCGGACACCGACAAGCGCCACGGGGCAGACTGCGATGCTGGCCCGGCGCGCAAAAAGAGCGCGCAAAGAGCCTGCGACAAGCCACGGAAGTCTAGCCCACTGCCCGCCACCGGGCAAAAGCACTACCATGACGGGACACTGACCAAGGCTACCGATCAGAACAGGCCCGGCGCGATGATACGCCAACCGTCCCGAATGGCAACGAGGCACAGCATGGCATCCCGTTCCTCCCTCCCCTTGTCCCAGGTCCTGCCGGCACCGGCTGCGGAGATCGCCGCAGAATTTCCGCTGGCAGCGGACCTCTGCTATCTCAACCATGCCGCCGTGGCACCGTGGCCCGGACGCACGCTGGAGGCCATCACCGCCTTCGCGCAGGAAAACGTCACCCGTGGCGCTGCGGATTATCCACGCTGGCATGCCATGGAAGCGCGTTTGCGTGCGCAACTGTGCACCCTGATCAACGCGCCCTCCACAGACGACATTGCGCTGCTGAAGAACACCTCCGAGGGGCTGTCGCTGATCGCCGCCGGCCTGCCCTGGCAGGCCGGGGACAGGATCGTGACCAGTGATCAGGAATTTCCCTCCAACCGCATTCCCTGGCAGGCATTACGCCCGCGCGGTGTCGACACCCTGTGCGTGGACATCAGCGGGGACGATCCGGAAGGTGCCCTGATCGCGGCACTGACGCCCCGCACCCGTCTGCTGTCGATCAGCTCGGTGCAGTACGGCACCGGCCTGCGCATGGACCTGGCCCGGCTGGGCGACGCCTGCCGGGCCAACGGCACGCTGTTCTGCGTCGACGCCATCCAGAGCCTGGGCGCCCTGCCGTTTGACGTGCAGGCCTGCTGCGCGGATTTCGTTGTCGCCGATGGCCACAAATGGATGCTCGGGCCCGAGGGGCTGGCACTGTTCTACTGCCGCGACAGCGTGCGCGAACAGCTCGCGCTGACACAGTATGGCTGGCACATGATCGAAGACGCCGGCAACTACGACCGCGACGACTGGACACCGGCACAGAGCGCCCGGCGCTTTGAATGCGGCAGCCCGAACATGCTCGCCACCCACGCGCTGTCGGCCAGCCTGTCGCTGTTGCTGGAAGTGGGCATGGAACAGGTCAGCGAGGCACTGCTGGCGCGGACCGACTATATCGACCGGCAACTGCGCGCCAGCGGCCGTGGCACCGTGCTCAGCCCGGCCGACGCCGGCCGCCGCGCCGGCATTGTCACCTGGCGCCCGGATGAGCCACTGGAGGCCTGCTTCGAGCGTCTGCGGGCCGCGGGCGTAGTCTGCGCCAGGCGCGGCGGCGGCATTCGGCTGTCACCGCACTTCTACACTGACCAATCAGTCATCGACCATGCCCTGGGATTGCTGCTAGCATAGCCGGCCATGAGTGCAGACCCCGATTTTTCTGATACCGCAGACTGGCCGACCCTGGCGGGCTGGCTGGAATCCGAGCAGCCCGGCGCCACCCCTCGCCTGTCCGATTTCGAGCGGGTGCGGCAATTGCTGCGCCCCTGCGATGTGTTGCTGGTGGACGGCCGCACACGGCTGGATGAGCGCGTTCGTGGTATCACCACCAGCCGCTGGTCGCAGGCGGTGCTCTATCTAGGACGTCTGCATGAAATCCGTGACGCGGCGCTGCGCGCCACCATCACCGAATATTTCGCCTGTGAACCGGACACGCAGCTGATCCTGCGCGCCATACCGTCACGCGGGCTGTGTCTGGATGCGCTGTCGGAATTGCAGGAAGAACACCTGCGCATCTGCCGCCCGCGCGGCATGCGCGGCGACGATGCACAGACCGTGATCCGCTACGCCATCAGCCGCCTTGGCGTCGTGCCGCCGCTGACACTCAGGGAAGGCTTGCGCCTGCTGCTGCCCTGGGGGCTGGTGCCGCGCCGCTGGCGTACCGGGCTGTTCGCGCGGCTGGCAGGCCGCACGCTGCGCATGCTCACCGGCAGCGCTGTTGGCGAGGCCTTCTCGTTCATCCAGTTTCCGGTACTGCCGCTGGTCAAGCGGACCGAGACCGATATCAGCCGGCTGTACCGCCGCCATCCGCGTATTTTCTATCCGGCGGATTTCGATCACTCACCCTACTTCGATATCGTCAAATACCCGTTCGTGGACCATAACGACGACCGCCGCATCCGGCTGCTGCCCTGGAAAGGCAGCCTCGGTGCGCTCGACGAAGCCGCCCCGCGCCAGAACGAAACGGCCCGGGAAGCCCGGGCCGATCGGGAAGCCTGACACCTCAATCAATGCCGGCGCTGACGCAGTAATCGCAACAGTGCCAGCGCCGGCAACGCCAGCCATCCCAGGCTGCCACCACCGCCGCCGCCACTGCGGGCAGATGCCAGCAGGCCAGACGCAGGCATCGAGCGCTCTGCGTCACTGAGCGGGTAGCTGCCATTGCGTGCCGCCAGTTCAAAACGCAACTCGCCCTCGCCACTGCCCACTTCAATATCCAGCGGCAGATCGCGTGCTTCTTCCGGACGCAGCGTGCCGAGATCGCAGACCACCGGCACCCCGTTCACACAGCCTGCGGCCTCCAGGTTCGCAATGCGCGTGCCGCCTGGCAGGAACACTCGCAACTGCGTACCCTCGGCCGCCACATGCGGCGCGTCGTTGGCCAGTTGCACTGTCACGCGGGCACGACGATCGGCGAGCACTTCGCGCAGCAGGTGCAGGCTCAGGTCCGGTTTTTCAGAGAAACGCAGGCCAATCACATCATTGGCGCGCTGGCGATAATTGTGCTGGCTGGCAATCGGCGTCACTTCTAGCTCGACATCGGCATCCGTCTGGCCGCTATAGCTGATCTCGAAGCGGCGCGGGTTTGCCTGCTGCCCCACCGACAGCACGGTCTGCGAACGGCAGTCAGTGATGCCGCCTCGCTGGGTGCAGGTCAGGCCGTCCAGGCTGCGTACCGACACCGGGGCATCCGAACGCAGACGCCAGCCCACCGCCGAGGCCTGTGTCAGTGCACTCTCATTGCTGATCGCACTGGTGACCACGCGTGTCGTGAAACGGCTGCCGGAGGTGTTGTCAGAACGGCTGCTGGATGCCAGGTCTACCAGTTGCCCGGTCGCGGTCTGTTCCATCCACCCGGAGAAGGACGCTGCCGAAGTGTAGACGCCCGGCACACCGGGGCTGCCACACTCCTGGGCGCCATAGCTGGTGATGCCCACCAGCCACTGGGTGCCGTCATGCTCGAGCACCAGCGGGCCGCCACTGTCGCCGGTGCAGGTATCCACTGCCCCCGCACCGCCGGCACAGATCTGGCTGCCGGTCACGCTGCGCCAGGTGCTGCGGCACTGTTTGCCCGGCACATAGCCCAGCGAGACTTCATGCAGCAGCCGCGCGCCGCTGGCCGGGTCGTTGGCGCGGGTGCGCCCCCAGCCCAGTGCCGTGAACAGCGCGTTGCGACCCACCGCACCGAGGTAATCGAGTTGCGCGGCACCCGCCACGTTCACCGGCGCCACTGTGGCCGGGCTGGCCAGTTGCAGCAGCGCAATGTCGTTATGCAGACCGTCGCGGTTGTAATTCGGATGGGTTCGTACGGCGGCGACGCGCAGATGCTCCCCGCCACTGCCGTCGCGGTGGGCACTGCCCACAACCACCAGCAGGTTGTCTGGCAGCGTACGCTGCCCCTGGCTGTTGATGACACAGTGCGCCGCTGTCAGCACCCAGCGCGGTGCGATCAGCGTACCCCCACAGATCAGGGACTTGCGGGTGCTTTCAGGACCGGGCACATAGTTCACCGCGGCCATCCAGGGCCACTTGTTGCCTTGCTCGATTTCCGTTCCGCCGATGACCCGTGCTTCGACCTCGCCCCCCGCCACCCCCTGGCTGGTCAGGCACAAAGC
Source organism: Isoalcanivorax pacificus W11-5 (assembly GCF_000299335.2). NCBI lineage: Bacteria > Pseudomonadati > Pseudomonadota > Gammaproteobacteria > Oceanospirillales > Alcanivoracaceae > Isoalcanivorax > Isoalcanivorax pacificus. The sequence goes on along the minus strand of NZ_CP004387.1, from coordinate 1,887,789 downwards.
CATGACCAGGCCAAAGCCCAGCAAGCGAAACATAGCACTTTATTCCTAGATTTATGATTTTTGTAATCGGTAATCTGGCGGAGAACTTGAGGGGCGTACAGGCCGAAAAGGCTGTTCTGTGATGGGTGGCTCGCTTTCACGCGGCCAGGGAAAAAAACTTGCGAAAGAGGTCTCAGGGAACAGCCGGCCTGCTTCACAGCACACCGCCTGCCCGCTCAGGTGTCAGTCAGTTTCTGGCTCGTCGTCTTCATCGTTGTCTTGGGGTGCTGGCAGTGTCCGTCGCGCTTTCGCCCCCAGGTCTCGCAATTGATGCGCCTGGCGCAGCAGGTTGCCACGGCCGTCGGACAGCCGCTTGTAGCTGGTTTCCCAGGCATCGTGGGCCTTGCTGATGCGGTCGCCCACCTCGCGCAGGGATTCTTCCAGCAGCGAAATCTGGTCGCAGATGCGGCCGGCGCGGTCGGCAATCGTGATCGCGTTGCGGTTCTGGTATTCGTAGCGCCAGATGTTGTTGATGGTGCGCAGGGTGACCAGCAGCGTGGTCGGGCTGACCAGCACGATGTTGCGGTTGTAGGCGTCGTTGTACAGCGTCGGCTCGTGTTCCATGGCAATCAGGAACGCCGCCTCGATGGGGATGAACAGCAGCACGAAATCCAGCGTGCGCACGCCGCTGAGGCCCTCGTAGTTTTTCCGGTTCAGCCCGCGGATATGGTTGCGCAGGGACTGGATGTGTTCGTCCAGTGCCAGACGCCGCACATCATCGTTTTCTTCGCTGCAGAAGCGTTCATAGGCCAGCAGCGACACCTTGCTGTCGATGATCACGTCCTTGTCGTCCGGCAGGTGTACGATCACATCCGGCTGGCGCCGCTCGCCTTCATCGCCGGTCAAGGATACCTGCGTATCGTATTCGCGCCCACGCACCAGACCGGATTCTTCCAGGATGCGCTCCAGAATCATCTCGCCCCAGTTGCCCTGGGTCTTGGTCTGGCCTTTCAGTGCATTGGTCAGGTTGCGCGCGTCCTCATGCATCTGTTGATGCAGGGCATGCAGGCCGCGAATCTGTTCGGTCAGCGTCGCCTGCTGGCGGGCATCCTCACCGTGGATCATGTCGACACGGCGGCGGAAATCCGCAATCTGCTCGCGGAACGGTTTCAGCAGGTCATCCAGCCCGGTGCGGTTCTGTTCCTGCAACTGCTGGCTGCGGGTTTCAAATATCCGCGCGGAAAGCTGCTCGAATTCCTGTCGCAACTGCTCGCGGCTCTGTTCCACCCAGGCGATTTTTTCCTGTTGCGACTGTTGCCTCTCTTCCAGCCGGGCCAGTTGCGCCTGCAATTCCGCCACCCTGCCCTGCGCCTGCTGCAACGCCTGCTGCGCGGCACTGGTTTGCGTGGCCTGTTCGGCCACACGTTGCTCGCCGGCCTGTTGTTGCGCCTGGGCGGCGGCCAGGGCCTGTTGCAGCGACTGCACCTGCGACGTGGCGCCGCGTGAACGCCAGAACATCAGCGCAACGCCGAGCAACAGCCCCAGCAAGGCCGCGAGGGCGCCAATCAATAACGTGCTGTCGGTCATACCGGGCGGGCCTTGTTGAACAGGCGAAAGAAATTGTCACGCGTACAGGCGGCGACATGCTCTACCGGCACACCTTTGAGCCCGGCCACGCAGCGCGCCACATCGGCGACGAAACGCGGTTCATTCTGTTTGCCGCGATGGGGCACCGGCGCCAGCCAGGGCGAGTCGGTTTCAATCAGCAGGTGTTCCAGGGGCAGTGCGCGCACTACGTCGCGCAGCGGTTCGGCATTGCGGAAGGTGACGATGCCGGAAATGGAAATCATGAAGCCCATCGCGATAGCGGCTTCGGCCATCGCCAGGTCTTCGGTGAAACAGTGCAGCACACCGCGCACCTCGCCACCGCCGTGCTCGCGCAGCATGGCCAACGTATCGGCACGCGCGTCGCGGGTGTGGATCACCAGCGGCAGGCCGGTCTGGCGTGCAGCCAGGATGTGCGCCACAAAGCGCTCGTGTTGCCAGCTCGGGTCATCGCCCGCGTAGAAATAATCCAGCCCGGTTTCACCGATGGCGACCACTTTCGGATGCTGTGCATGGCGCACCAGTTCTTCGGTGGTGGCGGCGCGGGACTTGCGGTACAGCGGATGCACACCGACCGTGGCATACACCTGCGGCCAGGTTTCCGCCACCGCCAGCACCTGCGGAAAACTTTCCAGGTCGACGCCGATACACAGCATGTGCGATACACCGGCTTCGGCCGCCGCGCGCATCATCGCATCGAAGTCGCCGTCGTGGGCCGTCAGGTCCAGGCGGTCCAGATGACAATGGGAATCCACCAGGCCTGCCACGGCCGGGTGTACGGAAGCATTCATGGGCGCGTCCGTGTTACATGGTGTGGGTGGGTCGGTCTGACTCCAGCGAGCCAGCCAGGTAATTCTCGATGGTCCGGCGGGCAATGTCATCCTGGTCGGAGAACTGCACGCCGATACCGGCAGTGCGGTTGCCCTGGGCGCCGCGCGGGGTGATCCAGACCACCTTGCCGGCTACCGGGATCTTTTCGGACTCTTCCATCAGGCTCAGCAGCAGGAAAATTTCCTCGCCCAGCTTGTAGTCCTTGGTGGTGGGAATGAACAGGCCACCGTGTTTGATGAACGGCATGTAGGCCGAGTACAGCACTGCCTTGTCCTTGATGGTCAGCGACAGGATGCCGCTGCGACCGCCAGGCATTTTCATAAGCAACCCCAATTCAGGATATCAATCGAGACATCCGCCGCCGGCGCAGGTTCCTTCACGCCGGCCGGGCCGTCCCGCAGCACCATAGCACCCGGCCCCGCGACAGGCGAGCCTGTGCCCTTCTCATCCGCCCCGTTGACCGGGGTCTTTGTAGCGGAGCAGTGCAGCTTCCGTGCCATGACGCAGCCCGTCAAGCCTGCAGCGCGTCAAGCGACTGGCTGCCCGCCAGCACCAGCAGCATCTGTTCCAGCAGCAGATCACGATTCGGGTTGGCGCCGGAGCGCGCCAGCCGCCGGGCGCGCGACACGGCCCCGGCGAAATCCAGCAGCCGGGCCGGGCCGACCGCCGCCAGATGCTTCAGCGGCTGGTTCAGTTCCGGATCGCTGACCAGTGGCGCCCCACCCGCCAGGCGCAGCGCCTGCCGCACCCAGCCGTAGCAGGCTTCCAGCAGGTCGCCGGTGTCGTGCGTCGCCAGTTGCCGGGCCACCACGGCCACACTCGCCTGCCCGGTGCCTACCCGGGCCAGTACCTGCACCAGTGCGCCACGTTCGGCGAACCAGTCGGCCTGCTCCAGCGCCAGCGCTTTCAGTGGCGCCCCCCCGGCCGCAGCCAGCAACGGTGCGGCGCGCTCCGGCACGGCCAGTTGCTGTGCCAGCCACGGTTCTGCCTGCGCCTGCGGCGGCACGGGCAGCAACTGCTGCTGGCAACGGCTGCGCACGGTGGGCAGCAACTGGCTGACCTGATCGCAGACCAGCAGCAGCAAGGTGTTTGCGCCCGGTTCTTCCAGGGTTTTCAGCAAGGCATTCTGCGCGGCGCGGTTCATCGACTGGGCCGGCATGATCAGCGCCACGCGATAACCACCGTATTGCGGGGTGCGGCCAGCGAAATCCACCAGTTCCCGGATCTGGTCGATGCGGATCATCTTGCCGGTCTCGGCCGGTTCCACCAGCCACAGGTCCGGGTGCGTGCCGGCCGTGCTCATGTGGCACGCGTGGCAGCGGCCACAGGCCAGGCCGCCACGGGGCGACTCGCACAACAGCAGCTGCACCAGCGCCAGCGCCAGGCGCGCCTTGCCGATGCCGGCCGGCCCGGCCAGCAACAGGGCATGAGGCAGCCTGCCGTCGTCGCGACGGGCCACCAACTGGTTCAGGGTATCGCGGTGCCAGGGGCAAGGCGCCTGGACGGCGGCCGTCTCGCTCACGATGCAGCTCCAGTGGCGTAGCCACGTACGATGTCATCAATCACCTGCTGCACGCGCTCGCGGACCTCGTCCAGGGGCGCGGCAGCATCGATCAGGGAAAAGCGTGCCGGCTCGGCCTGTTGCCGGGCCAGATAGTGTTCGCGGATGCGTTCGAAGAAGGCCTGCTCTTCGCGCTCGAAGCGGTCCAGAGCACCCCGCTTGCCGGCCCGGCGCAGCCCTTCCGCCACCGGCAGGTCAAACAGCAGGGTACGGTCGGGACGCAAGGCGCCCTGCACCAGTTGCTCCAGGGTGGCGATATGCGCCTGCGGCAAGCCGCGCCCGCCGCCCTGGTAGGCATAGGTGGCATCGGTGAACCGATCACACAGCACCCACTTGCCGGCGGCCAGCGCCGGCTCGATCACCTGGGCAATATGCTGTGCCCGGGCGGCGAAGATCAGCAGCAGTTCAGTGGCCGGGGCGACCGGCTCTGGCTGGTCGCGCAGCAGCAGGTCCCGGATCGCCTCGGCGAAAGGTGTGCCACCCGGCTCGCGGGTGATCAGCACTTCAATCTGGTTGGCGCGCAGCAACTCTGCCGTCCAGGCCAGATTGCTGGATTTGCCGGCGCCCTCGACACCCTCGAAGGTAATAAAACAACCACGCGCGGAGGTCATGGCTGCTCCACGTCAGGCACCGGTAACGGTGCCGGTGAGGAGCGGTAATCCTCCCGGCGGTTGAGCTGGTAGCGCCGCACGGCTTCCTGGTGCTCGCGCAGAGTCTCCGAGAACACGTGCGAGCCGTCGCCCCGGGCGACGAAGAACAGCGCCGCCGTGCGCTTCGGGTTCACCGCTGCCTGGATGGCGGCCGCCCCCGGCATGGCAATGGGGGTGGGCGGCATGCCAGCGATCACGTAGGTGTTGTACGGTGTCGCTTCGCGCAGGTCTGCGCTGCGGATGCGGCCCTGGTAGCGCTCGCCCATGCCGTAGATCACGGTCGGGTCAGTCTGCAGGCGCATGCCCTTCTCCAGACGGCTGACGAACACGCCGGCAATCTGGTCGCGCTCTTCCGGCACGCCGGTTTCGCGCTCCACGATCGAGGCCATGATCAGTGCGTCGTACGGATCACTGTACGGCAGGCCTTCAGCACGTTGTGCCCAGGCTTTTTCCAGAATCGTTTCCTGCCGCGCCAGCGCCCGGCCCAGCAGGGCCAGATCGGTCTCGCCGCGGGTGTAGAAATAGGTGTCCGGTGAAAACCAGCCTTCCGGGTGCCGGTCAGGCCGCCCCAGCTCGGACATGATCTGCCGGTCACTGAGGTTCTCGGTGACCAGCGTCAGGCCCGCCGCGCTGGCAAACTGGCGACGGATATCGCGAAAGGTGCTGCCCTCGACGATGGTGAAGGCACGCTGGATCACATCACCGTTTTCCAGCTTGTCGAGCAGCATGGACAGGTTTTCGCCGGGGCGGATGCGATACTCGCCGGCATGGATATGCCGCGCATCTTCATTGGTGAAGGCGTAGACACGCACCGCCATGCGACGCAGGCGCGCCTCCGACGGTTCGCCCAGCAGGCCATCGGCGGACAGCCGGCGTATCACTGAAAACAGGCTGCTGCCTCGCGGCACATCGAGCAGATATTCCTGCTCGGTCTCCAACGGTTCATGCAGGTGGCCGGCCAGCCAGGCAAAGCCCATGGGCACGGTGATCAACAGCATGAAGCTCAGCAGTACGAAATACTTGATATGGCGTTCTTTCATTGGAATATCTGTGCCCACCCGGACTGTAGCGCCAAGGTAGCCCTCCCCACGGGCCACTGCCAGTCTGCCAGTGTACGGACCGGCAGGATTCCGGCAACACTGTTGCAGGCAAAAACCTCATCGGCCGCTTCCAGCTGTGACAGTGAACGCATCTGCACGGTGGTTGCCAGGCCCGCGCCGGCGGCCAGCTGCTCAAGAATCAGCGCCCGTGCCACACCGGCCACGCCGCATTGGGTCAGCGGTGGTGTCCACAGGGTGTCACCGAACCGGGCGAACAGATTCATGCTGGTGAATTCCACCGGCGCCCCCGCGCTGTCCAGCAGCAGCCCTTCATCCCAGCCCGCCTGCTGCACTTCTCGACGTGCCAGCACCTGTTCCAGGCGATTGAGATGTTTCAGGCCCGCCAGCGCTGGCTGTTGCGCCAGGCGCAACTGGCACAGGCCAGTGGCCAGCCCGTCACGGTAGTGGGCAGCGGGACGCGCCGGCAGCGGGTGCAGGCTGGCCAGCAGACGTGGCTCGCACGGCTCGGGCGCGGCGTAGCCACGCCCGCCACTGCCGCGGGTGAGGATCAGCTTCAGTACGGCCGCCCCCTCGCAGCACGTCAGCGCCTGCCGCAGGGCCTCGTCCAGCGTGTCCTCTGTGAGGGGAATGGCCAGGGCCGCCGCACCGGCGAGCAGGCGTCGCCGGTGCCAGGGCCACAGGGGGGCACCGGCGGGGCTCAGGCGCAGGGTTTCAAAGCAGCCGTCGCCGTAGGCCAGGCCGCGATCATCTGCGGCCAGGGAGGGCTCCCAGAGTCCTTTCAGGGGCGCCATCGGTTACACGCGGCGAAACAGCAGCGATGCGTTGGTGCCACCAAAGCCGAACGAGTTGGACAACGCCACCTCCACCTCGCGCTTGAGCGCGGTGTGAGGGATCAGGTTCAGGTCGCAGCCATCATCCGGGTTATCCAGGTTGATGGTCGGCGGCAGCATGCCGTCGCGCAGGGCCAGCATGCAGATGATCGCCTCCACTGCACCGGCTGCGCCCAGCAGATGCCCGGTCATGGATTTGGTGGAGCTGACCGCGAGCTGTTCGGCATGCGCCCCGAACACGGAACGGATGGCGCGCACCTCGGCGATATCGCCGGCCTTGGTGGAGGTGGCGTGGGCGTTGATATAGCCGACCTGCTCCGGGGCGATACCGGCATCCCGCAGCGCACACTGCATGGACAGCGCGGCACCGGCGCCGTCTTCCGGCGGCGAGGTCATGTGGTAGGCGTCGCCGCTCATGCCGAAGCCGATCAGTTCGGCGTAGATTTTCGCGCCACGGGCTTTGGCGTGTTCGTACTCTTCCAGCACCATGATGCCGGCGCCGTCGGACAGGACAAAACCGTCACGGTCACGGTCCCATGGCCGGCTGGCTTTTTCCGGTTCGTCGTTGCGGGTCGACATGGCGCGGGCAGCGGCGAAGCCGGCCATGCCCAGCGCGCAGGAGGCTTTTTCCGAGCCGCCGGCAATCATCACGTCGGCCACACCGTGCATTACCTGCTGCGCCGCCAGCCCGATGCTGTGGGTGCCGGTGGTGCAGGCAGTGACGGTAGCGAAGTTCGGGCCACGGTAGCCGTACATGATCGAGAGGTTGCCGGCGATCATGTTGATGATGCTGCCTGGCACAAAAAACGGCGACACCTTGCGCGGGCCACCGTCGAGCATTTTCTTGTGGTTTTCCTCGATGCCGGTGAGGCCACCGATACCGGAGCCGATGGCAATGCCGATACGGTCGGCATCTGCTTCCTGGTCGGTCAGGCCGGCGTCACGAATCGCCTGTACGGCGGCCGCCAGGCCATACTGCACGAAGATATCCATCTTGCGTGCATCCTTGGCTGGCAGGTATTGCTCGATATCGAATTCCGGCACGGTACCGACAATGCGGGTGGACATGCCTTCCGGATCAAAATGCGTTATCGGGCGAATACCGCTTTTGCCGGCCAGGATGTTCTCCCACCCCGATGCCACATCAGTACCCATCGGACTGAGCATGCCCATGCCGGTGACGACTACTCGACGTCTTGTCACTGCCATTCCTCCATCCACACGTTGCGCGCAGTATACGAAAAACCGCTGCGCAGCATGCCGGAAAGTTGTGTCAATTAGTCAATGCGGCGCTGCCTTCGCGAGGACACGCGACGAGCGGCGTCGCGCGCAACGCAACACGCATAAAAAAACCGCAAGTTCACACCGTGAACCTGCGGTTTTTTTATTTGATCAGGCCAGAGCCGGATCAGGCGTGTTGCTTGACGTAGTCGATGGCAGCCTGAACGGTGCTGATCTTTTCGGCTTCCTCGTCGGGAATCTCGGTTTCGAATTCCTCTTCGAGGGCCATCACCAGCTCAACCGTATCCAGCGAGTCGGCGCCCAGGTCTTCCACGAAGGATGCTTCCGGCTTCACGTCTTCCGGTTTGACACCCAGCTGCTCGATGATGATCTTGGCGACCCTTTCTTCAATGCTGCTCATGATCCTGACTCTCTCCTGTTGTGGTGTCCATGCACCTCAGGCGGCTATTCTAGGTGAACGCTGTTTGCCCATGCAAGCCGCGATCCCGACCACCCGCTGCGCGTATGTTGCGAATTATTCGCTATAAATATCAACAACCTGTAAAGCAATCTTCAACGCCAATCAACCAGTGAACATGCCACCATTGACATGAATGGTCGTGCCAGTGACATAACCGGCCCCTTCTGATGCCAGCCACGACACCGCGCTGGCGACTTCATCCGCCTGCCCGAGACGGCCTAGCGGGATCTGTGCCAACAGGCCATCACGCTGCCCTTCGGCCAGCGCATCGGTCATGTCCGTCTGGATAAAACCCGGTGCAACCGTGTTCACCGTGATCGCCCGCGAGCCCAGCTCACGCGCCAGCGCGCGGCTGAAACCTTCAGCACCACCCTTGGCGGCAGCATAGTTGGCCTGGCCGGCATTGCCCATCACGCCAACGACTGAACTGATGGTGATGATGCGTCCCCTGTGTGCCTTGGTCATGCCCTTCAGGCAGGCACGGGTGACCCTGAACAGTGCATTCAGGTTGGTGTTGATCACCGCATCCCATTCATCTTCCTTCATGCGCAACATGATGTTGTCACGGGTGATACCGGCATTGTTCACCAGCACCAGCGGTGCGCCAAAGCGCTCCTGGACTTCAGCCATGGCGCGGGTAACGGATTCGCTGTCGCTGACATCCATCACCACACCACCGCCGGCGTTACCCTGCGCGGCCAGCGCCTCGGTGATACCGGCCGCACCGGCTTCCGTGGTGGCGGTGCCGACCACAATGAAACCCTGCCCCGCCAGCATTGCGGCAATCGCCTTGCCAATGCCACGGCTGGCGCCGGTAACCAGTGCAATCCTGCCTTGTGTCTCGCTCATTTCTGCTCCTGTGATTCAGGCATCCGGCGTTGCAGCCTGCAACGCGGCGGCATTCTCCAGCGCCACCACTTCAACGCTGCGATCAATCCGTTTCACCAGCCCGGCCAGCACTTTGCCCGGGCCGCATTCGTAGGCCAGCGTCACACCGTCGGCGGCCAGTTTCTGTACTGTTTCCGCCCAGCGCACCGGCGAATAGAGCTGCCGGACCAGCGCGTCGGTCACGCGGCCCACATCAGTTTCCACGGCGACGTCGACGTTATTGATGACAGCGATCTCCGGCTCATGCAGGCGCAGGCCACCGATCACGCCGACCAGTTGCTCCGCTGCCGGGCGCATCAGTGCGCAGTGCGACGGCACGCTGACCGGCAGCGGCATGGCACGCTTGGCACCGGCCGCCTTGCAGGCTTCCACGGCCCGTTGTACGGCGGCCACGCTGCCGGCAATCACCACCTGGCCCGGTGCGTTGAAATTGACCGCTTCCACCACGTCGCCGTTGGCCGCTTCAGCGCAGGCGGCGCGCACCTGTTCGTCTTCCAGGCCGAGAATGGCGGCCATGCTGCCCTGCCCTTCCGGCACGGCACTCTGCATCAGTTGCCCCCGCTTCTCCACCAGGCGCACGGCATCACCCAGGGTGAGCACGCCCGCGCAGCACAGCGCGGTGTATTCCCCCAGACTGTGGCCGGCCAGCATGTCCGGGCGCGCACCGCCACGATGCTGCCACAGACGCCACAGCGCCACCCCGGCGGTCAACAGCGCCGGCTGGGTCTTGTCGGTGCTGTTGAGGTCGCTCTCCGGGCCTTCCTGCACCAGCTTCCACAGGTCATAGCCCAGGGCGCCGGAGGCTTCATTGAAGGTGTGCTGCAGTACCGACTCGTCCCGATAGTCGGCGAGCATGCCGACGGCCTGGGAACCCTGGCCGGGAAACAGAAAAGCTGTCTTGCTCATAGGCGCTCCGTTCTGGGTGCTCTTGCCGGCGGCATTATGCGCAGCCTGGCCACGGGATGCGCGCCGGCGTTGCAACAAAATCTTATGCGGTGCCGTCGCTCTTGTTCACCAGGGTGGCGCCAATCAGCGCCGGCACATTGCGATCCGCCTCGCGCACCGCCACTTCCAGGGCCGCCAGGAAGCCGCTGACACCGGCCCCGCCGTGGCTCTTCACCACGATACCGTTCAGGCCAAGCAGGCTGGCGCCGTTGTAGCGCTCCGGGTCCATGCGCTTTTTCAGGCCGCGCAGGACCGGCAGCGCCAGCAGGCCGGAGACTTTTTTCAGCCACGAGCTGCTGATTTCGGTGCGCAGCATATGGCCGATCATGGTGGCAGTGCCTTCCATGGTTTTCAGCGCCACATTGCCGACAAAGCCATCGCAGACCACCACATCGGCCTCACCGTCGAAAATACCCTTGCCTTCGATAAAGCCGCAGTAATTCAGCGCCGGGTGTTCCTGCAACAGTTTCGCAGCCTGTTTGATCAGGTCATTACCCTTGATGTCTTCCTCGCCGATATTCAGCAGCGCCACGCGCGGCGCCTCGATGCGATCCAGCGCGCGCACCACGGCGGCGCCCATCAGCGCAAACTGCAACAGGTGTTCGGCTTCGGAATCCACATTCGCGCCCAGATCGAGCATGTGGCAGTGGCCGGTGCGGGTGGGAATGGCCGTGCAGATGGCCGGGCGCTCGATGCCCGGCAAGGTCTTCAGGACAAACCGGCTCACGGCCATCAGCGCGCCGGTATTGCCGGCGCTGACCACGGCCTGGGCCTGCCCGTCGCGTAGCTGATTGACCGCCACGCGCATGGAGGAATCCTTTTTATTGCGCAGCGCCACCGCAACCGGATCGTCCATGGTCACGATGTCACTGGCCGGCACGACACGTACCCGCGCGTGCTGCGCCAGGCCTGCATCGCGCAGTGCAGCCGCCAAAGGTACCGGCTGGCCCACCATCAATACTTCAACGGTGGCGTCTTGTTGCAGCAATTGCGCCACTGCGGGCACGGTCACCGGCAAACCGGCATCCCCGCCCATGGCATCCACAGCCAGCGTGACCTGTGCCATGAAATCCCTCATCCGCTTTTATAAAGCCGACATACAAACCGATTTGTCACATCGCCGCAACGGGCTGGACATATCCGGAAACTGTTATGTCAGCGCAACGAAAAACGGGAGCCTCGGCTCCCGTTTTCCGTGGTGTGTGCGTTACGCTTCGTCGTCGTCCGCTTCCACCTGTTTGATCACCTGGCGGCCGCGATACATGCCGTCCGGGGAAATGTGGTGGCGACGGTGCACTTCACCGGTGTTGGTGTCTTCGGTCAGCGCCGGCGCGGACAGGGCGTCGTGCGAGCGACGCATGTCACGCTTGGAACGGGTTTTCCGATTCTGTTGAACTGCCATGGTTCGCTCCTGTGGGGCTTATTCCTGACCGTCCCGTTTCTTGAGAGTGGCCAGTATTGCAAAAGGGTTATCCGCCTGTTCCTGTGACGCGGCTTCTTCTTCCTCCTCCACCTGGGTGGTGGTGGGAAGCTGCGTCGGGCATTGCTCGTGCATGGCGACCAGCGGCAGCGCCAGCAGCAATTCTTCTTCCATCAGCGGCGCCAGCGGCATCTTGTCGTCCGTCACCAGCCAGGGATCAAAACGATCCGGCACCGTATCAATATCGTCTTCGCTCCAGACCAGTGCCAGGCGTACTCTGGCAGTGATTCCGCAGCGGACCGGCTCGAGGCAGCGCTGGCAGGTCAACACCAGGTGGGTGCTGATGGTGCCTTCGACACTGCGCACGCCATCCTCGTCGCTGCGCGCAAACGTGAGCGCGACATCTACCGGCTCGCCCTGACTTTGCTCGAACTCGCTCAGTCGGGGAAGCGCTGCGACAGTGGTCTGGCCACCAATGGAACCGCCTTGATCGGCCAGCTTGCGCGGCTCAACGTAATGCGGCAATTGCCCGGAAAACATAAGCGCGCAATTCTAGGGCCGCAGCCCGCCCCTGTCAAAGCGTAAATTAAAAGCCAAGCCGTTGATGAAAAAGGGTTTTTCAGTGCAGCGTCAAAACCGTCGCGTTACACTGCGACAAACCTGGTGTGAAACCCCGACCGGAGCCCCCATGACAACCGCCGCACCGCCCCTCGTTCTGGCCTCTTCCTCCCCGTTCCGGCGCAGCCTGCTGCAGCGCCTGGGGCTGACGTTCAGCTGCCACAGCCCGGATATCGACGAATCCCGCCGCCCCGGCGAGACGCCGGTGGAACTGGTGCTGCGCCTGGCGCGGGAAAAGGCACGCGCAGTGGCCCAGGAATACCCGGGCGCCCTGATCATCGGCTCTGATCAGGTTGCCGTGACGGCAGACGGCGAGGTGCTCGGCAAGCCCGGCAGCCGCGACAAGGCCATTCACCAGCTCGAAGCCAGCAGCGACAGCACCGTCACCTTCCAGACCGGCCTGTGCCTGCTGAACAGCGCCACCGGGCGCGACCAGTGCGGCTGCGAGCCGTTCACCGTGCATTTCCGCCGGTTGTCGCGTGCGACCATCGAGCGCTACGTGGACCAGGAGCAGCCGCTCAATTGCGCCGGCAGCTTCAAGTCCGAAGGGTTGGGCATTGTGCTGTTCAAGGCCCTGGAAGGCCGCGACCCGAATGCGCTGATCGGCCTGCCGCTGATCATGCTGACCGACTTTCTTGCCACCGAAGGCGTGGCACTGCCCCCGGAACGCTGATCAGCAGTGGCCTCAGCCGTGACCGGTGTCGCGCATTACCGGGCAGGTCACGTTCCAGCCCGCCCAGCTCGGCGGGCCGCCCGTGTCCCACTCGGCCAGCGGCGGCAATAACGCCGGCCGATAACGCTCCAGCAAGGCCCACAGGATCGCCACCGTCTCGGCATCCGGCACACCACGGTAGTCCGCCGGACGGAAGCGCATCTGGAACGCCTGCACCGTGGAGCAGGTCTGCCGGTCCGGCTCGCCGGTCAGGCGAATCGGATACCCGAACGTGGCCAGCGCCTCCTGCACATCGCTTAACGTGGGCGGCAGCAGTGTGAACCAGTCACGATAACGCTGCACCACCCGCTCCTCCGGCCAGACGCCCAGGCCGGCGTCATACAATGCCTTCCAGGGAAACGCCGGACCGGGGTCCACCTTGCGCAACGGCGCCACATCCGAATGCCCGACGATATTGATCGGATCAATGTCATAGCGGCGCACCAGATCACGCACCAGCGCAATCACCGCATCGATCTGCTCCGGCGGATACGGCGCCCAGGCCACGCCACCCTCTGCCGCACGCGGGCCTGTGTTGATGATTTCGATGCCGATGGAGGTGTCATTGATATTGCTGCGGCTGCCCCACGCACTGACGCCGGCATGCCAGGCCCGCTCATGTTCCGGCACCATCTGGTAAATCACCGGGCGGGTTTCGCCCCGGGGCGGCACCGGCACCAGATAATGACTGCTGACTTCCGGCCCGGTCAGCGAACGCAGCGCGCGCGGCTCCTCGCTGCTGGTGTAATGCAGCACCAGATGATAGATGCGGGAACTGTAGGCAGTGGCCGGGTACTGGTGATCCACCCGATAGCCATCGCGGCGCTCGGGCCAGTGGGTGCAGGCGGCGAGCAACGCCGCCATGCACAGCAGAATGACGCACCGTCCTGACGACATGGCACTCCCTGGCCGACACAGACTGTTCGCAAAAAAAACGCCACAACCGACCTGTGGCGGTCATGACTTAACGCAGGCTCCAGCCATCCACGCCGAGCATCTGGCCAACGCCCTTGCCGATGCTGACGCCGAAACCACCCAGCAGACGCTCCAGCGGATGCGGCAGCACGGAGTAGTCGACGATCTCTTCCTCGCCCACCACCTCACGCGCCACCTGGCCGGGGCTGCCGGTGCCATCTGCCAGCCCCAGTCGCACGGCTTCTTCGCCAGACCAGACGAGCCCGGAAAACAGTTCCGGATGACCTGCCACCTGAAGACGATCACCGCGCCCGGCTTTCACTGCATCAATGAACTGCTGGTGAATCTGGTCCAGCATGCCCTGGAAGTGGGCGGTCTGCTCAGGCTTTTGTGGCTGGAACGGGTCCATCAGCGCCTTGTTTTCACCGGAAGTCTGCACGCGGCGCTCGACACCGAGTTTTTCAATGGCCTCGGTAAAGCCGAAGCCGGCCATGATCACGCCGATGGAACCGACGATGCTGGCCGGGTCCACATAAATCTCATCCGCCGCTGCCGCAATATAGTAGGCCCCGGACGCGCCCACATCGGTGATCACCGCGTAGACTTTTTTCTCCGGGTACTTGGCTTTCAGCCGCATGATTTCGTTATACACATAACCGGACTGCACTGGCGAACCGCCCGGGCTGTTGATGCGCAGCATCACCGCCTTCGACTGCTCCGCCTCGAAGGCGCGACGCAGCCCCTGGCTGATGGCATCGGCATTGGCTTCTGCGCCATCGGCAATCACGCCGGAGACATCAACCAGCGCCGTGTGCGGCTCCACTGCCGCCATGCTGCCGGAGAAGCCCGCGCGCAACGGCAGGAACATCAGCAACACCAGCACCAGATAACCGAGCGTTGCGGCGCGGAAAAAAATGCTCCAGCGGCGCTGCTTGCGCTGCTCGTCCTGCATGGACAGCACCAGTTTTTCGATCAGTTGCCATTCGCGATTGCTTTGCGGCGGCGACACCTGCGCACCGCGATTATCGTTGTACTGATCCATCCACTCTTACTCCACTTTCCGTCTGAACCGATGCTGCCTCAATCGACCGCCGCCGTGCGTCGATCAACGGCAGCAGCCCCTCAATATGTTCCAGCAATGCCAGCGGCCGATGCACCGCCAGGCGCTCACGCGGGTGCGCGCCGTACAGCACACCGACACGATCCACGCCGGCACGCTCGGCCATTTCCAGGTCGAAACTGGTGTCGCCAACCACCAGCGCCTGCTCCGGGGCATGGCCCAGCTCAGCCAGCAACTCCAGCACCATATCCGGGTGCGGCTTGGAACGGCTCTCATCAGCGCAACGGGAACTGTCAAACCATTTGCCCAGCCCGGTGCTGCCCCACACCCGGTCCAGCCCGCGACGGCTCGTGCCCGTCGCCACGGCCAGCTGCATTCCCTGACCACGCAATGCGGCCAGGGTTTCCAGTGCACCGGGAAACAATGCACTCGGCTGCACCTCCGCGGCAATGAAATGCACCGCGTAACGCTCCCGCATCGCATGTACCAGTGCGTCGTCCGCCTCGGGATAGAGATCGCGAATCGCCTCGAACAGCCCGAGGCCAATGATACTGCACAGCCTTTCCGGCGGCAGGGCCGGCAAGGTCACATCAGCAGCGGCGGCGGCCAGGCAACTGACGATACGCCCGGTGGAATCCATCAGGGTGCCGTCCCAGTCGAAAATGACCAGTGAATAGCTCATCCGCGCGACCTGCTCCGCCGCCCGGGCGGCTTGCCGGTCGGTTTGCCGGCTGGCTTGCGTCCTCCACGGGCCGGGGGTGCTGCCTTTTTCACCTGCGCACGCGGACGCTGCATCTCCCCGCTGGCCGGCTTCGGCGTTGGCGGGCTGGCCGGCAACGCGGCCGGCCCGCCGCGCAGCCGCACCAGGGCCTCCTCGAACGCTTCGTCCAGAGGCGCCTCGACACGCAGCTCGCGCCCAGTTTCCGGATGCCGCAATGCCAGCAAACGGGCATGCAGAAACATGCGCCGGGAACCGACCTGTTCCGCCAGCGCACTGTTGACGTCGGCATCGCCATATTTGTCGTCACCGAGCAGCGGGAAACCGCCGAACTGGGCATGCACGCGAATCTGGTGCGTGCGCCCGGTGGCCAACACGGCTTCCACCAGTGCCACGTCGCCGAAACGCTCCAGCACGCGGAAATCCGTGCGGGACGCCTTGCCCTCGCGGGACACCCTGACCACCCGCTCATTGCCATGGGTCTGCTTCAGCAGCGGCGCCTCGATGGTTTTCTGGGTGCCCTTGAAGCCCCGGCACAGCAGCCAGTAGCGCTTTTCCACCCCGCCGCCCTGCATCAGCCGTTGCAGGCGACGCAAAAAGGCACGGTGACGTGCCACCATGATGGCGCCGGACGTGTCGCGGTCCAGCCGGTGCACCAGTTCCAGAGATGCCGCCTCGGCCGGGTACAACGCCCGCAGCGTCTCGATCAGCCCCAGGCTGATACCACTGCCGCCATGAACGGCCAGCCCGGCGGGCTTGTTATAGATGTACAACCAGTTGTCTTCATGGATCAGGCTGCGCGACAGGCGCTCGGACAGCCCCTGCCCCACGGCAGGCGGTGGCCCGCTGTCGCTGGCCACCCGCACCGGCGGGATGCGCACCTCGTCGCCTTCTTCCAGGCGCTGGGTCTGCTTGGCACGGCGGCCGTTCACGCGCACCTGGCCATCGCGGATGATCCGGTAGATACGGGATTTCGGCACCCCTTTCAGGGTTGCCATGAGGAAGTTATCCAGCCGCTGCCCGGCACGATCATCACTGATGCGCACATGGCTGACGCCGGGAGAACCGGACGGA
Organism: Isoalcanivorax pacificus W11-5; assembly: GCF_000299335.2. Taxonomy (NCBI): domain Bacteria; kingdom Pseudomonadati; phylum Pseudomonadota; class Gammaproteobacteria; order Oceanospirillales; family Alcanivoracaceae; genus Isoalcanivorax; species Isoalcanivorax pacificus. The sequence goes on along the minus strand of NZ_CP004387.1, from coordinate 1,871,220 downwards.
GATTCGGGGGTCTGTGACATGGCGGCGATTCTAGGGCCTGTCCGCCGCCAATGCATCATGCACGTTGCATGGCGCCGGCCCCGCTTGCCACAAACCGCTATCTGATTGATGTCGCTGTCATTTTGCTGCTATAGTCGGCTGTCGGCCTGGACCGGCCCCGGCGACGCGATGCGAACATTCGCCGGTAGCTGCGGACCCTGCGCCTTGTTTACTTCAAGCGCGCTCGCCATCCGCGTGGCCTGGCTCCGCCCGACAGCAAAGATAGCGAACACTGTGATATGACGCCTGTGCCACACGCACAGCGTCGCAGGCAACACACCCGATTGATTGACTGGCGCCATCATAACGCCCATTGCGCGGATGGCGATTCAACAACCCTGGTGGCCTGCAGAGACGCCCAGCACACTGGGCGACAGACACTGACGACAAGAGATGCCACGCGGGACGCCCCTTCGGGAGAGCGGCCCGCGGCAAACTGAAGGGCACACGCCCGCGGCCCGGCCTGAACCGCTTCGGCCCGCCCGTGTCCCTGGTATGACTCTCCGCAATCGACACGGGGATCAGCAGTACGGACAGCACCCTGCCGGCGAGACCGGCTCGTGCCAGCAGCAGGAAAGGATGTTCCCTGACAAGGCTATCCCGTTCCCGCGCCGGCGCTTATTTCACCGCTGCCCATGCCCTGCCCCGGTCTGCCGCCCCCTACGGGCGCTCTGCGCTGGCTGCCACTGAATGTGGTAGACACATGAAACGTATGCTTATCAATGCGACGCACCCGGAAGAGGTTCGCGTCGCGCTTGTCGATGGTCAGCGTCTGTACGATCTGGACATCGAACACCGCACCCGGGAACAGAAAAAAGCCAACATCTACAAAGGCAAGATCACCCGCGTCGAACCCTCCCTTGAAGCCGCCTTCGTCGATTTCGGCGCCGAGCGTCATGGCTTTCTGCCACTGAAGGAAATTTCCCGCCAGTACTTCAGCAAGGACCCGAAAGACATCCAGGGTCGCATCAACATCAAGGATGTGATCCGCGAAGGCCAGGAAGTGATCGTCCAGGTCGACAAGGAAGAACGGGGCAACAAGGGCGCTGCCCTGTCCACCTTCATCAGCCTGGCTGGCCGTTATCTGGTCCTGATGCCGAACAACCCGCGCGCCGGTGGTATTTCCCGCCGTATCGAGGGTGATGAGCGTCAGGAACTGAAAGAAGCCATGAACGCCCTGACCATCCCCAATGACATGGGTGTGATCGTGCGCACCGCCGGCCTCGGCCGCTCCGCCGAAGAGCTGCAGTGGGACCTCAACTACCTGCTGAAACTGTGGGATTCCATCAGCACCGCCGCCAACGAGCGCCCGGCGCCGTTCCTGGTGTACCAGGAATCCAACGTCATCATCCGTGCCATCCGCGATTACCTGCGCAAGGACATCGGTGAAGTCCTGATCGATTCCGAAGAGACGTTCGCCGAAGCCAACGGCTTCGTCAGCCAGGTGATGAGCGACTTCTCGCACAAAATCAAGCTGTACCGGGACGAGACACCGCTGTTCTCCCGCTACCAGATCGAATCGCAGATCGAGACCGCCTTCCGCCGTGAAGTGAAACTGCCTTCCGGCGGCTCCATCGTGATCGACCCGACCGAAGCGCTGGTGTCCATCGACATCAACTCCTCGCGCGCCACCAAAGGCGCCGACATCGAGGAAACCGCACTGCAGACCAACCTGGAAGCGGCCGACGAGATCGCCCGCCAGTTGCGCCTGCGCGACATCGGCGGCCTGATCGTGGTCGACTTTATCGACATGGGCCCGGCCCGCAACCAGCGCGATGTGGAAAACCGCATGCGCGAAGCGCTGGAAGCCGACCGTGCGCGCGTCCAGGTGGGCCGCATTTCCCGCTTTGGCCTGATGGAACTGTCGCGCCAGCGCCTGCGCCCGTCACTGGGTGAAACCTCCAGCATTGTCTGCCCGCGCTGTAACGGCCAGGGCCATATCCGCGACGTGAAATCCCTCGCCCTCTCGATCCTGCGTCTGGTCGAGGAAGAGGTAATGAAAGAGCGGACCGGCGAAATCCAGGCCCAGGTGCCGGTGGCGGTGGCCACCTACCTGCTGAACGAAAAGCGCCAGGCACTGCGTGATATCGAGGGCCGCTACAAAGTACGCGTGCTGATCATCCCGAACCAGAATCTGGAAACGCCGCACTTTGAAGTGCAGCGTATCCGCGACGATCAGGTGCAGTCGGATCTGGTCAGCCACGAAGTGGCGCTGCTGGAAGGCGAAGAAGACCCGACCCTGGTGTCCGCGCAGGATACCGAGATCAAGCGCCAGGAAGCGGCCGTCAAGCTGGTGGCTCCGGACACCGCCCCGCCGCCGCCGAAACCGGTCGCCGAACCCGGCCTGTGGGAACGCTTCTTCGCGTTCCTGGCACGCATTTTCAAGAGCGAAGAACAACCGGAAAAGCGCACCAAACCGAAAACACAACGTAGCCAGCCGGCAAATCGTCGCGGCAACGACAACCGCAATGCCCGCAACCGCCGTGGCGGCACCGAGCAGCGCGGCAACCGTCGTGACAACGACAAACGTGACGACAAGCGCGATAACGAACGCGACAGCAAGCGTGACGACAAGCGCAGCGACAACGACAAGCCGCAGCGCAATGCCCGTGACGACAGCAACCGCGACAAGCTGCGTGACGGCAATCGCGATGGTGGCAAGGGTGCGCGCAACGACAACCGCCCGGAGCGAGCGGAACGTGCCGAACGCCCGGAGCGCCAGCCGCGCCAGAATGACCAGGACGCCGACAACAAGGGCAACCAGGACAAAGCCGCTGCACGCCCGGATAACAATGCCCCGCGCAATGACGACGGCCAGGCCCAGGAACGTCCCGGCCGCCGCCGTCGCCGCAACCGTGGCCGCGGTGGCAACAGCAACACGGAACAGCCGGCCGCCCGGCAGGACAACAGTGCCGACAGCGACAACCAGGACGACCACAACACCATCCGCGAACAGGACAGCGCCGAGCGCCGTACCCATGTGAAGGATGATCGTCCGCTGCGTCAGCGCCAGCGTCCACGCCGTCAACGCGATGACAGCAACGAAGCCGAAGAAGCCGCCATTATTGCAGCGGCCACCGCCAGCACCGTTGTCGTCACCGAAGCGACTCCGGAAGCACCCCGGACCGGGACAGCCGCCAGCGCCGACGAAGCAGCTCAAACCGAGCAAGCACCGGTTGCCGCAGACACGGCCCCGGCTGACAACACGGCACCGGCCGAACCCGTAGCCCAGGCCGACAATGCCGCGCCAGAAGTGGTTGGCGTTGAGGCTGAAGCCGAGGCAACACCGGCGCAACCGGAAGAACAGACCACCGACACCGTTAACGCCCCCGTCGCCGAAACACCGGCCACCGAGGTCGAAGCCGAGGTGCCGGCCGATGTGACGCCGGCCGCTGAAGAAGCCCCCGCAGCAGCCATCGCTGACGTCGTCACTGAAACGGAAGTGAAGACCGAAACCGGCACCGCGCCGCAACCGGCCGCTCAACCGGCAGAGGCAGAAGCCGCAGCTCCGGCCGCCCAGCCCAGTGGCGGACGCGCTTCCAACGATCCACGCGTGCTGCGTCGCCAGCAACTGGAAGCAGCGCGCCGGGAAACGGAGCAAAGCGGATCGGATAGCTGATTCGTACGCAGCAAAAATGAAAAAGGGCGGAATTTTCCGCCCTTTTTTTTAGCCGCTACCCGTCAGTCAGGTCGTGCCGCGGAATGGAAAGAGCGCACACCTTACCGCTCTCGCGCCCCACGCCACTCGCGCGGCGTCTGCCCTGTCCAGCGACGAAACGCACGGGAAAAATTCGACACATCGTTATAGCCCAGCTGATACGCCACTTCGCTCACGCCGAGCCGGGTGTCACCGAGCAGGCGGCAGGCACGCTGCTGCAATTCCGCATCGACCAGATCCCGATAGTTGGCACCTTCCTCCTGCAAACGTCGCTTCAGTGTGCGGCTGGAGGTATGCAGGACAGCGGCCATCTCTTCCAGGCCGGGCAGCGGCTCACCTTCCGGCACCTGTTGCAGGCGCTGCGCCACGTGCATGACCTGGCTTTCTCCGGCGGCAAACAACTGGCGGAATTCCTGTTCGCACTGTTCCCGCGCCAGCGCAGCGATAGCCGGATCAGCCAGGCGGGGTGAGGCCATGAAATACGACTGCGGGACACGCAACTGGCACACGGGTTGCTCGTAGCGCATGCGCGCCGGCACCTGGGCAGCCTGGCGGGCCAGATATGCGGGCTCAGCGCCGCGCATATGGATTTCAGCCCCGGTCAGCGGCTCCCCCATCAGTTGCTCGGCCATGTGCGCCAGGCTCACCAGCATCACTTCGAGAATGAAGATTTCCAGATCGCCAAGATCCCACAGGGCCTCAAGCGTGATGGCGGCGGTATCGCCGTCAGTTTCATACCGCACCGCCAGAAACGGCGCGCGCAGCGTGACGTAACGCGCCGCCGCATCGATGGCCGCGCCCACGGAGGGGCTGGACAGCGCCATCATGCCCAGCGGGCCATGCAGGCTGACTTTCAGTGCGCGCGCGTAGATCAGCCCCAGGCCCTGCTCCCCGGCCAGCGCCACGGCGCGCTGGCAAGCCGTATGGCAGACGGCAAGGGGCGCCCGGGCATCCGGTTGCAGCAGGCTGCTGCGGGTGACGCCGAGCCCTTCCAGTAACGTCGCGTCGTCATGCCCGAGACCACGTATCACATCGCACAACAACAGCAGATATACCGCCGGCACGCCGGGCCGGTTCTGCAACAATGTCTTCTGCTGGCCTGAATTCACCTGAAAATGGCCTCCCGACACCAGACTTTCCACTTCCGCGTGGCCAACATAATGCCGTGCAGACACCGGGTAAAGGCCCGGTGCGCCTCAAGGCTGTGCCATGCAGTCAGTCATCGTGCCTTTAGCACCGAGGAGAAACGTATGCGGTCGCGGAAAAAAAAGCCGGCCAATACCCTCACCATCACGCCGCAGCGGATGGATTTTGATTTCGCCGGGGTACCGAAGCACTGGTTCGACAATGATCCGGTGCTGTCACACTTTCTGAATGCCCTCTCGCTCACTTTCCCCGATGGCGAGCGCTTTTTCGTCGATGCCGTGCGCGCCTTCCGCGACACGGTCAAGGACCCGGAACGGCAGAAGGAAATCTCCGGCTTTATTGGCCAGGAAGCGATGCACTCGCTCGAACACGACACCTTCAACAAGATGCTTGCTGCCCAGGGCTATCGCGAACAGGCCGAGGGCGGCCAGAAGCTGGCGCGCTATCTGATCAAGCAGGGCCGCGAGCGCCTGTCCGCGAAAAAGCAGCTGGCCGCCACCGCCGCGCTGGAGCACATCACCGCGATCCTGGCCAACCGCCTGCTGAAAGACCCGGCCCTGCTGGAGAGCATGGACCCGGCCGTGCGCGACCTGTGGATGTGGCACGCCATCGAGGAAATCGAGCACAAGGCCGTCGCCTACGACCTGTATCAGGACGTCTGCGGCGATTACCGGCTGCGCGTGCGCATCCTGCTGGCCGCCAGCCTGGCCCTGGCCAGCTACACCTCCAAATACACCTGGGCGTTCCTGAAGCAGGACAACCTGCACCGCAACCCGCTGGTGCTGGCCCGTGGCGCCTGGCGCCTGTTCGGCTTCAACGGCCTGCTGACCCGCACCGTGCCGGACTTCCTGCAGTTTCTGCGCCCGGGCTTCCATCCCTGGCAGGAAGACAACAGCGCCCTGGTGGCGCGCTGGCGGGGCGTGCTGTCCGAGACCGCCGAAGCCGCCTGATGCCTTGACCCTCGCGCCGTGGGCGGCTGTCGCGCTGCCCACGGCTCTCCCCGTACCGCGTCCGTATTATGGCTCAATGTGACATCGAACAATGTCACTGTTTGGGTGAGTATCGTCTGCAACCTGACCCTGCGCACAGCAGACACGACGCGAGACCAGAATATGAAAAACGCCGCCTCGAACACCGTCAGCGCTTCTTTCGTGGAGACCATCGGCCAGCCTTTCCTGGCCAACAGCCGCTATACCCCGGACGCTGCGGAACTGGCACGCTGGAAACCGACCCGCTCGCTCTGGAATATGGCGCGCCGCAGCCAGATCGCCGTGTCCGGCCTGAAACGGCGCCACGTCTGGCTCGACCAGCACCGCATCACCTTCCTGGAAGGCGGTCGTGCCGATGGCGAGACCGTGGTACTGCTGCACGGCTTCGGTGCCAACAAGGAAAACTGGCTGTTCATGGCCGGCCTGCTGGCGCGCCGTTACCACCTGATCATTCCGGACCTGGCCGGCTTTGGCGAAAGCCATTTCATTGCCAGCTCCAACTATCGCCTGGCCACCCAGGCGGAACGCATCCATCGCATGCTCGGCCTGCTCAAACTCGGCCCGGTGCACATCGTTGGCAACTCCATGGGCGGCGCCATTGCCGGTATCGTCGCAGCACGCGCCCAGGACGATGTCCTCAGCCTGACGCTGATGAACTCCGCCGGCATGCGCGGCCACAACATGAGCGATTTCGAAACCGCGCTGCTGCGTGGCGAGAACCCGCTGATCCCGCGCACCCTGCTGGATGTGGCGCGGCTGTTCCGCATCACCACGCACCGTAACCGCCACAGCCTGTCCGCGTTGCTGACGCCGCTGCTGTACCGCGAAATGGCGCACCGCTACCCGGTCAACCACCGTATCTTCCGCGACCTGCTGGAAATCGACGAAGACCCCAATGACCTGTTCGCCGATATCCGCTGCCCCACCCTGATCATGTGGGGAGACCGCGATGAGGTGCTGGATGTGAGCTGTGCCGCCACCTTCAAGCAACTGATCCCGCATGCACGCACCTGCATCTTCAAGGATGTGGGCCACCTGCCGATGCTGGAAGCCCCGGCACTGACCGCCCGCGCCCTGCGCAGCCACTGGCGCGAAGCGCGCCGGCAGCGCAGCCACTGACCTGTCGCGCCCCGGACTGCCGGGGCGCTTATTGCGGCGGCGGCTTTCAGGTACACTGGGCGCCCCGCTGTTCCTGGTATACGCCTGATGTCGTCGTCACCCGCCGTTTCCATCCCCCGCCCCGGCACGGCCCTGTATGGCTACACGCCCTATTGGGCAGAGTGTTTCGGCACTGCGCCGTTTTTGCCCATGTCCCGGGCAGAGATGGACCAGCTCGGCTGGGACAGTTGCGACATCATCATCGTCACCGGCGACGCCTACGTGGATCATCCGTCGTTCGGCATGGCGATCATCGGCCGGCTGCTGGAAGCCCAGGGCTTCCGCGTCGGCATCATTGCCCAGCCGTCCTGGCAGGACACCACCGATTTCATGGCGCTGGGCCAGCCAAACCTGTTTTTCGGCGTGGCGGCGGGCAACATGGATTCCATGATCAACCGCTACACTGCCGACCGGAAGGCCCGCTCTGACGATGCCTATACGCCCGGCGGCAAGGCCGGCAGACGCCCGGACCGCTGTTCGCTGGTCTACAGCCAGCGCTGCCGCGAAGCCTATCCGGAGGTGCCGATCGTGCTTGGCGGCATCGAAGCCTCGCTGCGCCGCATCGCACATTACGATTACTGGCAGGACAAGGTGCGCCGTTCGATCCTGGTGGACGCCGCCGCCGACATCCTGCTGTACGGCAACGCCGAACGCGCCGTGGTCGAGGTGGCCCACCGGCTGGCCCGTGGCGATGCCATCACCGACATCACCGACGTGCGCGGCACCGCCTTCGTGCGCCGCGATACCCCCGCCGGCTGGCTGGAAATGGACTCCACCCGGATCGATCGCCCCGGCCAGATCGACCGCATCATCAACCCCTATGTGAACACCCAGGAACTGGACAGCTGCGAACTTGAAAAGCGCAATGCCATGCAGATCGACCCGAACGCCGAACAGGCCGTGGTCGTGCAATGGCACCCGCGCCACGACCGTGACCGGACCGTGATCCGCCTGCCCAGTTTCGAGAAGGTCCGCGCCGACGCGGTGCTGTACGCCCACGCCAACCGCGTGCTGCATCTGGAAACCAACCCCGGCAACGCCCGGGCGCTGGTGCAACGCCACGACGAGCAGGACATCTGGATCAATCCACCGCCGATTCCGCTCAGTACGGACGAGATGGACTATGTGTTCGGCCTGCCCTATGCGCGCGTGCCGCACCCGGCGTATGGCGGCGAACGTATTCCGGCCTACGAGATGATCCGTTTCTCGGTGAACATCATGCGCGGCTGTTTCGGCGGCTGCACCTTCTGTTCGATCACCGAGCACGAGGGGCGCATCATCCAGAACCGCTCGCAGGAATCGATCCTGCGCGAAATCGAGGACATCCGCGATAAAGTGCCCGGCTTCACCGGCGTCATCTCCGATCTTGGCGGCCCCACGGCGAACATGTACCGCATCGCCTGCAAGTCCCGCGAGATCGAAGCCGCCTGTCGCAAGCCAAGCTGCGTGTACCCCGGTATCTGCGAGAATCTCAATACCGATCACTCGGCGCTGACACAACTGTACCGCGACGCCCGCGCCCTGCCCGGCGTCAAGAAAATCCTGATCGCCTCCGGCCTGCGCTATGACCTGGCGGTGAAAGACCCGGAATACGTGCGCGAACTGGTCACGCATCATGTCGGCGGTTACCTGAAGATAGCACCGGAGCACACCGAAGACGCCACCCTGTCGAAAATGATGAAGCCCGGTATCGGCGCCTACGATGAATTCCGGCAGCTGTTCGAGCGTTTCTCACGCGAGGCCGGCAAGGAGCAGTACCTGATTCCCTACTTCATCGCCGCCCACCCGGGCACCCGCGACGAAGACATGATGAACCTGGCGCTGTGGCTCAAGCGCAACGGTTTCCGCGCCGACCAGGTGCAGGCCTTCTATCCCTCGCCGATGGCCACCGCCACCGCGATGTACTATTCCGGCCGCAACCCGCTCAAGCGCATCAGCTACAAGAGCGAGTCGGTGACTATCGTCAAGGAAGCCCACCAGCGACGCCTGCACAAGGCGTTCCTGCGCTACCACGATCCGGCCAACTGGCCGATGCTGCGCGACGCACTGAAGGCCATGGGCCATGCGGACCTGATCGGCAATGGCGAACACCAGTTGATTCCGCGCGACCAGCCGGACAGCAAGGGCGAATACCGCGCGCCACGGCGCAAGAATTCCCAGCAGGCGCACAATGCGCGGCGCGGGAAGGTGCTGACACAGCACACCGGGTTGCCGCCGCGCGAAACTGGTGCACCACGACGCCCACGCAAGGGGCGCTGACGTCATTCAGTGCACACCCGGTGGCGCTCCGGCCACCGGCTTCGACTTTCGGATAATTCGTCCCCAGTGGCCGGTGGTGAAAAAGGGAAATCCTCGCTATCATCGCGCCCATGAAACCAACTCAAATGACCCCCACTGCCATCTTCCAGAGCCTGCGCAAGTATGTGCGCCAGTCGCCTGCAACAGTGGAACGTCAGGAAGGACGAGAATTCACCATCGATGAACTGGCCCGCGCGGCAGACACCACCGTGCGCAACGTCCGTGCCTACCAGGATCGTGGCCTGCTGCCGCCGCCGGAGAAACGCGGCCGCACCGGCATCTACAGCGATGTGCACCTGGCACGCCTGCGTATCATCGGCCAATTGCTCAACCGGGGCTTCACCCTGGCCAATATCCGCGACCTGCTGACCGCCTGGGAACAGGGCCGCGACCTGAACGATATCCTCGGCCTGGAAGTGGTCGTCACCAGCCCCTGGAGCGACGAAGCGCCCTCCTACATCAGCTATGAAGAGCTGCTGGAGTATTTCGGCGACCACCTGACCCAGGACGTGCTGCTCAAGGCCGTCAACCTCGGCTACATCATCCCCGAAGGCGACCGCCTGCGCGTGCCCAGCCCACGTGTGCTCAGCGCCGGGCGCGAGCTGGTGGCCGCCGGCATCCCGCTGGAAGCCCTGCTGGATGAAGTGAACAAGGTGCGCTATGAAGTGGACCGCATCGCCGAAGGTTTCGTGCGCCTGGTGACCACGCACCTGATCGACAAAAAATACGGCGAGAACGACCTGCCGCGCGGCGAGGACGTGCCGAACCTGGCCCACTTCATCCAGCGCGTGCGTCCGCTGGCCGACATGGTGGTGTCCGCCGAGCTGGCACGCATCCTCGACAAGTCGATCAACAAGGTGCTGGTGGACCGGCTGGCCAACGTGCTGACCCATCTGGAACAGCAACGCAGCGAACAGAACGAAGCCTGAACACGCCTTCTACCGGGCAGAGCGGGTGCCACCCGCCCTGCCTCTTTCCCTAGATAAACACCGTCACTGTCTGCCGGCTGATGGCCACCATCTCGCCCCGGTCGTTCCACAGGTTGGCCGCCGCATGGCAATAGCCCTCGCTGGCGTACTCGGTATCGGCCCGATACTGCCACCACTCGCCGGTAAACGGCCCGTCCTGCAGAAACTCGATGGTCCAGGTGAGGCTGCTGCCCGGTGCCGGACGCGAATACATCGGCAGCACGGCCGGCGGCCAGGCATCCACCAGCGCCAGCAATGACGCCACGCCGTTGTGCTGCGTCGGCTCGGCAAAGCGCACCCAGCCACCGATCAGGCCACGGTCACTGCGGCTGAACGGCGCATCGCCCTCGACCCAGCGGAAATCAAAGTGGAAGGTGAAATCCGGCACCAGCCCTTTCACCCTCGGCATCGGCATCCCTTCCTCGGGGCGTTTCGCCTTTGGCGCGGCAGCGGACGGCACACTGATTTCCGAACTGCGCGCCTTGCCGAAACTGGCCAGCATCACCGCCAGCGTTTCCCCGTTCTGGCGCAGACGGCTCTGTGCCTGGGTCACCGACTTGCCGGTGCGCAGGATCTCGGTTTCCAGCGTCACCGGCCCCGGTGCCACCGGGCCGACAAACGACACCGTGATCGACCGCACCGGCCGGTCGTTGATCAACCGCCCCAGCGGCGCATACAGCACCGCTGCCACCAACCCGCCAAAGCACGCCCGTCCCTGCCCCCAGCCTTCCGGAATCTGCGCAGCGCTGTCCGTTACCTGCGCCAGGATCTCATCAAACGTCATAGCGGATATTCCCGATCTGATCTGCCTGCGGCCCGCACCGCGGGCCTTCCGGACGACACCATACCCCAGCCGCGACGCCGGATCACTGGCGAGTGTGTTCACGTTTTTTAACCTTTTTACTCATCACCGCGCGGGTTGGCAGAACCCGCAGCGGCACACGAGTCAGAATCAGAACGGGAGGATCAGTCACCACGCTGCCGAGGAGGCCTTACATGCGCTTCAAGACCATCGAGGAAGTACTGGAATGGACCGGCGTCTTCCACGACCACCTGGCCGGGGAGTACCAACGACTGTCCGAACGCCAGCAGCGGCAGCGTCTGGACCTGCTGCTCAGGTATCTGGCCGACCACGAACGCCTGTTACAGCGAAGTGTCGAGCGATTTCGCGAAGACGCTCCGGCACGGCTGCGCCACACCTGGTTCGACATGGCGCCGGATGTGCCGCTGCCAGGCACGCTGGCTGAATTCAACGCGCTGTGCCGGGTCAGCAATGTGCCGGAACTGGTGGACATCGCCGTGCGTTTCCACGACGGCGTGCTGGCGGTCTACACGAGCCTGCGCAACCAGGCCCCCAACGAGAGCATCCGCGAGCTGTTCGACAGCCTGGTGCAACTGGAGCATCACGAAAAACTGAAAATGGTGCGCGGCGCGCAGCAACTGGAGGATGTCTGAGGGAGGTGGCGCCGGGCGTCGTCGACACCCGGCGCGGCAGCGGTTATTTGTGAGTCTTGAGCAGCGCCTGCACTTTATCGATGTATTTCTGCATTGCCTGGTCCTTGCCGGTGCCTTTCAGCTTCGCCCAGGCGTCGTACTTGGCCCGGCCGACCATATCCAGCATGCCCGGCCGCTTGCCCGAGACATCACCGTCAGCGGCCTGTTTGAAATGCGCATACAGAAACAGCAGGTCATCGTTGCCGGGACGGCGTGTCAGTGTCTTGACGTCCTTCTGTGCCTGTTCAAAAGCCTGTACATCACTCATGGGTCGCTCCCTGTTGTTCTGGTGTGGTGCTGCCCTCGCGCAGCGGCCTGATGACGTTTAACCATATGCGGCAGGCCCGCACAAGCAGCGGTCAGCGAGGCGGCTCATCATTGAGCGCCTTCAGCGGTGCCGACAACCGCGCCGGGCGCCGGGGCACCACACCACGAAAGCACGCGAGAATGCGCCGCATGTCCGCGTCGAGATCTTCTGATGGAGTGATGACGTCGGCGAAGCGCAGTTCGCGCCGGCCATAATCCAGCACCGCCACCACGATCGGCACGTCTGCATGCCGGGCGATATGCCAGAAACCGGTTTTCCACTGCGTCGCTGCCGCGCGTGTCCCCTCCGGCGCAATGCCGAGAAACAGTTGCTCGCGCTCGCGGAAACGGTCCAGCGACTGCTCCACCACGCCGCGCTTGCTGCGACGGTCAATCGGGATGCCGCCCAGCCAGCGCAGCAGCCCGGCAACAGGCCAGCGAAACAGACTGTCCTTGGCCATCAGGCCAATGCGCACCTGCAGTGCCAGCACCACACCGGCTGCCACCAGGCCATCGTAGTTGGAGCTGTGAGGTGCACCGATCACCACGGCCTTGGGCACATTCGGCAACTCGCCAACAATGCGCCAGCCGATCAGACGCAGCAGCCACATCCCCAGCCAGCGGCTGAAGGCATTGCCCCGGCGTGGAATGCGGTCAGGGAAAAGTGTCTCGTTCATGGTCCGGATCTGGGCTGTTATGGTTATCGGCGCCTCGCCGTACTGACGCCCCGGTGGTGCCCCGCCAGCGTGTCGCACGCCGGTTTCCTGATAGACCACAAATGATAGCAGCGGGTGGCCGATGATGTCAGTTCGCAAGCATCGGCGAAGTTTATGTGCGTTGCATCCAATGCCTGTATTTTTCCCGGGTGCCAGCATTGTTGAGGCTGATTTTTTGTACTAACGTGCCTGACAAGATGGCACCAAAGTACACAATATCAAGGTGCCATCTTTCTCCTCTGTTTCCCTGCCGTACTCAGAGAACACATTCCGGCCCTGCGCCAGGATATGCCCTGTACTGAGGCCGGAGAAAACAACAAGGACTGAGGGAGAACTCTATCCATGAGAAGCACTCTTTTTTTGCCCAGCCTGCTCGCAGGCCTGCTGCTGTCCGGCCCTGTGCTCGCCGAACTCGGCGATTACAACGCCTGGCAGACCACCGTCAATATTTTCTCGCCACGCACGGCAGACAACCCGGTCACCCCGGCGGACCAGACCGGCCCCTACCCGCTGCTGACCAACCCTTCCGGCTTCAGTGACGGCTTTGCCCCCGGTAATTACTACGCCTGGCAAACCATCCAGATGGCTCCGGAAACCGGCGCGGTATGCGGCAACGGTTCACCGTTCAAGTTCTTCGTCAACCGTGTGCCCAACACCAGCAACACCATCGTCTATTTCGAAGGCGGCGGCGCCTGCTGGGATTACGAAAGCTGCTCCGGGGATTTCGGCATTCGCGGCGCGCGCAATCCGAACGGCATTCCTGACGATTACATGAGCCTGCTGAACCCGTCCTCCAGTCTGGTAAGCCCGTTTGTAGTACGCCTGCATCCGTGGACACGCACCAAGGCGCAGAACTGGAACATGATCTATGTGCCCTATTGCACCGGCGACATCTATTCCGGTGACACCGTGGCCGTGTACGAAGACCCGACCGGGACCAACGATCCGCTGGTATGGCATCACAACGGCGTGCGCAACACCCGCGCCGTGGTCGCCTGGCTGAAGAACAACCTGCAGCGCTCCGGCCAGATGCTGGCCACCGGCTGCAGCGCCGGCGGTGCCGGCAGCTTCACCAACTACCTCGGCGTACGTCGTGATCTGGCGCCCACACGCGGTTACCTGATCAACGATTCCGGGCCGGTCTTTACTGCCCCGGTGGGCGGTGATCCGGAAGACTATCCGTCGCTGCCGTTGCAGAATCACATCCGCGACGCCTGGGGCCTGGATCAGCCGGATGGCCCGCTGGAATATATCGCCGACGCCATGCCGGGCCTGGATCTCAATGACCTGGGCACATTGTACCCGGCCCTGGCTGCCACCTTCCCGAACGACAGACTCGGCCACACCCATTTCTGGGATGACCTGAACTACTCCTCCTATTCCTATGAGCGGTTCTTCCCGGAAATTGAAAACGCCCCGGACCAGGCCACCAAGGAAGCGCTGATCCATGAGCGCTGGTACATCGACACCGCTCGCCTGCAAAGCGAACTGTCCAGCCTCGATAATGTCGGCTATTTCATGCCGCGCTACCGCGCAGTGAACGAAAGCCATTGCACCAGCATCATCGAGTTCGCCAATGCGGATATCCAGGAACAGGGCCTGGAGCTGGATGATTTCATCAACAACGTGATGGAAGGCAGCGGTGCCGTCATGCAGGCATCGGAGTCGGATACCACCGCCGACTACAACAAGCCGTTCAACCTGCTGTACTACACGCTGGATCAATTGCTCTGAGCCTGAAACAGGGATGGCGCCTTTCGGCGCCATCCCTGTTGTATTACTCCACGTTTTCAGCAAATGCCCTGCGGCAGTCTGTTAACGCACGCTCCGGTAACTTTCCTCTCTGGCTGCCTGTAACTGCTGGCGCAGATACTGCGCCCGGGTCATGCCGCCGGGAAACTCTGTCATCTGCTGTACTTCACGCACAATCTCTCGCTCGCGGGCCTTGTAATCGGTAAAGGCCGGCGGCTGGTTGGCAATGAACTCGGCCATCGCGGCTTCACTGCGCTCGGCGTACTCTGCCATGATCCTTTCTGACGCAGCAGCGTACCCGGCGTCGTCGGTCGTTTCGCGCAACAGTGCCAGGCGCAACGTCACGGCTTCAGCGGCGGATAATTGCCCGGCCTGTTCATAGCGATCCACCTGGGCCACCAGAACCTGTGCGCGGGCGGCGCGCTCCGCATCGCCCAGGGTGTCCGCCTCGGCCAAAAAATCACGCACCGACTGTTCGAACTGCTGGCGTTCGCGATACGCCCGCATTTCCGGCGTGCTTTCCAGTGCGGCAATGTCCACCTCCGGCGGCGCAGACGGCGTGGGCGGCGGTGGCGACACCGGCGCGGCGGCCGGCGGCGGTGTCACCTCCCCCACATCCGGTGCGACCACCTCGCGCTCCGGCGCCAGGTAAAAAATCAGGGCGCCGAGCAACACCAGCGCGAGCAATATCAGGATGGCGGGGATTCGCTTCATGGGACCTCCTGTCGACCGGTGCACGCCGGCCTTGTCCGTGTCATTTTTTTGTCGATGGATGATAGCGCAGATAACGCGGCCCACGCATGCGGGCCGCGCGTGATGAATCAGCGGTCACAGGATTGCGGCGGCAGGCTGTCGATCCAGGCGCTGATCAGGGCGACGCCCTCTTCATGCACCAGCTTGCGCCCCACGGGTGGCATCATGTCCCGCGCGGTCAGCTGTGTCATGCGGTAGCGCAGAATGGACGCCTGCGCATCGCCCGGCACGATATCATAAGCCAGGTTTTCCGCCCCGCCGTCATAACCCGGTGGCTGCTTGCAGATACCATAGGACGCCGTGGTCGGGTCCTGCTCAAAGCCCAGGCGCAAGCCGGAAATACCGGCAAAGCCGCCTTCCCGATGACAATGCGAACAATTGATATCCAGATAACCGCGTGCCTGTTCGGCCAGCGTCACACCCGGCATGTCGGCAGCGGGCACACGGAACAGCCCCTCCAGCGATGCAGGCACATCGCGCAGCAACCCCTGATCCGCCCACAGGCGCAACTGGTTCACCGCACTGCCCTGGTGGTCGATCTCCTGGTTCAGGTAACGTGCCCGGACGCCGATGGGCTGCATGCCCTGTTCGCCCCGGCGATGGCATTTGAGGCACTGGTTCGCATCCGGCACCTGATAGGTGAAATCCACCTGCACGGCATCGCGCAGTATCTGCTGTGGCAACAGCGCGCCGGCAATGCGCAGGCGGGCTTCGCTGCCGTCTTCATCCCACACGTAGGGCAACCCTTTCCAGCCATGCTCACGGCGGATCATCAAGCGGGTTTCCAGCGCACGGGCCGGCAGGTCGCCAGCCGTGGTCGTCGGCAATGAAAAGGTCTTGCTGATCACCGAGCCGACGGGAAAATCAAATGCCTCCTCCGCGTCGAACCGCGCCTGCTCTCCCGGCGGGATGAACACCACCCGGTACTTCAGCGTGTAATCGGAAAACAGCTTTACGGACGGCTCGAACACCTGCCCTGGCGTGCGCGGTGCACCCGCAGCATCGAACAGGTTGTAGTCACTCAGCCGGGGACAATCCGCGTCGCGCAGCGCGGCCCAGTTGATACTGTCCTGCTGCGCGTCACAGACACTCGGCGACGGGGGCGGTGCAGCGGCGCCACTGCCGCCACCGCCCCCTCCGCAGGCGGAGAGCGATGACCACAGCAGCGCGACAGCCGCGAAAAATATAATGGGTTTCATTGATCAGAAGGTGTACAGGAAGGCAACTCCAATCTGTTGATCCAGGCCTCAATCAGCGCCACGCCTTCCTGATGCACCAGCATACGGCCTATTTCCGGCATGCGATCACCCGGCTGATTAGTGCTCATCCGGAAGTGCATGATTGACTGCTCGGCATCCCCCGGCACGACATCAAAGCTGAGCGAATTCGGACCACCAGAGTAC
Organism: Isoalcanivorax pacificus W11-5; assembly: GCF_000299335.2. Lineage (NCBI taxonomy): Bacteria > Pseudomonadati > Pseudomonadota > Gammaproteobacteria > Oceanospirillales > Alcanivoracaceae > Isoalcanivorax > Isoalcanivorax pacificus. The sequence continues at coordinate 1,854,540 of NZ_CP004387.1, read as the reverse complement.
GCAGTCGGCGTTTTACATACACCGTGCGCACTTTCGTTGCCAGCAAAGGGTCTGTCATATTCAAGACGCAAGCCAGTAGTACTAGCGCTGCCGCCAGGTCGGTGACAATGCGCGCAGTTTATATCGAGATAACCTTTGACTGTATCCAGCAGCACTTCATCATTCATGCCGTCAACTAGTCCTGCGTCTTCATCATTATAGGCGGGAATGGTGGCAATGCTACTCAAGTCCGCCGGTATATCACCAATCAGTCTCCCGGTGTTAATCCACACTTGAAGCTGGCTCTCTGGTCCACCCCCGTAATCCACATTCATATTCAGCAATCTGGCTTTTGGCCCAATCAGGCTCATTCGGGAGTCTTTCTGGTGGCATTGCAGACACTGGTTGGTGTCCGGCACGCGGTAATTGAACTCGATCTGTTCGCCGTTGTGGATCAGTGTCGACGGAATAGGGCCGCCGGCCACTTTCAGTACCGCGTCCGTGTGTGCTTCATTCCACACATAGGGTATGGCCACCCAGCCATTTTCGCGGTGGATCAGCAGACGGGTTTCCAGCAGCGTTTCGTTCTCGAAGCCACGGTGTGCGGTATCCGCAGGCAGGGAAAATGTCTTGGTAATCACCGTGCCCACCGGAAAATCGAAGACTTCCGATTCCGTATAGGTTGCGCTCTCTCCTTCCGGCAGGAACACAAAACGGTATTTGCTGGTGTAGTCGGTAAACAGTGGCGTGGTCAGTTCATAACGCAGGCCACCGCCGTGGGCGTCCGTGGTCGGGTTGGCGGCGTCGGCAAACAGGTTGTAGTCGGACAGCCTCGGGCAGTTTTTCTGCATCAAGGCATGGTGATTGATCTCGTCGCCACTGGCTTCGCTGCACACATCCCCGGTCGGTGGCGGCTCTTCCGATCCACCACCACCACCGCCGCCACCCCCACCGCCTCCACAGGCAGTCAGGGCAACGCTGGCCAGGCCAAGCAGCATTACGGAAAACAGTCTGGTAAGCATGGCAATATCCTCGTCAATGCGGGGCCGTCACCGGCCCCGCGACTGCTGATGAGTACGTCGGCTCAAAGCGCGCAGGCGGCTGAGTTATCATCAATGCCACAACCGTATTCCACGCCGTTGATGGTGGCGCTGGCGGCGGGCAGGCGCGGCTGGAAGCAATTAATAAGACTGTTGTTCCCCTGCCCGATACCCGGCATCGGGTCCATCGTAACGGGGTCGAACGTCATGCCTGGCTGATAGAGGTAACCCAACGATACAGCCCCGTTGTTCTGTGCACAGATGTTGTCACTGCCATCGCTGGCGAAAGGCACCTCACTGAAGACAGGACCGGCAACAGGATCATTGGCAATCGCCTGCCCCAGGCCGTCATAGAGAATGGCCGGGATACCGCCAAATGCCTCAAAGGCCATGATCACCATTTGCATCAGGTCCCCGCGCGGATCGTTGGCGAAAGAACCGATATTGTTGTCGTGTATGTAGACATTCCGCGGCACGGAGCGGAAGCCGTCAGCGATAGCTGAGGTTTCCGGCGTCTGCGAAGCAATCATGTAGCTGCTGACAATCACTGCCGAGCCATCGTGGTCATCGATCATGTTGTTATAGATTTCCACGTCACGGGTGGACAACACGATCACGCCAGTACCCGGCGGCACGATATGTACCCCCGCCGGATTGCTGCTCTGGTTGGCAAAGTTGTCGGTGTTGTTGCTGAACACTTCGTTGTCGAACACACGCACGGTGCTGCCGTAGATACCGTTGCCGATCGGCAGGTCAAAGATCAGCACGCCACCGGTGTTGCCCCGGGCAATGTTGCTGTACACATCGGCGTTGGTGGAGTTTTCGATTTCGATACCGGCGACGTTTTCCACCGCTTCGTTATGTCGCACCACGATGTTCTGTGACTGGCCGACGTAGATACCGGCATCCGCCGAACCGCGCACATAGCTGTGCTCAATCAGGATATTTTGCGATTCCACCGGATACAGGCCATAGGCCCCGTTTTCCTCATTCAGTTCGCCGCGCCACTCGGTGCCGGTGTGGTGAATGTGGATGCCATTGACCCCCTTGAGCTTGATGGCGTTGTTGGCTGCCTCGATCACCGTCAGGTCGCGGATGGTGACGTTGCTGACGCCCTCGATGTAAATGCCGTCACCGCCACTGGAATCGCTGAAATCCAGCACCGTGCGCTCGCGGCCATAACCGCGCAGCGTGATATTGCTGACGCCGGTGGCGTTGATCAGGCTCAGGGTGTCCTCAATCGCGAATTCACCGTCGGGAAACACGATCACATCCCCGGACTCGATATTGATCAGTGCCTCTTTCGCGCTGGTGGTCAGGTCCTCTGCGTCGAGGAAAATGGCATCAGCGGGAAAACTGGGGCCGCCTCCGCCGCGTCGGCTGCTGCTGTCGCCACCACAGGCGCTCAGCAGCGCCAGGCTGGTACTCAATGCCACCACTGCGGCAACACGTCCGCGGCCGCCTGCCAGGTAAGGCTTGTTCATGATGCTCTCCCTTGGATTCTTGTCGGTATAGGTCGCTGCCGGACGACGGGGGCGTGCCGGAAGCGCTCAGGAGATAGTCGTAATCCGGGGTGTACACCGGCAATGTCATGAGACGCCAGTCAAAGCCCTGAACTGTCGTATAGAACCATCGTACAAACTGGTGTTATGGTTGTGTGGCAGAGTGTCGCGGACCGGTGTGAGTCCGCGGTCCCGGAAGCAGCCTGGTGGCGTTATGTCATTACCCATCCGCTTTTTCTGGTACGTTTTCGGTGAACAGGGCTCTGCTTTCCCGCTGTCGCCACACGACAGTGGACCAGAACAATAAAGAAGACAGGACACGACCATGATCCTGACCAAACACCCGGCCCTGCTTGCCAGTCATCTGCGTTACTGGCAGTACAAGGGCATTACACTGAGTGAGCTGAGTGCCGCCGCCGGCACAGAGATTTCCACTTCCGAGCGCGTGTCGGCGGAAATCGTTCATCGTCTTTACAGCTACACGGAAAAGCGCCTCAACGATCCCTACATGGGCCTGCGTATCGGGCATCAGATTCTGCTCGCCGACATCGCCCCGGTGATGAATGCGGTGCTGTACAGCGCCGACGGCTGGCAGATGCTGCGCACCGTGCAGCACTTCTGGCCGCTGCTGAGTGAAATCGAACGGCTGGAAATTCATATCGACCCGCAGCGCTACCACATCCGCATGGTGCCGATCCTGCCGGAGCTGGTGCATCCGCAGCAGACCGATACCGTGCTCAGCGGCTTCCTGCGCCTGGCGGCCGTGCTGCTGGGGATCGACCAGACACCGGATATCGGCGTCAATCTGCGCCGGCCGCCGCCGGCGGACGAAGCACTGTTCAGCCGCCTGGCCGGCGCACCGGTACAGTTCAACCAGCCGCATGACGAGTTGTATTTCAGCCGCCATGTGCTGGATGTGAAAAACCCTACCGGCGACCCGGTGCGGATGCGTGACGCCCTGCAGGACACCCAGCGCCTGCTGTCATCGTTGCGCAGCCGCGTGCTGGCCGACGAGATTTCCTCGCTGATCCGCGACCAGTTAGTGCACGGCACGCCCGACCAGGGCCGCATCGCGGCCCTGCTGAACATCAGCGTGCGCGCACTGCAGCGGCGGCTGCAACAGCAGCACACCAGCTTCCGCCTGCAACTGGATCAGGTGCGTTTTCATCTGGCGCGGGAACTGGTGGCCGACAGCAGCCTGAGTTTTCCGGACGTGGCGAACCGCCTCGGCTATACCGAGACCGGTTCGCTGTTCAAGGCGTTCAAGCGCTGGACCGGCCTGACACCGGGAGATTACCGGCTGTTGTACGGCAGCGACGTGCCGCTGATGGACGAAGCCTGAGCGGCTACCCGCGCGGTTTTACCCGGCCGGTGGCGATGGCGGTGTGCGGGTCTTCCGGCCAGGGGTGGCGGGGATAACGGCCCCGCAGATCCTTGCGTACCTGCGGGTAGCCCTGTTGCCAGAAGCTGGCCAGGTCCTGTGTCACCGCCACCGGCCGGCGGGCCGGTGACAGCAGATGGATCGTCAGCGGCTGTTTGCCGCCGGCGATCTGTGGCGTCCGGGTAAGGCCGAACATTTCCTGCAATTTTACCGCCAGCACAGGGCCGTTTTCGTCGCAGTAATCGATCGCCGCCTGGCGCCCACTGGGCACTGCCACGGCGGGCGGTGCCAGTACATCCAGACGCTGCGCGGCGGCATAATCGAGTTGCTGCCGCAGCGCATCGCCCAATGGGAAACGCTCCAGTTGCCGCAGCCGGCTGACACCGGCCAGCCACGGCGCCGCCCAGTTTTCCAGACCCGCCAGCAGCGCCGTGTCGGACACATCGGGCCACACCTCACCTTCCAGACGCCGCAGCAGCATCACCCGGGCCTGCCACTGGCGCAGCGCCGGCTGCCACGGGAACGCCTGCATGCCCTGGGCGCGAAGGCCTTCGCACAGTGCCGCCAGCAGGCCCTCCGGCGACGGGTCAGGCAGTGGCCGGCTGTCGAGTACCAGCGCGCCGAAGCGCCGTTCGCGACGCGCCACGACGGCGCCTTCGCGGGCGTCCCAGTCGAGCCGTTCCTGCTCGATGATCTGCCCGGCGAAATCCGTTTCCAGGTCGGCCTGATCCAGCGCCGCCGCCAGAAACACGCGCGCCTCGCGCTGCTGCCCGTCCAGTTCCGCCGCCACCAGCCAGGGCTCGCCGGCCAGGCCGTCGTGTGCGTCCAGCAGCGCACCACGGCCGTTGCTGAGCAGGTAACGCGGTGCATCGCCGGGCCGGCGCCGGGCCACCCGGTCCGGAAAGGCGGCGGCCAGCAGGCGCCCTGGCTCGTTGCTCGCCAGCGGGCGTTGCGGCGCGCCCTCTGCCAACCGCTGCACCAGTTGCCCGAGCCGCTTCAGGCGGGCCGGGTCGACACCGCTCTCGCGTCGTTCGCCGCGCAGACAGGCCAGCCGGTGCAGGATATCCGTGCCCTGACGGACGCCCAGCAGATCGCGCTCGGACAGCAGCGCTGCCAGCTCTGCCGCCAGTCGGCCCTGCCCCCGCTCCCGCCCGGTGACCAGCATATGCGCCAGCCGTGCCGGCAGGCCAATACCCTGCATGGCCTTGCCGTGTCCGGTGATGGCGCCCTGTGGATCAAGCGCACCGAGCCGCTGCAACAGTTCGACCGCCTGCTGACAGGCCGGGGCCGGAGGCACATCCAGCCAGCACAGGTCAGCGGGGGTGCGGCAACCCCAGGCCGCCAGTTCCAGCATCAGGTCGCTCAGGTCGGCGCCGAGTACTTCCGGTACGGCAAAGGCAGCCAGCCGTTCGCTCTCAGGCCATAGCCGGTAGCAGACTCCGGGGGCGGTCCGCCCCGCCCGCCCGGCGCGCTGGTCGGCCGCCGCCCGGGACACTCGCTCGGTCACCAGCCGCGTCATGGCGCTGCCGGGATCAAAGCGGGCCCGGCGGGCGTAACCGGCATCCACCACGATGCGCACGCCGTCGATGGTCAGGGAGGTTTCGGCAATGGCCGTGGCCAGGACCAGCTTGCGCTCGCCGTCAGGCGCGGGCGCGATGGCGGCATCCTGCGCCGCCGCGCTCAGGTCGCCATACAGGGGCGCCAGCCGCACATCGCCGGGTAGCCGCCCGTTAAGCGCCCGGACCAATCGATGGATCTCGGCGGTGCCGGGCAGGAACACCAGCATGGAGCCGGTCTCCTCTGCCAGCAGGCGGGGAATCTGTGCCGCCAGGTGTGCTTCCCAGTGCTCGCGGGCCGGGGGCAGGTAGCGGATATCGACCGGCCAGGCACGTCCTGCGCTGGCAATCACGGGCGCCTGGTCCAGCAACGCGGCAATGCGGGCACCGTCCAGCGTGGCCGACATCACCAGCAGCTTCAGGTCCGGCCGCAGTGCCTGCTGGCTTTCGCGCGCCAGCGCCAGGCCCAGGTCGGCCTGCAGGGAGCGTTCATGGAATTCGTCGAACAGGATGGCGCCGTAGCCGTGCAGCTCCGGGTCGCGTTGCAGCATCCGGGTGAGAATGCCTTCGGTCACCACTTCGACGCGGGTGGTGGCGGTGATCCTGCTTTCCATGCGGGTGCGATAACCCACCGTCTGGCCGACCGGCTCGTTACGCTGGCGCGCCATGAACAGGGCGGCGTTGCGCGCCGCAATCCGGCGTGGCTCCAGCATCAGTACTTTCTGGCCCGCCAGCCAGGGCTGCGCCAGCACCGCCAGCGGCACGCGGGTGGTCTTGCCGGCGCCGGGCGGGGCCTGCAACACCACCGCATCAAAGCCGGCGAGCGCGTCCAGCAGCGCCGGCATGACCTCGTCAATCGGCAGCATCGGCAGGCTCCCGGCATACTGGGCGGTTTTCCTGCCCTGTGCGATACTGCGCGCCCCGCACATTTCGGAGCGTTGTTTGATGTTCAAGGTTAACCAGTATTTCGAAGGCCAGGTGGCCTCCATTGCGTTCCAGACCGCGACCCTGCCGGCCACCGTGGGTGTGATGGCACCGGGTGACTATGAATTCGGCACCAGCAAAAAAGAAACCATGAAAGTGGTCAGCGGCGCCCTGACGGTGCAACTGCCGGGCCGCGATGACTGGCAGACGTTCAACGCGGGCGACGAATTTATCGTGCCGGCCAATGCCCGCTTCAAGCTTCAGGTGGCGGTGGATACTGCCTACCTGTGCCTGTACGGCGAGTGACGTATCAGCGCGGGGTTCAGCTTGGAGAGACATGCTGCCCGCCCCGCGCGCCGCGCAGCCAGCGCAGTTGGCGACGATAACGGCGCAGTGCGCGCAACGACGTATTCGCCTGCCCGCCGTACACACTTTCCTCGAACGCCCGGCCCCATTTTTTCAGTAACGGCCGCGCCGCCGGCCACTGGCCACCGGCTTCGCGCACCAGCCGCCGGGGCGGCAAGTCATCCGACAATTCCAGCCCGCGCCCGCGCAACTGCTTCAGCATGGCGCGGTATTCGCGCTGCATCGGCGTGCGCCCCGGTCCACGTCGACGCAACAACACCCACAACGCGACCGGCAGCAACAGCACCGCCGCGCCCGCTGCCAGCGCCATGCCGATACGCGCCGGAGAGACTTCGCCCAGCCAGCGCTGCAACAGCGACAACTGGCTCGACTCGTCGTAATCAAGCACCCATTTCTGCCAGATGAATTGCACGTAGTCGAAACGGTTACTCAATTGCTGCAACCAGGGCAGGTCCCGCATGATGCCCTGGAAATCGGCCAGCGGATCATCCTGCAACGCCGCTTCCGGACCCATCTCGATACGCGACGGCGCCACGGCGGCGGTGGGATCGACTTCCACCCAGCCCGAACCCGGCAGCCAGATTTCTGTCCAGGCGTGGGCGTGGTACTGATGCACCCGCAGATGATTGCCGACCGGGTTCAGCTCGCCGCCCTGGTAACCGGCCACAATGCGTGCCGGCACACCCGCCGCACGCATCATGAAGGCAAACGCCGAGGCGTAGTGTTCACAAAAACCACGCCGGGAACCAAACAGGAATTCATCCACCGTGTGCTCGCCAAGCAACGGTGGCTCCAGGGTGTAGTAAAAAGATTCCTCACGGAACCAGCGCAGCAGCCGGTTGGCATACGCCTCGGCGCTGCCGGCCTCGCGATACCAGCGCCGCGCCATCTCCCGCGCACGCGGATTGAAACCCTCCGGCAATTGCAGGCTGATGGCCTCGTCCGCCGGCGAGATCGGCATCGCCGCCCGCAGCGCGGGATAGCTGGTAACGCGATAATCCGCGCGCTGATTCAGTTCATCACGGCTGACCAGCCGCATGTCGCGCACCAGCCCGAGCCGCGCGTCATCGGCGAACGGCACCGCCAGCGCGTACAGCCAGTTGCGCCGGCTCGGCTCCTGCACCACCCGGTAGCGATACACCGGCCCGCGCGCGGCGGCCTCGTCGCGGGCAGCCATCAGCGTTGCCACCCAGTCCGGGCGTGGCTGCGGGCTGGCCGGGAACCAGACGTAATCCGCCTGGCTGATTTCCTGCGGCCGCGCCTGGCTCCAGCGGCGGCCATCAAACCAGGCGTAGGTCAGCCCGCGCCAGTAGCGCTCCGCCGGCGGTGGCACTGCCCCCTCGAATTCCACCCGGAATGCCAGTTCGCGGGACTGCGACAGGTGGCTGACTTCGCCCGGTGCCATGGAATCACTCATGCCGGTGCGCGAGCGCTCCTGGCTGAATTCCAGCGACCACAGTGGGCTGATGCGCGGTACCAGCACAAACAGCAGCAGCATCAGCGGCACCGCCTGCAACAGCATCACCAGCGCCAGCCGGAAATGCCGCCAGGCGCGGGCGCCCGCCTCCGGGTGATTGATGCCCGGCAACGCAGCGGTGAGGCACAGCATGCTCAACAGTACATACAGGCTGGCGATGGGCCCCTGATAAAACAGGAAGGTGGTGGCCAGCACGAAATAGCCGAGCACCAGCAGCACATAGGCGTCTCGCAACCGCACCATTTCCAGCAGCTTCAGCGCGAACGCCGCCACCAGCAGACAGGTGCCGGCGTCCGGCCCGAGCACGGTGCCGTGGGTATAGAGCGTGCCGAGCAGCACGCCGCCGAGCAGGATCACCCGCAGCACCCGGCCCGGCATCGGCAGCCGCCCGCGCTGGATCAGGATGCGGCCGAGCACCGTGGCCGACAGCAGGATACGCAGCCACAGCGGTCCATGAATGAGATGCGGCAGGGCTGCCATGAAGGTGCCGGCGACCAGCCAGCCAAAGGCGTGATGCGGGACCTGATAGACGCGCGCCATGTCAGGACACCTCGCCGTACAGGGCGAGCAGGTCCAGCGCCTGGCGCTGTTGCTCTGGCCCGAGCCCCGGTGGCAGTTCCGCACCGGGCAGGCGCAGGCCATAGCGCTGGTTTTTCTGTTCCAGTTGCAGCACCCACCAGGTCAGCCGGCTCAGGCGGGTTTCCGGGTCCACGCCGGGCATCATGGCCCAGTCCAGCCACAGCCAGCCTTCGGCGGGGTCGGCGAAGTACTTGCTGTGCAGCCCCCGGCCACGGGCGTAGGCCTTCCAGTCGACCATGCGCGGCGGGTCGCCGGGCCGGTAGCTGCGCAGGCCCTGGAAATCGTCACTGCCGGCCAGACGGGTGTGTTGCCGACCTTGCTCGGCATCGCCACCGCTGGCCGGGCAGAATTCATTCGGTACGGCACGCGGCCAGGCCAGTGCCGGGTGCGCCATGTCGAGCTGGCTCCAGGCCCGCAGCAGACCGAGCGGGTAGCGGCTTTCGATGTGCAGACGGCCCGGATGAACACGCCCGCGCCGTTTCAGCGGCAGGCGCAGCCAGACATTCTTTTCTTCGCCGGGCAGCACCGAGATTTCCTCCACCGGGCCGCCGGGCCAGCGCAGCCACAGGCTCAGGTGCGGGTGCCGGTCATCGGCGTGCAGCAGGATTTCCAGCGCGCCGTCGGCGCCGGCATGGCCCGGTTCACACTGCCCGGCACGTACCAGCAGGCCGGCGAGATTACGGAAGGTATGCAGAATGGCGATCATGAACAGGCTGGTCATCAGAAACGACAACGCCATGATCAGGTTGTTTTCATAGTTGATGCCGCCGAGGAACAGCAGCGCGGCAATCAGCAGGAAGAACAGCCCGTAACGGGTCGGCAGGATGAAGATTCGTTGCTGGGTCAGACGCTGCTGGCGCGACGCCGGCATGCGCCGGGCCAGCCATTGCCGGTAGCGGCGCCGTACCTGCGCCCGCACGGCGGCCTGCATCAGGGCACCACCGGCACCGCTTCCAGCAGACGCCCGGCGGCCCCACGGGCCGCGCCGCCGGCCACCGGTTGCAGGCGGTGTTCGCACACCGGCACCAGCACCGCCTGAATGTCTTCGGGGATCACATAATTGCGCCCGCCAAGCAGTGCCCAGGCGCGCGCGGCGCGCAGCATGCCGAGGCCGGCACGCGGTGACAGGCCGGCCTGGAACAGGCCGCTGCTGCGGCTGTGTTCCAGTAACCGTTGCAGGTAACCGAGCAGGTCTGCCGAGGCGTGTACCTGTTCCACCGCCTGCATGACCTGTTGCAGTTCGTCCACGGTCAGTGCGGGGGTCAGATCCAGCGCTTCGGCGCGCAGGTCGCCGGCGGCCAGCAGCGCCAGTTCCGCTTCCGGTGACGGGTAGCCGAGGCTGATGCGCATCAGGAAACGGTCAAGCTGGGATTCCGGCAAGGGAAAGGTACCGCCCTGCTCCACCGGGTTCTGTGTGGCAACCACGAAGAACGGCAGCGGCAATGGATAGGTATCGCCATCCAGTGTCACCTGACGCTCTTCCATCGCTTCCAGCAGCGCACTCTGGGTTTTTGGCGTGGCCCGGTTGATTTCGTCAGCCAGCAGAAGCTGGGTGAACACCGGCCCCTTGCGCAGCACGAATTCGCGCGTGTCGGCGTTGAACAGCGACACACCGAGAATATCCGCCGGCAGCATGTCGCTGGTGAACTGCACCCGTTGATAGTCGAGCGAGAAAATCCGCGCCAGGGCGTGCGCCAGGGTGGTCTTGCCCATGCCGGGCAGGTCTTCGATCAGCAGATGGCCGCGCGCCAGCAGGCACGCCACCGCCAGACGAATCTGGTCGTTCTTGCCCAGCACCACCTTGCCGACCCGGGCCAGCGCACGCTGCACCTTTTCCATCAGCGCACCAAATGGCCGAGTGCGGTAATCCCACGGGCCATGTCGGCTTTCAGGTCGGCCAGGCCTTCCAGGCCGACCGCAATGCGGATCAGGTTTTCGGTGATGCCCGAGCGCTGTTTTTCTTCCGCGCTGACCCGGCCATGGGTGGTCGTGGCCGGATGGGTGATGGTGGTTTTCACATCGCCCAGGTTGGCGGTAATCGACACCAGCCGGGTGGCATCGATAAAGCGCCAAGCCGCCTGCCGGTCGCGTGCACCGGCGCTGTCTTCCACCTCGATGGACAGCACACCGCCGAAGCCACTCTGCTGCTGCTTCGCCAGCGCATGTTGCGGGTGGTCCTTGAGGCCGGCGTAATGCACCCGGGCAATGCCCGGCCGCTGTACCAGCCAGTCGGCCAGCGCCTGGGCATTGTCCGAGTGCGCTTTCATGCGCAGGGACAGGGTTTCCAGCCCCTTGATGAACACCCAGGCATTGAAGGCGCTCATGGTGGCGCCGGTGGAGCGCAGGAAGCCGTAGATATCGTCCAGTGTCGTCTTCGGGCCCACCACCGCGCCACCCAGGCAACGGCCCTGGCCGTCGAGGTACTTGGTCGCGCTGTGGATGACCAGGTCCGCGCCCAGCGCCAGCGGCTGTTGCAGTGCCGGTGAGCAGAAGCAGTTGTCGACGATCAGTTGCGCGTCATGGGCGTGGGCCAGTTCGGCCAGCGCGCGGATATCGCCCACCTCGGCCAGCGGATTGGACGGCGTTTCCAGGTACAGGAAACGGGTTTCCGGCCGCACGGCGGCACGCCAGGCGTCGAGATCGGTCAGGTCCACCAGCGTCGTCTCGATACCGAATTTCTTCAGGTACTTTTCATAGACCACATTGGTGGTGCCGAACACGCCGCGCGAACTGACGATGTGATCACCCGGTTTCAGCAGTGCCAGAAAAGTGGAGGTGATCGCCGCCATGCCGGAGGCGAACGCCACGCAGCGCTCGCCGCCTTCCATCGCCGCCAGGCGCTGCTCGAAGATCGACACGGTCGGGTTGGTGAAGCGCGAATAGACGTTGCCCGGCTCGTCGCCGGCGAAGCGCGCGGCGGCCTGCGCCGCGTTCTCGTAGACGAAGCTGGAGGTCAGGAACAGCGGCTCTGAGTGGGTCATCTCGCCGGTGCGCAACTCGGCGGCACGGATGGCGAGGGTTTCTATACTCAGATCGTCCGGCAACTGCCGTTCACTCATGCCTGCTGTTCCTTTCTCTCAGTGATGCGCTGTCCGTGGTACGGCTACTCCGCGTTATGCAGATCGATGATACCGTTTTCAGCCAGTGCGGCGGCGCGCTCGCGGTCACGCTTGTGCTTGGAGGCATCGTTGCGCAGGCGCTCAAGGTAGTCGAGATAGTCCCGGCTAATATTGCCTGCCACGTAGTTGCCGTCAAATACCGAGCACTCGAACTGCTCGATGGCCGGGTTGCCCTCGCGACAGGCATCGACCAGGTCCTGCAGATCCTGGTAGATCAGCTTGTCGGCGCCGATCAGTGCGCAGATCTCTTCCACGCTGCGGCCGTGGGCAATCAGCTCGTTGGCGGCCGGCATGTCGATACCGTACACGTTCGGGAACTGCACCGGCGGCGCGGCGGAGGCAAAGTACACCTTGTTGGCGCCGGCCTCGCGGGCCATCTGGATGATCTCGTTGCAGGTGGTACCGCGCACGATGGAATCGTCCACCAGCAACACGTTTTTGCCGGAGAACTCCAGCTCGATGGCGTTGAGCTTCTGGCGCACGGATTTCTTGCGCTGCTGCTGGCCCGGCATGATGAAGGTACGGCCGATGTAGCGGTTTTTGATGAAGCCTTCGCGGAATTTCACATCCAGCGTGTTGGCCAGTTGCAGCGCCGAAGTGCGGCTGGTGTCCGGGATCGGGATCACCACGTCGATGTCGTGGTCCGGCCATTCGCGCAGCAGTTTCTCCGCCAGTTTCTCGCCCATGCGCAGGCGCGCCTTGTAGACGGAAATGTCATCAATGATGGAATCCGGCCGCGCCAGGTAGACGTGTTCGAAAATGCAGGGGTTCAGGCGCGGATTGTCGGCGCACTGCTGGGTGAAGATCTCACCCTGGGAGGTGATGTAGATCGCCTCGCCCGGTGCCAGGTCGCGCTCCAGATGGAAGCCCAGCCCGGACAGGGCCACGCTCTCGGAGGCCACCATGTATTCAGTGCCCTTGTCGGTTTCGCGCTTGCCGAAACACACCGGACGCACGCCGTACGGATCGCGAAACGCGAGGATGCCATAGCCGGTGATCATCGCCACCACGGCGTAGGCGCCTTCGACGCGCTCATGCACGCGGCGCACGGCGGAGAAGATGTCTTCCGGTTGCGGCATCAGCTTGCCCAGGGTCTGCAGCTCATGCGCGAACACATTCAGCAGCACTTCGGAATCCGATGTGGTGTTGATGTGGCGCAAATCGGCACGGAAGATGTCCTCGGCCAGCGCGGCAGAGTTGGTCAGGTTGCCGTTGTGGGCCAGCGTGATGCCGTATGGCGAGTTGACGTAGAACGGCTGCGCCTCCGCCGAACTGGAACTGCCCGCCGTGGGATAGCGCACATGGCCGATGCCCATGTTGCCGACCAGGCGACGCATGTGCCGGGTCCGGAACACGTCACGCACCATGCCGTTGTCCTTGCGCAGGAACAGGCGGTCTCCATCGCAGGTGACGATACCCGCGGCATCCTGGCCACGATGCTGGAGAACGGTCAGGGCATCATAGATGCTCTGGTTCACATTGGAGTGCCCGACTATGCCCACTATGCCGCACATGCTCGGTTCCTCGTTACGTTAGGGTTGACTGCCAACATTCAGGACGAACGCTATAAATTCTCCGGCCACCTGTCGTGACCAGTCTTCCATCATTGCAAACTGCGGCACCAGCACTGACTGCTGCCACCAGGCATCGTCGGTGAAGATCGGCGCGGCCAGGACCACCAGCACGATCACCAGCACGATACCGCGTACTGCACCGAACACCATCCCCAGCAGACGGTCGGTGCCGCTGAGTCCGGTGACCCGGATCAACTCACCCAGCAGGTGGCTGATCAGGGCGCCGACAATCAGTGTGCCGGCGAACAACAACCCGAACGCCACCGCCATGCGCACACTGGGCGTCTCAATGGAGGCTTCCAGCATGACTTCAAGGCCAGGGCCGAACAGCCGGGCAACAACAAAGGCGGCCACCCAGGTGACCAGGGAAAAGGCTTCGCGCATGAACCCGCGCCGGACACTGATCAGCGCCGACACGGCAATAATGAACAGGATCGCGCCGTCTGCGAGGTTCATATCCGCACCACAGGATGAGGACGCGCATGGTAGCAGAGCGCCTGTGCTCTGTTCCACCGGCGTGAGCCAATCAATGCGATAAACCGCCTGTGCTGACGGCGTGGCTGATCTGCCATGTCCGCCCTGGCCGTCAGGGCGCCAGCGACACCACCAGCCCCTGCAAACGCAGGTCGGCGTCGCTGGCCAGTCTTTCACGCAGCGCCACCGCAGCATCGCGGTCAAGCTCAGGGCCGGCAAACACCCGGTGCAATGTCTGCCCACCCTGCTCCACCGTGCGGGTGAAGGCGCGGTAGCCGGCATCACGCAATTGCTGCGCCTGGCCGCCAGCGCTGTCGGCGCTGCTGTAGCTGCCCACCTGCACCGCCCAGCCTGTCAACGGCGGCGGGTCCTGACGCGCGGCGGGTGCTTCGGTGACGGCGGGCGGCGCCTGCGCAGGAACCTCTGTCACCGGCTGCGCTGCAGGCGCCCCGGCATCCCGCTCGCGCTGGTCATAGTCCTCGCCTGCCCGGCGCACGGTATCGCGATCCTGTTCGATCTCGGCCAGGGCCATCTCCTGCTCGGCCTGATCCACCACCGGCTCGATCGCCATCTGTGGCAAGGTGGGCGGCGGCGGAATGCTCATGTCCAGGGCCACGCGCACCTCTTCCGGCGTGCGCAACAACAGCGGTGTGATGATGGCTGCCAGCAACAGCAGGAGCAGACCACCGATGATGCGTTGCTTGAGCTGTTTATCCACCTGTCACCTCGGCCATGAGTACCGTCTGGGCATCCGCCACAGTATAGAAGGAACCGAATACCAGCACCCGGTCACCGGGGCCGGCCGTGTTGCGCGCCGCCCGCACAGCGTCAGCCACGCTGGCGTGGCAGCTTACCGCTGCGCCCGGCAGGGCGTCGGCCAGCCGGGCGGCCGTGCCGGCACGGTAACCGTCCAGGTCGGCCAGCCACCATTGTTCTACCACCGGGGCAAACGGTGCCAGCGCCGCCACCGGCTTGTCGCCGAGCATGGCGCACACTGCCAGGGTACGGCCACCTCGCGCTGCCGGTGCACGGCGCAAAAAGCGGGCCAGCGCTTCGCGGTTATGGCCCACGTCCAGATACCAGTCCACGCCCTGCCGCAGCAGATGCTGGCAGCGGCCCGCCAGTTGCAGTGTCGCGGCCGTCGCCAGGTGTGCCGGGGCCGGAGGCTGTCCCAGCAGCGCCAGTGCCTGCGCGGCCGTGGCCAGATTGTCTTCACCCAGCGACACCGGCGGCAATGGCTGCGGGCCACTGCCCTGCCAGAACAGGCCACGCGCATCGCTGCCAAAATCGCGCCCGCCGCGCAGCAACGGCACCCGGTCCTGTTCGGCCAGTGTCGCCACCACCGGCGGCATGTCCTCTTCGCCATACAGCAGCGGCCGCCCGGTGCGTCGAATCCCCGCTTTCTCGGTGGCGATGGCGTCGCGGGTGTCGCCCAGCCAGTCGGTGTGGTCCAGCCCGACCGAGGTGATCACGGCCACGTCCGCATCGATGATGTTCACGGCATCCAGGCGGCCGCCCAACCCGACTTCCAGAATCAGCAGGTCCGGCGCGGCGGCGCGAAACACACACAGCGCAGCCAGTGTGGTGAATTCGAAATAGGTCAGCGGCACCTGCTCTGCCTCGCGCGCGGCCTCGACCTGCACAAAGGCCGCCACCAGCGCCTCGTCCGTCACTTCGACGCCATCCAGGCGCACCCGTTCATTGAATCGCAGGATATGCGGCGAGGTGTACACCGCCGTGTGCCAGCCGCCGGCACGGGCAAGATGATCCAGCAGCGCCACCGTCGACCCCTTGCCGTTGGTGCCGGCCACCGTCACGACCCGGCCCGCCCACGGCAACAGTTGCAGCCGCCGGGCCACCTGCGCGACACGCGCCAGCCCCAGTTCCATGTCACGGGGATGCAGGGATTCGATATAGCTCAGCCAGTCGGCCAGGGAGGATGCCATTGCCACTGCCACGGGATGTGTTGGATGGGCGGCATGATACCGGGGATGGGACGGGTGCGGGAGTGGCAGGGCGTCAGATGCCCCGCCCCGGACATCTGACGCACCTCACAGGCTTTAGCTTGCCGCCTGCTCCGCCATCGGCGCATGCATCATGCTGGCCAGCAACCGATGCAGGGTGTCCCGCATCTCGTGCCGGTGCACGATCATGTCGATGGCGCCGTGTTCCAGCAGGAATTCGCTGCGCTGGAAACCTTCCGGCAATTTCTGCCGCACGGTCTGTTCGATCACGCGCGGGCCGGCAAAACCGATCAGGGCGTTCGGCTCGGCCACGTTCACATCACCCAGCATGGCCAGCGATGCAGACACCCCGCCGTAGACAGGATCGGTCAGCACGGAAATGAACGGCAGCCCGGCTTCGCGCATGCGCTGCAGTGCGGCACTGGTCTTGGCCATCTGCATCAGCGAGAACAGGGCTTCCTGCATCCGCGCCCCGCCACTGGCAGCGAAGCACACCAACGGGATGTTGCGCTCCAGACAGACGTCCACCGCGCGCACAAAGCGCGCGCCGACCACCGAGCCCATGGAGCCACCCATGAAACTGAATTCGAACGCACAGGCCACCAGCGGC
Organism: Isoalcanivorax pacificus W11-5; assembly: GCF_000299335.2. Taxonomy (NCBI): domain Bacteria; kingdom Pseudomonadati; phylum Pseudomonadota; class Gammaproteobacteria; order Oceanospirillales; family Alcanivoracaceae; genus Isoalcanivorax; species Isoalcanivorax pacificus. The sequence continues at coordinate 1,837,995 of NZ_CP004387.1, read as the reverse complement.
AGGTCGCGCAGCTTGCCGCGCAGCACGATCAGCGCATCGTCTTCGCCGGTGTCTTTCTGCGCGGCGGTGAGGCGGTCCTTGTACTTTTTCGAGTCCTTGAACTTCAGGCGGTCCACCGGCACCAGGTCGTTACCGATTTCCACCTGCGCACCTTCGTCGAGGAACAGCTTCAACCGGCGGCGCGCCCTGAGCCGCATATGGTGTCCACACTTGGGACACACATCCATGTTGCGCTCCAGTTCCGGCAGGTACAGCACGCCGTCACAGCGGGGGCACTTGCGCCACAGGCCTTCCGGCACGGTGGATTTACGGTCTTCGCCGTCGTTGCGGCGAATGGCCGGTAGAATTTTCTCCAGCCAGCTATTACTGCTCATGCTCAGTCGCTCTTGTCCATGGCGGCGCGCATCTCGGCCAGCAAGGCGGCCACCTGTGTCGGAATCTGGTCCGGCTGGCCGGCATGATCAGCAATGCGCTGTACCAGCGCGCTGCCCACCACGACGCCATCCGCCACCCGTGAAATGGCACGGGCCGATGCTGCGTCCTTGATACCAAAGCCCACCCCGATGGGCAATCTGGCATGTTTGCGAATTGTTTCCACCTTGGCCGCCACCTCCTCCACATTCAGCGTCGCCGAGCCGGTCACGCCCTTCAGCGACACATAGTAGAGGTAGCCAGTGCCCGCCTCGGCGATGCGCGCCATGCGTGCCTCGGTGGTGGTCGGTGCCAGCAGGAACACCTGGTCCAGGCCGCGCGCGCGGAACAGCGGGCCAACCAGTTCGGTTTCTTCCGGCGGCAGGTCCACCAGCAGCACGCCGTCCACGCCGGCTTCGCTGGCGCGTGCGGCGAATGTCTCGTAACCCATCGCCTCGACCGGGTTCAGGTAGCCCATCAGCACCACCGGCGTACGGTCGTCCTGGCGGCGGAACTCGGCCACCATCGCCAGCACTTTTTCCAGCGTGGTGCCGGCAGCCAGTGACCGCTCGCAGGCGAGCTGGATCACCGGGCCGTCGGCCATCGGATCAGAGAACGGCATGCCCAGTTCGATCACGTCAGCACCGGCCTCGACCATGGCATGCATCAGCGGCACCGTCACGGACGGTTGCGGGTCACCGGCGGTGACAAACGGGATCAGCGCTTTACGGCCCTGGGCTGCCAGTGCTTCAAAACAGCTTGCTATACGACTCACGACCGCTCCTTACACTTTCATGCCATCGAGCGCGGCGACAGTGTGAATGTCTTTGTCGCCACGGCCGGAGAGATTGACGATGATGCTCTGGTCCTTGCCCAGCGTCGGCGCCAGCTTGCGCGCATAGGCGAGCGCATGGGCGGACTCCAGTGCCGGCATGATGCCTTCCACCAGCGTCAGTTCACGGAACGCCGCCAGGGTTTCGGTATCGGTCACCGATACATAGTTGGCGCGGCCGATATCCTTCAACCAGGCGTGTTCCGGGCCGACGCCGGGATAATCCAGGCCGGCGGAAATCGAATGCGTTTCGATGATCTGGCCGTCGGCATCTTCCATCAGGTAGGTGCGGTTGCCGTGCAGCACACCGGGGCGGCCAGCGGCCAGCGGCGCTGCGTGACGGCCCGTCTCGACGCCATCGCCACCGGCTTCAACGCCATAGAAAGCGACGCTTTCGTCTTCCAGGAACGGGTGGAACAGGCCAATGGCATTGGAGCCGCCACCGACACAGGCAACCAGCGCATCCGGCAGGCGACCGGTCTGTTCCAGATGCTGCGCGCGCGCTTCGCGGCCGATCACCCGGTGGAAATCACGCACCATCATCGGGTACGGGTGCGGGCCGGCCACGGTGCCAATGATGTAGAACGTATTGTCGACGTTCGTGACCCAGTCGCGCATCGCCTCGTTCATGGCGTCTTTCAGCGTGGCGGAACCGGAGGTCACCGGAATCACTTCCGCACCCAGCAGCTTCATGCGGTAGACGTTGAGCTTTTGCCGCTCCACGTCTTCAGCACCCATGTACACCTGGCATTGCAGGCCCAGACGTGCCGCCACCGTCGCGGTGGCCACACCATGCTGCCCGGCGCCGGTTTCGGCGATCACGCGCGGCTTGCCCATGCGCTTGGCGAGCAGCGCCTGGCCAATGGTGTTGTTCACTTTGTGCGAGCCGGTGTGGTTGAGGTCTTCGCGCTTGAGGAAGATCTGCGCGCCACCCAGCTCACGGGTCCATCGCTCGGCCAGGTACAAGGGTGAAGGGCGGCCCACATAATTGGCCAGGTCGCGGTCAAACTCGGCCAGAAAGGCCGGGTCATTGCGCAGTGACAGGTAAACGGATTCCAGTTCTTCCAGCGCCGCCATCAGGGTTTCTGAGACGAAGCGGCCGCCGTAGGCACCAAAATGCCCCCGGGCGTCGGGGAAGGCTGCGTAATCAGGACGTTCAGACACCTTCAACTCCTCACGGTTGACTCGGGCCGCCGGTCGAGTCCGCCGGCCCCTGGTCGTCAGGCTGACACCGTCAGCACTGCGCCAATTGCTGCATCAGCGCCGCCACGGCGTCCGCTGACTTGATTCCCGGCAATCGCTTGCCTGTATCAGGATCGTGCGCTTCCACGCCCCCGCTCACATCCACGGCCCAGGGCCGTACCTGCTGCACCGCCTGCGCCACATTGCCGGCATCCAGCCCGCCGGCCAGCACCACCGGCAATGGCAACGACGACGGGATCAGCGCCCAGTCGAACCGCTCGCCGGTGCCGCCCGGCAGGCCCGGCACATAGGTGTCCAGCAGCAACGCGCGGGCGCCGGCATACCGAGCAGCCTCCTGGATCAGATCCATGCCGTCGCGCACGCGCAGGGCCTTGATCCAGGGCCGCCCGAACGACGCGCAATAGGCCGGTGATTCATCGCCGTGAAACTGCAGCAGGTCCAGCGGCACGCTGTCCAGGGTGGCACGCACGGTCTCCGCCGGGGCGTCCACGAACAGCCCGGTGCTGGTGACAAACGCCGGCAGCGCGGCACAGATCGCCGCTGCCTGCGCCGGTTGCACGCTGCGGGGGCTGGGTGCATAGAACACCAGCCCGATGGCATCGGCCCCGGCACGGGCGGCCATCTGGCCGTCTTCCGGGCGAGTAATACCGCATATCTTCACGCGGGTGCGCAACGAAAGTCTCCTGGTCCGGGAAGCGGATAGTGCAGGCCGCAGCGTCGCGGCGGCGTCAGTGTTTCAGGCGTGAACAGGCATGGTAGCAAAAAATCCGGTCGCCGCGCAGGGCCTCACACTGCCAGCATGTCAGCGCCAGGCAGACAGCTCGCCCGGCAGCCACTGCGGCCCGAGTGGTTCGTCCGGCAACTCGAACACCGGGTCATAGCGCACGCCCACCAGATACAGCCCGTACGGCGGTGCGGTCACCCCGCCCAGGCGGCGGTCACGCGCGGCCAGCACCTCCCCCGCCCAGCCGGGTTCGGCCTTGCCGGTACCAATCGCCATCAGCACACCGGCGATGTTGCGCACCATGTGCATGAGAAAGGCGTTCGCCTCGGCCTCTAGCACGATCAGCTGTTCGCGCTGGAACAGCTCGAGATGATGCAGCGTCTTCACCGGCGACTTTGCCTGGCAGTGAATGCCGCGATAGGAGGTGAAATCGTGTGTGCCGCGCAGCGCCGGCAGCGCCTGCCGCATGCGTTCGATATCCAGCGGCCGGTAGTTCCAGGTCAGCTGGCGGTTGTACAGGGCCGGCCGGATCCTGTGGTTGTAGATCACATAGCGGTAGCGGCGTGCCACGGCCCCGAACCGGGCGTGGAATTCAGTGCTGACCGGCTTTGCCCAGCGGATCGCGATGTCCGCCGGCAAGGCGCTGTTGGCGCCGTACACCCAGCCGCGCTCGCTGCGCTCGGCGTCCGTATCGAAATGGATGACCTGGCCAGTGGCATGCACACCGGAATCGGTACGGCCAGCGCAGGACACGCTGACCGGATGGTTGGCGACTTTCGCGAGTGCGCGCTCTACCTCGGTCTGTACCGTGCGGATGCCCACCTGTTGGGTCTGCCAGCCGTGGTAACGGCTGCCGTCGTATTCCACGCCCAGCGCGATACGTGCCATGTTCTGATCAGTCCTGTCCTGCTTTGGCGTTCTGCGTAGAACGGCAAAGGGCGGCGCCGATACCGGCGCCGCCCCTGCCCTGTTGCATTGTGCGTTGCGGCCCTGCGGGTCAGCCTACCTGGCTGAGCAGGTCCCGGGCTTCCGCCTGTTGCTGGTCGTTGCCCTCGGCGACAACCTCATTGAGGATGTCGCGCGCGCCTTCGGTATCACCCATGTCGATATAGGCACGGGCCAGGTCCAGCTTGGTGGCGTTCTCGTCGGTTTCGCCCAGGAAATCGAAATCGTCGTCGTCACCCAGGCCGGCGTCATCGGCCACCGCCGGCGCGGCGGCCGGCATCGACACCGGTGTGCCGGTCGGGGTCTCATCCACGGACAGCGTGTCATCCAGCGACAGCTCGTCGCCCAGGTCGTCTTCGTCCAGGGACAGGGTCAGCGCGTCGTCTTCGGCCTCGGCCATATCGCTGCCAGTGTCCAGGTCGTCCAGCGACAGATCATCCAGCGACAGGTCGAGGCTTTCCTCGGTCACGCTGTCACTGCCGGTGCCGGCAAATTCATCACTGACGTCGTCCAGCTTCAGCTCGCCGAAATCCATGCTGTCGTCGCTGTCGAGCGTGCCCAGGTTGCTGTCGAGTTCCAGCACCGGGTCAGCGCTCAGCGCGGCGGACACTTCTTCGTCGGACAGGCCGTCATCATCGCCATTGAGGCTGTAGCGGTTGTCTGCGGCAGCCGGGGTCTCATCGTCGAGCGAGAACGACAGGCTGTCGTCATCAGCGGACAGCGCCGGCTCGGCTTCCGGCAGCGTCAGTTCGAAATCGCCCAGGTCATCATCGTCCAGGCTGAAGCTGTCTTCTGCTGCTGCCCCGGCCGGGCGGTTGCCGGACAGGTCAGCGCTGAAATCCAGTGCCTGTTCATCGTCATCATCCGCCAGGCCGGCAGCCGGCGCCGTGCTGGCGGGCTCGCTGAGGTCCATGGCCAGATCATCGAACGACAGTTCTTCCTCGGTGTCCTGCGACGCGCCGGCCAGACGCGGACGCAGCGCCGCAATGTGGCCGTCAAGCTCGTCATTGAGCCCGGTCAGCTTGGTGGCTTCCTGGTCGAAGCCCGGCTTGTCATTGCTTTCCGCCAGCACGTCCAGCAGGCGTTTCTTCAGGTCGATGCGGCCCGGTTCGGCGTTGATGGCGCTGCGCAGGTGGCCCAGCGCCTGCGGGTACTGGCCGTAGGCCATGAACACATCAACCTGCTCCAGCGGGTCCTGTGCCGGTGCGGCCTGATCGTCCTCGTCCGCCATCAACGGCAGGTCATCGTCGTCATCACCGATGGCCGGCAGGAAATCATCGTCATCGCCAAAGTCATCGTCGTCGGCGAAGGCTTCGGTCTCGTCGTCAGCGGCCTCTGTGTCGGCGCCTGCCTTGCGGCGGCGCACCACCAGCAGGGCCAGCAGCGCCAGCACCAGCGCGACAGCGCCAAGAATCAGCGGATTGTTCAGCAGTTTGTCCAGCAGCGACGGCTCTGGCGCCGGGGGCGGCGTGACGCGTGGCGGCGGTGGCGCCTGACGCTCGGCCGGGGCCGGGGTGGCCGTAGCGGTGTCGTTGCTGGCCGGCTCGTCACCTTCGGCGGTGTCGTTCCGGGCACCCGGGGCGCCATCGTCCGGCTGGGCAGGCGCCGCAGCGATCTGGTCGTCGTCGGTGGCATCGCCGGTCGCCGGTGCGGCGGCGTTGTCGTCCTCAGCACCTTCCAGCGCCGGGACGGGTTGCAGCAGGCTCTCGTCGGTCACGGCCACGCCACGCTCTTCCTGCAGGCGACGCAGTTCTTCCTGCAGGCGGGTAATCTGGTCGTTGCGCAGTTTCAGCAGTTGTTCGCCCGTGTTGACCTGGGCTTCCAGGTCATCCAGGCGGCTGCCCAGTTCACTGTTTTCGCGACGCAGGCGATCCAGGTTCTCGTCACGGATCGCCAGTTCATTCTGTAATGCGGAGGTATCGCCGCTGGCGGTGCCACCGCTGCGGCCAGCGGAACTGCTGCCGGCACCACGGCCTTCACCGGATGCGGAATCCGGCGCCACCAGGGTCACGCGGCCACTGTCCTGCCCGGTGCCGGCAACACCGCCCTCGATGGTACGTGGCGTGCCGTCCAGCGGTTGCCGGGACGGTGTATCCAGGCCACGGGCCTGCAGCATCTCCCGCCACTGGCGGTTCTGCTCGGCAACCCGGGCAATGGCATCGCGGGTGGAAATCTCGCGCACTTCCTGCTCGCTGGGCAGGCGCAACACGGCGCCTTCGCGCACCAGGTTCACGTTGCCATTGATGAACGCGTCCTGGTTCATCTGCTGGATCACCACCATCATCTGCTGCACCGACACACTGCCGGTGGGCCGGTTCTGCGAGGCAATGCGCCACAGGGTTTCATCGGCACGCACGGTATGGGTACGGCGCGGCCCGCTGCTGTCAGCGGGCCGGTAGGTGGACGGTGCAGAGGGTGCCGGGGCATCGGCGGTGGCCAGCGGCCGGGTGGCCTGTCTGGCAGGCTGTTGCGCCGGCGGCTGCGGCGCGCTTTGCGGCTGTTGCTGGCGCGCCGGCGCCACCGGTTCGTTGAAACCGGCCGCGTAGCTGGGTGGGTCAAGCAATACGGTGTATTCGCGCAGCAGGCGACCGGTGGGCCAGAGGTACTCCACCAGGAAGCTGACGTAGGGCTCGCGTACCGGCTGCCGGGTGGTGATGGTCACCACGCCGGTGCCGTCCGGGCGCAGGTCTATATTGAAGCGCAGGTCGGCATGCATGGCCTGCCGTTCGACTCCGGCGCGTTCGAAGTCTTTGTCCGCCGCCAGGTTGACCAGCAGTTCCTCTTCGGTCAGGTCCCTGAGATCAGTCAGGGACACTTCCATGTTCAGCGGCTCGTTCAGATAGGAATGCAGCTCATACTCGCCCACCCCCAGAGCGGCGGCCAGGCCGGGCACACACAGCGCCCAGGCAGTGATACTGATCCCCATTCCTCTCAACATGAGTCTTCGCACCATGGTTGAATCCTGATTATTTTTTATGTCTCCTGCCGCAACGCGTCCGCTGCGGGGCGCCCGCCGGGGGCCGGACAGGGTCAAAACAGACCACCCGATGGTTCCGGATTCTGCCCCAAAAGCGAAGCCGGAACCTAGAAACTATGTCACATAACGCCAGTAAGTATTCATCACAGATGGTCTTTTATCAATAACTGGGCAATTTGTACACAGTTCAGCGCCGCACCCTTGCGCAGGTTGTCGGTGACCAGACAAAGGTTCAGGCCCTGCTCGCGGGACAGGTCCGGCCGCAGCCGGCTGACCCAGACCCGGTCATCCCCCACCGCCTCGGTGATCGCGCTGGCATAACCGCCCTCTTCGTCCACCGCCGCCAGGCCCGGCACGCCGGCCAGCAGAGACGCCGCCTGAGCCACGTCCATCGGCTGCACGGTTTCCAGTGCCACGGTCAATGCCGTGCCAAAAAACACCGGCACACGCACCGCCGTGGCATTGACACGCAACGCCGGGTCGCCGAGCAGGCGCATGGTTTCCAGCGCCAGCCGCACTTCGGCGCGGGAGGCGCCGCTGCCGAGCTGTTCGCCGACCAGCGGCAGCATATTGAAAGCGATCTGGCGGCCATACAGACCATCCACCTCAATGCCCTGGCCGTTCATCAGGCGCGCCGTCTGCCGTGCCAGTTCATCCACGCCTTCGCGTCCGGATGCGGACACCGGTTCGCACAGGGTAACGTGCACCTGTTGCAGTCCGGCGGCATCCAGCAGCGGCTTCAACACCATCGACAACTGGATCGCGCCCGGCGACGGGCTGGCAATGATGCCGCGCTCGCGAAAATCCGCCAGCATCTCCGCATTCACTTCCGGCACGATCACCGGAATATCCTGCTCGGCAGCAAAGGCACCGCTGCAATCAATGACGATCGCACCGGCTTCGGCCGCACGCGGAGCGTATTCCGCCGCAACGGCCTCGGGCACGGCGAAAAACGCCAGTTGCACGGTGGAAAAATCGAATTCAGACAGCGGGCGCACCGCCACATGGCGGCCGCCCACATTCAGACGCTTGCCGGCGGATTCTTCGGTCGCCAGCAGGCTGACGTCGCCCAGTGGCAGATCGCTCTCGCCGAGCAGCTCAAGCAGGGTGCCACCGACCAGGCCGGTGGCACCCACGACAACAACATCACATTTGTTTTGCATCAATCCCTTCTGGTCCGTATCAGGACTCAAGCAGGATGCGCAGCATACGGCGCAGCGGCTCGGCGGCCCCCCACAGCAGCTGGTCGCCGACCGTGAAGGCATTCAAATACTGCGGCCCCATGTTCAGCTTGCGCAGCCGCCCCACGGGAACCGTCAGGGTGCCAGTGACCGCTGTCGGGGTCAGTTCGCGCAGGGTGACCTCGCGCTCGTTGGGCACCACCTTCACCCAGTCATTGGCGCTGGCGATGATATCGTTGATCTCGTCCATCGGCACGTCTTTGGTCAACTTCAGCGTCAGCGCCTGGCTGTGGCAGCGCATGGCGCCGATGCGCACGCAGGTACCATCCATCGGGATCGGGTTGCCGTCACGGCCGAGAATCTTGTTGGTTTCGGCCTGGGCCTTCCATTCTTCTTTGCTCTGGCCGTTGTCCAGCTGCTTGTCGATCCAGGGCAGCAGCGAGCCGGCCAAGGCGTGGCCGAAGTTGTCTTTCGGCAACTGGTCACCACGCATGGTCTCGGCCACCACCCGGTCGATATCCAGGATGGCGCTGCGCGGATCGGCCAGCAGGCCGGCCACGTCGGCGTGCAGCTTGCCCATCTGCGCCAGCAGTTCGCGCATGTTCTGCGCGCCGGCACCGGAGGCGGCCTGGTAGGTCTGGGCGCTGGCCCACTCCACCAGGCCGGCGTTGAACAGGCCACCGAGCGCCATCAGCATCAGGCTCACGGTGCAGTTGCCGCCCACGTAGTTTTTCACGCCGTTTTGCAGCGCTTCGTCGATCACGCGACGGTTGACCGGATCGAGCACGATCACGGCGTCGTCTTTCATGCGCAGCGCAGAGGCGGCATCGATCCAGTAGCCGTCCCAGCCTGCCTCGCGCAGCTTCGGGAATACCTCGTTGGTGTAGTCGCCGCCCTGGCAGGTGACGATCACGTCCAGCGCCTTCAACTCATCAATGCTGTTGGCGTCTTTCAGCGCCGGGATATCCTTGCCCACGTCCGGGCCGGCTTCACCGACCTGCGAGGTGGAGAAAAACACCGGCTCGATGTCGCGGAAATCATTTTCGGCGCGCATGCGTTCCATCAGCACAGAACCCACCATGCCGCGCCAGCCGACAAAACCGACTCTCTTGCTCATTCATGTTCTCCCGTCTGAAGCCGCGTTCGCCTCATTGCCATCGCGGCGTTCGCCCGCGCGCAGCGGGCCTTCGATGTCTGCCTGGCCGCGCACTGTTAGCCGCGCAGGGCAGCGGCAACGGCGTCACCCATTTCAGTGGTGCCCACCTTGCGGCAGCCATCGGTGTAGATATCGGCGGTGCGCAGCCCGTCTTCGAGCACCTGCTCCACCGCTTTTTCGATCGCATCGGCCACGTCGCCACGATCCAGGCTGTAGCGCAGCAGCATGGCCAGTGACAGGATCGTCGCCAGCGGATTGGCGATACCCTGCCCGGCAATATCCGGCGCCGAGCCGTGGCACGGTTCGTACATGCCCTTGCGGTTCACGTCCAGCGATGCCGACGGCAGCATGCCGATGGAGCCGGTCAGCATGGCGGCCTGGTCGGAGAGAATGTCACCGAACAGGTTGCCGGTCACCAGCACGTCAAACTGCTTCGGCGTGCGCACCAGTTGCATGGCCGCGTTGTCCACGTACAGATGCGAGACGTCCACTTCCGGGTAGTCTTTCGCCATCTCCGTGATCACTTCTTTCCACAGCTCGGTCACTTCCAGCACGTTGGCCTTGTCCACCGAGCACAGGCGCTTGCCGCGCGCCATGGCCAGCTCGAAGGCCACCTTGCCGATGCGGCGGATTTCGCTTTCGCTGTACACATCGGTATTGAAGCCAACGCGCTCGCCGTTTTCTTCACGGATGCCACGCGGCTGGCCGAAATAGATCCCCCCGGTCAGCTCACGCACGATCAGGATATCCAGCCCGCTGACCACTTCCGGCTTCAGGCTGGAGGCATCCGCCAGCTGCGGAAACAGGATCGCCGGGCGCAGGTTGGCGAACAGGCCCAGCGAAGAGCGCAGGCGCAGCAGGCCGCGCTCCGGGCGCTTGTCACGCTCGATCTGGTCCCACTTCGGTCCACCGATACTGCCGAACAGGATCGCATCCGCCGCGCGCGCTTTCTCCAGCGACACCTCCGGCAACGGATCACCGTGTACGTCATACGCCGCGCCGCCTACCAGCGCGTCATCCGTCTCGATCTCCAGCCCGAAGCGGGCTTTCGCCACGTCCAGCACCTTGACCGCTTCTGCAACGATTTCAGGGCCGATGCCGTCACCGGCCATAATCAGAATCTTTTTCACGCGTTCTTGTCTCCGCAATACACTTCGCACCGCACGCCGGTCATCCGACGCGCGGTGATGCTTTTCCTATTGTACAAATACCCACGGCTCACGCTGCTGACGGCTGGCCTCGTAAGCACGAATGGCATCCGACTCCTGCAACGTCAGGCCGATGTCATCCAGGCCGTTGAGCAGGCAGTGTTTGCGGAAGGCATCCACCTCGAACGGAATTTTCACACCGTCCGGGCGCACCACCACCTGTTCTGCCAGGTCAACGGTCAGTTGATAGCCTTCCTGTGCGAACACCTGCTGGAACAGGGTCTCGATCTCGTCTTCCGGCAACACGATCGGCAGCATGCCGTTCTTGAAGCAGTTGTTGAAGAAGATGTCGGCAAAACTCGGTGCCAGCACGGTACGGAAACCAAAATCCTGCAACGCCCAGGGTGCGTGTTCGCGGCTGGAACCGCAGCCGAAGTTGCGACGGGCCAGCAATACGCTGGCGCCCTGGTAGCGCGGCTGGTTCAGCACGAAGTCCTTGTTCAGCGGGCGCTGGCTGTTGTCCTGGCCAGGCTGGCCTTCATCCAGGTAACGCCACTCGTCGAACAGGTTCGGGCCAAAGCCGGTGCGTTTGATCGACTTCAGGAATTGCTTCGGAATGATCTGGTCGGTATCCACGTTGGCGCGATCAAGCGGCGCCACGAGGCCGGTATGGGTAATGAATTTGTCCATCAGCGTGTCCTCGCTCAGCAGTCGCGGATATCGACGAAATGACCGGCCACCGCTGCGGCCGCGGCCATCGCCGGGCTGACCAGGTGGGTACGCCCGCCATTGCCCTGGCGGCCCTCGAAATTGCGGTTCGAGGTCGAGGCGCAATGCTCGCCCGGTTGCAGGCGGTCCGGGTTCATGGCCAGGCACATGGAACAGCCCGGCTCGCGCCATTCAAAACCGGCTTCGACGAACACTTTATCCAGCCCTTCTTCCTCGGCCTGCTGTTTCACCAGGCCGGAGCCGGGCACGACCAGCACCTGCTTGACCGAATCAGCTTTCTTCTTGCCTTTCGCCACCTCGGCAGCAGCACGCAAGTCTTCAATGCGCGAATTGGTGCAGGAGCCGATAAAGACCCGGTCCACCTTGATGTCACTGATCTTCATGCCCGGCGTGAGGCCCATGTATTCATAGGCGCGCTCCATGCCGGCGCGCTTCACCGCATCACTTTCCTGTGTCGGGTCCGGCAAGGTCGCATCCACGGGCAACACCATCTCCGGTGAAGTGCCCCAGGACACCTGCGGTTTGATGTCGGCCGCGTTGATCTCGACCACAGCATCGAACTGTGCGCCCTCGTCAGACACCAGCGTGCGCCAGTATGCGACCGCAGCATCCCATTGCTCACCCGCGGGCGAGAACGGACGGCCCTTGCAGTAATCGATGGTCTTGTCATCCACCGCCACCATGCCCGCACGGGCGCCGGCTTCGATGGCCATGTTGCAGACCGTCATGCGGCCTTCCATGGACAGCGAGCGGATCGCGCTGCCGGCAAACTCCACCGCATAACCGGTGCCGCCGGCGGTGCCGATGATGCCGATGATGTGCAGCACCACGTCTTTCGCCGTGACGCCCGGCCCGAGGTCACCCTCGACACGGATCTGCATGTTCTTCATCTTCTTCACCACCAGGCACTGGGTGGCCAGCACGTGCTCCACTTCGCTGGTGCCGATGCCGTGCGCGAGACAGCCCAGCGCACCGTTGGTGGAGGTGTGCGAATCACCGCAGACCACGGTCATGCCCGGCAACACCGCGCCCTGCTCCGGCGCCATCACGTGCACGATGCCCTGGCGCACGTCACCGATGCCGAACTCGCGAATGCCGAACGAGCGGGTGTTGTCCTGCAGCGTCTGCACCTGAATGCGCGAGGTATCGTCCTCGATATCCGCTGCGCTCTTGAACGGCGTGGTCGGCACGTTGTGGTCCAGCGTGGCGAAGTTCGCACCCACGCGCCACGGCGCCCGCCCGGCCAGGCGCAGGCCCTCGAACGCCTGAGGCGAGGTCACTTCGTGAATAATGTGACGGTCGATGTAAATGAGGGCGGAACCGTCATCACGCTGAGTGACGACGTGCGCCTCGAAGAGTTTGTCGTAAAGTGTCTTGGCCACCATTTTTCTGCTCTCCCCTGCCCGGACGCGGGCGATATCAGGGCTCACGATACGGCCTTGCAATCCATAAATCCAATTCATAATATTTATCCTAAGGATTCCTGAGAGGAATGAATCGATGGTGTGGTCGGAAGGTGTGGCAGTGGTGGGGGGTGGTCGGAAGTCGGACGTCGGACGTCGGACGCTAAAAGAAAGGCGGTCCGGGCTGGGATGTATTTTCAAGCGTCAGACGTCAGACGTCAGACGTCCGACCTCTTAACCCATGGACACCCACAGCCTGCAGGCCTTCCTGGCCGTCACCGAGCACGGCAGCTTCTCGGCCGCCGCCGAGGCGCTGTTTCTGACGCAACCGGCGATCAGCAAGCGCATCGCCCTGCTGGAGGAACAACTGGGCGCGCGGCTGTTTGACCGGATTGGCCGCCAGGTCCACCTGACGGAGGCCGGCCGCGCCCTGCTGCCCCGGGCACGCGGCATCCTGCGCGACATGGACGACACGGTCCGCGCCATCAGCAATCTGTCCGGCGACGTCAGCGGCACGCTGCGTATCGGCACCAGCCACCATATCGGGCTGCATCGCCTGCCGCCGGTGTTGCGCCGCTTTTCCCGGCAGTACCCGCAGGTGCAACTGGACATCCACTTCATCGATTCCGAAGAAGCCTGGGAAGGCGTGCTGCACGGCGATCTGGAGCTCGGCGTGGTGACGTTGCCGCCGGAGCCGGACCCGCGCGTCAAAAGCGCAGTGATCTGGGACGACCCGCTGGTGTTCATGGCGGCACCGGAACATCCCCTGGCACAGGAAAAGCAGGTCACGCTGGCGATGCTGACCGGCTACAGCGCCATCCTGCCCTCGCCGGTCACCTTTACCCGGCGCATCGTCGAAAACCTGTTCGACGAGCACCGGCTGACATTGAATATCTCCATGTCCACCAACTATCTGGAAACCATCTATATGATGGTCTCCATCGGCCTCGGCTGGAGCGTGCTGCCGGCGACCATGCTCGACGGCGCCGTGCAGGCCCTGCCGGTGACCACGGCGCTGCCGCAGCGGCAGCTCGGCTATGTCATGCACCCGGCACGCAGCCTGTCCAACGCAGGCCGGCATTTTCTCGACGTACTGCAAACCACCGCCGGGATGTAATCATTCTATAAACCGGCGCGGGCAGGCTCGACAGAGCGCCGCGCCACGCGCCATGCTCAGGCGCATTGACGGAGGGGCCCCATGCACAGCGACCAGACCAGCCTGGAATTACTCAGCCAGCACCACTGCTTCGGCGGCTGGCAGAAACGCTACAGGCACCGTTCCGAGGTGCTCAACTGCGAGATGATCTTTGCCATCTACCTGCCGCCGCAGGCGGAAAAAGGCACGGTGCCCGTGCTCTGGTGGCTGTCCGGCCTGACCTGCACGGACGAAAACTTTGTCACCAAGGCCGGCGCCCAACGGCTGGCCGCACGGCTCGGCATGGCCATCGTCTGCCCGGACACCAGCCCGCGCGGCACCGATCTGCCGGGCGAGCATGACAGCTACGATTTCGGCTCCGGTGCGGGGTTTTATGTGAATGCCACCGAGGCCCCCTGGGCGTCGCATTATCGTATGTACGACTACGTGACGACCGAACTGCCGGCGCTGACCCGGGCCCATTTCCCGGTCAACGGCCGCGAGGCCATCAGCGGCCACTCCATGGGCGGCCACGGCGCGCTGGTGTGCGCACTGAAACAGCCCGGCCGCTATGATGCCGTTTCCGCCTTTGCGCCGATCGTGAACCCGATGGACTGCCCCTGGGGCATCAAGGCCCTGAGCGGCTATCTGGGCGAGGACCGCAGCGGCTGGCAGGCCTGGGACGCCTGCGCGCTGGTGGCCTCGGGCATATCGACACAGCCCCTGTTCGTGGACCAGGGCCTAGCCGATAACTTTCTTACCGAACAGCTGCGCCCCGAGCGGCTGGAGCAGGTCTGCCATGAACACGGCCACACCCTGCACCTGCGCCGCCATGCCGACTACGACCACAGCTATTTCTTCATCGCCAGCTTCATCAATGACCACCTCCGCTATCACGCCCGCCACCTGGGCCTGACACCGGAGCCTGCCGACGCATGACGCGACAGACACCCCCGGCCCGCCTGAGCTGGCCCTGGCGCAGTGCGTGCACGGCACGTCTGGTGCCCGGGGGTGATGATTTCCTGGCGGCCATTGGTGCACAACTGCAGGCCGCACGTCGCAGCATCCTCATCGAGCTGTATCTGTGCAGCAGTGGCCAGTTGTTTGAAGACTGGCTGGCAATACTGCGCGACGCCGTCGCGCGCGGTGTGCAGGTGCGTGTGCTGCTCGACGATGCCGGCAGCCACGGGCTGAGCCGCCGCGACCGTGACCGGCTCGACCAGAGTGGCGTCACCCTGCGCTGGTTCAATCCGCTGCGTTTCGGGCATCCGCTCAATGCGTTGATCCGCGACCATCGCAAACTGATCATCATTGATGAACAGTACGCCTGGACCGGCGGCATGGGTCTGGACGACCACTATGCCGCAGCCCTCTGCGGCGACGATGCCTGGCGTGACCTGATGGTGTGCTGCGAAGGCCCGGTGGTGAAGGACGTACTCGCACTGTGCGAGCAAGTGTGGTCACTGGCTGGCAACGGCCCACTGCACGGTGCACTGCGCTGGCGGTTGCACCGCGATGTCGTTCACAGCCAGGACGACGTGCCGGCGCAGACACCGTCGGCGCGCCTGAGCGCCGCGCGGGGCGGCAAGCGCAATCCGTTGCTGCGTACCTTTATCCGGCGCATTGGCCGCGCCCGCGAACAGATCTGGCTGTGCACGCCCTACTTCCTGCCCCCGCGACCGCTGTACAAGGCACTGCAACGGGCCGCCCGGCGCGGGGTCACCGTGCGGCTGCTGATATGCGGTGACTGCACGGACCATCCGGTCATTCGCTACGCCGGCCAGCACCTGTACGCAAGGCTGCTCCGTGCCGGCGTCGAGATTCACGAATTCGAGCCCTGCTTTATTCACATGAAGGCAGCGCGGGTGGACGACTGGTGCACGCTGGGCTCGTTCAACTACGATCGCTGGAACAGCAACTGGAATCTCGAAGCCAATATTGAATGGTGTGACGAAGAGCTGTGCAGTGCACTGGACGATCTGCGCCAGCAATTGCAACAGGAATGCAGGCACATTGACCACGCGACATGGCGCCGTCGTGGCCCCTTCGCCCGGGTGCGCGAGAGCCTGATGTTCTGGTTCGGCACGCGCCTGTTGCGCCTGCTGCACGCGCTACGCTGAAGGCCCGCCATGCCGCACCGCCGCCGACATCCGGAACCCGCCGCCCAACTGGCCTGGCCCTGGCGCGACCAGTGCACGCTGACGCTGCAGGCCGGCGGCATGCGTTTTCTGCCCGCCATACGCACGGCCATGCAGGGCGCCACGCAAACCATCGATATCGAAATGTACCTGTGCGCCTCCGGCGCACTGTTTGACGAATGGTTGCGCGTGCTGGCCACGCGCGTGGCCGACGGTGTGCGCGTACGCATGCTGCTCGACGACATTGGCTGCCGCGAGCTGGCCACGGAAGACTGGCAGCGGCTGCAACAGGCCGGTATCACTGTACGCCGTTTCAACCGGCTGCAATGGGCGCGCCCGCTCGCCGCGCTGGTGCGCGATCACCGCAAGCTGGTGCTGGTGGACGGACGGCGCGCCTGGGTCGGCGGTTTCTGTGTCAATGACGAGAGTGACCCGCGCATCTTCGGTGACGACGCCTGGTTCGATGCCATGGTCGCCTGCCGCGGCCCGGTGGTGTCGGATTTCGCGGCGCTGTTCGAGCAGGCCTGGGCGCTGGCCGGGCGCGGCCCGATCACCGACGCGCTGCGCTGGCGGCTGCAGAAATACCCGCCACCGCGCGCCAGCGAAACCGGCCGCTGCGAAGGCTGGGCGAGGGTCCGCGCTGCGCGGGGTGGCCGCAATAATCCGGTGCTGCGTGCTTTTGTGCATCACATCCTGCGCGCGCAGCGCGAAGTTTGGCTGTGCACGCCCTATTTCCTGCCGCCGCGTTCACTGTACAAGGCGCTGCTGCTCGCCGCGCGGCGCGGTGTCGACGTACGCCTGACCGTGCCCGGCCGCAACACCGACCATCCGGTGCTGCGTTACGCCGGGCATCACCTGTACCAGCGGCTGCTGCAGGCCGGTGTGCGCATAGAGGAATACCAGCCCCGTTTCCTGCACCTGAAAGCGGCCCGGGTGGATGACTGGTGCACCCTGGGTTCGTTCAATTACGACCGCTGGAACAGCAGCTGGAACCTGGAAGCCAACGTGGAGATCATCGACAGTGATTTCTGCCATCAATTGCACACGCTGCAGCAGTCGCTGGCGCGGGAAAGCCAGCCTGTTGCGCCGAATCGCTGGCAGCGTCGCCGTCCCTGGCAGCGCTGGCGGGAAAAATTCTGGTACTGGTTCGGCACACGGCTGATCCTGCAACTGAAGACGTTGTGGAACACGGCCACCGTGCGCCGGCCGGAAAAACACTGATCAGTCGAATGCGGCCACCGGCGTCAGCGTCTCGCAGTTCTGCATGTACCACAGCGCGTACCGGCTTTCGTCCACAGTTACGTAGCGGCATTGCCAGTACACCAGGCCGTCATCGTCCTCGCCGGGGAAACGGGCCTGCATACGCAGCGTCAGCACCTCGCTGCCCTGGTCCATCAGTGCCAGCTCAAGCACGCCGCGCGCCGCATCGTACTGGCTCAGGCGCACCGGCAATGCGTAATCGGCGGCGAACTCCTGCACCACTTTTTGCGCTTCGCTGCGTGCCGGCAGGCGTCCGTCCTCGTAGAAATAGCCTTCGATCTCCAGCGAGATGGCAGAGCTGGCCTCACCGAACTGCATCGCCACGTCGCCTTCCGCTCCGGCGGCGGCATCACGCTTGAACAGTTGCTGCAGGTTGTCCAGCGTCTGCTCTGTCGGCAGCGCCTCATCATTGAGCCACAACCCACCTTCATGCAGTGTCAGCGTCAGGCCCAGCCTGTCATCCCGCTCGTGCAGTACGCTGCCAGCCTGTTCGCGCCAGGCCGGTGGCATCTGCTCAACCAGCGCCGCGTCCAGTTCGGCATCAATATTGACATCCACGACACGCAACCAGCCCTGTGGCGAAACTTCACCCAGTGCTTGCAGCGAGGTCACCGACGGCGGCAGGCCGGCATAGTCGGCACGGGCCTGCACGCTGGCGAGGGTGCGGGCTTGCGCACTCGCCAGCAGCGAGGCGGTGACGGCGGAACGTCCCGGTTGCAGGATGCGCTGGGTCACCAGTTGCAGCATGTCCTCGAACAGCGGCATCAGCGCCTGGGCGGCGTCCATCGCGGCCTGCATGTCGTCGCCTTCGGTGGCTTCAGTGAGCGTCTGCATGCGGCGCAGCATCGGGTCGAGTGCTTCCAGCCCTTCCGCGCCCAGGCCGAGCGTGCCGAGCGAGAAATACAGACGGTCCAGCGAAGCCAGCGGTGTGTCGGCCAGCGCTGGCGACTGAAGCTGCTCCATCCAGATTTCCAGGGTGCTGTCGAGCAGGCCTTTTTCCACGCGGGAATGCTGGCGAAGGTGCAAGTCCATCTGGATCGGCGGCTGCATCGGGGCGGCCAGATGCAGATCGCTGAAGACGAGCAGGAGGTCCCCCAGCGGCGTATTGCCGAGGCTGTCCTGGAAGGTGCCCTGGCCGCTGATGTTCGAGAGGGAGAATTGCGTTCCGCGATAATCGATGTGCATCTCGCCGCCGCTGAGATAGGCGCTTCCCGTCAGCGTCTGCATGTCCGTGTCGCCACGCATCGTCAGCCCGGCGAAGCGCACCACGTCGTCGCCTTCTGCGAACGCCACCGGATTGATGCGCAGCACGTAGTCGACGCGGTCATCGAAACCGATCAGTGCCTCGCCTTCCAGCGGCGAACGGTCGCCGAACAATGTCCGCGCCATGGCCGTGGCTTCACCACCGAGGGCATCCACCAGCAGGGTATCGCGTGCACCGAGCAACCCAACGCGCCACTGACCATCAAGACGCACCAGAGGACCGAAATGCAGCAGGCTTTCAAAGCGCAGCCGGTCAAGCCACTCAAAGCCCTCGATGGGTTCGGCCGTGGTCAGGCTGTAGACCGCCCTGGCACCGAAAGGACGGTGCTGGTAACTGTCGAGGCGCCAGCTCAGCCCGACGTCGGCGAGCTGTTCAGCACTTTTGGCGAGGTAGGCACGGTAGCGTTGCTCCACGGCCCGTTGCATCAGCAGATAGCCGGCGATACAGACCACCAGCAGGGCAACAACACCCAGCAGTCCCTTGCGTTTCATGATTCCCCCCAGAAGATTGATTCGATTATTAGCAGGCTGTTGAAAAACAGCCTGCGCTGACGGCTCAAGCAAGCCGTCAGCAAAATCAAACGCGATAAGCGATTGATTTTCCGTGCCCACCTTTGCGGACCTGTGCCGCAAAGGTGGCTTGAAAAAGCCTCAAAGAGGCTTTTTCAACACCCTGTTTACGTCGTGCGCCATGATACCCGCTTCAGCGGGGCACGGGATGATCTGGCGCACAGCCCGCCGACAGACGTTCAGTCCGGCACGACAGGACTGTGCAACGCCTTCCATGCCAGCAGCGCACCCAGCAACGCGGCACCCGCCGCAATCAGATAACTGTCCGCTCCGAGCCGCTCCCACATCAGGCCGGACAGCGACGCCCCCACCGCCCAGCCGGCACCGAAACCGAAGCTGGCATACAGCGCCTGCCCCTGCCCGGCGTGCTCGCCGCCGAAGTGCCGGTGCACCCAGGCAATGGCCGTCGCATGGAAGCTGCCGAAACTGGCCGCATGCAGCAGTTGCGCAAATACCAGCACCGCCATCTGCTCGGCCAGCGTGCCGATCAGCAACCAGCGCAGCGACGCCAGCAACAGGCTGATCACGAGCAGGCTGCGCAGTGAAAAGCCGGTCAGCAGACGCGGCATCACCAGAAACAACAGCACCTCCGCCACCACACCCAGCGCCCACAGCATGCCGGCCTGCCCGCGGCTGATGCCGAGTTCATCCAGGTAGATGGTGTAGAAGGTGTAATACGGACCGTGGGAAAACTGCATCAGGAAGGCGCACGCCAGAAACACCTGCACGTCACGACGACGCAGCATTGCCAGCAGGCTGGTGCGCTTTTGTACCGGGCGGCGCGGGGGCAGCGCCGGGATCGCCAGGGTGCACAGCCAGAGCACCCAGAGCAGCACCAGCAGCGTCCAGGGCACCAGCGTCACCGGCAGATAATCCAGCGCGGCACCGAGCAGCAGCACGGCGATGATGAAGCCCACGGAGCCCCACAGGCGCACCAGGGCGTAACGATGGCTGCGGTCACCCAGCAGGTTCAGCGTCACCACCTCGAACTGCGCCAGCACCGCGTTCCAGAAAAAACTGAAACCGGCCAGCACGGCGAGCATGGCCCAGAAGCCGTCGACGAAAAACACGCTGATGAACACCAGCGCAGCTGCCAGATTACCGCCACGGATTACCCGCAGGCGCTGGCCGGTGCGGTCCGCCAGCCAGCCCCACAGATTCGGCGCGCCGAGCTTGGTGATCTGGGGCACGGCCATCAGCAGGCCAATCTGCGCGGCGGTAAATCCTTCGCCCTGCAAATACAGCCCCCAGTAGGGCACCAGCGTGCCCAGCACCGAGAAATAACACAGATAGAAACCGGACAGCCGCCAGTAATAGGGCATCATCTGCACCTCGCGCCGGTCAGTACCGGCGCGGTGGAAAGGTGGCGTGCGGCGTCAGGCGTCGCCGGCGGGAATCGGCGTCATGGCGGGTGCGACGTCACCGCATTGCCCGCGCTGGCGCAGGTAGTGATCCATCAGCACCAGCGCCAGCATGGCCTCGGCAATCGGCGTGGCGCGCACGCCGACACAGGGATCGTGACGGCCTTTGGTCACCACTTCGACCGGCTCGCCGGCCAGGTTCACCGAACGGCCAGGAATCAGAATGCTGGACGTGGGTTTCAGGGCCATGGAGACACGGATCGTCTGGCCGCTGGAAATGCCGCCGAGTACGCCGCCGGCATGATTGCTCAGGAAACCTTGCGGGGTGATTTCGTCGCGGTGCTGTTCGCCGCGCTGCCCGACCACGGCAAAGCCGTCGCCGACTTCCACGCCCTTGACGGCGTTGATGCTCATCATTGCCTTGGCCAGGTCCGCATCGAGGCGGTCGAACACCGGCTCGCCCCACCCTGCCGGCACGCCGTCGGCAAACACGGTGACGCGGGCACCGATGGAGGAACCGTCTTTGCGCAGGGCATTGATCAGTGCTTCCAGCGCCGGCACTTTCGCCGCATCCGGAAAGAAGAACGGGTTGTCGTTGACGCTCGACCAGTCGAACTGTTCCGCGTGGACGTCACCGATCTGCACCACGCCGCCGTAGATTTTCACCCCCAGACGCTCGGCCAGAAACTTGCGCGCAATGGCGCCGGCGGCGACACGCATGGCAGTCTCGCGGGCCGAGGAACGGCCACCGCCACGGTAGTCGCGCAGGCCGTATTTCTGCGTGTAGGTGTAGTCGGCATGGCCGGGCCGGAAGGTCTCGGCGATGTCGGAGTAATCCTTGGATTTCTGGTCGGTGTTCTCGATCAGCAGGCCGATCGGGCAGCCGGTGGTGCGGCCCTCGAACACGCCGGAGAGGATTTTCACCTGGTCCGGCTCACGGCGCTGGGTGGTATAGCGGCTGGTGCCGGGCTTGCGCCGGTCCAGCTCGCCCTGCAGGTCCGCTTCACTCAATGCAAGCCCTGGCGGGCAGCCATCAACAATGGCGCCCAGCGCGGGGCCGTGGCTTTCGCCGAAGGTGGTGATGCGAAACAGTTCGCCGAAGCTGTTGCCTGCCATAAGTCACTCTGTCCGTGTTGTCGGTGCGGGGCTACCGCGATTGTACGCTGGCTCAGGCCGCCGTGCGGAAACGGTCGGCGTGTTCGAGCAGTTGTTGCCGGGTCAGCATGAACACGCCGTGGCCGCCGCGCTCGAACTCGAACCAGAAAAACGGCACGTCCGGCCAGATGCGCAGCATGGTTTCCCAGCTGTTGCCGACCTCGACGATGAGGAGGCCATCGTCGGTCAGGTAGTCCGGTGCCTCGCGCAGCAGGCGCCGGGTGAAATCCAGCCCGTCCTCGCCGGAGGCCAGCGCCAGCGCCGGCTCGTGCCGGTATTCCTGCGGCAGGCTGGCCATGTCCTCGGCGTCCACATAGGGCGGGTTGGAAATAATCAGGTCATAGCGGCCCTCGGCCGCCGACAGGCCATCGCCCAGCAGCGGGCGCACCTGTTCTTCCAGGCCATGCAGGGCGATATTCTCCCGGCACACGGCCAGGGCCTCTTCAGAAATGTCGCTGGCATCCACCTGTGCCTGCGGCAACGCGCAGGCACTGGCAATGGCAATGCAGCCGCTGCCGGTGCACAGGTCCAGCACGCGGCCGACGTAATCCGGGTTCAGCCAGGGCTCGAAGCGCTGTTCGATCAGTTCGGCCAGCGGCGAGCGCGGGATCAGCACCCGCTCGTCGACCCGGAATTCCAGCCCGCAGAACCACGCCGTGCCGGTCAGGTAGGCGGCCGGCAGGCGCTCGTTGACGCGGCGGGTCATCAGGGCCACGAAGCGCTCGCGCTCCATCGGCAGCAGCCGGGCGTCAAGCAGCCGGGGGTCGCTGTCCCAGGGCAGCGACAGCACATGCAGCAGCAGCGCCAGCGCGTCGTCGCCATGATTGTCGGTGCCATGGCCCAGATAGACCTCGCCACGGCGCAGCACGCTCTCCCCCCAGCGCAGGCAGTCACGCACCGTGAGCAATGTGCTGCTGGCCTGCTGCTGTTCCTGTTCGCTGATGCGCATGGGCGGTCCTGTCTTCACTGGGCAACGGGGTTTCCGGGGGCGCACCCCGGGCGCGCAAGATTACCATAAAGCCCCGCGACGGCGGGAATCCGCTATGATCGGCGACATCACCGGCAACCGCAGGACGCCTGCCATGGCCTACTGGCTGTTCAAGACCGAACCCGACACCTACAGCATCGACGACCTCAGGCAGGAACAGCGCTGCGGCTGGGAAGGCATCCGCAATTACCAGGCCCGCAACCGGCTGCGCGACGAGGTGAAAAAAGGCGATCAGGTGTTCATCTACCACTCGAGCTGCAAGGTCCCGGCCATCGTCGGCCTGGCCGAAGTGGTGCGCGACGCCTACCCCGACCCGACCCAGTTCGACCCTGAAGCCCCCTACTACGATCCGAAAAGCGACCCGGATGCACCGCGCTGGTTGCGCGTCGACGTGGCCTACCGGCGGCATTTCCCACACCCGGTGACGCTGCGCGATATCAAGGCAGACCCGACCCTGGCCGGGATGGAGCTGGTCAACCGCAGCCGCCTCTCGATCCAGCATGTGGACGACGACATCGCCAGCCGACTGCTCAAGCGCCTGGGCTGAATGCACCAGGATGGACGGCTTGCACCAGCGGCCGGCACCGCCACGGTGCAACGCGTCCGGCACCGCCCCTGATCCGGGGGCAAATCACTCCCCTTTCCCCTGTCTTCACCTGTGGCACGGCGGTTGCAACGACCGCAACGCAGGATCTTTCACGAGGCAGGGACGTCACGACCGTCAAGGGGGATGGGCATCACATGAACACATCACAACTCACCGGCCTGCGTTTACCGGTCGCCTTTTTATTATTGCTGTGCCCGGTGCTGGCCAGCGCGGCCGACGACACACTCAGCCCCGGCATCAACATGGCCTGGCTGGCCACCGCCAGCGCGCTGGTGTTTCTGATGCAGGCGGGCTTCGCGCTGCTGGAAGCCGGCATGTCCCGCGCCAAGAATGCGCTCAACGTAGTGATGAAGAATTATCTCGATGTCTGCGTCGGCACCGTGATTTTCTGGGCCGTCGGTTTCGGCCTGATGTTCGGCACCAACAGCAGCGGCTGGTTCGGCACCGACCGCTTTCTGCTCGGCAGCAGCGACATGGATACCTACGGCCTGTTGCTGTTCCAGACCATGTTCGCCGCGACAGCCGCCACCATCGCCAGTGGTGCCATGGCGGAGCGCACGCGTTTCACCGCCTATCTGGTGGGCGCGGTGGTCATCACCGGGCTGATCTATCCGGTGTTCGGCAGCTGGGTCTGGAACAGCGATGGCTGGCTGGCGAAGCTGGGCTTCATTGATTTCGCCGGTTCGTCCGTGGTGCATTCGGTCGGGGCCTGGTGTGCACTGGCCGGCATCATCGTGCTGGGGCCGCGCCTGGGACGCTTCGACAGCAACGGCCGCCCACGCGAGATTCGCGGCCACAACCTGACGCTGGTGGCGCTGGGCGGTTTCATCCTCTGGTTCGGCTGGTTCGGTTTCAACGGCGGCTCAACACTGGAAGCCACGGTGAACATTGGCCTGATCAATCTCAACACGCATCTGGCCGCCTGTGCCGGTGCGCTGGGCAGTGTACTGATGGCGCTGGTAAGTCGCCGGCCGATCCTGCTCACGGAAACGGTCAACGGCAGTATCGCCGGCCTGGTCGCCATCACCGCCGGCGCCGCCACCATGCATCCGCCGTGGGCCATGGTCAGCGGCCTGGTCGGCGGCATCCTGTGCACGCTGAGCACGCACCTGCTGCTGAAACTGCGCCTGGACGATGTTGTCGGCGCCGTCTCCGCCCACGGCGTCGCCGGTGCCTGGGGCACGATTGCCGCCGGCCTGTTTTTCGCAGGAGACATGTTCAACGGCCAGATCGTAATGGTGCAGGTTCTCGGCGTACTGGCCTGCTTCGTCTGGACCTTCTTCACTGCCCTGGTGATGTACGTGCTGATCGCGCTGCTGATGGGCCTGCGCGCCAGCGCACAACACGAACAGCGCGGCCTGGACCTGAGCGAGCATGCGGAAATCGGTTATCCGGAATTTCCCTCGGACAGCACCGCCTACACCGCTGAACGGGCCGCCGGGGTGGAGGTGCGCTCGTGAATGCACAGGAGCTGAGTGAAAAACGCCGCGCCATCTACACCGGCCTGAAGCCCTTCCTCCCGCGCGAGGACCTGCTGCAGGCACTGAGTCACTGGGAAGCCAACTACGCCGACCGGCCGCGCTTTACCCTGCAGCGTTTTGTCGCCGACATCTGCCGCGATGAAGTGCTGCGCGGACGCCGTTCCGACATTCTGCTGAGCCTGGTGCAGGCGATGAACATGCCGGTCGCCTCGCTGCTGCCTGATCCACTCAATGACAAGCAGCTGGCACGCGCCGACGGGCCGCTCTCGGCCTCCACCAGCGCCGCCTTCAGCGCCTTGATGGAAGCGCTGATGACACGGGTGCCCCTGCAGACCCGGCACAGTTTCCGGCTGGATCTGCTCAATTCGCTGAGCCGGCGGCATCTGCCGCCAGCGCTGCTGGGGGCAATGCAGAGCTGGCTCGGCAACGACCAGCCATTGAAAGTGCCCGCCGCACAGGAAGCGCTGCTGCAATCGCTGGTCAACCGGACCTATGTGGTGCTGTGTGAACGGCTCGGGCCGGTCGCAGCCGACAAAGCGTTGGCGGAAGCCGTGCGCAGTGTGCAGACCGCGCATCCGGACATGGACAAGGCGCTCAACGGCCTGCTGTAGCAGGCCGGCTTGCGCCAGCCTCACAGTGGCTTTTTCGACACCTCGCCCGCTGTCGGCGCGTCGAGGCCGAAGATAAAGTCGTCCATGACAAAGCCGTCGCCAATCTCGGCGCAATCCTCGCCGAGCAGCACATAACCGGCGCGCCGGTAGGCGGCGATGGCGGTGTCATTGTGACGATTGACCCGCAGCCGCAGCCGGTGTGCGCCGAGTTGCCAGGCACACTGCTCTGCGGCACGCAGCATCCGCTGCCCGTGGCCCTGTCCGTGCAGCGCCGGCAGCAGGTACAGCTTGTCCAGCCAGGCACCGCCGTCGAGATCAGCGCGCACACTGAAGTATCCGCACAGGCGGCCATCCAGGCGCAGCCCGCGGTAGCAGACGCCATCGGCGAGTTCCTGCGTCAACTGCGCTGCGCTGTACATGCGCTCGAGCATGAAGCGAATCTGCGCATCGCTGATCAGAGCCGGGTAATGGGCCCACCAGATGTCGGCGGCCAGCGCCTGCAACGCCGGGACCTGTGCGTGGTCGATCTCGATCAGTTCTGCGGACATGCTCTGCTCCTGGACACACCGGCACCGTGGCCGGTTGCGACCGGCTCCGGGGTCTGCGTATGCTTACCGGCACTGGACGGACTGGCCAACAATAATACAGCAGCCACAGCACAGGAGCGCCGCGTGAAGTTGCACAATCAGATTTTCCTCGCCATGGCGCTCGGTGCGCTGGCGGGCTGGCTGACCAGCGAAGGCAGCCAGGTATTCGGCGTCTCCCTGCTGGCTGTGTACGATACCGTAGGCCGGCTGTTCATCAACGGTTTGCAGATGATCGTGGTGCCACTGATCACCAGCGCCATCATTTCCAGCCTCACCGGCCTCGGCAACGGCCGCGATCTGGGCCGGCTCGGTGGCAAGACCATTGCGTACTACATGAGCACGACCTTTGTGGCGATCATCATCGGGCTGGTGATCAGCAATCTGCTCACGCCGGGCATTATCGATGGTGAGCCTGCCGGTGACCGCCTCGGCCTTGCCGCCGACACGCACGAAGTGCTGGCCCGCGTGGAAGGACGCGGCGCCGGTGATTTTGCCGGGATCATACTGCAACTGCTGCCCTCGAATCTGTTGCAGGCCGCCGTGCAGGGACAGCTGCTGGGGCTGATCGTGTTCTCACTGTTGTTCGGGTATTTCCTGCGCAACGTCGAAGGCAGCCCGGGCCAGGCACTGCGTGACGCGATCGAGGGCCTGTACCAGACCATGGTGCGGATCACGCTGTTCATCATCCGCTTTGCACCCATCGGCGTATTCGCACTGATCGCCGCCACGGTGACACGCACCGGCTTCGACGCCATTGAACCGCTGGCCTGGTTCTTTGCGTGCGTGCTGCTGGCGCTGGCGGTGCACGCTTTCATCGTGCTGCCGCTGGCCATCTGCGTGCTGGGCAGGCGTTCGCCGACATGGCATCTGCGCGCCATGACCCCGGCCATGCTGACCGCCTTTTCCACCGCCAGCTCTGCCGCCACGCTGCCGCTGACCATGGAATGCGTGGAAAAGCGTTCGCGTGTATCAAAACGCATTGCTACCTTTGTGCTGCCGCTGGGTTCCACCGTCAACATGGACGGCACGGCGCTGTATGAATGCGCCGCCGTGCTGTTCATTGCCCAGGCCTACGGCCTGGACCTGTCTCTGGGCATGCAGGCGCTGGTGGTGATCACCGCCCTGCTGACGTCGATTGGCGTAGCCAGCATTCCCGCTGCCAGCCTGGTTGCCATTACACTCATCCTCGGCATGGTCGGCCTGCCCGCAGAAGCCATCGGCCTGATCCTCGTCACCGACCGCGTGCTGGACATGTGCCGCACGGCGGTAAATATCTGGAGTGACAGCGTGGGTGCCGTACTGATTGCGCGCAGCGAGGGCGAAGAAGCGGTACTGAGCCAGCCGCCGGATCACACAGTCTGACCACACGACAGCCACACCAGGACAAGCCTTTGCAACGGGACACATCTATTCCATGAGCAGCCCTGCTCCGAGCATTCTGATTACCGGTGGCGCCTCCGGCCTCGGT
Source organism: Isoalcanivorax pacificus W11-5 (assembly GCF_000299335.2). Taxonomy (NCBI): domain Bacteria; kingdom Pseudomonadati; phylum Pseudomonadota; class Gammaproteobacteria; order Oceanospirillales; family Alcanivoracaceae; genus Isoalcanivorax; species Isoalcanivorax pacificus. Next base: position 1,810,662 of record NZ_CP004387.1, on the reverse strand, counting down.
CGTGCACTGGCGGAACTGGCCGCACGCCGGGGCTACCGCGTGGCCATCGCCGACACGCATTCAGTTCGCAGTGAGGAAGTCTGCGCGCAGCTCTCCGAACTCAACACCGAGCACCTGCAACTGACCTGTGATATCCGCCGCGACAGTGACGTGCGCCAGGCCGTGGAGCGCATCGTGCGCCGATGGGGACAGCTGGATATCCTGATCAACAACGCCGGCATTGCGGGCACCGGGCTGTTTGAGACGCTCAGTGACGACGACTGGCGCGCGCTGCTGGAAACCAACCTGCTCGGCACCGTGCGCACCTGCCGTGCAGCGGTGTCGGCGATGAAGCGCCAGGGCAGCGGCCATATCATCAATGTCGCGGCGGTGCAGGGGCTGATTCCGGCACCCGGCATGAGCAGCTACAGTGCCACCGAGGCGGCGCTGATTGCGCTGTCGGAAAGCCTGCGCAGTGAATTGCAGCCGCTGGGAATTCAGGTCTCTGTGGCCTGCCCGTCGTTTTTCCGCAGCAATCTGGCCGATACGCTGCGCGCCTCCGAGCCGGTCAGCCGGGCACGCTTTGAACGTCTGCTGGTCCGCCATGATTTCAGCCCGGCCGAAATTGCCGAGCGTATTTTTCGCGGCATCGATGCCGGGGATTTCATGATCCTGCCGCAACCGGGGCTCAAGCAGGTCTGGCGGCAGAAACGCTGGCTGCCGGGCCGGGCCCTGAAAGGCATGCAGGCGCTGGCGGAAAAACTGCGGCGCTGATCAGCCGCGCTCGCCGTTCAGATACCGCAATGTGGCGCGGTAATCCGATGCCAGCCCCTTGTCGAGCTGCCCTGCCACCAGTTCCACCAGCTTGCCGCCGACCAGCGGCACGCTGCTGGTGATCTCTGCCCGGATATCCTGCACCGCACCACCGGCGTCATCGTGCAATGTCATGGTGCCGCGCACCTGCACCGGAATACGCCCCACCGTGAACTCGTACTGCGCCTGATAAGGCTGCCGGTCCGTGCGGGTCCAGAGGAATGCGGTGGTCAGCGTGGCCGACTGGCCGACAAAGCGTTTCGCGAACGCCGGCACGTTGTTGCTGCGGATTTCCATTTCGCGGGCAATGCGGATTTCCAGCCCGCGTTCGGTTGGCCCGAAAGCGTCGTAACGGTATGCGGTAATGCCGGACATGGCATGGCGGGCATCGAAATAATCGCGGCTGGTCAGCGCGGCCAGCAATGTGGCCGCATCCACGGGAAAGGTTCGGCGTCGTTCAAACTGCACGGGCACAGGTCCTCCGCTGATCAGTGCCCTTCACTGTCCAGTATTTTCAGTAACGGCGCCAGTTGTTTCCGCAGCGACGGCAGGTGCCGGCGCACCTCCTCGTCACGGCCGCTGGCCAGCATCGCCAGCGCCTGCTCGACACTGATCGGCGGCGGCGAGAACGGCTGCCGGGCGGGCTGTTGAGGCTGCCCGGGAAGTGCATTGCGCAGCCCCCCTTCGGTCATCACCTGGTTGCCGCCGGCACGCACCGCGCCCTGCAGTACCAGGGCTGTTTCCTCCATCACGGTGCGGGCGGTCTGCCCCGGATGCGGTGCCGGCGAGAGCACGCCTGCGGAAATGCTCAGCGGCAACCGGCGGCCTTCGTGCTGGAGGTTCACCTCGCGCACCTGCCGGCAGAGCCGGTCGGCAAACACCTTGGCACCAGCCGCATCAGCGGTCGGCAGCGTGATCGAAAACTGGGCCACGCCGGTGCGTGCGGCGGTGTCTTCCTTGCGGATCAGGCGGCTGATCAGTTTCGCCACCTGCACCAGCATGCTGTCCGCTGCGCTCTTGCCAACACGAATGAACAACTTGTTGAAATGGTCTACTTCGATACGCACCACCGACAGCGCATGGGCGTGACGGGCAGCAAAGGCCAGATCCTGTTTCAGCCGGCCCAGATAGAATTCGGCGTTACCCAGCCCGGTGAGCCGGTCGATGGTCGTGGCCGCCTCCAGGGTGCGGCGTTCGCGCTGGTAATCGGCGTGTGCGCTGGCCCGTGCGGTCAGGTCGGTACTGTTGAAAGGCTTGGTGATGAAATCGGTGGCGCCGAGCTGCAGTGCCTTTTCCCGCGCCGCTTCGTCGTTTTCCGCGCCGGTCACCACGATCACCGGCAACCCGGCGATACCGGGATCATCGCAGGTGCGGATTTTCTCCAGCAGGCCGTAGCCGTCCAGCTCCGGCATCGACAGGTCAGTGAACACCACCTGGATACTCTGGTCGCTGCGAATGGCCTGCCAGCCCTGTACGCCATTCTCGGCAACCACCACATCAAAACGCTCGCCGAGCATTTTTGTGGCAGCGGTACGCATCACTCTGGAATCGTCCACCATCAGCAGACGCGGCTTGCCCCCCGGCCGGCCGGGTAACTGAGTCATGTCAAACGCCCCTCTCCTGCACCGGCTCAGACCGGGCAGCGTACTTATAGGTGTTATGCAATGTGCCAGACGCGCTCAATCGCGTGCGGACGGCTGAATGGGCTGATAATGCGACGGCTGGCGCCCGCGCGTATAGCGGTACAGACGCGACCCCCGATTGCAGTAGTCCCCCCGCGCGATACCGGCCAGATAATGTTCATTGAACAGGTGGCCACTTCGCTCCGGGATGCAGAATACCGTACCCGCAGTGCTGTCGAGGTGTGACAGTACCCCAATTTGGGAAAAATAATCACGCCCGTTGGCAAAATGTTCGACGTAAGGCACCGGATGACCGGCCTCCCGGCTGAGCGCCACATCGATATCGAGGCTGTCAGCCACCCCGCCGACACAATAGATCTCAAGCTTGCGCACCAGCGGCCGAGTATGAGGATGGCGCAGCAGCTTGCGGACAATGTAGCTGCCGACAATCGTGCCCTGCGAATGACACACCAGCACCACGCGTGGATACTGCCGCAGCGCCTGCTCGATCACGTAGAACGCCGGCCGCGAGAGGCGGCCATCCTTGCGCAATGTGCGCGCCATCACCGAGTGGCTCAGGTCGCGCAACAGCCCCCAGGTCGGGATGTGCAGCAGCCGCACCGGCCGGCCGAACACGGCGGCGATTTCCGCCGCATTGAGCAAGGCGACCGGCGGTGCCGTCCCGGCGCCGTTGATGAAAAACCAGCCGCTGTCCTCCGTCATCTTGCCGCCGGGCGGATGCACCACCAGGGTACCGGGGCTGCACGAGACACGCTGTGCAGGCAGCACCACCTGCAACGCGGCACTGAGCCAGTCGGCAAACGAGGCATAGCTGCGCGGATCACGCTCGGAACGCACGCTGGGCTCATTGTTCAGCGGCCAGAAGGCATACGGCAGGCTGGGCAGGTGGGACAATATCAATGATGCATCGCGACGGATGGCGGAACGGTTATACACCAGGCGACGAATCCATTTACCTGTTTTTCTCAGCATCGGTGGCCTGTGCGCAATCAGACGGTTTTTGTTGTGCTGTGCGGGGTTGTCCGTGAGCAGGTACACTCAGGCCATCGTGGCCCTGAGGCGAGTTCTCCAACAACCTGCCAAGGCCGTTTTCACAGACGCAGGCAGCATACCATGACCGACACCCGCCCCTTTGCGATCATCCTGTTTGGCGCCAGCGGTTTCACTGGCGGCCTGTGCGCCCGCTACCTGGCCGACCATTTGCCAGCCGGCACGGCATGGGCCATTGCAGGGCGCAACACGCAAAAGCTCGACGCAGTATGCCAGCAACTGCGCGACGCCGGCTGCACCCGATTGCCGCAGACACTGGTCGCCGACGTCAATGATCTGGACAGCCTGGACAAACTGGCTGCCGCCGGCCGGGTGGTCCTGACCACCGTCGGCCCGTACGTGCACTATGGCGAGCCGCTGGTCAGTGCCTGCGTGCGCCACGGCACGCATTACTGCGATCTCACCGGCGAACCGGAATTCATGTACAACATGATTGACCGCTACCATGCCGAAGCAGAAAAAAACGGCTGCGCGATCATCAATTGTTGTGGCTTTGATTCCATTCCCCATGATGCCGGCGCGCTGTTTACCGTACGGGCAATGGAAGCCGCCCTCGGCGCCCCGATTCAGGGCCGCCTGGAGATCGAAGCGGCGGTGTCTGCCTCCGGCACCTTTTCCGGCGGCACCTGGCAGTCGGCCATCACCGCCTTCGGACGGCCGAAGGAAAACCGCGACGCCGCCCAGCGTGCCCGGCGCGTCCTCAACCATGCCTACCCGCGTCGCGCGCACGGCCTGCCGCAACGCCCGCATCGCAACCCCGATGGTGGCTGGCTCTGCCCGATGCCAACCATTGATCCGCTGGTGGTACTGCGTTCCGCCCGCGCCCTGCCCGACTACGGTCCGGATTTTCACTACGGCCATTTCGCCGCCGTGCGCAGCCTGCCGAAGCTGATTGGCGGTGTCAGCGGCATCGGTGCGCTGGTACTGGGCGCACAGGTTCCGCCACTGCGCCGGCGCCTGCTGGCCATGCATGCATCAGGGGAAGGCCCGAGCGAGGCCAAACGCGACCGAAGCTGGTTCCGGGTGCGTTTTCGCGCGCAATGCCAGGGACAGGAAGTGGTGTGCCAGGTGTCCGGCGGCGATCCCGGTTATTCGGAAACCGCCAAGATGCTGGCCGAGACCGGCATGGCGCTGGCCTGCGACACGGGGATGCCACGCCGCTGCGGCGTGGTCACCCCGGTCATGGCCCTGGAGGACCGCCTGCTGGAACGTCTGCAGGCCGCCGAGATGGTGTTTGAAAGGCTGGGTCAGGCCGCGGCGCAATAGCAGAGAGTTGACAACAGCCTGCTAAACGACGGGCACCCACTCCGGCAGCGACAGCCCGGCCTGTTTCTGCCGCAGTGCGGCCAGCGAGCGCGCATGGTATTTCTGCACCTGCTGGCTGAACGGCCGCCCGGCCAGCGTCACGGAGAATTCAGCCTGCCCCTGGGCCAGCGCCTGCTCATTGGCCTGCGACCAGGGCAGGAAATAGCGCCCCACCGGCTCTTCGATCAGCGGCCGCAACGCTGGCAACAGTGTGTCTTCCGCTTCGAACTCACCTTCCGCCACCGGCGCCTCCATGCGCGCCAGCCAGGCCATCACTGTCGGCACACATTCCCGCATCACCAGGCCCGGCGTCGGGTCCGAGGCCAGTTCCCTGAGCTGGCCGTACAGACCGAAATCTGCCAGACAGGGCCGGCCACCGAACAGATAGGGGCGCGTCGCCAGATGGGTTTCCAGCAGCGCCAGCACTTCACGGAAAGATTCCTCGATCAGCGACGCTGTGCCGGCATGGCTGCCCACGAATGAGAGTCGCGGCACCATGCGCTTGCGCAGGAAATCCACCACTGGCGCCAGCGCCTCGTCGGGCTGCCCCGGCATCTGTTCGCGGGCAATGCGCAACGCTGCCGAATCCTGGTCCATCGGCCGGCTCCAGCGGTAATGGAACATCGGCTTGTTCAGCCACTCGTCCGCGTACTCTTCCAGCATCGCCGAGAGGAATGCCAGCACTGGCGACGCCGGTTGCATCGGCGGCTGCGGGTGGCGCTGTTCAAGTGTCTCGATGATCGGCGTGGAATCCTGCAACACCTCGCCATCCGGACACTGCACCAGCGGGATCAGCGGCAGCTTCGCCAGCGCCTGAAACTCCGGCATGCGCGCCATGCTGCGCTGCACCCAGACATGATCGATCTGCTTGTAACGGAACCAGCTCCGCACCTTGACGGAGTACGGCGACATTTCCAGACCGTAGATGAGATACTGCTCGGACATCGTCAGACTCCTGCGGGAGAAACAATGCAAACGGTTTATGAAGCCGCCGATATGCTGGAAGCACATATGGTAGCCGGTATGCTTGACCAACAAGGTATTGCAGCCTGGGTACTCGGTGACATGCTTCAGGGGGCCATCGGCGAAGTCCCGGCCGGCAGCCTGGCACGCGTGACCACACGTGCCGAGGACGCCGACCGGGCGCGGGACATCATTCGCGAATGGGAACAGCAGCAACCGGCACCCACCGGCCCTGCCCCGGACACTACGCTGCGGTCATTACCCAGGCAGTGGCCGGCTTTCCTGCTCGGCATGCTCACCGGCATGCTGGTCATGGCCTGGATGATGCAATAACGTCGGTCAGACGAAATACATCACCAGCCATTCCGCGACCATCGCCGGCTTTTCCTCACCGTCGATATCGATCACGTATTCCAGCTTCAGCAGCCATTGGCCCGGCTTGCGCTCGGTGGCCTCCAGCAGCTTCGCCCTGGCACGGATACGCTTGCCGACTTTTACTGGCGCCATGAAGCGCAGCTTGTCGAAACCGTAATTCATGCCCATTTTGAGCCCCTTTGGCAACAGGAAGCCGTCGATGGTGCTCTGCAGGTACGGCAGCAGGGAAACTGTCAGGTAACCGTGGGCGATGGTGGTGCCAAACGGGGTGGATTTCGCCTGCTCCGGATTGACGTGGATAAACTGGTGATCCAGCGTGGCGTCGGCAAACGCGTTGATGCGGTCCTGGTCGATCTGGAACCACTCGGACGCCCCCAGGTCCTGGCCGACGTAACTGTGCAATTCAGTGGGTTCAACAATATTCATAGCGCATCCCTTTAAGGTCCTGCCTGGATAACGACGGTTTTATGACCGCTCTTTTTGACCCGGCCGATGATATGGCCGGCGGGTTCCCCCGAAGTTCTGTTGCTGTCTGAATCATACCTGCCCGCCAGTCAGGCTCCATGACCCGGCGCCGGCCTCCGGCTGGACATTCCGGTCAACGCGCCAGAAAAGGCCGTATCACCTCGGCGACACTGGCCGGCGCATCCATATGCACATGATGGCCGCCCGGCACACGCACCACGCTGATGTCCTGCACATGCGCAGCACGTTCGGCAAAGGTGCCGGCACCCTCCAGGCCTTCGGCGGCGCCCACCAGCAAGGTGGGTGCCTGGATCGCGTGCAGGAAACCGCACACCTGTTCCTCCGTCAGACGCAGCGAGGAAGGCAGCCGCAGGCGCGCATCGCTGCGCCAGGTCCAGCCGCCGAAGCCAGACTCCAGGCCCCGCTCGCACAGCAGCCGCGAAGCACTCTCCGACAGGCCACCAAACCCCAGCGTGCGGGCAGCAACCGCCTCGTCGACACGGGGGTAACGCGGCTTGCGCTTGGCTCCCAGGTCCTGCATCGCCCGGACCGCCTTGCGCAACGTGGCCGGTGCCTCGTCACCCGGTGTGCTCGGCGGGCCAAGCCCGTCGAGCAGCACCAGTGACACCACCCGATCCGGGAAGGTGCCGGCGAACAGGCTCGCAACGCCGGCGCCCATGGAGTGGCCCAGCAATACGAAACGCTGCCACCCCAGCGCATCAGCGGTGGCCAGCACATCGCGCACGTTATCAATATAGTGGACGGCGGTATTCAGCGGCCGCGCTGCAGACTTGCCGTGCCCGGCAAAATCCAGCGCGAACAGCGGCTGTCCCAGATGGGCCGCCAGTGGCAAGAACGAGTTGGCGTTATCGAGCCAGCCATGCAACGCCAGGATCGGTGTCCCCTCACCGGGCCAGAACCGACCCGCCAGCGGCAGCCCCCAGGCTTCAATCCGCCGCTCCTCCGGTGTTCGCATCCGTCGTACCCTCCAGCATCGGCAGCAACGCTTCAAGAATGATCGCTGACGCCGTGGCGGGCTGTTCCAGCGGGAACATATGCCCTCCCGGTGCCAGTCGATAAACCATTCCATGGCGACGCACATGCCGGAGTGCACAGTGACGGAACATGGGTTCGGACTCTGCACCTGACACCATCAGCCCCGGCACTCCCCTCAGCGGTGCCAGACGGCCGGTGTTTCCCGGAGTTGTACGAAAAACATCCACTTCTACCGCCGGAGCATAGCGTAACCGCCAGCCGCCAGCATCCTTTTCGAGACCGGCGTCCAAGTAATCCGCCAGGCAGCGGCTGTCGAAACGGTTGAAGAACCCGCGCCGGCCAAAATAGCTGTCCACCGCGTCGCGGTCCGGCCAGTGAGCGCGCCGCCCCTGGCTCAGGCCGGCAGGGGTAATCCGGTCTGTCTGGCCCAGCCGACGGGCCAGATTGAACAGCACACCCTGCCAGCCGTTCACCAGCGGCGGGTCCAGCATCACCAGCGCGCGAAACCATTCCGGCCGGCGGTGCGCCACCAGAAAGGTCAGCACGCCACCCATTGAATGTCCCATGCCCACCAGCGGCTTCGGTAGCGGCGCCATGAAATCTTCGAGTTGCCGGGACAGGCTTTCCCATCCGGCGTCCACCGGATAAGCCGGGTCGTGGCCAAGGCGGTCCAGGGGATGTACATCGAAATGCTCGGCGAATGGCGCCAGGAACGTGCGGTAGCTGCCACCGGGAAAACCGTTGGCGTGGGAAAATACAAGCGTCGGGCGTACTGTCATGATCACCTCCAGGCCCGGCAGTATAGCAGCGGCGTGAAGGCCTCCGGCCAGACTGCCCGGGCGATGGACGTCACTTCCGGTCATGGCAACTCGCGGTCCACGTGCGATGCCCCTACAATGGCTTCGCCACGACGGAGGAAGGCATGAAGCTGATTTCATTCAACATCAATGGTCTGCGTGCGCGGCCACACCAGCTGGAAGCGCTGGTTGCCTCACACCAGCCGGACCTGATCGGTCTGCAGGAAACCAAAGTCCCGGATGAACTGTTCCCGCTGGAGACGATTACCAGCCTGGGTTACCACGCCTATTATTTCGGCCAGAAAAGCCATTACGGCGTAGCCCTGGTGACCCGCGAACCGCTGCTCGACGTGCAGTACGGTTTCCCCGGTGACGAGCCCGATGCCCAGCGCCGCATGATCATCGGCCGCCTGAATGATGCTGACGGCCAGCCGGTTACCGTGCTCAATGGGTATTTTCCGCAGGGCGAAAGCCGCGATCACCCGATCAAGTTTCCGGCCAAGCAACGCTTCTACGCCGACCTGCAGGCCTATCTGGAAAACCATCACACGCCGGATGACCGGCTGGTGATCATGGGGGATTTCAATATCTCCTCCCGCGATACCGATATCGGTATTGGCGAGAACAATCGCAAGCGCTGGCTGCGTGACGGCAAGTGCAGTTTTCTCCCGGAAGAACGCGAATGGTTCGAGCGCCTGCTGGGCTGGGGCCTGCGCGATACCTTCCGCGAACAATACCCGGATGTGGACAACCAGTTCAGCTGGTTCGATTACCGCTCGCGCGGCTTCGAGCAGGACCCGCCGCGCGGCCTGCGTATCGATACCCTGCTCGCCACCCCGCCGCTGATCAGCCGGCTGCGCGAGACCGGTATCGACTACGACATCCGCAGCATGGAAAAACCCTCGGACCATTGCCCGGTCTGGGCCAGCTTCCACTGCCAGGCCGGCTGAATGAGCTCGCGGCTGCACCCGGAAAAGCTGCGCGAGTCATCGGTCCTTGACCGGCTCGGGTTACTGGTCGATATCGGCATGATCGTGCTGGTAATCAGTAACCTGCTGCTGATCCTCTTCGACTGGCTGTTCACCGCCAGCACGGTACAGCACCTGCTGGAACGTCATGCACCGGCTTTCTTCGCTTTCTATCGCGATACGATCCATTCGGATTTCGTCTTTTATGACCTGCTGTTTGTATCGGTCTACCTGACCGAGTTCGTGGTGCGCTGGGGCTTTGCCATCGCCCGGCAGACCTACCACCGCTGGTTCTTCTACCCCTTCGTGCACTGGTACGACCTGCTCGGCTGTATCCCGGTGGGCAGTTTCCGCTGGCTGCGGATGCTGCGCCTGGTCAGCCTGGTGTACCGCCTGCAACGGCTTGGCGTGATCGACCTCAGCGACACCTGGCTGGGACAGACCCTGCTCAAGTATTACCGCGTGGTGGTGGAGGAAATTTCCGACCGCGTGGTGATCAATGTACTGGAAGGCGCCCAGCGTGAAATCGGCCAGGGCAGCCCGTTGCTCAATCGTATCGAGCGCGACGTGCTGACACCGCGCAAACCTGCGCTGGTGGATTTTCTGGCCGGGCGCATCATCAGCGCGGCCCGGGCCACCCACGGCGATTATCGCGACCGCCTCGGCAACTATCTCAGCCACCTGACCGACGAGGCCCTGAGCCGCACCCGCAGTGGCGCCCGCCTGGCGGCCATCCCGGTGGCCGGGCCACGCGCGGTGGCGCTGCTCGGGGAAAGTGTGCGCGACGTCGGCGTGGCACTGGTTGACCAGATGATCGAGGACATCAGCCACCCGGATCATCGCGAATACCTGGACCAGCTGATCAGCGACCTGATCTCGCATACCAGCCATGGCACTGCGGGGGAACTCAACCTCCTGGTCCGCGAGACGCTGGTCGACGTGCTGGACCAGGTAAAGCAGCAGGTATCCGTGAAGCACTGGAAGCTGGATGAGCAACAGATCACAAGTAAAACAGACGGCACCAGCGTACAATAACCAGCCTACGCCAGCCGGCGTCCCATAATCCGATGACACAGCGCGCAACACCCATGAACGACACCCCAGCCCGAGCCGACCAGGACGACGACGAGCCGCTTGCCCGCGCCAGTGTGCTGCTGGTGGACGATACGCCGGAAAACCTGGTGGCCATGGAAGTGGTACTGGAAGAACTGGACTGCGATCCGGTCAGCGTCACCTCCGGCAACGCCGCCCTGGGACAACTGCTCAAGCGCGAGTTCGCGCTGGTCCTGCTGGATGTGCAGATGCCGGGCATGGACGGCTTTGAAGTGGCAGAGCTGATGCGCAACTACCCGCGCACGAAAAACGTGCCGATCATTTTCGTCACCGCCATTTCCAAGGAAGACCGCTACGTACGCCGCGGCTATCAGGCCGGCGCGGTGGACTATCTGTTCAAGCCACTGGACCCGACCATCCTGCGCGCCAAAGTGCGGTTTTTCCTGGAACTGGACCAGCAGAAACGCCGGCTGGAGAGCAAGCTGGCCCGCAGCCGCGCCTCACGGGAGGCACTGTTCGCGGCCTATGGCGACATGCTGGAACATCCCCTGCCCCCGACCGAGCATTGAACACGGATGGCCGACGACGCCCTGATCACACTGGAAGAGCAAAAGACAGGCACCCTGCTGCGCCGCCGCTATCGCCTGGTGGTCTGTTTTGGTTGTGAGGATTTCGAGCAGTTTCTGCCTTGCTACAATGCCCTGAGCGATGCACTGGTGCAGTGGTACGCAAAGCGCGACAAACGCTGCGGCGACGTGCGCGTTGAAGCCCATATCCACCCCTGGATCGCCGGGCGCGTGCGCGAATACGTTCGCGACCTGCGCAAACGGCCGGAACACTCCCCACTGCGGCATCTGCCCCTGCATATCGTATTCAAGACCGATGACGGTGTTCTGGAAGAACGCCTGTACGAACCAGTCGAAGCCTGATTTCCCGCTTTTGCAGAGAGTCCCCGGGTTGTCTCGCAGCTCGCCGCTTCTTAAAAAAAAAGCCGGCATCGCTGCCGGCCTGTCTGACTCCGCAAATGCGGATTGTTATAACCCCCCACGGGTCGCTAAAACCTTGCCGCCTCAGGCAGCGTTGATCTGTACGCTGGCCAGGTCCAGGCGCTCACGGCCGCCACGCAGGCAACCGGCGACCGCCAGTGGCTGGCCATCGGCATCCTGCTGCACCGTGAGCAGATCGATAATCCGGGGACGTTCCAGCCGGGTGCCATCCGTCTCTGATACCACCATCACCTGCGGCCGCAACCGCCGGCTCGGGTTCTGGGCCACCACCACACCAAGCTGGCCAGTCGACAGCTCCACCGCCGTACCAGTCGGGTACACTCCGATGGCCTGGATGAACTGCTCCACCAGTGCCGCCTGGAAACCGGTATCACGCTGTTCGTACAACATGGACACGGCTTCCGTCGCAGTGCGTGCCGGTGCCCAGGGACGCTCGCTGGTCACCGCATCGTAGCTGTCGACGATGCCGGCAATGCGTGCCAGCAATGGAATCTGGCTGCCGGACAGCCCGAACGGGTAACCACTGCCGTCATGCCGTTCATGGTGATACTGCACCACCGCCAGCATCTGGTCGTTCACGCCGCCACAATGCTGCAGCAGCTCCACGCCGTAATTCACATGGCGATGCATTTCCGCCCAGCCGGCGTCGTCCAGCGGTGCCGGGCTGTTGAGCATGCTGCGCGGCAGGCGGGTCTTGCCGACGTCCATCAGCAGCACGCCGGTGGCGAGATTTTCCAGCACGTCCTTCGGCAGACCCAGGTGCCGGCCAAATACGGTGGCCAGGATCGAGGCGCGGATGGAGTGTGCGTAACCGTAGGAATCGACATCCTTGATGCGTGCCAGCCAGACCATGGCGTCCGGATTGCGCAGGATGCTGTGCACCATCACCGCCGCCGCCTTGCGTGCGACACGCAGGTTCAGGCCCTTGCCACTGCGCAGGTCGTTGAGCAGATGAATGACCGCACGGGTGATCTCGCGGTGGTATAGGGTGGCCGCAACCACCTCCTGTTTCACCGGTTGGGTGATGCTGTATTTGACCGGGGTGAACTTGCCAAGCCCGCCACGGATACGCGGCTGCTGTGCGCCACCGGCGGGTTTTGCCGAAGGCTCCGCAGCGGTGCGGGCGACCGGTTCCAGGCTGACCTTGCCCAGTTGCAGGTCAATGTAGACATGGCGGCACCAGTGCTGGAGTTGCTGCAGTTCCTCCCGGGTCCGCAGGTGAAAGCCCTGCAGGGGAAACGGCGTTTCAATCCACGGGCGATCCAGCTCGGCGACGTACATCCCGAGTTGAAGATCTGCTGTGCTGATGCGCTCTGTCTTGACGGCCATAGGGTTCGACTCGCGGGTTGTTCCACCCACTCATGATTAAGTACCAATACTACTTCATGCCATAAGACATTAGCATGTGACAAGCATCACATTTAGACACACTACTCCCCGGCGGAGGGCTCAGGCCGACGGGCGGTTGTGGCTGATCACCGCCAGGGTCAGCCGTGCAATGCACACCGGCTTGCCGGCTTCGTCGCTCAGGCGGATATCCCAGACCTGCGTGGTGCGGCCCAGATGGATCGGTCTGGCCACGCCGGTCACCAGGCCGCTGCGCACCGAACGCAGGTGGTTGGCATTGATATCCAGCCCGACGCAGTAGCACTGCGACCTGTCCACACACAGGTTGCCGGCCATGCTGCCCAGCGATTCCGCCAGCACCACCGAAGCGCCACCGTGCAGGATGCCCATGGGCTGATGGGTACGGCCGTCCACCGGCATGGTGCCGGTGACGCTGTCCTCACCGATGTCCGTGATACGGATACCGAGCACCTCGTTGATGGTACCTGCCTGCATCGCGTTAACACGCTCGATATCCACCGCTGAATGCCAGATCGCCATGGCACCTCCTGCCGTCTGAAGAAAGGGAAAATGATGTGCCGTCGTCAGAGCGACTCGCCGGGAGACCGAAGCCAGATCAGACGCCCGCCACCGACGGCCGGCACTTCGACATCGAGCAGCGCCACCGAACCAACCCCCATGGGCACCCGGGCATCCGCCCCGTCGGCAATGCGCCCGACCAGGTGCGCCACCAGCGGCATGTGGCTGACCAGCACCATACCGTCCACCAGCGGCAGGCCCAGCAGCCAGTCGAACACTTCCTGGGGACGGCCGTCCGGCACCAGCAACTCACTCAGGCCGGCCAGCTCACGCCGGTACACCGAGCAGATTTCCGCTGCCGTCTGGCGGGCACGCAGATAGGGGCTGCTGTAGACCGGGCCGGGCAGCTCACCGCGCGCGGCCAGGGCCTGCCACAATCCGCGTACATCGTCGCGGCCACGTCCCGTCAGGGCGCGCGCCTCATCAGAGCTGCTCTGCGGCTCCGCTTCACCGTGCCGTACAACATACAGACGCATCAGGCTGACCCCATGGTGAATTCAACATCATGGTTGTGCTCGCCCTGCATCAGCCGGGCGATAACCTGCGGCAGCGGCTTGCCGTCAAAGAGTATCTCGTACAGTCCGCTGGCCAGCGGCATGTAGATGTCCTGCTCGCGGGCCCGTTCAGCCACCAGCCGGATGGTATTCACGCCCTCGGCGGTCTGGCCCAGTTGCGCCACCGCCTGCTCTACCGTGTGCCCCTGGCCGATCAGGTAACCGACCTGATAATTGCGCGACAGGCTGGAGGAACAGGTGACGATCAGGTCGCCAACGCCAGCCAGGCCCAGGAACGTCATCGGACTGCCGCCCATGCGCGCCGCGAAGCGGCTCATCTCCGCCAGGCTGCGGGTAATCAGCAGGCCGCGGGTGTTATCGCCTACGCCGACCGCCGCCGCCATGCCTGTGGCGATGGCGTAGATGTTCTTCAGCGCACCGCCGAGTTCAACACCGAACATGTCCGGGCTGTCGTAGACACGGAAATAGTCGCAGGACAGCGCCTGCTGGATGCGCTTGCACAAGTCTGCGTCCGCGCTGGCGATCACCGTGCCGGTGAACTTGCGTTCAACGATCTCGCGCGCGAGGTTGGGGCCACTGAGCACACCCACACGGGTGTGTGGCCATTCGCGCACCAGTAACTGGCTCATCAGCAGGAAACCGTCGGCATAGATGCCCTTGGTGCAACTGATCACCAGCGTCCCCTCCGGCACATGATCACGCGCCTGGGTCAGCACCTCCATGAACGCCTTGCTGGGCACAGCCATGAACACCATGGAGGCGCCGGACAGACATTCGATCAGGTCTTCGCTGGCCTGCACGCCTTCCGGCAGTTCGGTGCCGGGCAGGTAACGGGGGTTTTCATGGTCGTTGTTGATGGCGGCGGCCGTTTCCGGGTCACGCACCCACAGGCGCACGGTGTGACCGTTCTGGGCCAGGATGGTCGCCATGGCAGTGCCGAAACTGCCGCCACCGAGGACTGCCGCGACTTCGGGTTGTTGTGTCATGCGTGGGCGTCGCCTCTGTCAGGTTGCGCTGTCTGCGGCAGCGGCAATCTGCCAGCTCCGCAGTGTGCGCGCATGATAGGTATCCCCCCGCGTGCTAGCAATCATGCGGGTTGGCCAAGCAGGTCCTGCAGGGCAGCATCAAGCTCGGGGAAACGGAAGCTGAAGCCTTGCGCCAACAGCCGCTCCGGCAGCACTTTCTGGCCGCCGAGCAGCAGCGTCGACATTTCGCCCAGGGCCAGCTTCAGCGGCAGCGCCGGCACCCTCATGACGCCGGGCCGGCGGCATTGTGCCGCCAGGGCACGGTGAAACCGGGCCTGCTGCACCGGCTGCGGCGCCACGGCATTGTAGATGCCGCTGGCCGCCGGGCTCTCCAGGCTGCGCACGATCAGCGCCACCATGTCATCGATATGGATCCAGGACAGCCATTGCTGGCCATTGCCCAGTTGCGCCCCCAGCCCCAGGCGATAGGCCGGCAGCAGTCGGGCCAGCATGCCGTCATGGGCACCAAGCACCACGCCCGTGCGCAGCAGGCAGAGCCGGGCGCCGTGCCGATTGGCCAGTTCCCGTGCCGCCTGCTCCCAGGCATCGCAGAGCAGGTAGGAAAAATCGCGCCGCATGGCCGGTGAGCTTTCCGTCAGCTCGGCGCTGCCGGCGTCGCCATAGAAACCGACAGCGGAACCGCTGATCAGGACCTGCGGATGACTCCCGCGCCGGCCAAGCCAGTCCGACAGCGCCTGCGTGGTCTGTACCCGGCTGTCGAGCAGCGCGCGCTTGCGCGCGGCCGTCCAGCGCCGGTCGGCGATGCCTTCGCCGGCCAGATTAATGATTGCGTCAGGGAGATCATCGGCGGGGATATCGTCAAGACTGGCCACCAGCCGCACGGCGTCGGGCAGCAATGGCCGGCGCCGCTGCGGGCTGCGTGAGAGCACGGTCAGGTCGTGGCCACGGGCCACCAGCACCGGGGACAGGTGCCGGCCGATAAACCCGCTGCCCCCGGTCATCAGAATCTTCATTGACGCGCTACCTGCTCCAGGGCATCGACCTCCTCGGGTCGATAGTAGTATTCCAGCGTACCGGAACCCACCGGAACCTCAAGCGTCAGTTGTGTGGCAGTGGCGGCGCTCAATACGCCGGTGCGGCTGCGGCCATCGTGGCCGGTAATACGCACCATGCGGCCCACCAGCCCGGCGTGGGGAGAAGGCTCGCCCTCCACTGGTGTTGTCTCGACCGTCTCAGGCGCGGGTACGGCTGCCGGCGTCGGCGCCGGATCAGCGGGCGCCCCGTCCACGACCGTGACCTGCTGGCCGCTGGCCAGGCGCAGCCCGACAAGATCAGCCTGCTCGACGAAATACTCCAGCGTACCGCTGCCGACCGTGGTTTCCAGCACCAGCCGGCCGCGCTGCATACCGCGCACAATCCCGTGCTGCGGCTCGCCACTGGCACGCAGCACGGTCACCTGCTGGCCACTGAAACGCACCAGTTCGGCAAACGGCACCGTGACGGACGCGGGGACTTCAGTCACGCTGTCCTGCCGTGCCGGCACCGTGCGGGGCGCCGTCGCCAACCGCATTTCACCCTGCTCCCCGGCTTCCAGCACGGTGACCGTGGCACTGCCGGGCCGCATCACCCAGCCCACATCGGTACGCTCCATCTGCAGCACACGCTCTTCCACGCGACCATTGGTCAGGGCAATCCGTACACGGCTGGTACCGCTCCCCTCGCGGCGGCGCAGCGTGGTGTCGAGAATATCCAGTTGCCGGATCATGCCATTCGGAAACTGCCCGGCCAGGTACTGGTCGACCAGATAGTTGAGCGTGTCCGGATGATCGAAGGACAGGTCCACGTTGCCGTTCACGTAGCGCAGGCGGTTGGTGCTGGCGATGAACTCCCCGGAGAGGAAACTGTGCTGCGTATCGGGCAGGACCAGTTGCATGAAACCACTGAGCTGGTAGCGATCCAGAGGCGCCAGATGAAGCTCCATCCGGTATCCGCCGGTGATGATCTGCGTCTCCGGCAGATCCTGTCCGGGATTGCGCCAGGACAGATGCACCTCGGGCGGGTGCTCGTCGCCAGGACGCACATAGATGCTTTTGCGCTCACGCAGCGGCAGGGGGTTTTCGGTCAGCAGGATGCGCACTTCCAGCTCGGGAATAAAACCATCCCCCTGCTGCGCGCTGAAGACGCCGTCGACCAGTTCGACCCGCTGGTAATGAAAATCACGGCCGTTGATGCGGCCGGTCAGATGCGGGTTGGCGTCATTGCGGATCGCCAGCAGGATGGCTTCTTCCGACCCGACGAAGGTGTTCAGCTCGGCACGCTGGCTGCCGGCCAGTACCACGTCGCTGCCAGCCCCGAACAGCCGCGCCGGTTGCTCCAGCACCAGCGGATCACGCGCCACCACAAGCCCCGCGCCGAGCAGCAGCAACGCCACCCCGAACACGCGCAGTAACGCCGCCCACCAAACGTCCTGCCAGTTTTCCTGCACGTACGGCAGGCCCACCAGCGGCAGCAGAAATACCAGCGGTGAATGTCCGCGCCCGGCGGCATCGCGCATCAGCGCCATGGTACCGAGCACCAGAATCGTCACACCCACCAGCAACATCGCTCCGGCCATCAACAACGCTCTCCCCCGCGACGGTTTCGGTATACTTGCACCCGCCCTGCTCGACGTCGATCCATCGCCGCCCGCCGGGCCGGTGCATGCGCCCGACGGTACGACATCGTATCGCGCAGGCACCTGGTGCCCAGGACTCTCAGGCGCCACAACTCTACAAAGCCTCACCGTAACTGACTAGGGCCAGAGCATCTCTCGTGACAGGTCATGACAGGCATCACATTTCGCGCGGCGTCTGCTATGGGCTGGCCACGACCGTCGTCGGCGCCACGGCGGCCGTTACCGTCAAGTGGCTGCATGGCCAGGGCCTCTCGCCCTGGTTCATCGTCTGGGTGCAGTACGGCATCGGCGTGCTGGTACTGGTGCCATGGCTGCTGCGGCTCGGGCCGGCAACGGCGCTGCGCACCAACCGCCTGCGCATTCACACCATACGCTCGCTCGGCGGCTGGGTCGGGTTCTGCGCGTTTTATCTCGCGCTGCCCAGCGTGCCGTTGGTCGACGCCACCGTGCTGCGCTATGCCGCGCCACTGTGGGTGCCGGTCGTAGTGTGGTTGTGGTGGCAGTCGCGCATTCCCATGCCGCGTGCGCTGGCGTTGCTTGGCGGCTTTGTGGGCGTGCTGGTGATGCTGCGCCCGGATATGGCCGGTATCAGCGCAGGCCATCTGCTCGGCGTGCTGGCCGGGCTGGGGCTGGCCGTGTCGATGGCCGCCACACGCGCACTGTCCAGCAGCGAGCCGGCCAACCGGGTGCTCTGTTATTACTTTGGCATCGCCTTCCTGGCCAGCACGCCGATGGCGTTGCCGCATCTGCAACCACTCACGCTCGCGACGTCCCTGGGGCTGTTGTACGTCGGCCTGTCGATCTTTCTCACCATGGTGCTCTACACCCGCGCCTTCAGTTACGCCCCCACCACGGTGGTGGCACCGCTGAGCTATGTCGGCGTGCCGGTGGCCGGGCTGCTGGACTGGTGGCTATGGGGGCACCTGCCCCAGGCCGCAGCGGTGTATGGCATTCTGATTATCATCTTCTGCGGTGTCCTGGCCGTGACCAGCGGCAGTCGGCAACCTTCCGAACACTGATGTCACCGGGCCTTCCAGCGGCCCGGAAAACCGGCCGAAAAAAAGTGCTTGTCAGTCAGAAAAACCGACGGTATATAGGCGCTGTGGACTCTTGGTAGAGCGCCTGCCGGGACCATGCGATATGACTCGATCCGTGTCAGGGCCGGGATCGGACTCTCCCACGGGCGGTCAGCCAATAATGCTTGTGGAGTGGGAAACGCAGGAGGGCCTGCAATGACCGATCATCACACTGAACGGGACTATGATGATGAAACGGATGATGCGCTGATGAATGACGATATCGAGTTCCTCGAAGAAGACGCCGAAGACGAACAGGACGAACCCACGCCACGCAGTCGTGGTTTTAACCTGGACATGAGACACCGCATCGAAGACCGGCTGGAGCAGCGCCGTCTCGCGCGGGAGCTCAGCGACTATGAATTCTTTGAGCTGGACGACGACACACTCCATTGAGCGGGTCGCGGTACGCGCCCGAACAGGCAGCGTTGTTGTTCCAGTCAGGAAAGAAGCCGGTGTATGCCGGCTTTTTTTCGCCTCCTAACACAAAGAAAAGGCCGGCATGATGCCGGCCTTTCCTACGTCCGGTGTCCGTGACACCACACGCTGGCTTACCAGCCGGTCAGCTCTTTCAGAGCCAGACCGATCTGTGCCGGGTTGCGCACGGTTTTCACACCGGCAGCTTCCAGCGCCGCGAACTTCTCGTCCGCTGTGCCTTTGCCGCCGGCGATGATCGCGCCAGCATGCCCCATGCGTTTGCCCGGAGGCGCTGTCACACCGGCAATGTAGGACACTACCGGCTTGGTGACGTGTTCCTTGATGAACGCCGCCGCCTCGTCCTCGGCGGTACCGCCGATTTCACCGACCATGATGATGGCTTCGGTCTGCGGGTCTTCCTGGAACAGTTTCAGTGCATCGATGAAGGTGGTACCCGGAATCGGATCGCCGCCAATACCGATACAGGTGGACTGGCCAAAACCGAGCGCGGTGGTCTGGTTCACCGCTTCATAGGTCAGCGTGCCGGAACGGGACACAATGCCCACCTTGCCCGGCTTGTGGATGTGGCCCGGCATGATACCGATCTTGCACTGGCCCGGGGTGATGATGCCGGGGCAGTTCGGACCGATCAGACGCACGCCGTCCTTGCGGCTGACGTATTCTTTCACGTACAGCATGTCCAGCGCCGGAATGCCCTCGGTGATGCAGACAATCAGCTCGATGCCGGCATCCGCCGCTTCGATGATGGAGTCCTTGCAGAATGCGGCCGGTACATAAATCACCGACGCCGTTGCGCCGGTGGCGTCCACGGCTTCGCGCACGGTGTTGAAGACCGGCAAACCCAGGTGTGTCTGGCCGCCCTTGCCCGGCGTCACACCGCCGACCATTTTCGTGCCGTAGGCAATCGCCTGCTCAGAGTGGAATGTGCCCTGCGAGCCGGTGAAGCCCTGGCAGATCACTTTGGTGTCTTTGTCGATCAGTACGCTCATGCTGCACCTCCCACTGCCTTGACGATCTGCTCGGCGGCATCGTCAAAGCCGCTTGCTGCAATCACGTTCAGATCACTTTCCGCGAGTTTTTTCGCGCCCAGTTCGGCATTGTTGCCTTCCAGACGCACCACCACCGGTACGGTCACGCCCACTTCCTTCACCGCCGCCAGGATGCCGTCGGCGATCAGGTCGCAGCGCACGATACCGCCGAAGATGTTCACCAGCACGCCCTGCACCTTGTCATCGGAGAGGATGATCTTGAAGGCTTCGGTGACGCGCTCTTTGGTAGCACCGCCGCCCACATCCAGGAAGTTGGCCGGCGCACCGCCCTTGAGCTTGATGATGTCCATGGTGGCCATGGCCAGGCCGGCGCCGTTCACCATGCAGCCGATGTTGCCGTCCAGCGCGACGTAGTTGAGTTCCCACTCCGCAGCGCGGCGCTCGCGCTCGTCTTCCTGGGTTGGGTCGTCCATCGCCTTGAGTTCCGGGTGGCGATACAGGGCGCTGCCGTCGATGTTGATCTTGGCGTCCAGGCAATGCAGGTTGCCTTCGTCGGTAATCACCAGCGGGTTGATTTCCAGCAGTGCCAGGTCTTTCTCTTCGAACATTTTCGCCAGACCCATGAAGATCTTCACGAACTGCTTGATCTGGTCGCCTTCCAGGCCGAGCTTGAACGCCAGCTCGCGGCCCTGGTACGGCTGCGCACCCACCAGCGGGTCGATGATCGCCTTGAGAATCTTCTCCGGCGTTTCTTCGGCCACTTTCTCGATTTCCACACCGCCCTCGGTGGACGCCATGAACACGACGCGGCGGGTGCCACGGTCAACGACTGCACCCAAGTACAGCTCGTTGGCAATATCGGTGCAGCTTTCTACCAGAATTTTGGAAACCGGCTGGCCGCGCTCATCGGTCTGGAACGTCACCAGACGCTGGCCAAGCCATTTCTTGGCAAACTCGGCAGCCGCTTCCGGGCTTTCCACCAGCTTCACGCCGCCGGCCTTGCCGCGGCCGCCCGCGTGCACCTGGGCTTTGACTACCCAGCGATCTCCGCCAATTTCCTTCGCTTTGGCCGCAACCTCTTCGGCGCTGTCACAGGCGAATCCTTTTGAGACCGGCAGCCCGTATTCAGCGAAGAGCTGCTTGCCCTGATATTCATGCAGGTTCATGTGCAGTTTCCGTTGTAAAAAAACAGCTTTCCAAACAAGTGGGCCGCGTTACTTGTGGTCACGCGGCCCGACTTCCCGAATTACTTTTTCCGGCGACGCTGGGCAATGTGGATTGCCCGGTAATCTGTCGCCAGTGCCGCCTCGTGCACTGTCTCCGACAGTGACGGGTGGCTGAAGACCATTAATTGCAGGTCTTCGATGGTAGCGCCGAATTCCATGGCGATGACCCCTTGCTGTACCAGTTCAGAGGCCTGTGGGCCAATCACATGCATACCGAGCACGCGATCGGTTTTCTCATCCACCACGAACTTGACCATGCCTTCCGCTTCCGCGGCAGCAAGTGCCCGGCCATTGGCCGCAAACGGCACCACGCCGGTCTTGTAGGCTTCACCGGAGGCTTTCACTTCGTCTTCGGTCTTGCCGACCCAGGCCACTTCGGGGTGGGTGTAGATCACCGAGGCAATGGCGTCGTAGTTCACCTGGGTGTGCTCACCGTGGATCACTTCCGCCACCATTGAAGCTTCTTCCAGCGCCTTGTGCGCCAGCGCGGGGCCACGTACCAGGTCGCCGATGGCGTAGACGCCCGGCACATCGGTACGGCACTGGCTGTCCACGTAGATGTAGTTGCGCTCGTCCAGCGATACGCCGGCGTCCTGTGACAGCAGGTCTTCGGTGACCGGTCGACGGCCCACCGCCACGATCAGGCGATCAAAGGTTTCCGACTGGTCGCCACTGCCGTCCGTATAGGACACCGTGACTTTCTTGCCCTTCACTTCGCTGCCGGTCACGCGCGCACCCAGACGGATATCCAGGCCCTGCTTCTTGAGAATCTTCAGCGCTTCTTTCGAAATCTGTGTATCCACGTTCGGCAGGAAACGGTCCACCGCTTCCAGCACGATCACTTCGGCCCCGAGACGCGCCCAGACGGAACCCAGTTCCAGACCGATTACACCGGCGCCGATCACGCCCAGGCGTTTCGGCACGCTGTCGAATTCCAGCGCGCCGGTGGAATCCACCACCAGATCATCTTTCAACGGCACAGGCGGAATATTCACCGGCACCGAACCGGCGGCCAGAATCACATGTTCGGCCTCCAGCGTTTCAGTGTCGTCCTTGCCGTTCGGGGTGAACTCGACCTGCTTGTTGGCCAGCAGCTTGCCGGTGCCCTGCAGCCAGGTCACCTTGTTCGCCTGGAACAGGGCAGCGATACCGCCCGTCAGTTGCAGTACCACTTCGTCCTTGCGCTTCTGCATCTGGGCAATATCGATCTTGACCTTGCCGACTTCGATGCCGTGCACGGCCAGCTTGTCCTGTGCTTCATGGTATTTCCAGGAAGAATCAAGCAGTGCCTTGGACGGAATGCAGCCCACGTTCAGGCAGGTGCCGCCCAGTGCCGGCTTGCCCTGCTTGTTGATGCGCTTCTCGATACAGGCGGTCTTGAAACCCAGTTGCGCACAGCGGATGGCGGCGGCGTAGCCGCCTGGTCCACCGCCGATGACGATCACATCGTATTTGTCGCTCATAATCTCTTTCCTTGCGATCCACCGCCACGCCGTCATCGGCGCAGCGGCTTATCAGAAGCCAGACACAGCCGTGTCAGATATCCAGCAGCAGGCGTGCCGGGTCCTCGATAAAGTTCTTCACCGCGACCAGAAACTGCACGGCTTCCTTGCCGTCGATCAGACGGTGATCGTACGACAGCGCCAGATACATCATCGGCAGGATTTCCACCTTGCCGTCCACCGCCATCGGGCGTTCCTGGATCTTGTGCATGCCCAGGATCGCGGTTTGCGGCGGGTTCAGGATCGGCGTGGAAATCAGTGAACCGAACACACCACCGTTGGAAATGGTGAAGGTGCCGCCGGTCATTTCCTCGATCGACAGTTTGCCGTCGCGTGCCTTGTTGCCGTACTCGATGATCTGCGACTCCACTTCCGCCAGACCTTTCTGGTCGGCATCACGCAGCACCGGCACCACCAGGCCACGCTCGGAAGACACCGCCACGCCCACGTCGTAGTAACCGTGGTAGACGATGTCGTCGCCGTCGATGGACGCGTTCACCGCAGGATAGCGTTTCAGCGCCTCGACACAGGCGCGCACGAAGAAGCTCATGAAGCCCAGGCGCACGCCGTGGGTTTTCTCGAACGCGGCCTGGTAATCCTTGCGCATGGCCATGATCGGTTTCATGTTCACTTCGTTGAAAGTGGTCAGCATGGCAGCGTTCTGCTGCGCGGCCACCAGACGCTCGGCAATACGCTTGCGCAGACGGGTCATCGGTACACGGCGCTCTTCACGCTCACCGGGTGCCGCAGGCACTTCAGCCACCGCCGGCTGTTGTGGCGCCGGGCTGCTGCTGCGTTTTTCCTCGCGCGCCTTGAGCGCCTTTTCAACGTCTTCGCGGGTGATGCGGCCACCCTTGCCAGAGCCATCAATGCTGGCCGCATCCAGACCGTGTTCGGTCATCATCTTGCGGGCAGCCGGACCGGCAACGCCGTCACTGTCACCCGCCTTGCCCGCGTCTTCTTTCGCGGCGGGCTGCTCATCAGCTTTGGGAGCTTCGGCGGCCTGTTTGTCTTCCGCCTTGCTGTCGCCGGAAGACTTGCCGCTGCCCTCTTCGATACTGCCGAGCAATTCCTGGCTTTCGACGGTATCGCCTTCGCCCTTGAGAATCTTGCCCAGCACACCGTCGGCGGCGGCCACCACCTCCAGCACGACTTTGTCGGTTTCAATATCCACCAGCAGTTCGTCGCGTTTCACCGCATCGCCTTCCTGTTTGTGCCAGGTGGCAACGGTGCCGTCTGCTACGGATTCCGGAAATTGTGGCGCCTTGATTTCGATTGACATGTTCTGCCCTTGGTCCCGAGTGTTAATTCCTGACTGCTCAATTGAGTCCGAATGCGTCCTGCACCAGCTTCTGCTGCTGCGCCACGTGTTGTGACATCAGGCCGGCGGCCGGTGCCGCTGCCGAGTCACGTCCCGCGTATTCCAGGTTCAGCTTCGGATCCAGGCGTGCCACCACATTACGCATGTGATGCTGGCTGCAATACCAGGCGCCCTGGTTCATCGGTTCTTCCTGACACCAGACCACCGACTTCAGGTTGCTGTACTGTTCCATCACCTCGAACAGCCGCTGTTCCGGGAACGGGTACAACTGCTCCACCCGGACAATGGCGGTGTTTGTGATCTCTTCCGCCTCGCGTTTTTCCAGCAGGTCGTAATACACCTTGCCGCTGCACAGAATCACGCGCTCGACGGCGGTGGCATCCTGAATCTCGTGTTCGGCCAGCACGGTCTGGAAGTGGCCGCCGGCCAGTTCTTCCAGCGAAGACACCGCGCGCTTGTGGCGCAGCAGACTCTTCGGGCTCATCACCACCAGCGGCTTGCGCAGCGGACGGATCGCCTGCCGGCGCAGCAAGTGGAAAATCTGTGCCGGGGTACTCGGCACGCACACCTGCATGTTGTGCTCGGCGCACAGTTGCAGGAAACGCTCCAGGCGCGCGGAAGAATGCTCCGGCCCCTGCCCTTCGTAACCGTGCGGCAGCAGCAGTGTCAGGCCGCAGACCCGTGCCCATTTCGCCTCACCGGAAGAAATGAACTGGTCGATCACCACCTGCGCACCATTGGCGAAGTCACCGAACTGGGCTTCCCAGATCACCAGCGATTTCGGGGCGGTGGTGGAGTAACCGTATTCGAACGCCAGTACGGCTTCTTCCGACAACAGCGAGTCATAGATTTCAAAACTCGGCTGCTCGTCATACAGATGGCGCAGCGGCACATAGGCTTCGCCGTTCTTCTGGTTGTGCAGCACGGCGTGACGGTGCGAGAACGTACCCCGGCCCACATCCTGGCCGGTCAGCCGCACCGGAAAACCCTGGTCCAGCAGCGTGGCGTAGGCCATGGTCTCGGCATAACCCCAGTTGATGCCCAGCGCACCGGCCGTCATCTTGTTGCGGTCTTCGAGAATCTTCTTCACCTGGCGCTGCGGCACGAAGGCTTCCGGCAACTGCTCCAGCCGCGCGGCCAGATTCTGCAGTTTTTTCAGCGGGAAACCGGTATCCCAGTCGTCCACCACCTCGTGACCGATGTACGGTGACCAGTCGACAAACAATGCCTTGTTCGGCTCGCGCACCAGTGCCTTCACCACATGCAGGCCCTGGTCCAGCATGTTGCGGTATTCCTCGGCCATCTGGCTGCTTTCGTCGTCCGACAGCACGCCGTCCTTGATCAGGCGCTCGGCGTACAGCGTGCGGGTGGTCGGGCGGGACTTGATCTTCTTGTACATCAGCGGCTGGGTCGCGGACGGCTCATCGGCCTCGTTGTGTCCCAGACGGCGGTAGCAGATCAGGTCGATCACCACGTCTTTCTTGAACTGCATGCGGTAGTCCATCGCCACCTGGGTGACAAAGAACACCGCTTCCGGATCATCGCCGTTCACATGGAAAATCGGCGACTGCACCATTTTTGCCACATCAGTGCAGTATTCGGTGGAGCGCGCATCTTCGCGACGGCTGGTGGTGAAACCGACCTGGTTGTTGACGATCACATGCACCGTACCGCCGGTCTTGAAGCCACGCGTCTGCGACATCTGGAAGGTTTCCATCACCACGCCCTGGCCGGCAAAGGCCGCGTCGCCATGGATCAGCAATGGCACGACCTGGTCACCGTTGTCATCGACACGGCGTTCCTGGCGCGCACGCACCGAGCCTTCCACCACCGGCGACACGATTTCCAGGTGCGACGGGTTGAACGCCATCGCCAGGTGCACTTCGCCACCCGGTGTCTGCACGTTGGAGGAAAACCCCTGGTGATACTTCACGTCGCCGGAGCCACGTTCGTTGAAGGTCTTGCCTTCGAATTCACCAAACAGATCGGCCGGGCTCTTGCCCAGCGTGTTGACCAGCACGTTAAGGCGGCCACGGTGGGCCATGCCCAGCACGATTTCCTTCACGCCGTAGCTGCCGGCGCGCTGGATCACTTCGTCCACCAGCGGGATCAGCGACTCACCGCCTTCCAGGCCGAAACGCTTGGTGCCGGGATAACGGCTGCCCAGATATTTTTCCAGGCCTTCGGCGGCGGTCAGACGCTCAAGGATGTGTTTGCGAATGTCAGCGCCGTACTGCGGATGGCTGCGCACACTTTCCAGGCGTTGCTGGAGCCAGCGCTTCTCCGCCGTGTTGACGATGTGCATGTACTCCGCACCCACCGTCGAACAATAACTGCCTCGCAGGCAGTCGACGATTTCACGCAGTGTCGCTTCCGGTTTGCCGATAAACAGGTTGCCTGTCTGGAAGACGGTATCCAGATCTGCCTGGCTGAGCCCATGATGCGCCAGCTCCAGATCGGGCACCTGTTCGCGTTCCATCAGGCCGAGCGGGTCCAGGCTGGCCACCTGATGACCGCGGTTGCGGTAGGCGGCGATCAGGTGCAGTACGCGTACCTGGCGACGTTCGTGTTCGGTGCTGACCGCACCGCCACCAAACTTCTGCACACGGGAACGGTTCTTGGCCTGCAGCAGGAAATATTCACGCACGGCACTGTGTGGCAAATCGGATTCCACACTGCCTTCAACGCTGGGAAGTTTTTCGAAGTACGCGCGCCAGTCTTCCGGCACGGCATTGGGATCAGTCAGGTAGGCTTCGTACAGTTCATCAACATAGGCCGCGTTGCTGCCCCCGATGTGTGAGGACGCCAGCTGGCGCTGAATGGAACTGTCTTGCATCGTGTTCGTTCCTTCTCGGGAGAAGGAGCCGGCCCCCTGGCCAGGTGTTCGCAGGGGGATCGCCCGTTTCCCGCGTTTAGATTACAGAGACGGCGCCTTGTAAGCGCCGACTCTCCCGATACATATTTTTCCGTCCGGGGGATGACCCCGACAAGGAAATAGTGTAGCGACTTTCACGCCCGATTGTTAGACGCGAAAGGCAAAAAATTTGACAAACGCACCCTCACTTTAGTCGAACGGGGACGTTCGCGACGCATGCCATGCGGCTCCGGTCAGAAGCCCTGATGACATTGCCCCATCTGTTGTCGGACATGGGGACGCCCGCAGGCATTACAAGGGGCAGGCATCCGGACCTCATCGCAGTTACGGCCCGAATGGCCCTCACCCTGGCCCCCATGCCCGCCAGAGCGGCCTGTCAGGCCAGCACAGGCACCGGGGCAAAGCAAAAAAAAGCGGCCCGAAGGCCGCCTTTTTCATTCCGTCAGATTGCCCGTTCCAGCAGCATATCCCGGATATGGCCGATGGCCCGGGTCGGGTTCAGCCCCTTTGGACACACACTCACGCAGTTCATGATGCCGCGGCAGCGGAACAGCGAGAACGGGTCGTCCAGGCGGCTCAGCCGGTCATCACGGGCCGTGTCACGGCTGTCCGCCAGGAAGCGGTAGCCCTGCAGCAGCGCGGCCGGACCGAGGAACTTCTCCGGGTTCCACCAGAACGACGGGCAACTGGTGGAGCAGCACGCGCACAGAATGCACTCGTACAGGCCGTCGAGCTTCTCGCGCTCTTCCGGGCTCTGCAGACGCTCGATGGCCGGTGCCGGGGTGTCGTTGATCAGGTACGGCTGCACCTTCTCGTACTGGTTGTAGAACATGGTCATGTCCACCACCAGGTCACGGATCACCGGCAGGCCCGGCAGCGGGCGGATCACCAGGGCTTTCCTGCCCTCGAGCACGCCCGGCGCCACGATCGACAGCGCCGTCACACAGGCCAGGCCGTTCTTGCCGTTCATGTTCATGCCGTCGGAGCCGCAGACCCCTTCACGGCAGGAGCGGCGATAGGCCAGGGTCGGGTCCTGTTCCTTCACCAGCGCCAGTACATCCAGCACCATCAGGTCCTTGCCCTGGGTATCGACCTCGTAGTCCTGCATGTACGGTTCGCGGTCGGTCTCAGGATTGTAGCGATAGATACTGACTTTCATTGATCCTGGCCTCCGTTAGTAGGTCCGCACTTTGGGCTGGAAGGTATCGACCGTCTTCGGCGAGAAGTTCACCGCACGCTTGCCGAGTTTCAGCGTGGCCGGATCGAAGATCGAGTGGCACAGCCAGTTCTCGTCATCACGGTCCGGGAAGTCGTAGCGCGAGTGGGCGCCACGGCTTTCCTTGCGGCCTTCCGCAGCGATCGCGGTGGCCTGGGCCACTTCCAGCAGGTTGTCCAGTTCCAGCGCTTCGACACGGGCAGTGTTGAACGCCTTGCTCTTGTCATCCAGATGGCCTTCCTGGATGCGGCCACGCAGATCGGCCAGCATGGCCACGCCTTCGGCCATCAGGTCGCCCTTGCGGAACACACCGAAGTGATTCTGCATGGTCTGCTGCAGTTCCTTGCGCAGGCTGGTCACGGACTCGCCTTTCTTCGACTCGTCCCAGCGACGGTAGCGGCTCATGGCCTGCTCGATGTCGTCACGGCTCGGCTCGGCCTGTTCCATGCCCTGGCGCAGACCGTCCTCGATGAACAGGCCGGCGGCACGGCCGAACACCACCAGATCCAGCAGCGAGTTGCCACCCAGGCGGTTGGCGCCGTGGACAGACACACAGGCCACCTCACCCACGGCGAACAGCCCGTCGATGATCTGGTCGTCGCCTTCGTGACCACCGGAGAGGCGCAGGGCCTGCCCGTGAATGTTGGACGGGATACCGCCCATCATGTAGTGGCAGGTCGGCACCACCGGCACCGGCTCTTTCACCGGGTCGGCGTGGGCGAAGGTCTTGGACAGCTCACAGATACCCGGCAGGCGGCTGTGCAGCACCTCCTCGCCCAGGTGATCCAGCTTCAGGTAGACGTGGTCACCGTTCGGGCCGCAACCACGGCCGTCCAGGATCTCCATCATCATGGAGCGGGCGACCACATCGCGGCCGGCCAGGTCCTTCGCGTTCGGCGCATAGCGCTCCATGAAGCGCTCGCCGTCCTTGTTGATCAGGTAGCCACCCTCGCCCCGGCACCCTTCGGTCACCAGTACGCCAGCGCCGGCGATGCCGGTCGGATGGAACTGCCACATTTCGATGTCCTGCACCGGTACGCCGGCACGCAGCGCCATGCCCACCCCGTCGCCGGTGTTGATCAGGGCGTTGGTGGTGGAGGCATAGATACGGCCTGCACCGCCGGTGGCGAATACCGTGGCCTTGGACTTGAAGAACACCACTTCGCCGGTCTCGATACACATGGCGATCACGCCACAGACCTGACCGCGGGCGTTCTTCACCAGATCGGTGGCGAGCCACTCATTATAGAACTGGGTGTTGTGCTTGAGGTTCTGCTGGTACAGGGCGTGCAGCAGCGCATGGCCGGTACGGTCGGCTGCGGCACAGGTCCGCGCCGCCTGGCCACCTTCGCCGAAGTTCTTCGACTGGCCACCGAACGGACGCTGGTAGATGCGGCCTTCCTCGGTGCGCGAGAACGGCAGGCCCATATGATCCAGTTCGAACACCGCTTCCGGACCCACCGAGCACATATATTCGATGGCGTCCTGGTCACCGATATAGTCGGAGCCCTTGACGGTGTCGTACATGTGCCAGCGCCAGTCGTCGTTCGGGTCGGCACTGGCGATGGCACAGGTGATCCCGCCCTGGGCGGACACCGTGTGCGAACGGGTCGGAAACACCTTGGAGATCAGCGCGGTCTTGAAGCCGGACTGCGCCAGTTGCAGCGAGGCACGCATGCCCGCGCCGCCGCCGCCCACGATAACGGCATCAAAGGTAATGGTTCTGATCGACATAGTCTCAAGCTCCCCAGATCATCCACAGGCCCCACAGCACATAGCCTGCCAGCAGCAGCGCCAGCAGCGCCTGTGCCGCCAGACGCACACCGGTGGCGGCGCCACCGAAGGTCATGCGGGTCAGATAGTCAGTGGTGACGGTCCAGAGACCCACCCAGGCATGGGCCGCGATGGCCAGGATCACCAGGGTGTTGATGATTTTCATCGGCACGGACGTCATCAGAGCGTGCCAGGCGGCATAGTCCACGCCTGCACCGCAGACGAGGTAGCCGAACAGACCAATAAAGTAGGCGCCAAGCAGAATCGCGCTGAACCGCTGGACAAGCCAGTCCGACACGCCATTACGGCTGAAGCTCGTGACGCTGGTTACCATACCCAGACTCCCGCCAGCAGAATGAGAACGACCGAGACGATGAAGACCAGGGTGGCGCCGCGACGGCCGCCTTCCAGGCTCTCACCAATACCGAGGTCCATGATCAGATGCTTGATACCAGCCACCAGGTGAAAAATAAGTGCAGCCAGCATCGCCCAGACCACCAGCTTGGCGATCGGGGTGGCGAGAAGGTCTTTCAGTTGCGCAAAGCTTTCCGGTGACGCCAGAGAGCGATCCAGCATCCACAGCAGAATCGGCAGTGCCAGAAAAATGGCAACACCTGTAATACGGTGGGTAATGGAAGCCAGGGCGGTGACCGGGAACTTGATCGTCGTCAGATCGAGATTTACAGGTCGCTTATCGTTCACGGTAGCCATCACTTATAGCCGGGCTCCGAAAGGAGCGGTTGTCGGGAACGGAACCCGCGGACAGTTCGGAGGTCACAACCGAAGCGCGGGCTCTATCCGCACACCAGCCGGGGTGGACCGGCGCGCGACGGGCGGGAGTATATCGCCGCGCCTGCATGAAAACAAACGCCTTCGACTCTGGCAAAATCGGGCAACACACTGTTTTTCAAGGCCGTTAGGCTAAAGTCTCAATTACAGCCCCCTTCCGCGCCCCTATCGTAACCGCGCATTCGCGGTGAAACTGGCGTAACATGCTGTTTAGCCGGTGGTTTGTGATCGGCGCTCCACAGCACTCTGCGCGTTGACAAAGATGTATCAAAACCTTAACGTCCCCCGCGCCCGGCGTGCTACGCCGCCCGTACTCACGCGATACCACAGGTGGGCTCCCTGAACCGCCTCCGTGTAGGAGAACTCCATGACCGAGAAGAAAGCCATCCTCAAGGTGGACGGCCGTGAGGATATCGAGCTGTCGGTATACTCCCCGACCCTGGGACAGGACGTCGTAGACGTCGCCCCGCTGACCGCCAACAACCTGTTTACGTTTGACCCGGGCTTCACGTCCACCGCTTCGTGCGAGTCAAAGATCACCTACATTGACGGTGAAAAAGGCCAGCTGCTGCACCGCGGCTACTCTATTGAAGAACTGGCCAGCAACTCCGATTACCTGGAAGTCTGCTACCTGCTGTGGCACGGCGAACTGCCGACCCAGGCCCAGAAAGACGCGTTCGTCAGCACCATCAAGAACCACACCATGGTGCACGAGCAGCTGCAGTTCTTTTACCGTGGCTTCCGTCGCGACGCCCACCCGATGGCGGTCATGTGCGGCGTGGTCGGTGCCCTGTCGGCCTTCTATCACGACTCCACTGATATCAAGAACCCGCAGCATCGCGAAATCACGGCCATGCGCCTGATCGCGAAAATGCCGACCATTGCCGCCATGTGCTACAAGTACGCGGTCGGTCAGCCGTTCATGTATCCGCGCAACGACCTGACCTATTCCGAGAACTTCCTGCACATGATGTTCGGCACCCCGTGCGAGGAATCAAAGATCAGCCCGGTGGCCGCGCGCGCCATGGACCGCATCTTCATCCTGCACGCCGATCACGAGCAGAACGCCTCCACTTCCACGGTGCGTCTGGCCGGCTCGTCCGGTGCCAACCCGTTTGCCTGTATCGCGGCCGGCATTTCTGCGCTGTGGGGCCCGGCGCACGGTGGCGCGAACGAAGCTGTGCTGAACATGCTCGACGAAATCGGCGACGTGTCCAACATCGACACCTACATTGCCAAGGCGAAGGACAAGAACGATCCGTTCAAGCTGATGGGCTTTGGTCACCGCGTGTACAAGAACTACGATCCGCGTGCCAGCGTGATGCGCGAATCCTGCCACGAAGTGCTGAAAGAACTGGGCGTGAAAGACGCCAAGCTGGAACTGGCGATGAAACTGGAAGAAATCGCCCTGTCCGATCCGTACTTCGTCGAGAAGAAACTGTTCCCGAACGTGGATTTCTACTCCGGTATCATTCTCAGCGCGCTGGGCATCCCGACGTCCATGTTCACCGTGATCTTTGCCCTGTCCCGTACCGTGGGCTGGATTTCGCACTGGAACGAGATGATTGCCAACCCGTACAAGATCGGCCGTCCGCGTCAGCTTTACACGGGCGAAACCGAGCGTTCGTTTGTGCCGGTGGACAACAGAAAATAAGCGCCTTGCGCCAATAAAAAACCGCCCTCCGGGGCGGTTTTTTATTGGCTTCGAGAAACCGCCTGTGCTGACAGCCTGATTAAGCTGCCAGCACAATCAAGCGCGGCAAGCGATGATTTCCCGTGCCCATCTTTGCGGACCGGCACCGCGAAAGAGGCGCCTTCAGACGCGACGGGCCCGACGACGCCAGCCCAGCAATGTCATGGCGAGGCCCAGCATCAGCCCCACGGCACCCCCGTCATCATCATCGTCCCCGGGTTCCGCCGGTGTTTCACCGCCCTCTCCGGCAACCAGACGCAGGTCCGCGTAGACCGGATCGTGGTCACTTGACCGGTAAGCATCCGGCGCATAGAAAGCGTCTATCTGTGCCTCGCTCTTGTACTGCGTGGTGTACTCCAGCGCGCGCGGTTCATCCGCATTGATGTGCCAGGCACCTGCCCCCACCACATGCTGCTGCAGCGCGGCACTGGCCAGCACATGATCCAGGTAACCGCTCTGGCCGAAGAACACATAGCTGTACACCTCATCGCCGTGGAAGCGCGCCAGCAGATTTTCATAACCTGCATTTTCCAGCAGCGTCACCGGCCCTTCCTTTGCATAGGCATTCAGGTCACCCACGATCATCGTGCGTGCGCCCTGCTCGCCCAGCCCGGTCGGGTCGTCCGACAGCCATGCCTGCAGGGCCGTGGCGGCCGCCTCGCGTGTCGGGTTCCAGCATCCAGCACCGTCGCCCTGATCCATGTCAGCGCCGGTAGCTTCGTCACAACTGCCCTTCGACTTGAAGTGGTTGACCGCAACGACCACCGCCTCGTCGCCATTGACCAGACGGAACGCCTGCGCCAGCGGCACACGGTTGAGCTGGGCAAACGCTTCATCCGTCAGTGCCGCAGCCGTGCCGGCCTGTTCCACCACATCGCTGCGATACAGCAACCCCACAGCGATGACATCGGTACCGAGTGTCGCCGTCCCCGGATCAACGTAGCGCCATGACGCGCCCATCGCAGAGGCCAGTTCGGCAATGGCCGACGCACTGCCATAACCGTCATTCTCGATTTCCATCAGGCCAATCACGTCGGCATTCAGCGCTGTCAGCGCAGCCACCAGCTTGTCGCGCTGGCGCGCCAGCTCTTCTGCGTTGCGCGCCCCGCGTGCCGTCGGGAAGCCGCCGCCCTGCCCGTCACCGTTGAAGAAATTGAGCACGTTGAAGGCCGCTACGCGCAGATTCGCTTCCGGGTGCCGGGCCGGCGCGGCCGGACGGACATTGGTTGCCTCGAACGTCACCTCGCTCACTGGTTGCAGACGCCAGGCATCGAAGCCGTAGCTCAGCACTGCGGTGAAGGCACCAGCCTGGTCGCCGACGCGCAGCGTGTTGTCCGCCGCCAGCCCCGCTTGCGGATAGATCACGGTGCCCGGGTTCTGCTGATTGCTGGCGTCATCCAGAATGATGCGGTGACGATCGTTGTACTGCTGCTGTGCCATGGCATCCTCACCCGGCGCCGCCACATGGGTCGGCACCGGCAGGCGCCCTTCACTGAGCACCACACTGCCATAGCGGCCCAGATCATAGACCTCGGTCACGGTCAGCCCGGCAGGCACCTGCACCAGCATGCTTTCCAGCGCCTCCGGATTCTCCAGTGGCAGGCTGAAGGTCACCGCCGGCACGCTCATGTCGCTGGCGCAGACCACCACGTCCTGCGCGCTGATCTGCGTCTGGCCGAAATACTCCGACACCGGTCCGCGCACCCGCACCTGCTGTCCGGCCGCCACGGTAAAGCCCGGCTGATAGATAAACAGCCCTTCCGAGGTTGCCGGGTCCATGTCCTGGTCGGCGACGTCTTCCATCAGGAAGTAACCCTCGAGGTCAGGGTAGACCACCGTGACCACGGCTTCGACCTCATGCACTGCGCCAGCCAGCGGCGACACATCCGCACTGCCCTGCACTGCGGAGATCAGTGTCGCCGGGTCGCCGCAGGCTCCGATGCTGCCCAGCAGCGGCTCCTCCGGCGTATCGTCTTCGCCATGACGGCCCAGACCACCGAAGGTGTTACTGGCAAAAAAGTCCCACTCCACGGCCGGGTCGAACACGCCGCTGAAGTCCGCGTCCCCGACCAGTATCGACAGCTTGCGGCGCAGGGTGTGGTCTTTGGTGTTATCGTCCGCCGTGCCCCAGTATCCCTCCGCCGGGCGTTCACCCACGCGGCCGAACCGGTCCACCACTTCGACACCACGACGCAGCACATAGGCATCGTCGCCGTTGTGGTTGATAACGGAATTGTCGATCACCGGGTCCAGCATCAGGATGTCCGTTGCAGCGCTGCCATGGGCAAGCACGAGTGTTTCACCGGCCGCCAGCGTACCCGTCAGCGTCAGGCTGCCGGTCGCCGAGCTGCTGCCGTTGCTATACAGGTCCAGACTGTACTGCGACAGATCCAGCGTGTCTGTGCCGCTGTTGTACAGCTCCAGTGCCTTGTTGAAACTGCTGCCCTCGACGTATTCGCTGATGACCAGCGCACCCTGGGCGGCGCCGGCCCAGCACAGCAACCCGCCGGCCAGCGGGGCAATCCTTGATACTCGCATGTACCTCACTCCCTGTCTGAATCAAAAGCCCATCCTCAGGGCGGGGAATGACTGGGAAGTGGACACGCGATGGCAATTTTCTTGCGCCGCCGGGCCATCGGCTGCGCACTTCGCTACACTCTGGCCTGTCAGCCGTCTTCACAGGGACACACAGCATGAGCACGCGAATCGCCTTTATCGGCCTGGGCGTCATGGGCTACCCCATGGCCGGCCATCTGCAACGCGCCGGCTATCAGGTCACCGTCTATAACCGCACCACCGCCAAGGCCGAACAATGGGTCGCCGAGTACGGCGGCGAGCGGGCCGACACCCCCCGCGACGCGGCCCGTGGCGCGTCGTTCGTCATGAGTTGCGTGGGCAACGACGACGATCTGCGGCACGTGGTGCTGGGTGACACCGGCATCCTCGCCGGCGCCGGCCCGGCGTCGGTGCTGGTCGACCACACCACCGCCTCTGCAGAAGTCGCGCGCGAACTGGCCGCCAAAGCGCAGGAAAAGGGCTGCCATTTCATCGACGCCCCCGTCTCGGGCGGTCAGCAGGGTGCCGAGCAAGGCGCCCTGACCATCATGTGCGGCGGGGATGCCGACGCCTTCGAGCGTGCACGGCCGGTGCAGGCACACTACGCCCGCGCCGTCACCCTGATGGGCCCCAGCGGCGCCGGGCAACTGACCAAGATGGTGAACCAGATCTGCGTCGGCGCGGTGGTACAGGGCCTGGCCGAAGGCATGGCGTTCGCGGAAAACGCAGGGCTTGACGTGCAGCGTGTCATCGATGTGATTTCCCAGGGTGCCGCCAGCTCCTGGCAGATGGTAAACCGGCACCGCACCATGATTGCCGGCGAATACGAACACGGCTTTGCGGTGGACTGGATGCGCAAGGACCTGGACATCTGCCTGCGCGAAGGCGCGCGCAACGGCAGCGAACTGCCCCTGACAGCGATGGTGAATGATTTCTACCGGGACGTGCAGGCGCTGGGCGGTGGCCGCTGGGATACCTCCAGCCTGCTGCGCCGGTTACAGCAGCGCCGCGAAGACACCTCCACCGCAGATCACCCCGGCGGCTGAAGTACCGCGTCCACCACCTCCGTGATCGATGGCCGGACGCCGAACACCCCCTGTATCCGGTCTTCGTCACCGGGGCGGTACTTGCCGGTCTGCACCAGCATCGCGCGCAGGCCGGCATCGAGTGCCCCTTCAACGTCGCCGTGCACGTCGTCGCCCACCATCAAGGCTTCTTCCGGTGCGCAGCCGGCATCATTCAGCACCTCCCGGAAAAAATCCGTGGCGGGTTTGCCCGCCACCACGGCCTGCGTGCCTGTGGCAAATTCCAGCGCCCGCACAAACGGCCCGGCATCCAGGTGCAGGCCGTCTTCCGTCTTGAAATAACGGTTGATCCCGATGGCCAGCAACGGGGCGCCGGTCATCAACAGCCGGAAGGCGTTGTCCAGATTGCGGTAGTTGAGCCGGTCTTCGGCGTCGGCCAGCAACACCGCATCGGGGTCTGCCTGCGACAACCCTGCAAATTCGCATTCGATGTCCGGATGCACCAGCAACAACGGCCGGTGCCCACGACGCACCAGCCACTGGCGCGCGGCCAGCGGTGCGGTGAACAGGGTGTCCGGGGCAATGTCGAAGCCCAGTTGCGCCAGATCATCCAGCACCTGTGCGCGGCTGCGGCGGGATGTATTGGTGACAAAGCGCAGCGTCAGCGGCGAGGCCTGCAGCCGGGCCACCGCGTCCTGCGCGCCGGGAATCGCGCGGCGCCCTTCATACAGCACGCCGGCAAGATCGAGAAAGACCGCTTTCAGTCCCATCAGCCTGTCCTCCGGATGGATTCATTCTGCGCCTTGCACAGGATGAATTCGAGCAAGGAGCATGCCAGTGGACGCGACCTGATGTAAAAAGTGTGCCCGTCGCCTGAGCGGCAGACACCAGTCAGACCAGACAAAAAAAACCGCCCGGCACGGGCGGCAAAGAACGGAGCCTTCACACCTCAGCGCAACGTCATCTCACAACGCAGTCACCACGCACAACGCCAGCACGGCCAGTTCCACCCCGCCCCAGCGCTGCACACGGACATCCGCACTCGCGGAGCGGTCGAACAGCGCCACCCCCACCAGCAACAGATGCAGCCCATACAGCGGCAGCCATCCGCTCAGCGGTAGCGCGTACAAGCCCCCGAGCATCAGCGGCAGATGCAGCACCGCCACCACAAGGAACAGCGGCCGCCGCACGGCCATGGCCAACCCCGGCATCAGCAGCGCCGAGGCCATCAGAAACAGCGGCATCGCGTAGGCGAACAGGCCAAGCCCCCAGATGGCCAGGGCCGCCGCTGCCAACCCCAGGGCACCGGCAGCGCCCGCAGCCAGCGGCACGGGCACCGCCGGCCGGCGACGAACCGGCATCGGGCGCGTGCGCAGCGCCGGATCGAACAGTTCCTCTGCCAGCAGGTGATAGAAATTCGCGGGGGGCGTCGCACTGCGGTGGGTAAACGGATAGGTCGTCATGGTGTTCCTCCCTGATGCCCCGGTCATGGGGCGTCGCCTGAGACAGCACCAGACTACGGCTTGACAACCCCGGGGCGTCAGTGGCGTTATTGACATTGTTATGGCCAATCACGCCATCATGAAGGGGCCAGAAATGCCAAAAGTGACAGTTTTCGCCGTCGACGACATTCTTGCTACCGGGGTGACCGGGCCGCTGGAGCTGTTCAACAGCGCCAACATTCAGGCGGATGCCGCCGGCATCGATCCGTCCCGGCGCTTTCAGTGGAACGTGGTCTCCGTGGACGGCAAGCCGGTGCGCAGTTCAGCCGGCTTCATGCTGCCGGTGGACGGCAACTACACCCGCGCCAGCGACGCCGACATCATCATCATTCCCGGCTTCAATCACCGGAACAGCCGCGAGGTGGCACACTTCGTCGCCAATATGCCGGACGGCTATCTCACCTGGCTGAAGGCCCGCCACCAGGCCGGCAAGGTGCTGTGCGGCATCTGCAGCGGCACCTTTGTGCTGGCCGAGGCCCAATTGCTGGACGGCCGTGTGGCCACCACCAGCTGGTGGCTGACCAAGGCCTTCCGGCGCCGCTACCCCGCCGTGGTGCTGCACCCGCGCGACGTGGTCACCGAGGCCGACAACCTGATCTGCGGCGGCTCTGCCACCTCCTGGATGCATGTCGGCCTGCGCCTGGTTGCGCGCTACATCGACGCCGATGTCGCCGCAGCCTGCGCGCGCATCATGCTGGTGGACACCGGCACCGCCTCCCAGGCGCCCTACCTCAGCGCCGCCCACCTGACCGTGCACCGCGACAGCGCCATCGAAACCGTGATCGACCATATGCGCGCCAACCTGAACAACGACCTGCCCGTGGCCGACATGGCCCGCCTGGCCAGCATGAGCGAACGTTCCTTTATCCGCCGCTTCCGCGAACTGACCGGCCTGCCGCCCGGGCATTACCTGCAGAAAATGCGCATCGACACCGCCAAGCACCTGCTGGCACAGACCGACCTGTCGCTGGAGCAGATCATCGGCCAGATAGGCTATGCCGACGTCAGTTCGTTCAGGCGTCTGTTCAAGAAGGAGGTAGAGGTCTCACCGGGAGAGTATCGAAGGCGCTGCGCGCCGGCGGCGAGCTACGGGCCGCGAGCTGCCAGCTAAAAAAGGCTGGTCCGAATCCCTCAGGGGAAGAGACAAAAGAAAAAGCCCGCTACTCTCGTAGCGGGCTTTACTTTCTATGGCGTCCCCTAGGGGATTCGAACCCCTGTTACCGCCGTGAAAGGGCGGTGTCCTAGGCCTCTAGACGAAGGGGACGAAACCTTCTGGAATCTGGTGGAGCCAGGCGGGATCGAACCGCCGACCTCTACAATGCCATTGTAGCGCTCTCCCAGCTGAGCTATGGCCCCAGAAAGCTGGACGACTCAGGCGCTGTGCGCCCCGTCGAGGCTGCGCATTGTAGCAGCAGCCCGAGGGGTGTCAAGCGCTTGAAACGGCTCTTTTTATCAACCGCTTAATGCTTGATCAGGCTGGCGAATCATTCGCCGGCCGCACTGGCCGGCACCCCACCCTCGCGGATATCGGCCCAGCGTTTTTCCAGTTTCTTGGTCTGTTTCTTCGATACGCCACCCAGCACTTCGATGGCCGCGCGCAAGCGTGCACGGGACAGGTCCGGGCCGAGGATCGCCATACTGTCCACCACCGAAAAACTCGCCGGCGTACCGGCAATGGCGACAAACACCGGGAACAGGAAATCCTTTACCTTGACACCCAGCGCCTTCGACAACGACTGCGCCTCGGCAAACAGCAGGTCGCGCTCCCACTGGCGCAATGCTTCCAGCGACCAGAGCAGATATTGCAGCCACTCTTTCATGTCGTCGATGCTGTGCTGGTTGTGGGTAAACGACGCCTCGGTAATGGCCGGCGCATCGCCGAAGCAGAAACCGGCCTTGTCCACCACCTGGCTGAGCGTTTCCACCCGGCTCTTGATGTGCGGAATGATTTTCAGCGCGTACTCGCGGTTGAACAGCCAGCCCTGCAACTGATCCAGGAACTGCTCGTCGTTCAGGTCACGCAGCCACTGCCCGTTCAGCCATGACAGTTTTTCCACATCAAATACCGGGCCACCCAGCGAGACGCGGGAGATATCGAAACTCGCCTGCATCTCGGCCAGCGAGAATTTTTCCCGCTCGTCCGGCATCGACCAGCCCATGCGGCCGAGATAATTCAGCAGCGCTTCCGGCAGGTAACCCTTGTCGCGATAGAAATTGATGCTGGTCGGGTTCTTGCGCTTGGACAGCTTCGACTTGTCCGGGTTACGCAGCAGCGGCATGTGGCACAGCACCGGCATGTCCCAGCCGAAGTATTCGTACAGCAATTTATGTTTTGGCGCCGAATTGATCCATTCCTCGCCCCGGATCACATGGGTGATCTCCATCAGGTGATCATCCACCACGTTGGCCAGGTGATACGTTGGCATGCCGTCGGATTTCAGCAGGATCTGTGCGTCCACCAGTGCCCAGTCCAGCTCGATCGTGCCGCGCAGCATGTCGTCCACCGGGCAGCGACCGTCTTCCGGCACGCGCATGCGGATCACTGAAGGCGCACCGGCCGCTTCACGGCGCGCCACTTCCTCCGCCGGCAGTTCCAGGTCGGACGGTTTCAGTGCGCGCTGGATGCCCTGCTCTTTCAAGGCCTCGCGCAACTGGTCCAGTTCTTCCGGTGTGCGATAGCAGCGGAACGCATGGCCCTGGTCGAGCAGTTGTTGCGCATACTGCGCATAGGTGTCGCCACGCTCACTCTGCCGGTACGGGCCGAACGGCCCGCCCACGTCCGGGCCTTCATCCCAGCCCAGGCCCAGCCAGCGCAGTGAATCCAGAATCGCCTGTTCCGATTCCGCCGTGGAACGCTGCTGGTCGGTATCCTCGATGCGCAGAATGAACTGCCCGCCGTGCTGGCGGGCAAAACAGGCGTTGAACAGCGCAATGTAGGCCGTGCCCACATGGGGATCGCCGGTGGGCGACGGGGCAACGCGGGTACGAACGGTCATGCTGGCTCCGTGATGGGTATGTGCAGTGCCGCGCATTATACGCAGCTTGCGCGCCGGTATCCTGCCTGCCACATACCCGATTGTCATGTTCTGCTAACATCCCTCCACGGTCGCGGCGATGGCGGCCGATATCGTACCGTGGACTGCCAAAGGATATGCCCATGAACGCGAGATACACGTTTCCCCTGATGTCTCCCCTGCTGCTGGCACTGGCCGGCGGCGCCCTGTTCCTCCAGGGCTGCTCTGAATCCCCTGAGCCACCCAAACCCCGGCAGGAAACCGCACAACCGGCAGCACCGGCACCTGAGGCCGCCCCCGAACAGGATGCCCACGCGCACCACGACACCGAGCAGGCCAGCAAACTGCCGCGCAGCACCGCGCCGGCCGGGGCACGGGTGTTTTTTGTCGAGCCCGCCGATGGCGCCACCGTCAGCAGCCCGCTGACCGTCCGCTTCGGCCTGGAAGGCATGAATGTGGTGCCCGCCGGCACCGAACAACCGGACAGCGGCCACCACCACCTGCTGATCGACGTGACCGAACTGCCGCCGATGGACTTCCCGCTGCCCGCCACCGAGCAGATCGTCCACTTCGGCGGAGGCCAGACCGAAACCACGCTGGAACTGCCGCCGGGCGAGCACACCCTGCAACTGGTGCTGGGCGATCATTTCCACATCCCGCACAACCCGCCGGTGATGTCCGAGAAAATCACCATTACCGTGCAGGACGTCGAGTAACTGCCCGATGCGCCGGGCAACCCAGATTGCCCGGCGGCATTTTTTCAATCCCCCGCGAGCCAGTTAAGGCCCCGTTAAGCTTCCCCCACGACACTGCCAGCCAGACAAGACGATCTGGACACTGGCATGCATCCCGACTGGCTCACTCGCAACACCCCGCTTGCCCGCCTGCAAACGCAAGGCGGCTGGAGCGTCCACGCGGTCCATCCGGCGCATGCGGGCCGGCCCGCACTGGAACAGTTCATCCGCCTGCGCTTCGCTGAGCGCTACCAGGCCAGCATTCGGCACTTCATGCCGTCACTGTTGAGTCTGCAGGACAACGAGGGCCAATTGCGGGGCGGCGTCGGCTTGCGGCTGGCGCATGAGCAAACGCTGTTTCTTGAACGCTATCTGGACCAGCCGATTGAACAGGCCATCAGCACACAGGCCAGCGCTGATGTGCCCCGCCGCAGCATTGTGGAGGTCGGCAATCTGGCCGCCAGTAGTGCCGGTGCCGCACGCCTGCTGATCGTGGCGCTGACCGATCTGCTGGTCTCACAGGGCGCCTGCTGGGTGGTCTTCACCGGCACCCACACGCTGCTGAACAGCTTTCACCGCCTCGGACTTTCGCCCTGCCAGTTGGCCTCCGCCGACCCTGCGCGCATGGGTAGCGAACTCGCCGACTGGGGCAGCTATTACAGCAGCCAGCCACAGGTCATGGCCGGACACATTCTCGGTGGCCATCGCCATCTGTGGCGCCAGGGCCTGTACACCAGGCTGGGCTATCAATCCCTGCTTTCACCGGAGAACCTTGATCATGTCGCCAGCCATTGATGCCCTCTGGCAAGCCCTGCACCGTCACGCCCGGCTCCCGCTGCTGCAACAGGGCCCCCGGCACTGGAGCGGGCAGGCCATTCTGGATACCGTCAGCGAGCGGGTCTTACAACTGCAACACCTCGGCGCGCGCCGTGTTGCGCTGGCACTGGATAACGGCGCCGAGTGGATACTGTGGGACCTCGCATTGCTCGCCAGTGGTTGTATCAATGTGCCGCTGCCCGGTTTCTTTTCAACCGCCCAGCAACAGCATGTGCTCGACAGTGCCGGCATTGACCTGGCCATCGGGCTCTTGCCCACGCTGGCCGCGCAAACCGGTTTTGTTCCACTCGGTGGCGAATGCTGGCAGCGCGCGCCGGAGCAGGTGCCTGCGGTGCACCCGGGCACGGCAAAAATCACCTATACATCTGGCACCACCGGGCAACCCAAGGGCGTGTGTCTCGACGCGCACGCACAACTGCGCGTTGCCAAAAGCCTGTATCAGGCCAGCCGGCCCTGCGAAGTGAAACGCCATCTGTGCGTGTTGCCGCTGGCCACGCTGCTGGAAAACATTGCTGGCGTGTATGCCCCTCTGCTGGCCGGCGCCTGCATCAACGTCCGGCCGATGGCTGAGATCGGCCTGCATGGCAGCAGTGAATTCGACCTGCTGCGTTTCATGACCACCCTGCGCGACAGCCAGCCCAACAGCCTGATCCTGCTGCCACAACTGTTGCTGGCATTGGTCACCGCTGCTGAACGCGGCCTGTCACCTCCCCGAAGTCTGCGCTTTATCGCCGTCGGCGGCGGGCATGTGGCACCGCAATTACTGCAACGGGCCGATGCTCTCGGCCTGCCCGTCTTCGAGGGTTACGGCCTGTCTGAATGTGCCTCTGTGGTGACGCTCAACACCCCGGGCGCGCGCCGCGCAGGCAGTAGCGGACAGACACTGCCGCATGCCGATATTCGTCTCGCCAGCGACGGCGAAGTGATGATCCGTGGCGTACACATGCTCGGCTACTTGGGCGAAGCGCCACACCCGGATGGATGGCTCGCCAGCGGTGATCTCGGCCAGGTGAATGCCGGCTTCCTGACGCTGCACGGGCGCAAAAAAAACCAGTTCGTGACCGCGTTCGGGCGCAACGTCAATCCCGAATGGGTCGAGGCAGAACTGGTGCAGCAGGCCCCCATTGCGCAAGCCTGGCTGTACGGTGAAGCCATGCCCCGCAACGTGGCGGTGCTGGTGCCCCGTTTTGAGCCCTGCCCGGATGAAACACTGACCGCCGCCGTGGCCGCTGTTAACGCAGGGCTGCCCGACTATGCCCGCGCCCATCACTGGTTGCGCGCCGATGCCCGCTTTACGGCGGCCAACGGCCTGGCCACCAGCAACGGCCGCCTGCGCCGTGACGCTCTGGCCACGCACTACCACAACACACTTTCTGCCCTGCTTACCACTCCGACCAGCGAGGCCCTCCCATGACGACATTCTTCGATACTTTGCAGACGCAGACCGCCCGTGCCCGGGATGATCTTCTGAGCGCACCAATCATCGGGCTCGCCATGCAAGGCCGCGCCAGCCGCGATCAGTATGTCGCGTTTCTCGGCCAGGCTTATCACCACGTCAAGCACACGGTGCCACTGCTCATGGCCTGTGGTGCCCGCCTGCCCGAGCGGCTGGAATGGCTGCGCGAGGCCATCG
This sequence comes from Isoalcanivorax pacificus W11-5, assembly GCF_000299335.2. Classification (NCBI taxonomy): domain Bacteria; kingdom Pseudomonadati; phylum Pseudomonadota; class Gammaproteobacteria; order Oceanospirillales; family Alcanivoracaceae; genus Isoalcanivorax; species Isoalcanivorax pacificus. The sequence continues at coordinate 1,766,948 of NZ_CP004387.1, read as the reverse complement.
CGGAATATATCGAAGAGGAATATGGCCACCAGGAATGGGTGCTCAATGATCTGCGTGCCTGCGGCGCCGACGCCGACGCCGTGCGCCACAGCGCACCGTCATTGCCAACGGAATTAATGGTTGCCTATGTCTATGACCGTATTGCCCGGCACAACCCGGTCAGTTTTTTCGGCATGGTACATGTGCTTGAGGGCACCAGTACCGCACTGGCCACCGAGGCCGCCGGCACGCTGGAAAGCAGCCTCGGCCTGCCACGCAAGGCGTTCAGTTACCTGCTGTCCCACGGCAGCCTTGATCTGGAGCACGTCGAGTTTTTCAAGACCCTGATGAACCGCCTCGATCACGATGGGGATCGCGCAGCCGTCGTGCACACCGCCCGCGTGGTGTACCGCCTGTACGGCGATCTCTTCCGCAGCCTGACCTGAGGACACGCCCATGGAACTGCATCAATGTCATGCCTTGCTGACCGGCGCCAGTGGCGGCATCGGCTTCGCACTGGCCGATCAACTGGCCAGTGCAGGCGCACACCTGCTGCTGGTAGCCCGCCAGACGGAAAAACTCGAACCGCTGACGCAGCGCTTCCCCGGCCAGGTGCAACTGGTTCGCGCAGACCTGACCCAGGCCAGTGGCCGGCGCGACGTGGCCGACGCGGCCAGCCGCTTCGTCGGCTTTAACTGCCTGATCAATGCCGCCGGTATCAACCAGTTTCGCCTGCTGGCGCAACAGGATGAAGATGCCATCGCCGAGATGATGAACCTCAACGTCACGGCCGCACTGCAATTGACCCACCGACTATTGCCGCAACTGCAGGAGAACGACAACGCACTGGTAGTCAATGTCGGCTCCACGTTCGGCTCCATCGGCTATCCCGGTTTCGCCGCCTACTGTGCCAGCAAATTCGCACTGCGCGGCTTTTCCGAAGCCCTGCGCCGCGAGTTGGCCGACAGTGGCGTACGAGTGCTTTATGTTGCGCCACGTGCCACGCGCACCGGCATGAATGGCCGCAGTGTCGTGGCCATGAACGAACAGTTGCGCGTGGCCATGGACGCCCCGCACCAGGTTGCCCGGCGCATTCTCACCGCGATCCAGCGTGAGCGCGATGAGCTCTACATCGGCTGGCCAGAAAAACTGTTTGTGCGCATCAACAGCCTGTTCCCACAACTGGTCAGCCAGTCGCTGCACAAGCAGTTGCCGATCATCCAGCGTTACGCCCGTCACGATTCCTGAGGAGCTGTGCCATGACCCTTTCACGCCTGCTGACACTCTGCCTGTTCACGCTGCTGCCGCTCACGTCGCTGGCCGACGACACCACGCTTTCCACGCTCCAGCAGCGCTGGGCCGAAATCAATTATCAGGTGCCCGCCAGACAACGGGCCGAGGCATTCGAAAAGCTGGCTGCCCAGGCCAGTACGGCCGTCCAGGCCGAGCCGGGCTCCGCCGAGTTGCGCATCTGGCACGGCATCATCCTGAGCACCTGGGCCGGAGCCAAAGGCGGCCTCGGCGCCCTGGGGTTGGTCAAGGACGCGCGCCGCGAGCTTGAGCGTGCCCTGGAGATCAACCCCGGTGCACTGGACGGCTCCGCCTACACCAGCCTGGGCAGCCTTTACTATCAGGTACCCGGCTGGCCGGTCGGCTTCGGTGACGATGAAAAAGCCGAACAGATGCTGCAGCAGGCCCTGATGCTCAATCCCGACGGCATCGATCCGAACTATTTCTACGGTGATTTCCTGCAACGCCAGCACCGTTACCGCGAGGCCGCCGGCGCGCTTGAAAAGGCGCTGGCTGCTCCGGAGCGCGCCGGGCGCACCGTGGCCGACCAGGGTCGCCGCGAAGAGGCCAGAACACTGCTGGCCAGTGTGCAGGAAAAGCTGGATTAAACACTGGCCACAGGCTTGAATGTGGCAGTACACGGCAACCGGAGGTGCCATGCGCGTTCTGCTGGTGGAAGACGACATCGCCCTGGCGCAGGGCATTCGCGTCGCCCTGAAACCCGAGGGCTATACCGTAGACTGGCTCCAGGATGGCGCCAGTGCCCTGCACGCCCTGCAACATGAAAGTTTTGACGTCGCCATCCTTGATCTCGGCCTGCCGAAACTGGATGGCCTTGCCGTCCTCAGGCAACTGCGTGCCAGCGCCGATCCAGTCCCGGTGCTGGTACTCACTGCACGGCATACCACCAGCGACCGTATCCTCGGTCTCGACAGCGGCGCCGATGATTACCTGACCAAGCCCTTCGATGTGGCGGAACTCAAGGCCCGGCTGCGCGCGCTATTGCGACGCAGCGCCCAGCGCCCGGAACCGCTGATCGAATACCGTGGCATCCAGCTCGACCCCGCCACCCAGCATGTGCGCTATGAAGGTGAGGCCGTGACGCTGCAACGCAAGGAATACCTGTTACTGCACGAACTGCTGGCGCGCCCGGGCCGGGTCATGACCCGGGACAAACTCGAACAGGTGCTGTATGGCTGGGATGAGACCGTGGAAAGCAATGCGCTGGAAGTGCATGTACATCATCTGCGCCGCAAGTTGTTTCCAGGCCTGATCCGCACCGTGCGCGGCGTCGGCTATACGGTGGACAAACCCTGATGGATGCCATCCGCACCCGTACAGTCGCCCTGGTGCTCGGCGTATTGGCCGTCGGCCTGACACTGATTTCACTGAAAGGCTACGTCGATGCCCGCCATGAAATCGAGGAACTGTTCGATGCCCAGCTGGCCCGTAGCGCACGCCTGCTGGAAGGCATGGTCGGTGCCGATACGCCACCGGCCACACTGGCCGCCATCCGCGATGCCATGCAACGGGCCACGCCCCATCCCGAACGCTCAGGTCATATAGGCCATCGTTACGAAAACAAGATCAGCTTCGTGCTGTTTGACGCCGACGGTCGTGAACTGCTGCGCTCCGCCAGCGCCCCACCGGATACACTCGCCAGCCTTGCCCGCGCGGTGCGCGGCGTCGACCAGACCACCGCGCCAGCCGAAGACCTGGCCGGCTTCCATAACGCCACTCTCAGTGATGCTCATGGCTGGCGCCTGTTTCTGTTGCCGGACGAACCGGACAACCTGTGGATTCTGGTCGGCGAACGCGAAGACGTGCGCGGCGAACTGGTCGGCAAGATCGCGCGCCGCAACATGCTCCCCGATCTGGTTGGCCTGCCGCTGCTGGCGCTAATGGTGTGGCTGGCGATCGGCTGGGGGCTGCGACCGCTGGCGCGCATGGTCCAGCTACTGCGGCACCGTGACCCGGACAGCCTGAGCCCGCTTCTGCTGGCGCCACTGCCGCGCGAACTTGAACCCGTGGCCGCTGCACTCAACCGCCTGTTGCTGCAAGTCAATGAACTGCTGGAACGGGAAAAACGCTTTCTCAACGACGCCACCCATGAACTGCGCACGCCACTGGCCGTGTTGCGCATTCATGTACAGAACGCGCTGGAAGCCGACGATCCGGGCGACCGGGATGATGCCCTGCGTCAACTGCGCGGTGCGATCGACCGCGCCACCCGCGTAGTCACTCAATTGCTGACCCTGGCGCGGCTGGAACCCGCCGCCGCACGCCTGAACATGACACGCCTGGACCTGGCCGCGTTTGCGCGCGAGGAATTGGCCGAACTGGCCCCCCTGGCACTGGCCCGGCAGCAGGACATCAGCCTGGACGTGGCGCCACAGGCCGACTGTCATCTCACCGCCGATGCCGCCAGCCTCGGCACCCTGCTCCAGAATCTGGTCACCAATGCCGTTCAGTACACCCCCCCACAAGGCCAGATATTGCTGCAACTGGAGTCGGACGCGGAACAGGTGACCCTGCGCCTGCTCGACAGCGGCCCCGGCGTCCCCGCCGCCGCCCGGCAACACCTGACCGAACGCTTCTTCCGTCAGGACAACAGCGACGGCGCCGGGCTGGGGCTGTCCATCGTGGCGCGCGTGGTGGATATCCACCAGGGCCATATCTGCTTCACTGACAGCCCCCTGGGCGGGCTTGCCGTAGTCGTGGTGTTGCCGCGCTCGCCACGGCGTTGACGGGTGCACTGGCGCCCCGGACACGGCACAATGCCTGCCCCGGCAGCCAGCAGACCCGTCACTCCGTGGATACCGCAACGCTCGACAGAACCCTCTCCATAGCCCCCATGATGGACTGGACCACGCGCGACTATCGCTACCTCGCGCGCATGATCAGCCGTCACACGTTGCTGTATACAGAAATGGTCACCGCCCACGCGGTGCTCCACGGCGCGCGCGATTACCTGCTCGGTTATGACGACACGGAACACCCGGTGGCACTGCAACTCGGCGGCAGCGAGCCGGCGCAGCTGGCGGAAGCGGCGCGCATCGGTGCTGATTACGGTTACGACGAAATCAACCTGAATGTCGGCTGCCCGTCCGACCGGGTACAGTCCGGCCGCTTCGGCGCCTGCCTGATGGCCGAGCCGGTGCTGGTGGCGGAATGCGTGGCTGCGATGCAGGCAGCCGTGTCCGTGCCGGTCACGGTCAAGAGCCGCATCGGCATTGATGACCAGGACGAGTACGCCTTTCTGCACACCTTTATCGACACAGTGCGCGCGGCAGGCTGCCACAGCTTCACCATTCATGCGCGCAAGGCGATCCTCAGTGGCCTCAGCCCGAAAGAAAACCGCGAGATACCGCCGCTGATCTATGAGCGCGCCTACGCGGTGAAACAGGATTTCCCCGACTGCGAAATCATCCTCAACGGTGGCATCCGCAATATGGAACAGGTGGCCGAACACCTGCATCAGGTCGATGGTGTGATGATCGGCCGCGAGGCGTATCAGAACCCCTGGTTCCTGGCCGAGGCCGACCCGGTGCTGTTCAACAGCCCGGCGCCCTTCACCGACCGCCACGCGCTGGTGGAAGCCTTCATGCCCTACCTGGAACGCCGCTATGCGGAGGGTGTGCACCCCAAGCATGTATTGCGCCATGTGCTCAACCTGTTCCAGAGCGTGCCCGGCGCACGCGCTTTCCGCCGCCATCTGAGCACCCGCGCGCACCTACCTGATGCCACACCGGCAGTATTGCTGGAAGCCTTGCAGCAGGTCCCGCGTTAACGCAGTCTTGTAATCCGGCGCCGCTACACTGCGCCGCTGACACTGACTTCGGCAGGCGGAATGACATGGCAAGCAAGCGCGCACAATTGGCAGCATGGAGCACCCTGGTCGCAGACACCGGCGAGCTTGCCGCGATCCGGGCCCTGACCCCGGTGGATGCCACCACCAACCCGTCGTTGCTGCTGTCCGTGGCGAAACAGGACACACAGAGCGCATTGCTGGCCGATGCCCGTCACCTGGCCCGGCAGATCGGCCCGACAGAGGACCTCGCCCTGCGCTGTGACGCCTTCGCCACACTGACCGGCCAGACCATCCTCGAACTGATTCCCGGCCTGGTTTCCACCGAAGTCGACGCGCGCCTGTCCTTCGACACCCGCGCCACGGTGGAACGCGCCCGTGGCCTGATGGCGTTGTACCGCGAACTCGGTGTGGACACCGACCGCGTGCTGATCAAGATCGCTGCCACCTGGGAAGGCATCCGCGCGGCGGAAATCCTCGAACAGGAAGGCATCCGCTGCAATCTGACGCTGGTGTTCTCGCTGGAGCAGGCGCTGGCCGCCGCGCAGCGCTGCGCCACGCTGATCTCGCCGTTCGTGGGCCGCATTTACGATTGGTATGTGAAACGCGGCATGCAGGTGGATACCGCCGAACAGGACCCCGGCGTGATTTCGGTGCGCACCATTTTCCATACCCTCAAGGGCCTGGGGCTGGACACTATCGTGATGGGCGCCAGCTTCCGCAATCAGGGCCAGATCGAAGCCCTGGCCGGCTGCGATCGCCTGACCATCAGCCCGGCGCTGCTGGAGGGGCTGGAGCAGGACACCGGCCCGCTCACCCGTCATCTCGACCCGGCCGACATCACCCTGCTGCCGGAGCAGATCCCGATGGACGAAGCCACCTTCCGCTGGGCGCTGAACGACAACCCGATGGCCTGCGAACTGCTCGCCGACGGCATCCGCCGTTTCGCCCGCGACCAGGAAGCCCTGGAAGCCCTGTTGCAGGCCAGCGACTGAACCCCTCGCGTTTCGCACGGTCCATGGCTGTGATATGCGCAACAGGAACCCCGCATGCTCAAACCCCTGCTGGATAATCTGTTTGGCCGCGCCGGCCGTGCCGACGCGGAGCCTGTTGACCTGCGCCGCGCTGCGGCGGCGCTGCTGTACGAAGTGGCCCGCGCTGACGGCGACCTGGACACGCAGGAACTGGCCACGCTGATGGACGGCCTGCAGACACGCTGGCAACTGGATGATGACGCCGTCCGGTCGCTGCTGGACGAGGCCCGCGAAGAGGCCGAAGGCGCCACCGACTATTTTCAGTTCACCCGGCCGCTGCGGGATCACTGGTCAGCAGAACAACGCGCGGCACTGATCGAGGACATGTGGGCCATTGCCCATGCGGACGGGCAGACGCATCCGCGCGAGGAATTCGTGATCCGGAAAGTGGCCGACCTGCTGTATGTGCCGCACAGCGTGTTCATCCGCGCCCGCCACAGCGCCAGTGGCTGATTCCCCGCTGCACCGGCTTCACTTCAGCACCCAGTTCGAAACGCCGCCGAAACAGCCCGCCTGACGGCAAACATCCAGGCGCGCGCCTGCCGTGGCCTCTACTGCGGTACAGCTTCACGTTCTGTTGCCTATCCCGACATCTGTCGGGTACCCGTTCTCCCCGCAGATGTTTACGGTCTCGCCATTCAATCATGGGTAGAGGAAATGGCAATGCGCTCGGGGACAAAGGCACGTGGATGGTCGGTACTGGCTCTGTTGACCCTGTTGGCCGGTTGCGGGGGTGGCGGCGGTGGCGCAGGCGCTCCGCCTCCGGCGCCTCCCACGGCACGGATTCACTTCCCGCCGGACAATTCCCTCTACGATGAACCCGTCATTACCGTGTCCGGCTCCGCCAGCGACCCGCAAGGTGACGGCATTGCTGCGATACGCGTCAACGATGTGGCCGCGCACAGCGACGACGGCTTCGCCACCTGGTCGGTGAGCCTGCCACTGACGGTGGGTGAAAACCGGCTGGTGGTAGAAACCCTGGACGACAGCGGTCAGCGTGCCGCCGAAGCCGATGTGGTGACGGTCCAGGTACGCGCCTTTCCCGCCCTGCGCAGTGTGGGAGACGGCGGGCTGGTGCTCGACAAGGCCAACAACCGGGCCTTCGTGTCCGACGGAACGCTGCGCGCCGTATACACCTTTGATCTGGAAACCGGCCAGCGCACCGTGGTGACCAGCAGCCGGCCAGTGGACAAGTTGCTCAACACCGAGCCCTTTGGCAGCGGGCCGGAAATGGTCCTGCCCCGGTATCCTGGCCTGCACGGCCCGGAGAGCCGGGTACTGCTCATATCCGGCGCGAGCCTCGAGCGCCGGGTCATGGAAATAAACCCCAACACGGGTGAGCGCAGTGTGTTCTACAACCCGAACAACACCCCCGGCTCGGGGCCGGCGTTCGATTTGTTGCGCTCGGCCATTCTGGACCCGGCCAATAACCGCCTGCTGGTCATTGACGGATTCAACGGCAGCATGCGCGTCCTTGCCGTGGATCTCGGCACTGAAAACCGCACGCTGATCTCCGGCTCCGGCCGGGGAAGCGGGCCTGGGCTGGAGGTGGTGGAATCCCTGTATCTGGATGCTGGCGCCAATCGCCTCTTTGCGGTCGACAACCGGAGTGCCAGCGGCCCTTCGCGACGCCTGCTTTCCATTGATCTGACCAACGGCAATCGCACCGTCCTCTCTTCCAGTGGCGAAAACATCGGTACAGGCCCGGCAATGTTCAACGCCCTGTCGCTCGACTTTGACAGCGAGACCCACCGTTTTCTGATCGCCGACTCCAGCGCGCAAAGGCTGCTCACGGTGGATCGGGAAACCGGTGACCGGCAAGTGGTGTCCGGTTTGCTGGAGGCAGAAATGATCGGTGAAGGGCCGGCATTGCTCCGCCTGCGCGCAGCACGCTTTCTGGACAGCCATCGCGCTGTGGTAGTGGACGACGAGCTGGAAGTGCCCCTGATGGTGGACCTGGGCAGCGGCGAGCGGCGCCTGTTGCCCAGTAACGCCATCGGTGCCGGGCCGCGCTTTGAAGAACCCCGAGCCATGGCACGTCTCGGCGAAACATTGGTGGTCGCAGACAAAACCGCCAACGCGCTGGTCTCGGTGGACCTGCAAACCGGTGACAGGACAGTGATGCTCGGTGGCGCATCGTCAGGCCTGCGCGAGCCGGCTCTGCTCACACTGGACCCGACGGCAAACCGGCTGCTGTTTGTGGACGATATCGCCCAGGCGCCACGCCTGATGGCCATGGATCCGCAGACATTGCTGCTGAGCAGTGTGTCAGGGCCGGAGGCGGCCGGGCCGGCGTTGTTCAACCCGGTGTCCATGGTGCTGGATGCCGCTAACCACCGCGTGCTGTTGGCGGACGCAGGCGGCCAGCGGATCATCGCCATCCAGCTGGCCACCGGCGAACGGACCCTGCTGCTTGACGACCTGCCCGTTCGCGGCATCGAGCTTGGCGCCAGCCTCGCCCTCGGCGCGGACGGCAACACCCTGTTCATGCTGGCTGGCAGTAATGACGGCTTCCTGCTGTCGCTGAACCTGACGACCGGCGAACGGCAGACCTTGTCCGGTGAGGACCCGGATACCGGCGACCTGATCGGCGGGCCGGCGTTTGCCCTGTTTGGCTGTTTCGGGATGGCGCTGGATGAAACCCGCCACCGTGCCTTCATTACCTGCCCGTCGGGGAACATCCAGCAGGTGGACCTGGACACCGGGCAGGTCAGTGTGGTGTCCGGCAATTCGGAAGAGATCAACACAGGCGGCGCCGGACCCGGGCTCGTGGACCCCGTGGCCCTGATCGCGGACCTCGACAATCAGCGGTTACTGGTACTGGATATGGCGCAGCGGGCCGTCATGACCGCGGACCTGCGCAGCGGCGACCGGGTGGTGAACTCCTGGACCGATGTCATTATGCGCTAGCCACGTCGGTGGCCACCGGGATCACCGGCGCCACCGCGCGAACAATGCCTGACAAAGAAAGGGGGGCAGGACGACGGCCTTACCAGTCGTCCTCGTCCCATTCCTGCGCTTCCAGATCACTCCCGAACTCGAAATCGTCGTCGGCACTGTAAGTGCCCGCCGCCATGGCGCGGCTGTTGAGATAGAAATCCCGCAGGAAGTTATAGCGGTCGCCGGAAATCGCCGCCTCGTAATCCAGCACTTCCGCCCGCAGGTCCAGCGCATACAGCGCCAGCACGGTCCAGGACGTCAGATCGTGGTCCATATAGCGCCGGAAGGCCAGGTAATCGTCGGGAATCATGCCCACGGTGTCGCGCACGGTGGACGGGCCCAGCAGCGGCAGCACCATGTACGGCCCCTGCGGTGCGCCCCAGCGCGCCAGCGTGATGCCGAAATCGCTGCTGCGACGCTCCAGCGCCACATCGCTGGCCACATCGAACAGCCCGCCCACGCCCAGCGTGGTGTTGACGCCGAAGCGGCCCAGGTTCTGGCCGGCATCACGCCAGCGCCATTGCAGCATGTTGTTTACGCCGCTGCGCAGGTCACGCAGGTTGTCAAAGAAATTGCCGATGGGGGTGCGGATAAAACCGGGCACCACTTTGCGGTAGGCTTTCGCTGCCGGCTTGGCGGTATAGGTATCGACGGTCTCGTTAAAGCCGAAGATCTTGCGGTTGAGTTTTTCCCAGGGGTCGTTGGGATGTGCCACGGCCTGATAGCGCTGCCCTTCGTTCGCAGCACGCACCGCCTGGTCATAATCCGCCTGCGCCGGCAAGGCGGTCAGCACCAGCGGTAGCGCCAGCAGCAGGCCAATCCGTTCATCCCTGAATCTTTGCAGAAACGCCAACACATGGCCTCCGGGCCTGTTTTACGACCGGCGCAGTATAGCACTGCCACATCAGGCTGCTACCGCCAGGGCATCATTCGTCACGGGCCAGCCGCCCCACCTCTTCCAGCCGCGTGCCCAGCAGAATGCCACGCTCGCGCAGCCTTGCCAGCAGGTCCGCGCCATGGCGCAGCACCGTGTCTTCCGGCTGCCCCAACTCGCCGGCCAGGGTCGCCAGCAGCTGACGGCCGCTGTGCAGCGGTGCCGCCGGTATCAGCGCCAGCAACCGGGCCGTGACGGCATTGATTTCCATGAACCGCACCCGGTCCTCCGCATCGCGGTAGATCAACAACCACACCGGCTGCGGCAGTGGCGCCTGCGGCTGGCAGGCCGGGCCGATGTGATGCACCGGCCAGTGATAGCTCAGCACACAGGCCAGCGGCGATAGCACCGGTGCACCCACCAGCAGATCCCCGTCCGGGTTAAAGCCGCTCTCCGGCAGGGTTTCTTCGCTGGTGTCGAGCACCAGTTCCATCCATTCGTAATGCGCCAGCTCTTTCAGAAAAGGCGGGTCTTCCGGTGCCGGCGTGTAGGCGTCGGACGTCAGGAAGGTCACAAACTCGCGGGAAATATCGCGGAAGTACGGAGACTGGCAGCGGTGCCGTGCCAGGAACGCCCGCGCCAGTGCCTGCCAGCGCGCCGCCGGCAGCAACCGGTGCAGCACCGGAAACCCCAGCCGCAGGAAATTTTCAACGTTGTTGAAAAACAGATCGCGATAGATCTGCAGGCGGCGCGCTTCCACCGGCGGCGCCGGTGCGTTGTCCGGGTCCCGCAGATGGGCGGCAAAGCGGCGCTGGATGGCCTGGAATGCCGCCTCGCTCACTGGCGCGCCTCCCGGCGCGGGCGGCCTTCCGCCTGTTGCTGGGCAGCACGGATACGCTGAACCTCGGCCAGCAGTGCCGGCAGTTCGGGAAAATTGAAATCGCGCTCCAGCAGCGTCGGTTTGACGCCGTGCGTGCGATAGGCCAAATCCAGCAGCGACCACACCGGCTCGATCACGTTGCTGCCATGGGTGTCGACTTTCAGGTCGTCTGCTTCGTCATAATGACCGGCGACATGCAGGTACATGATGCGCTCGCCGGGCAGGCCACGAATGAAGTCGGCGGCGTCGTAACCGTGGTTGATGCCGTTGACGTAGGCATTGTTCACATCCAGCAGCAATCCGCAGTCGGCCTCTGCCAGTACTGCGTTGACGAATTCCAGTTCGCTCAGTTGCTGCGCTGCCACACCGCCCGGTGCAGCGTAGTAACTCACGTGTTCAATGCCAATGCGCTGGCCGAGGAAATCCTGCACCTGACGGATACGGCCTGCGGCATAGTGCACCGCTTCTTCAGTGAACGGCATCGGCATCAGGTCATACAGATGGCCGTCGTCGCTGCAGTAGCTCAGGTGCTCGGTGTAGCAGCGCACCTTGTGCTCGCGCAGGAAATCACGCACGTCGGCCAGAAATTCAAAATCCAGTGGCGACGGGCTGCCCAGAGACAGTGACAGGCCGTGGCAGACGAAGGGATAACGTTCGGTAAATTCGCTGAACTGGCGCCGCAGCCGGCCACCCAGCCGGGCCCAGTTTTCCGGGGCCACTTCCATGAAATCGATGGCGCCAGCGAGCTCTGGCGCCTCTGCAAGCGGGCCCATCAGGGCCCGCCGCAGACCGAGACCGGCACCGCTGAGCGGGACGTCTGCCGTCATCATTACCGGTGCTCTCTCTGTGCAAAGACGGTATTCAAGGGTGTCGCTCAATGCACTGGATCAGGCAGAACCGCACTTGCCTTCGCCGCATTTGCCTTCACCATCTTTGCCATCTTTGTCTTCACCACAAGAACCTTCGCCACATTTGCCTTCACCACACTTGCCCTCACCGCCATCGTGGTTATCGGCCAGTTGGTAGCCCGCCGCCAGATCATCGGCAGCGAACGGGTTCTGGTCGGCCTGCGCCGGCATGGCAAACGCGGACGCCATCACAGCAGCGCCCAGAGTGGCCGCCAGCGGGTTCAGTTTCGAGAACTTGGACATGGTCGATCTCCTTGATAATCATTGGTCGGATGGCGGCTGCACTGCCCGCACCTTGAACAGATGCACCGTGTCCAGGAATGTTACAACGACCCGGCATATCCTTTCCGGCAGGCTGTCCTTCGGTGACACCTGATGGCACTGCCCCGAATGACTCTGCCAGAGCCCCTACCTGACAACAAGCACCGTGAACGGTGTGTCAGCACCGAATACGACACAACCCGGCGCCAGGCCGGGTTGTGTCAGGGACAGATCAGCGATCGGGCTTACCAGCCCGGCTGGCCGGTGCCGCCATCGCGCTGGTCATCGCGATCTTCATCGTCCTTGTCGTCACCGTAATCATCCCCGGCCTGCAGAGGCTGGGCCAGATCCTGCGCCGTGGCGCCGACGGTGGGCGCGGCGGCCTGGGCCGCGGGGGCGAACAGAACGGACATCACCAGCGCCAGCGCGGCCAGCAGGGCCATCGGGCTGTAGCGTTTCACGGATTGCATAACACTCTCCTTCATCCAGTTGGAACGTGGCGCGTTATTTGGAACGCACTGGCTTCGGCAGGCGGTGTACCGCCCTGTTCCGCTGTATCGGATGTCATACTGACTTTTTTCCTGACGGGTTACTCCGGTCCTACCGGGTATGTGATCAGAATTCCTGGTTTTTTCCGGCGGAGCCTTGAACCTCCAGCCACTACAGCTTTTATGCTCCGGTCTGCTGTACTAGTATCAACGCTCATCTGAAAACGGTTCCTGATCATGTCCACCCGTGCCCCGGCCCGATTACTGACTGCACTTGCACTGGCATTGTTCATGCTGGTGAACGCGGTCATGGTGGTCAGCGAACCGGCCCGGGCGGCGCTGGATGATGGCGACGCACAGCACTATCTGCTCCACCTCGATGACACCGCCGGGCATACCGACCATACCGCCGGCGGCTATGACTGCCACCATCACCACTGCTGTCACCAGCACAGCCCGCTGGCCACGCCGCTGCCCGGCCTGCTGCTGTCCACCATCGACCCCGGACACCCCTGGCAGGCACAACCTGCCCCACGGCACGACTCCCATACCAGCCAACCTCCGGTTCCGCCTCCCGATCACACCCTCCTGAGCTGATCCGTTACGCGACCGCGCCGTCATTGCCGGGCGCGCGTCACTGACTGTTGAACCGGGAGACCCCGATGCAGAACCCATTGCGTGGCTGGCGCCTGTGCGCGCCAGCACTGATGGTCTGGCTGATCACCGGCACCGCCTACGCGGCCACCAGCCCGACCGCTGACACCGCTCTCATTTCCCTGCGGGAAGTGCTGGGCAAGACCCTTGAACAGAACCCCGGCCTGGCGGCATACCCGCACCGGCTGCGCGCCGCCGACGCCGCCGTATTGCAGGCCGGCCTGCGGCCACAGACGGCGTTGTCCGTGGAAGTGGAGAACCTGGCCGGCGACGCGCCATCTGATGGCATCAACGGCGCCGAGATCACGCTGGCGCTGAGCCAGCTGATCGAACTCGGCGACAAACGCCGGCAACGCACGGACGTGGCCAGCCTGGCCCTCGACAGCGAAAGGCAGGCCTTTGAGCAGGCACGGCTGGAGGTGCTGGGCGAAGCGGTCCGCCGCTATATCACGCTCACCGAAACGCAGGCACGGGTGGCACTCGCCGGGCGGACCCTGGCGCTGGCCGGGCAGGCCGAGCAGGCCGCCCGCCGTCGCGTGCGCGCCGGCGCAGCGCCCGATGCAGAACTGACCCGGCTTACCCTGGCCACCCGTCAGGCGGATATCGCACGCCGCCGCGCCGAGGTGGAACGCGACAGCGCCAGCCAGCAACTGGCTGCACTGTGGGGAGACACCGGCGCCGCCCACCTGCGCCCGGCCAGCGCCCTGCGCCCGCTTCCGGCACTGCCACCGCTCTCGCAGGTGCGCACGCGGCTGGAACAGGCACCCGACCTGCTGCGGCTGGCCAGCGAAACCCGTCTGCGCGAAGCCCGGGCGCGGCTGGCGCAGGCCGAAGGCAGCCGCGATATCACCGTCTCCGTCGGCGCACGGCATGCGCGCCTGAACGACGAGAACACACTGCTGCTCGGCTTCTCCACGCCCCTGAACCTGCGCAACCCCAACCGCGGCAACATTGCCCGCACCGAGGCCGAGCTGGCCGAAAGCCGCGCGCGCCTGGACGCGCGCCGCATCGAGCTGGTGGCAACGCTGGAAGCGCTGTACCGCTCCCTGTCCCTGATCCGCGAGGAACTGGCGCTGATCGACGACGACGCCCTGCCGCTGGCGCGCACGCTGTACCGCGATATCGAAGCCGGCTATGGCGCCGGCCGCTACAGCCTGCTGACGCTGATCAACGCACAGCAGGAACAGCTCGCCCTGGAACAGCGCGCCATTGATCTGGCCGCGCGCTTTCATCAGCAACGCAACGAACTGGAACGCCTGACCGGCCTGGATTTCGCCGGCACCGGCGCGCAGGAGATCACACCATGACACGCCTCTCTTTTATCTTGTTGATACTGTCCCTGAGCGCCGCCCCCGGCGCCTGGGCATCGGGGGACCACGATCACGATCATGGCGACCACGCGGACCACGAGGCCCAGGCCGCCGGCCCGCATGGCGGACGGTTGCTGGAAGACGGCGATATCAGCCTGGAAGTGCAGCAGGCCGAGGAGGACGGCAACGTGACGTTTCAGGCCTGGGTCAGCGCACACGGCGCGCCCGTTGATGACGCCGAACTCGTGTTCACCCTCACCCGCCTGGATGAAGCGCCGCAGACCCTGGTGTTGCAGCGTGCCGGCGACAGCTGGCGCGCCGACGACCGGGTCGGCACGCCGCATTCGTTCGACATCACCGCCACCCTGCGCCACGACGGCGAGACGCACACCTGGCAATGGGCCTCGCATGAAGGCCGGGTCGAGATAGAGGCCGCCATGGCCCGGCAATCCGGTGTCAGCACTGCACCGGCGGGTGCCGGGCAGATCGAACGCCTGGCGCGCGCCTACGGCACGCTGGTGACACCGCCGGACCACAGCGCGTCAGCCCGGGCCCGCTTTCCCGGTGTAGTGACCTCGGTGCAGGCCACCGTCGGGGATCGTGTCAGCCAGGGCGACACACTGGCGGTGATCGAATCCAGCGACAGCCTGCGCAGCTATCGCCTGCGCGCGCCCATCGATGGCGTGGTGCAGAGCCAGACTGTCAGCCCCGGTGCGGTGGTCGCTGACGCCCCGCTGTTCACGCTGATCAACGACCGGCGCCTGTGGGCCGAACTGAAGCTGTTTCCACGCCAGCGCGGCGAAGTGCGCGCAGGGCAAACCGTGCACCTGCGCACCGGCGAGCACCGTGTCGAGGGACGCATCGCCCACATCACACCGGGCGCTGCAGGTGCGCCTTATGTGATCGCGCGCGTGCCCCTCGACAACCCCGACGGCCGCTTCGCCCCCGGCGACATGGTCAACGCCGACATCGTGGTGGAGCAGGAAGAAGTGCCGCTGCGCGTGGACAACCGCGCACTGCAAACGGTGGACGCCCGCACCGGCGTGTTTATCCAGGCCGGCGACAGCTACGAGTGGCGCCCGCTCGACCTGGGCCGCCGTGACGACCGCTATACCGAAGTGCTCGGCGGCCTGCGCGCCGGCGTGCGCTACGTGGTCGACAACAGCTACCTGATCAAGGCCGATCTCGAAAAAGCCGGCGCCGCCCACGAGCACTGAGGAGAGTCACATGATCAATGCCATCGTGCGTCTCTCCATCGAGAGACGCTACCTGATGCTGAGCCTGATCCTGCTGCTGATCGGTGCCGGCCTCTGGAGCTACCAGCGCCTGCCGATCGACGCCGTGCCGGACATTACCAACGTGCAAGTCCAGATCAATACCGAGGCGCCGGGCTATTCACCACTGGAAGCCGAACAGCGCATCACCTTCCCGGTGGAAACCGCGCTGTACGGCCTGCCCAATCTGGAATACACCCGCTCGCTGTCACGCTACGGCCTGTCACAGGTGACTGTGGTGTTCGAGGAAGGCACCGACCTGTACTTTGCCCGCAACCTGATCAACGAGCGTCTGGCCTCGATCAAGAGCGCCCTGCCCCCGGGCCTGGAACCACAGATGGGCCCGATCGCCACCGGCCTGGGTGAAATCTTTGTCTACACCGTGGACGCCGCCCCCGGCAGCACACAGGCTGATGGTGCGCCCTGGGATGCCACCGCCCTGCGCGAAGTGCAGGACTGGATCATCAAGCCGCAACTGGCGCAGGTGCGCGGTGTGGTGGAGATCAACACCATCGGCGGTTACGACAAGCAGTATCACGTCACCCCCGCGCCGGAACGGCTGCTGCAATTCGGCGTCACCCTGGAACAGGTCACCGAGGCGCTGCGCCGCAATAACAGTAATCAGGGGGCCGGCTACATCGAGCGCAACGGGCAACAGTTGCTGGTGCGCTCGCCGGGTCAGCTGAACAGCATCATGGATATCGAAAACGTGGTGGTCGGTCGGATTGACGGCACCCCGGTCAGGGTCAGCGACGTCGCCGAGGTGGCCATCGGCCGGGAACTGCGCACCGGCGCCGCCACCCGCGATGGCCACGAGGCGGTGCTCGGCACGGCGATGATGCTGGTCGGCGAAAACGCCCGCACGGTGGCCCGCGCCCTGGCCGACAAGCTCGACGAGATCAAACCGTCACTGCCACCGGGCGTGGAGGTGGAAACGGTCTATGACCGCACCACGCTGGTGGATAAAACCATCGTCACAGTGCAGAAAAACCTGCTCGAAGGCGCACTGCTGGTGATCGCCGTACTGTTCCTGTTGCTGGGCAATTTCCGCGCTGCGCTGATCACCGCAGCGGTGATTCCGCTGGCCATGATGGCGACGCTGTTCGGCATGGTGAAAACCGGCGTCTCCGCCAACCTGATGAGCCTCGGCGCACTGGATTTCGGCCTGATCGTCGACGGCGCGGTGATCATCGTCGAAAACTGCATCCGGCGACTGTCGCAGGCGCAGCACCAGGGCACCCTGCCGCTGCGCGAACGGCTGCAATGCGTGTTCGAGGCCACCACCGAGGTGATCCGGCCCAGCCTGTTCGGTGTCGCGATTATCACCGTGGTGTACATCCCGATCTTTTCGCTTACCGGCGTGGAAGGAAAAATGTTCCATCCGATGGCCGCCACCGTGGTGATGGCGCTGCTGGCCGCCATGCTGCTGTCGCTCACGCTGGTACCCGCCGCTGTGGCCACCTTCATGACCGGCACCGTCAGCGAAAAGGAAAGCCCGGTCATCCGCGCCGGCAAATCGGTGTATCGGCCTCTGCTGGCATGGGCGCTGCGGCTGCGCCATGCAGTGGTCGCCGCCGCGCTCCTGCTGGTGCTGGCGTGCGGCTGGCTGCTGAGCACCCTCGGCACCGAGTTCATCCCGCAGCTGGACGAAGGCGATATCGCCCTGCATGCCATGCGCATTCCCGGCACCGGCCTTGAGCAGTCCGTGGCCATGCAGGCGCTGCTGGAGCAGCGCATCAAGGCGTTCCCGGAGGTGGACAAGGTGTTTGCCAAGATCGGCACGCCGGAAGTGGCCACCGACCCGATGCCGCCGAACGTGGCGGACAATTTCGTGATCCTGAAACCGCGCAGCGAATGGCCGGACCCGACACGGCTGAAAGCCGATCTGGTCGCTGATATGGAAGCGGCACTGGAACAACTGCCCGGCAACAACTACGAATTCACCCAGCCGATCCAGATGCGTTTCAACGAACTGATCTCCGGCGTGCGTGCCGACCTGGGCATCAAGGTGTTCGGCGATGACCTGGAGCAACTGGTCGCCACCGCCGACGAGATTCTTGCCGTGCTGCAGGACGTTGATGGCGCCTCCAGTGCCCGTGTCGAACAGGTCACCGGCCTGCCGATGCTGTCAGTGATTCCGCAGCGCACCGAACTGGCACGCCATGGCCTCACCGTCGCAGCGCTGCAGGACCTGGTCGCCACCGGCATCGGCGGCGAACAGGCCGGCCTGATCTATGAAGGCGACCGCCGTTTTGAACTGGTGGTGCGGCTGCCGGAGACGCTGCGGCGCGATATCGACAGCCTCGCGTTCCTGCCGGTGCCGCTACCCGATGGCGGTTATGTGCCGCTGGAGGAAGTGGCCGAGCTGGACATCCGCCCGGCGCCGGCACAGATCAGCCGTGAAAACGGCAAGCGCCGCGTGGTGGTCACCGCCAACGTGCGCGGACGCGACCTGGGCGGCTTTGTCGAGGAAGTGAAAGCGCGCATCAGCGAGGACGTCACGCTGCCCAGCGGCTACTGGCTCGACTACGGCGGCACCTTCGAGCAACTGCAATCCGCCAGCCAGCGGCTGGCGATCGTCGTGCCGGTGACGCTGGCGGTGATCATCGGCCTGCTGGTGATGGCGTTCGGCTCGTTCCGCGACGCGCTGATCATTTTCACCGGCGTGCCGCTGGCTCTGACCGGTGGCGTGCTGGCGCTGTGGCTGCGCGGCATGCCGCTGTCGATTTCCGCCGGGGTCGGCTTTATCGCGCTGTCCGGTGTGGCGGTGCTGAACGGGCTGGTGATGGTGTCCTTTATCCGCGATCTCTGGCATCAGACTGGTGACCTGCGTCACGCCGTTATCGAAGGCGCGCTGGTACGGTTGCGGCCAGTGCTGATGACCGCGCTGGTGGCCAGCCTCGGCTTTGTGCCGATGGCACTGAATACCGGTACCGGCGCGGAAGTGCAGCGTCCCCTGGCCACGGTGGTGATTGGCGGGATTATTTCCTCGACGTTACTGACGCTGGTGGTGTTGCCGGTGTTGTACCACTGGTGGCATGGGGGGAGAAAGGTCGGACGTCTGACGTCTGACGTCTGACGCTAAAAAGAAAAAACCGGGGAGCCTCTGCGCTCCCCGGTTTTGTGTTTTGATCTTGAGCGTCCGACGTCCGACGTCAGACCTTTTTCTTCACCACCACCGACCCAATCGAATACCCCGCCCCGAACGAACAAATCACCCCCACATCCCCCACCGCCAGGTCGCGGTTGTACTTGTGGAACGCAATGATCGAACCCGCCGAACTGGTATTGGCGTATTCGTTCAGAATCACCGGCGCTTCTTCTTCGGTGGCATCACGGCCCAGCACGCGGCGGGCGATAAACTGGTTCATGCCCAGGTTGGCCTGGTGCAGCCACATCCGGCGCAGTTGTTCTGCGCTGATCGCCATGTCGCCGATATGCCCGCTGATCTGTTCAGCCACCATCGGGCACACTTCCTTGAACACCTTGCGGCCTTCCTGGCGGAACAGCTTGTCGCGCTGGCCGATGCCGCGCTCATCAGCCCGGTTGAGAAAACCGAAATTATTGCGGATGTTGTTCGAGAATTTGGTCTGCAGGCGGGTGCCGAGAATTTCCCATTGATTGTCCGAGCTGGCATCGCCTTTTGCTTCCAGCACCAGCGCCGTGGCCACGTCACCAAAAATAAAATGGCAGTCGCGGTCTTCCCAGGCCAGGTGGCCGGAACAGATTTCCGGGTTCACCACCACCACGCAGCGGGCGTTGCCGGAGCGGATCGCATCGCTGGCGGCCTGCAAGCCGAAGGTGGCGGCAGAGCAGGCCACGTTCATGTCGTAACCCCAGCCGCGTTCCATGCCGAGGTAATGCTGGATCTCGATCGCCATGGCCGGGTACGGGCGCTGCATGTTGGAACAGGCCACCAGAATCGCATCCACATCGGCCGGCGTGCGGCCGGCATTGTCCAGCGCCTGCTGGATCGCCTTCACGGCCATCTCGGCCTGCACCGACATCTCGTCGTCGGAGCGCTCGGCAATACGCGGTGCCATGCGCTCGGGGTCCAGCACGCCCTCTTTGTCGAGCACGTAGCGTTGCTTGATGCCGGAGGCTTTCTCGATGAATTCTGCACTGGAAGGTTGCAGCGCAACCCGTTCGCCGGCCTCGATCTCAGCGGCATGTTCGGCGTTATAGAGCTCGACATAACGGTTGAAAGAGGCCACCAGCTCGTCGTTGCTGATGGACAGTGTCGGCGTCCACAATCCGGTGCCGCTGATCACTACTGCCTGCTGTGTCACTGAATCGGTCCTCGCGCTAAGGCCGACGGGGGAGGTAACGGCCCACCGGCTGAAAGTCGTAGCGGCAGATTATCACCGCTCGCGCCACGATAGGCAAAGTGCCAGTGCGGGGATTGCCTGATCCTTCCGGCCCGTCCGTCCCCTCAGCAGGCTTCCCACTGCTGCCGCAGCCGCTTGGCCGACACGGGCATACGGGTACCCAGTTGCTGGGCAAACAGGCTGACACGATATTCCTCCAGCAGGAAACGATAGGTCAGCAGCGGCTCCGGCTGGCGCCAGACCGGCGTATCGCCGGCGCGGGCCTGGTACGGTGCCCACAACGCCTCCAGCTCCGCCACCTGGGCCCGGTCACGGCCGATCTGTCCGCCCAGACGCTCCAGCCGGTGTGCCAGCGCCTTCAGGTAACGCGGGTACTCGGCCAGCCACGCCGGCGGCACCTGGCACAGGAAACCGGGAAAGAACAGCCCGGCCAGTTGCTGCTTGATATCCCGATGGGCATGCGCCCAGGCCAGCGGGAACTGTTTGTCGAGTCTCGCCGCGATATCCCGATAGGCCGCCAGCAGCCCACCCCAGCCGGCCAGCCGCGCCTCAACAGCCTTGACGAAATCGCCCCGCCCCGCCGCCAGCAATGCGCGGAAACCGGATTCATCGCGCACGGATGCCAGCGCAGGGAAATGCAGCGCTGTAGCACTGAGCAAGGCGTCGTCCAGCACGCCGCGCGCCAATGCCGATTTCTCCGCCGCCATTTTCTGGAAGCCGGGTTGCTGCCCGGCAAACTTGCGCAGCATGCGCACCTGCTCGCCCTGTCGCAGCATCAGCAAACGCGCCACACCCCAGCGATGTTGCCAGGCCGCCTCTTCCTCACTGGCGCACAGGATTGACGCCACCTCGCGGGTACGGTCTTCCAGCGCCGGCCAGGTGCGCAGCACCACCCCGCCGCGTGACAGTTCGCTCACCGGCGGCAAGGTGCCGAAGACCCAGTCGGTGCCGGTGAGCACCTCGTCGCCCTGCGCGGGCGTCATGGCAGCCACCGCGTGGCCGGCGAAGCGCGTCTGCATGGCGGCCAGGTCACGGCCTTCCGCCAGCACCTGCTCGCCATCCGTCACGCGCAGATTGAATTGCAGGTGTGGCGGCAGCGTCACGGCCTGCCAGGCTTCCAGTTCGATGCGCACGCCGGTCATGCGGGCCAGCTCACGGGTCAGCGCAGGCAGCAACGGTGTATCGCCGGGTGTCAGCACCTCCAGCAACGCCGCCACGTAATCCGGCACCGGCACGAAATGCCGGCGCTGTGCTTTCGGCAGGCCGCGCAACAGGGCTTCCAGTTTGTCGCGCAGCAGGCCTGGCACCAGCCAGTCGAGCCGTTCCAGCGATAACTGGTTCAGCACCGTCACCGGCACATTCAATGTCACGCCGTCGCGGCTGCCGCTGGGGTCGAAACTGTAGCTCAGTGGCAAGCGCAGTTCGCCCACGTCCAGGTGATCCGGAAAAGCGTTCTGTCCCAGGCCGGGATCACGCACCAGCAGGTCGGCACGCGTCATCCGTAACGCCTGGCGTTCGGCATCGCTGGCGCGGCGACACCAGCTTTCCAGATGCCTGAGGCTGTACAGCCCGGCCGGCAGGCGCGCGTCGTAAAAGGCAAAGCATTGTTCTTCGTCGGCCAGCAGGTCGCGGCGGCGCAGCTTGTGCTCGAATTCTTCCAGCTCGGCACGCAGCGCGCGGTTGGCACGCACGAAGTCCGGTTCACGCGGCAGTTCGCCGGCCACCAGCCCTTCGCGAATCATTAGCTCGCGCGCCAGTTCAGGGTGTTGCGCGCCGTAGCTCACACGCCGGCCGGCCACCAGCAACAAACCAAACAGGCTGACCTGCTCGCGCGCCCAGACGGCGCCGTGCTTTTTCGACCAGTACGGCTCCACATACTGGCGCTTGACCAGATGCGCGCCCTCCTGCTCGATCCATTCCGGCTGGATCTGCGCCACGCAGCGGGCGAACAGCCGGCTGGTGTCGATCAACTCGGCGGCCATCAGCCAGGACGCCTTGCTTTTCGACAATGCAGAGCCGGGCCAGATCACCGGTTTGCGGTTGCGCGTGGACAACCATTCGCCTTCCTCGGTGCGCTTGATCACCTGCCCGAGCAGACCGGCCAGCAGCGCGCGGTGCACGGCCTCGCTGCTGGCGTCGGTCTGCGCAAAGGGCAGTTTCATTTCCCGGCACAGCAACAGCAGCTGGTGATGTGTGTCACGCCATTCGCGCATGCGCGTGGGTGACAGAAAAGTTTTCTTCAGCAGTTTTTCATACTGGTTGCGCGTCAGTGCCTCACGCTGTGTCTCGGCCCACTGCCAGAGCGTGAGAAAGAACACGAAGTCCGACTGCTTGTCGGTAAAGGGCTGGTGGGCCTGATCTGCCTGTTGCTGCTGGTCGTGCGGCCGCTCGCGCGGGTCCTGCACGGACAGCGCAGCGACGATGATCAGCACTTCCCGCAACGCGCCGGTGTCGGCAGCACGCAGCACCATGCGGCCCAGCCGCGGGTCCAGCGGCAGCCGTGCCAGTTGCCGGCCGACCGCGCTCAGAGTGCGGCCGTCGATGGCGCCAAGTTCTTCCAGCAACCGGTAGCCGTCGCGTACCAGCCGGCCATCCGGCGCGTCGATAAACGGAAAATCCTCCAGTTCGCCCAGGCCCAGGTCGGCCATCTGCAGGATCACGGCAGCGAGGTTGGTGCGGCGAATTTCCGGGTCGGTAAAGGCGGGCCGGGACAGAAAGTCCGCTTCGCTGTAGAGGCGATAACAGATGCCGGGCATGACCCGGCCGCTGCGGCCCTTGCGCTGCTCGGCACTGGCCTGCGACACCGGCTCCACCGGTAGCCGCTGCACTTTGCTGTGCACGCTGTAGCGGCTGATGCGCGCGGTGCCGGCATCGATCACATAGCGGATCCCCGGCACCGTCAGCGAGGTTTCCGCCACATTGGTGGACAGCACCACGCGGCGCCCGCGATGCAACGCAAACACGCGGTGTTGTTCCTGTTGTGTCAGCCGGGCGTACAACGGCAGGAATTCGGTATCACGGAAATCGCAGCGGCGCAGGTGATGGTGCAGTTCGCGGATATCGCGCTCGCCACTGAGAAACACCAGCACGTCACGGGCCGGCGGCACCTGCCCGCGCTCTTCGCGCTCGATCTCGCGCAGCACCTCTTCCACCTCGCGGCGCAGGTCGCGCTCGCCCTCTTCGGCGTTGTCGCGGTAGCGCACTTCCACAGGATAGGTGCGGCCGGACACTTCCATCACCGGCGCACCGCCAAAATGTGCCGCAAAGCGTTCGTGGTCGATGGTCGCGGAGGTGATGATGATTTTCAGGTCCGGCCGGCGCGGCAGCAGCCGTTGCAGGTAGCCCAGCAGGAAATCGATGTTGAGGCTGCGTTCATGCGCTTCGTCGATGATCAGCGTGTCGTACTGATCCAGATAACGGTCCTGCTGGATTTCCGCCAGCAGCATGCCGTCGGTCATCAGTTTCACCAGCGTGCTGTCGCTGACCTGATCCTGAAAGCGCACCTTGAAACCGACCATCTCACCGACACGGGTGTCGATTTCTTCCGCCAGCCGGTTCGCCACCGCGCGCGCCGCCAGCCGGCGCGGCTGGGTATGGCCGATCATGCCGGCGCGCCCACGGCCCAGCGCCAGGCACAGTTTCGGCAACTGGGTGGTTTTGCCGGAGCCGGTTTCACCGGCCACCACCACCACCTGGTGATGACGGATCGCCTCGCCAAGTTCGTCCAGGCACTGCACCACCGGCAGGTCCGGCCAGTCGATGCGCGGTGTCAGCGCCTCGCGTGCCGCGCGCCGGGCCACCGACGCTGACAGCGCCTGCTGCACCTGCGCCAGCGCGCGTGCATCAAACCGTTTGCGCAGGCCCTGCAGGCGCCGGCGCAACCGTGGCTGGTCCGCCTGCATGGCGTGCTCAAGCTGCCGGCTCAGTGCCTGCAACTGCGCGGCGGGTGATTGTTCGGAAATCGGTGTCGTCATGAAACCCCGGATCAGGCCTGGCCGAGCCAGCGGCGCCCACTGTCCGTCAGCCCGTCAGGATCGAGCGTCAGGCAGGCCAGCGTGGCCTCACCCGGCGCCAGCGTCACCGTGAACGACATCAGTTCGTCACGCCGGAAGGCGTGCACACTGATGCGCTCGCCCGGCTGGTACGCGGCCAGCTGGTCGTCCAGTTTGCGTGCGTCGGTCTTCAGGCCGTCCAGCGCCACGATCACATCGCCGGCGGACAACCCGGCCGCCATCGCCGCGCCCTGGTCATAGGCCACCCCGATGCGTGCACCGAGCGGGTCCTCCGCCAGCCGCACCCCCAGGTTAACGGGGGTGGTAACGGCGGGCTTGCCGCCATTGTCGGCGTGGCTGGCCGGCGCGCGCCAGTTCAGCGCCACACCGCGCGCATGCAGCAGATCCGCCAGCGGCAGCGGGTCCGTGCTGTACAGGGCCAGGTTGAAGAAGTCGTCCAGCGGTTGCCCGGCCAGTTCCTCGGCCAGTGCCTGAATGCCGCGCTCGGGCACGCCGTCGCCGGTCTGTCCGTAGCGTTGCCAGAGCAGCCGCATCAGATCGTCGAGGGATGCTTCTTCCTGGGTCAGGTCACGCAACGTCAGGTCCAGCGCCAGTGCTACCAGCGCGCCTTTCGCGTAGTAGCTGACGATGGCGTTGGGGGCGTTTTCATCCTGTTTGTAGAAGCGCGTCCAGGCGTCGAAGCTGGATTCGGTCACCGTTTGCCGCGTCGTGCCGCTGCCCCGCTGCACGCGGCTGATGGTCTGCCCGAGCAGTTCCAGGTAACTCTGTGGCGTGATCAAGCCACTGCGCACCAGTGCCAGGTCGTCGTAATAGCTGGTGATCCCTTCAAATGCCCACAGCAGTTCAGTGTAGACCTCCTGGTTGAGGTCAAACGGCGTGAATGCCTCAGGCTTGATGCGCTTGATGTTCCAGCTGTGAAAATATTCGTGGCTGCACAGGCCCAGGTAATTGCGGTAGCCCTCTCGCACCTGGTCCGGCGCATCGGTCAGGCGTGGCAGGTCGCTGCGAGCGCACATCAGGCTGGTGGAGTTGCGATGTTCCAGGCCGCCGTAACCGTCGCCGGTGACCAGCGTCATGAACACATAATCCTGCATCGGCGCGGGTTCGCCGAACAGGCGAATGTGCTGCTCGCAGATCGGCTTGAGATCGCGGCACAGACGCGCCATGTCGGCGCGGTGACGCCCGCTGAGCACCACCTGGTGCGGCACACCGCAGGCCTCGAAGGTGGCGTGGGTGAAATGCCCCATCTCCACCGGGTAATCGATCAGCGCGTCGTAGTTGTCGGCACGGAAACGTCCGAAACCCAGTGCGCCGCCGCTCAGGCGTGGCATGCCGGTGGCCAGCTGCCAGGTGGCGTAGGCAGCGCCTTCCGGAGCCAGTATGTCCACTTCGCAGGGCTGGTCCTCATGGCCCTTGGCGGCCAGGAACACGCAACTGCCGTTGAAGTAGCCGTGTGTGGTAT
Source organism: Isoalcanivorax pacificus W11-5 (assembly GCF_000299335.2). Lineage (NCBI taxonomy): Bacteria > Pseudomonadati > Pseudomonadota > Gammaproteobacteria > Oceanospirillales > Alcanivoracaceae > Isoalcanivorax > Isoalcanivorax pacificus. Next base: position 1,741,445 of record NZ_CP004387.1, on the reverse strand, counting down.
CCAGGTGCGCACCACGCACCGACAGGTCCCAGGCATAGACTTCCAGGCGCACGGTCACCGCGCCGCTGGCCGGCGCCAGTTGCCAGGTGTGCTTGTCGAGCTTGCGCCAGGGGAGCGGCTGGCCGTTGCAGTGCGCGTCAAAGGCCACCACGTGGCGGGCGAAGTCACGGATCATGTAGCTGCCCGGAATCCAGGCCGGCATCGCAAACGCCTGTCCTTCCGGGGTCGGCGACGGCACCTGTATCTCGACGGCAAACAGATGGGCTTCGGGACGCAACGGCTGGATGCGGTAGTGAATCACGGGCGCTCCTGTTGAATGACCAGAGTGAATCAGCAAGACCGGCAGTATACAGATTGCACCGCGCCCCGGCTTGATTCCTTCACGGGAATGCTGCAACGTCCCGCGATCACTTCAGCACAGCAAGGACCGCAGGTCATGACCGATGCCCGCTTCACGCTGACCCACCTGGATGTCCCCGACGGCCACCGTATCGGCGTGCGGCTGTGGCCTGCGACCACCGATGCCATCGGCGTGCTGCACTGGATGCACGGCATGGCCGAACACGGCGGCCGCTACCAACCGCTGGCCGATGTGGTCAACGCCGCCGGCTGGCACCTGTGCGTGCATGACCATCGCGGCCATGGTGAATCGGTTTCCGCGATCTCTCCCCAGGGTCATTTTGCCGATCATCAGGGCTGGCAGCGGGTACTGGATGATGTGACCCAGGTGCAGGACTGGCTGCGCGGGCAGTTCAGTGCCCTGCCCATCGTGCTGGCCGGCCACAGCATGGGCAGCTTCGTGGCGCTGGCCTGGGCGGAGCAGCATCACCAGGATCACCCGCTCGCCGGGCTGGTGCTGTGCGGCAGCGACTACAGCCCGACCTGGTTCTACCGTGTGGCGCGGTTGCCCATGTTGCTGGAACGCCGTCGCTGCGGCGGCCGTGACAGCAGCACGCTGATCCACAACATGACCTTTGGTGCCTGGGCGAAGAAGCTGAAAAACCGCCACACCGACTTCGACTGGCTCAGCCGCGATCACGATGAAGTGCGTGCCTACATTGACGACCCGCAGTGTGGCTACGATTGCAGCACGCAACTCTGGATCGATCTGATCGGCGGCCTGGTCCGCACCCACAGCAGCAGCGCGCTGCGGCAGTTGCCGCCTTCGCTGCCGATGCTGCTGGTGGCCGGCGACAGCGACCCGATGAGCCGCTTCGGCAAGGGCATGCCGGCGTTGCAGAACGCCCTGCGCCGGGCCGGCGCTCGCGCGGTCACGCTGAAGGAATATGCCGGTGCCCGGCATGAAATCCTGAATGATTATTGCCGGGCGGAGGTGCAGCAGGATCTGCTGCGGTGGCTGGCCGACGTGCACACCCCGGCCGCCTGAGTCGCCGCCTGCCCCCGCGGTCAGGCGGCGGGCCGGGTCAGCCGAACAGCTTGTCTTTCATGTCCTTGATGCCACGCGTCACGGCATCCCAGGTATCATCGATGCCCTTTTTCATATCCGTCCAGGTGTCATCCGCGCTGTGACGCAGCTTGTCCAGCCGGTTGCTGAGGTCCTGGCGCTTTTCCTGCAACTCCAGACGCCGGCTTTCCCATTGATGCCGCAGGTCCTCGTTCGCCTGCCGCGCCTTGATCTCCAGCTTGTCGATGTCGTCGTCCCACTCGTTGAGCTTGTTCTTCAGCTTGTCGATGTATTCCTGACGCGTTGCCATCTGTCCGTCACTCCTTTTCGGTCAGTGAAGTAAAGCCAGGGCCGGCCTCCAGCCCGCTCTCAGTCTTCCGGGCATCCCCCGCGCACTGCAAGACGACGGAGGATATTTCACGTTTTTTCACGACCCGGCACCGGCACGCCTGTTCAAGAACGCAATGCCCGCCGCCGGCGAGTCACGGAAGATTCATGCCTCGTGAACCATAGTGCCACTTTGACAGCATACGCTGCGGCCTCCGCACGATAACAACACGACGAGGGGCATTTCGTGACAATCCGTTCTCTTACCCGTTTCCCGGCACTGCCCGGCCTGCTTGCCTGCGCCACCCTGGCGCTGGCCGGTTGCGGCGGTGACAGCAGTTCATCCCGTGGCGGTGGCGAGCCACCGGCACCGCAACCCGCCAGCACCCTGCGCATCGGCCTGCTGCCCGACACCCAGGGCGGCGGCAACAATGTATCCATGCACCCGATGCGCGCGCTGCTGGATTTTTACGCCGAACAGGACGTCGATCTGGTCCTGGCGGTGGGCGACCTCAGCGAAAACGCCACCATCGGTGAATACCAGCAGTGGCGCAGCGTCACCGACGACTTCACTGACCGCATGACGATCCTGCCCGTGCAGGGCAACCACGACATCAAGGGCGCTGACCAGGACTGGTATGAGTACACCGCCGACCTGATCCCCGCCGACGCCGTGCACATGCCCGGCCAGCACGGCAAAACCTATGCGCTGGTGCGTGACAACGTACTGATCATCGCCGTGTCCTACGGCCAGATGCCGTTTGCCTATGAGTTCGTGCGCGACACCCTCCAGCAACACGCCGGCAGCGTCGACCACATTCTGCTGATGACCCACAATTCCTGGGTCGGTACCCGCTACGGCCTGGTGCGCGAGAAAGGCGTGGATGCCTACGATATCTCCGCCTCCGACCAGCGCTTTCTCGAAGTGCGCAGCGACTACAACCGCCTGTTCGCCGAGCACGACGTGATCTACATCGCCGGCCACGAACACCAGTATTCCCGCAGCGTGCTGAACCCTGATTACAACGGCCCGTTCATCGAACTGATCTCCGGCAACGCCTCCTACAAGGGCTATGACAACCGCTTCGGCGAAAGCGAACAGATCCAGAACATGGTGATGTACAAGTCCAACGATTCCGGCGCCACCGGCTCACTGGATGTGAATGCCGCCGTGTTCGAGATTACTGGCGACCTGATGGAATACCGCGCCTGGTTCGACACGCACACCATCACCGCCAACGAAGATGGCATGAAGGAGTTGGCCAGCCCGGACTGGAAGCTGATGGACCGCTTCACACGCACCGCGCACCGTTGCGACAAAGTGGTGTTCCCGAGCAGCATCCCGCCGGGCAACCAGCTCAACATGACCCATGACAAGCGCTACCGCACCCAGCACTGCGAGTCGCCCAACGGCGACAGCGCCCGCCTGCTGGCCGGCGAGAACAACATCTTCAACCGCCACGACACCCGCACCCGCACCAACAGCATCACACCGGGCGTCAGCACCGCCAAAAGCAACATGGAACTGCTGGCCCGCTACTACCGCTTCCTGAATATCGTGCACGAAAGCTACAGCCCGAACCTGAACAACAGCCAGCGGGTACGGCTGATCAATGTCGGCACCGAAGACGAGGAAGTGGAAATCCGCGAAACCACCATCGACCTGAAAAAACTGGTGTCGCTGAGCTGGACCGGAAAGACCGCCGACACCCTGTCCGACGTGCTGATCGTCAGCGGCATCCAGGGCCAGGACGGCACTTACATCAGCGCCCGCGGCGTGCCGAAGGACATCACCACCGACACCGGCCTGACCGGCTCGCGCGGGGACGGCAGCGAAAACGGCAAGCCGCCGGTGACCCTGCCGGCCGGCAAGGTGAACAGCAACTGGGTGCTGGAAGACGACGAGCGCACCGACGATTACGCCCTGGAGTTCGTGCTGCCGGAAAACCTGGACCCGGCCAGCGTAACGCTCGGCCGCTACGACGCCGCCTCGGAAAGCTGGGTGCCCGTGGCAGACGATGCCTGCGTGAGCGCGCTGCCCTGGGACGACAGCTTCCTGAGCACACCGCCGGCGGATGTGGACCCAGGCTGTGCCAGCAGCCTCTCGGTGGTCACCACCGGCACCGCTCATCTCTGGGCCAAGCTGGACACCGAAGGCCGCTTTGCACTGATCAGCCGTTAACAGGGTGTTGAAAAAGTCTCTTTGAGAAAAAGCCTCTTTGAGACTTTTTCAAGCCACCTTTGCGGCGCAGGTCCGCAAAGGTGGGCACGGAAAATCAATCGCTTGTCGCTTTTGATTTTGCTGACGGCTTGATTGAGCCGTCAGCGCAGGCTGTTTTTCAACAGCCTGCTAATCGCGCGGTGCGTCGGCGGGGGCTTCCGGCGCGCCCGCCGCACGCGCTTCGGCAACGCGTTCAGCAGTAAGCTGGACGCGTTCCGCCGTTTGCGCCGCCAGCACCGTAAAGGTGGCCGCCATCCGCTCAAAGCGGACCAGGTCGGTAACCAGTTTCGTCGCCAGCGACATCATCGTCACCGCGCCGCGCAACTGGCCGAACACCACGCCCGCCGCAAACGCCAGCGGCAAGGCGGCCGGTGAACGCACGCGGTCGTGCCAGCGCGCCGCCACGCCACTGGCGTCTTCACCGAGTTGCTGACGGTGCGCTTCCAGTGCCGCCGACTGGCGATCCGCGCGACGACGCAGACGACGTTGCCGCATCAGCATGGCGGATTACTCCTCTTTTTTTCGTGCAGCTTGACGGCCGTCAGCGCGAAACAGCGCCGCCCAGCCAGCCCGCGTACGGGCAAATCCGAGTTCCCGCGCCAGCCGGCGAATCCAGGCGTACACCAGTACCGCCGTGACCGTCAGCACCGCCGCGCCAGCAAAGGTGGCCAGCGCCGGGTTGACGCCACCCTCGCGCACCAGCAGCAACACCGCCGCCGCACCGAGAAACACCCATGCACCGGCAATCAGCAGGCCTACCATCGCCGCCAGTGCCACCACCAGCAACAGCGTGGCCAGGAACAGCCGGGCTTCCGTGCCCAGCAGCGCCAGGCTGTCACGAAACCAGCCCAGCAGGTCTTCGCCCAGCCGGCCCAGTTCAGCGGCCTCTTCCTTGAGGCGCAGTTGCTCGCGTTCGGAGGTGTCCCCTACCTGCCCGCTGGCCGGGCCGGATGCTTCGCGCCCGGGCGCGGCGCCGGTGTCCTGCTCCCGTGTTGCCGCCATCAGCGCCGGCGCAGCAGCGACGACACCAGCGTGCCGGCAGCAAAGGCAATGCCCAGCGCCATGAGCGGGTTTTCCTGCACGTAATTGCCTACGCTGCTGGCCACCTCACGGGAACGGGTGCGGGCATAATCGGCACTCTCGCGCGCCTTGTCGGCAGCGCGGGCGGCCTGGGCACGCACCCGCTCCTCGGCGGGGCCGGCGCGTTCTGCAGCGCTGTCCACCGCATGGTGCAGCGACTCGGCCACGTGATCGGTGGTTTCGTGGGAAGACGGTTTGGCTGCCATGATGCATCCCTCCTTGTTATTTCCTGGGTGAGAAAACGAACTGCTGTGCGGGTCAGGGTTTGCGGCGTCCGGTAATCAGCGACACGATCAGCAGCACCACAAAAATCACGAACAGCACCTGCGCAATCCAGGAGGCGGTGCCCGCCACACCACTGAAACCGGCCACACCGGCCACGATGGCGACGATCAGAAAAATCAGAGCCCAACCAAGCATGTGTCATCTCCTTATTAACATGATCAACAATGTTTGCTGCGTGCACGCCCGGCGCATCCTGTCCGGGTACGGCGTCCTGCCGCCTTGCTGACCACCTTGTGACGACCCATCCTGTGCTGTCAACGCACGCCGGCCAGCCCTGTGCCGCTATGTAAAATGAGCCAATCCTGTGTAAACCATCACGACACGGCCGCCGGGGCCGCACGCTGCCTGACCCGCTACGCCGGCTGCCGCCGACGCCGTCACGTACAGCCTGCGATTCTCCCGGCTGATTGTTGAATCAAACCCTGTAAAACCTCGGCGCCCCCGGGCCCTGGCAGGATTGCCTGTCGGCAAGCCGCCCCTGACACCGTTCTGTCACCGTCTGTTAACCGAACCGACCTCTGCGACGCCTAACCTCGGTGCGGAAATCTCCAACACCGAATTTGCGAAAATACAGGGAAGCTCTCATGTCCAATCTGTTCCGCCTGCGCACATTGCGCCAACCGGCCCTGCTGGCCGCCCTGGCCGTTGGCCTCAGCGCCTGTGGCGGTGATTCCAACAGCCGGCGCCCGGACGTGCAGTTGCCGGCCTACCGGCTGCAACTGCTGCACTTCGCCGATGTCGACGGCGGAGGCACTGCCGCACTGGAAAACGTCGCTGAATTCTCCGCACTGGTGTCGCATTTCCGCAGCCTGGCACCGGCCAATACGCTGCTGGTGTCCTCCGGCGACAACTATATTCCCGGCCCGATCTACCAGGCCGGCCGGGAAACCAGCCTGGCCGGTGTACTGGGCAAGCCCGGTGTCGGCCGGGGAGACGTGGCCCTGCTGAATGCGCTGGGCGTGCAGGCCAGTGCCGTCGGCAACCACGACCTGGACGGCGGCACCGCCGAATTCGCCGGCATCATTTCCCCGGACGGCGACTGGGACGGCGCGGATTTCCCGTGGCTGTCCGCCAACCTGGATTTCAGCACCGATGGGAGTCTGGCGCCGCTGGTGGCCACAGACGGCCAGTCGGTCACCAACAACCCCGGCAAACTCGCCGGCAGCGCTACGGTGATGGTCAATGGCGAGCGGATCGGCCTGGTCGGTGCAGTCACCCCGACACTGGCCAGCATCACCAGCACCGGCGGCATCACCATCAGCCCGAGCCCGGTCAACCCGGATACCGACGCCATGCTGGAAGAACTGGCCGCGGCCATCCAGCCAGCGGTGGATGCACTGACCGACGACGGCATCAACAAGATCATCCTGCTCGCACACATGCAGCAGATCAGCGTGGAAAAGGGCCTGGCGCCGCTGCTGAGCGACGTGGACATCATCGTCGCCGGCGGCTCCAACACCCTGCTCGCCACCAGCATGGATGCCCTGCACCCGGGTGACACCGCCGCAGACACCTACCCGCTGGGCTTCACCTCCGCCACCGGCGAACCGGTGCTGGTGGTGAACACCAATGGCGACTACACCTACCTTGGCCGTCTGGTGGTGGATTTCGATGAGAATGGCGAGCTGCTGACCAACTCCGTGGTGCCCGGCGTCAGCGGCGCCTGGGCGACGCTGGAAACCGTCATCTCGCAACTGGGTGCCAGCCCCATCGATGACGTCGAGGAAGTGGCCGACGCCCTGCGCGACGTCCTCTCCGACAAGGAAGGCAACGTGGCCGGCTTCACCGATGTGTTCCTGGAAGGCCGTCGCAATTTTGTACGCAGCCAGGAAACCAACCTCGGCAATCTGACCGCCGACGCCAACCTCTGGTATGCCCGGCAGGCCGACGCCACCGCCGCCATTTCGCTGAAAAACGGTGGCGGTATCCGCGCCGCCATCGGCCAGATCATCGCCCCGCCCGGCTCTACCGACGAGAGCGAAGTGGAACTGTTGCCGCCGCAGGAAAACGAGTTCAAGCCTGCTGGCGCCGTGTCACAACTGGATATCGAAACCTCGCTGGCATTTAACAACGCCGTCAGCCTGGTGACCGTGACCGCAGCCGAACTGCACGACCTGATGGAATACGCCGTCTCTGGCGCCAACCCCGGTGCCACGCCCGGCTATTTTCCGCAGATCGGCGGCATGCGCTTTTCCTTCGACCCGACCGCAACGGCCCGCACCGGAGACGACACCAACCAGGGCGCCGCCACCAATGGCGAACGTATCCAGACGCTGGTCGTCGACGGTGATGTCGTCGTCGCCAACGGCACCCTGCAGGGCGACCCGGCCCGCAGCTTCCGCATGGCGACCCTGCAATATCTTGTCCGGTGCATCGCGGACAGCGGCGGCAACATCGAAAACGCGACCTGTGGAGATAACTATCCATTCAAAAACCTGACCGCGCCGGACCGGCGTGATCTGGCCAGCACCGTCGACTTCCCCGGCACTGCCTACGACCCGGGCCTGTCGGATTTCTCCGTCTCCGGTGGCGAACAGGATGCCCTGGCGGAATACCTGCTCGCCCAGCACGCCGATGCAGAGAATGCCTTTACTCTGGCAGAGACCCCGGCAGAGCAAGACGAACGTATCCAGAACCTGTCCCAACGCAACGACACGCTCGCGCCCTGATCCAGCCGGACGCGTTACCCGCAAAACGGTGCCTCAGGCACCGTTTTGCCGTTCCAGCAGGCACTTTTTTCCCCTGCCCCCTTCAAAAAGATGCAAATAATTCGCATTATTGTGCCCCTTGCGCGAAACGCACCGCGCCCACGGATTGCCACGACCTCACAGGACACCATCATGAATGCGACGCGTCTGACGACCACCGGCCTGCTGCTGGCTGCCCTCACCGCCTGCAGCGACGCGCCCGACACCGCCCCGAAAAAAGCCGCCAGCACCTACGACGCCACCCAGGCGACCGCCGTCATCAGCCACTACGCCGACATCGCCGAAGCCGCCTTCAGCGACGCCCTGGGCGGTGCCCGCACCCTGCAGGCCGCCGTCGACGCCCTGCTCGAGGCGCCGTCCGACAGCACCCTGGCCGCCGCCCGCGACGCCTGGCGCGATGCCCGCGTGCCCTACATGCAGACCGAGGTATTCCGCTTCGGCAATGCCGTGGTCGACGAATGGGAAGGCCAGGTCAACGCCTGGCCACTGGACGAAGGGCTGATCGACTACGTCGACGACAGCTACCAGGCTGCCCTGGGCAACCCCGGCGCGCGTGCCAACCTCATCGCCAACACCACGCTGCGTGTGGGCGAGGAAGAGATTGACCTCAGCGACCTGAACGGCGAACTGCTCGCCAGCCTGAACGAACTGGCCGGCTCCGAAGCCAACGTTGCCACCGGCTACCACGCGATCGAATTCCTGCTCTGGGGCCAGGACCTGAACGGCACCGGCCCGGGCGCAGGCGAGCGCCCGGCCAGCGATTTCATGACTGGCGAAGGCGCCACCGGCGGCCACAATGAGCGCCGCCGCGACTACCTGCGCGCCACCACCGCCCTGCTGATCAGCGACCTGGAACAGATGGTCGCCGAATGGCAACCGGACAACGCTGACAATTACCGCGCCACCCTGCTCAATGACACGCCCGAAAACGGCCTGCGCAAAATGCTGTTCGGCATGGGCAGCCTGTCACTGGGCGAACTCGCCGGCGAGCGCATGAAAGTCGCCCTGGAAGCCCATTCGCCGGAAGACGAACACGACTGCTTCAGCGACAACACCCACCACTCGCACTACTACAACGGCCTCGGCATCGCCAACGTCTACCGTGGCGAATACCGTCGCGCCGATGGCAGCCAGCTCAGCGGACCCGGCCTGCACACCCTGGTCGCCGCCAATGACGCCGGGGCCGACGCAGCCCTGAACGCGCGCCTGGACGACAGCCTCGCCGCCCTGCAAGTGCTGGTGGACAGCGCCGAAAACTACAACGTGCATTTCGATCAACTGATTGCCCCCGGCAACGAGGCCGGCAACCAGATCGTGCGCGACGCCATTGCCGCGCTGGTGGCACAGACCGCCGCCATTGAAAGTGCCGCTGCCGCCATCGGCATCACGCAACTCAACCCCGACACGGCCGATCACCAATTCTGATACCATCCGCCGCCGGTACCGCCGGCGGCGTCTCGCCGGCCCGAGGATGACAGGCTCCTGATGCGACGTTTGCTACCCCTGCTGCTGGCCGCTGTGCTGAGCGGCTGCGACCCGACACCGACCTTCACCGAAGCAGAACCGGGCGAACACCTTTCCGGTGGCGCCACCACGGTGCTACGCACCGACCAGAATGCGTTTTCCCTGCCGTCCGCCAACCTGTCGCCTCTGCGGCGGCTGGACTTCAGCGTCGGCAACAGCTTTTTCCGCAACCCCTGGGTGATCGCACCCGCCTCGACGGATGCCCGCGACGGCCTGGGGCCGCTGTTCAACACCAACGCCTGCCAGAACTGCCATATCAAGGATGGCCGTGGCCACCCGCCGGGGCCCGATGCCGTGCATGCGGTGTCGATGCTGGTGCGGCTCTCCGTCCCCGCCGGAGGCAATGATGAAGAGCGGCTGTTGCGCCAGGGCGTGATACCCGAACCGGTCTACGGCGGCCAGTTGCAGGACACCGCCATCCCCGGCGTCGCGCCGGAAGGCCGCGTGCGGATCGACTACACCCCCGTGCCCGTCACCTTTGCCGACGGCACCGTCGTCGAACTGCGCAAGCCCACACTGCGCATCACTGACACCGGCTACGGCGACCTGCACCCGGACACCCTGTTTTCCGCACGCATCGCGCCGCCCGTGATCGGCCTCGGGCTGCTGGAAGCGATCAGCGACGACGACCTTCTCGCCAACGCCGATCCGGACGATCGCGATGGCGACGGCATCAGCGGCCGTCCCAATCGTGTGTGGGACCGCGCCAGCGAGACCACCGCCCTCGGCCGCTTCGGCTGGAAAGCCGGCCAGCCGAACCTGAACCAGCAAAACGCCGAAGCCTTCGCCAACGACATGGGCCTGACCAGTTCACTGGTGCCGGGCGATGGCTGCACACCGGCGCAGACCGACTGCCTCGCCGCACCGCACGGCGGCGAGCCGGAAGTCAGCGACAATATTCTCGCCACGGTGCTGTTCTACAGCCGCAACCTGGGCGTGCCCGCGCGCCGCAACGTTGACGCCCCGGAAGTGCTAAAGGGCAAGACCCTGTTCCACCGCGCCGGCTGCCAGCAATGCCACACACCCAGCTTCACCACCCGTGCCGACGCCGCCGAACCGGAACTGGCCAGCCAGACGATCTGGCCCTACACCGATCTGCTGCTGCATGACATGGGCGACGGCCTCGCCGATGGCCGCCCGGAGTTCCTCGCCACCGGCCGCGAATGGCGCACCCCGCCGCTGTGGGGCATCGGCCTCACCGAAGCGGTAAACGGCCATACCTTTTTCCTGCACGATGGCCGCGCGCGCAACCTGCTTGAGGCCATCCTCTGGCATGGTGGTGAAGCCGAAAACGCCCGGCAAGCCGTGCTGCAATTCACAGCCGAAGAACGCGATGCTTTGCTCGCGTTTCTCAACTCGCTCTAGCGGAGAAAGCCCATGCGTCTGCTCACGGTTGCCACCACCGCCCTGTTACTCAGCGCCTGCGGCGCACCGCAACGCGACGTGATCACCCACCTTGCCGACAACGTGCTGCTGCCCGCACACCAGCACTGGGCCGACAGCAACCGCACACTGGCCGACCACGCACAGCGCTATTGCAGCGGCGGCATCGACCTTGACGCGCTGCACAGCGCCTTCGGTGCAGCACGCCATCAATGGGCCGCCCTGCAACCGCAACTGGTCGGCCCCATGTCCGAAGGCAACCGCAGCTGGCAGGTGCAGTTCTATCCCGACAAACGCAATCTGGTCGCGCGTCAGGCCGAAGAACTGCTTGATGCCCACCCGCAACTGGACCACGCCCAACTGGCCGACGCCAGTGTCGTGGTCCAGGGACTGAGCGCATTCGAATACGTGCTGTTCGATGACAGCATCGACCTGCCGGCGCAACGCGAACGCTACTGCCCGCTGCTGATCGCCATCGGTCAGCACCAGCAACAACTGGCGCAGGAGATGGTCACGCTCTGGGAACAGCCCGACGGCATGCTGGTGCAGTTGAAAGCATTCCCCAACGCACGCTACGCCGAACCGCGCGATGCCCTGGCCGACATCCTGCGCGTGCAGATCACCGGCCTCGATACCCTGAAGAAAAAACTCGGCACCCCGATGGGCCGCCTCAACCGTGGCGTACCGCAACCGTTCCAGGCCGAAGCCTGGCGCAGCAGACAGTCCCTGGACAACCTGCGCGCCACGGTCGAAGGTGCCCAGGCCATCTGGCAAGCACCCGGTGTACACGAACTGGTCAACGACAACAGCCTGGCAACACGCATCGACGACGCCTATACCGACGTGCTGACACGCCTGGACAGCGCACCGGCGTCACTGGTCGAACTCGTGCAGGACACCGCACACAAAGCCTGGCTCGACGCCCTGTACGACAGCCTCAACACCCTGCATCGCCTGCACCAGAACGAGCTGGCCGCCGCCCTGGAGATACAGATCGGCTTCAACGCCAACGACGGAGACTGAGCATGGCCCTGACACGACGCGACCTGCTGCGCTGGAGCGGCCTGCTCACCGGCGCCGCCACCCTCGGCGGCCTCGTCCTCTGGCAACGCCAGCCCGGCGCCGAAGGCCCGCTGCTGCTCTCCGCCCGCAACGACACCGACGGCCACCACTACGCCGTCGGCTACCACCTCAACGGACGCAAAGCCTTCGCCACCCGCGTCCCCGAGCGCTGTCACGCCATCGCCCCACACCCCTTCCTGCCGGTCGCCCTGTTCGTCGGCCGCCGCCCTTCCACCGAAAGCTATCTGGTGCATTTGCAGAGCGGCGAACTGCTGCAGACCCTGCACAGCGAACCGGACCGGCATTTCTACGGCCACGCTGTCTTTCACCACAGCGGCGAATGGCTCTACACCACCGAAAACGACACCACCGATCCCGGCCGTGGCGTGCTCGGCATTTATCACATGGATGGCCTGCAACTGCGCCACCACGACGAAGTGCCCACCCACGGCATCGGCCCGCACGAACTGGCCTGGATGCCGGACGGCGACACCCTCGCCGTCTGCAACGGCGGCATCCGCACCGAAGCCGAAAGCCGCGTGGAAATGAATCTGCATGCCATGGAACCAAGCCTGGTCCTGATGCAGCGCGATGGCCAGTTGATCAGCAAGGAAATGCTGGCGCAGGAGAAAAACAGCATCCGCCATATGGACGTGGCCAGCGACGGCACCATCGTGACCGGGCAGCAGTACATGGGCGAGCTGTATGAAAGCGCACCGCTGTTGGCAATCAAGCGGCCAGGGGAAGCGTATCGGCCGTTTCCGCTGGATGAATCGCAGCGACAGATGATGCAGCAGTATACGGCCAGCATTGCGATTCACAGCGAGTTGCGTTTGCTGGCGATGACCGCACCGAGGGGGAACCGGTTTTTTGTCTGGGAGCTGGATAGCGGGAAGACGGTGGTGGATACGCCGATGCAGGATTGTGCGGGGGTGAGTGCGGTGCAGGAGGGGTTTGTGGTGACTTCAGGGCAAGGCAGTTGCCGGGGCTATGATTGCAGCCAACAGGGGGTTCCCGTACAGGTATCCCATCTGAATCTTCCCGCCGGGCTATGGGACAATCATGCAGGACTGCTGGCCTGACGAGGTAATAATTTTCAGGCCTCTGATTGCAGACTACCAATGAGCCGCCGATCAGCGGCTCAAATATTTTATGGCTTCCTCAATCCCCTGCAACGTCAACGGATACATCCGGTCCTCCAGCAACTGCCGTGTCCAGACCGTAGACGTCGTCATTTCCCAACTGCGACGCGGCTCAGGATTCAGCCAGATCACTTTCTCGAAGGTTTCCGTGATGCGCTGCATCCACACCGCCCCCGGTTCTTCGTTCCAGTGCTCCACGCTGCCGCCGACGGAGTTGATCTCATAGGGGCTCATGGCCGCGTCGCCGATAAAGATCACCTTGTAGTCGGAGCCGTATTTATGCAGCAGATCCCAGGTGGCGAGTTTTTCATCCCAGCGGCGGCGGTTGTCCTTCCACACGTATTCGTAGATGAAGTTGTGGAAGTAGAAATGCTCCATGTGCTTGAACTCGGTCCGGGCGGCCGAGAACAGTTCTTCGCACAGGCGGATGTAGGGGTCCATGGAGCCGCCGATATCAAAGAACAGCAGGATCTTGACGCGGTTTTCCACTTCCGGGCGCATGCGGATGTCGAGCAGGCCGGCGTTGCGGGCGGTGGAGGTGATGGTGTCGTCCAGGTCCAGCTCTTCGGCCTTGCCGGTGCGGGCAAATTTGCGCAGGCGGCGCAGGGCCAGCTTGATGTTGCGCACACCCAGTTCAACCGAATCGTCCAGGTTGCGGTATTCGCGTTTTTCCCAGACCTTGACCGCTTTCTTGTTGCGGGAAGGCCCGGTCAGGCGAATGCCTTCGGGGTTGGCGCCATGGCCGCCGTAGGGTGACGTGCCGCCAGTGCCGACCATCTTGTTGCCGCCCTGGTGGCGCTTGTGCTGTTCTTCCAGGCGCTTGCGAAATTCTTCCAGCAGCTTTTCCAGGCTGCCCATGCGCTGCAGTTGCGCCAGCTCTTCCGGCGACAGGTTCTTTTCGATCTGCTTGCGCAGCCATTCGTCCGGGATGGCCTTGTTGAACCAGTCCGGGTCGATGGATTCCAGCCCCTTGAAATAGAACTCGAAGGCGCGGTCGAAGCGGTCGTAGTACTTCTCATCCTTGACCATGACGGCGCGGGACAGCATGTAGAAATCGTCCACGCTGCCATAGGCCAGGTGCTGGCCCATGGCGTCGTGCAGGTCAAGCAGCTCGCGCAGGGTGACCGGGACGCGGTACTCGCGCAGGGTCTCGAAGAAGCGTACCAGCATGGCCTCAGCCTTCCCGGCGGTTCATGAACGCCAGGCGCTCCAGCAGTTGTACATCGGCCTCGTTCTTGACCAGCGCGCCGTACAGGGGCGGGATGGCCTTTTTGGTGTCGCGGTTGCGCAGAATGTCTTCCGGGATGTCGTCGGCGAGCAGCAGCTTGAGCCAGTCGATCAGTTCGGAGGTGGAGGGCTTTTTCTTCAGGCCCGGCACTTTGCGCAGGTCGAAGAAGATCTCCATGGCCTCTTTCACCAGGGTCTGCTTGATGTCCGGGTAGTGCACATCGACGATCTTCATCATGGTCGCGGCATCCGGGAAGTTGATGTAGTGGAAGAAGCAGCGGCGCAGGAAGGCGTCCGGCAGTTCCTTCTCGTTGTTGGAGGTGATGATCACGATCGGGCGCTGTCTGGCCTTGACCAGGGTCTGTGTCTCGTAGACGTAGAACTCCATGCGATCGAGTTCCTGCAACAGGTCGTTGGGGAATTCGATGTCGGCCTTGTCGATCTCGTCGATCAGCAGTACCACCTGATCCTCGGCTTCGAAGGCTTCCCAGAGCTTGCCCTTTTTCAGGTAGTTGCCGATGTCCTCGACCCCTTCGGCACCAAGCTGGGAGTCACGCAGGCGGGAGACGGCATCGTATTCATACAGGCCCTGCTGGGCCTTGGTGGTCGACTTGATATTCCAGGACAACAGGCGCAGGCCCAGGGAAGCAGCGACCTGCTCGGCCAGCAGGGTCTTGCCGGTGCCCGGCTCGCCCTTGATCAGGAGCGGGCGACGCAGGGCGATAGCGGCGTTGACCGCCATTTTCAGGTCGTCGGTGGCTACGTACTGGTCGGTACCCTGGAACTGCATGCTGACTCTCCGCCTGTGAATGCGTCTGTATAAAGTCCGTTGCGGGGCCGGCTCGGGGCCGCCGCAGGCTGTATTCGGGAGCCTGCTACTGTAACAAGGGGTGGGCCGATGGCAAGACGAAATCCGCTGCAGCGACTGAGCGGTCGGGTCAACCGTGCCGGCAGCCTGTCTCTGTGGAATAATGCCGCCCCATGAACCTGCTGTTACTGCACCCTGAAGACCGCCTGGACGACACCCGCTGGCAGATCTCCGGCCGCCGCGCCGAGCACCTGCGTCGGGTGCGGGCCCTGTTGCCCGGTGAACAGGTGCCGGCCGGGGAATGCGGCGGGCTGCTCGGCCCGGCGACGTTGCTGGAAGACGATGGCGACAGCATGCAGTTTGATTTTCGCGGCACGCACCCTGCCCCGGCACCTTTGCCACTGACTCTGGTGCTGGCGCTGCCCCGCCCCAAAATGCTCAAGCGCATCCTGATTGACGCCACCAGCCTCGGCATCAAGCGCATCGTGTTGCTGAACAGCCACAAGGTGGAAAAAAGTTTCTGGAAAACACCCGAGCTTAAACAGAGCCTGCTGCACGAAAAAATGCTGCTGGGTCTTGAACAGGCCGGCGACACACTCATGCCGGAATTATTGTTGCGCCAGCGTTTCCGTCCGTTTGTGGAAGATGAGTTGCCGGCATTGAGCGAACAGACACAACGGTTGCTGGCGCACCCTGGCGATTATTCGCCGCTCCCTTCCGGACTGAGCACCCCGGTTACGCTCGCGGTCGGACCGGAAGGCGGCTGGACCGGGTATGAAGTCGCGATGCTGCAACAGTGCGGTTTTACCTGCCACAGTCTTGGCCAGCGCATCCTGCGAGTTGAAACTGCCGTGCCGGCGCTGACCGCGCATATCATGCAACTGCCGTGAAAACCCACTGCAAAATCAGTTTTGTTACGCAACACCAACAAACTTCGTAAAATAGTGCGTCGATAAATTAACAAAGCGCAACGCATTGTAATTTTTCATATTATCTCTTGTCTGCGTATTTACCGCATAAGTGTTTACTACCGAAAATATTCCTGTTTCCCCACGGACTGGAACAAGGAATATCGATATGCGCATGAAACTGCTGTCTGCCTGCATCATTGCCACTTCTGCCTTTGGCACAACCTCAGCCTTCGCGGCTGCCCCCAACACGCTGGAGCGTGCCGGCTACATCGGCGGCCAAGGCGCCCGGCTGTGGTATGACGACAAGATCAGCTCTCCGCGTCTGGATGACCATGCGCTGTACGGTGGTCAGATCGGTTATCGCTTCAGCCCACGCTGGTCTACCGAGCTGTCCTACGTGGAAGGCGACACCGAGCGCCGTGGCACGGCCGGCCCGGATTACGATATCGCCCTGCCTCTGATCAGCGGTCGTTTTCACTTCAGTGAAAGCTCCTTCCTCGGCTTTGAACCGTACGCCGGCCTCGCCGCCGGTGAAATGTGGGTAGAAGCCGATGTCAGCGGCAGCGACAAGCACCGTGAAACCATCGCTGCGCCGGAACTGGGCATGCAGGCGCGCCTGTTCCGCAACCTGATGCTGGATATCGGCGCGCGCGCGCCATACAGCATCGACAATGATCGCTGGCACGGCCAGGCCTATGCCGGCCTGAACCTGCTGTTCGGTGTGCGCGAACGAGGCCAGCAGGTCACGCAGCTTGAGCCGACACCACGTGCCGAACCGACACCACCACCGGCGCCAGCGCCCCAACCCCAGGTGGTGCGTCGCCAGGTAAACGAAACCCACACAGCACAGTTTGCGTTTGACGATGCCACCATCAGCGCCAGCAACCGTGCTGACCTGGTGTCTGCCGCGCGGTTCATGAAACAGAATCCGACCACGACCGTGACGCTGGAAGGCCACACCTGCAGCATCGGCCCGGAAGAGTACAACCAGTATCTTTCCGAGCGTCGCGCCCAGGCCGCACGCCAGTTGCTCGTGAACGACGGTATCGAGAGCAGCCGTATCACGGTGGTCGGCAAAGGCGAACGTGAGCCGGTTGCGGACAACAACACCCGCGAGGGACGCGAGAAAAACCGCCGCGTAGAAGCCATCATCAGCGGAACGATTGAAGAGAAACGCTAACCACGTTCGTTCGGGAGAGAAGCCGGCGCCTTCGGGCGCCGGTTTTTTTGTGCCTGTGTACACGGCTCACAGATAAGAACCACAGCTTATTCAGGCAGCAAGGCCAGCATATTTGTCCGCGCAACACCGTCCGCGACGTCCTCCGGCAGTGCATTCAGGAAGGCATCAAACGACCGGATGGTGCTGGCCAGGCTATCGAAGCGCCCGACCAGATCGGAGCCAATCATGAAACGCCCGGGATACGCCTTCACCAGTGCCACCCACTCTTCGTCAGGTTCCCCCTCATCGAGCAGATAGGGCTCCAGCACCGTCCATGACAGGTCGATGTACAGATTGTCGTGTTCTGCCAGCAGTGTGCTGACAATGTCGTGCAAGCCGCTCACCCGTTCCTGGTAACGATGGATTTCCGCGCTGGTGCCGGCATGCGCCCAGATAAAGGTTGTGTCCGGGTTTTTCCCCACGGCTTCCACAAGCTCTTCCAGGTAAATCGGCGCGCGTTCGCGTTTCGAGGTGATGTTGCTGTGCAGGATCACCGGCAGGTTTTCCGCCGCTGCCAGCTCGTACACTTTCATCAGCGCCGGGTGATTGGCGCGTGCGGTTTCGCCTTTGGTAAGCGCGGTCAGGTCATCGTGGCGAGTCAGTATCTCGCCGATGCCTTTCCACAGGCCCGGATGCATGTCGAGCATCAGGCGAATGTGGTTGACGGCATTCATGTCCGTGGGATTGAAACCCGCGATAAAGGGATGCAGCCGCGCCTGTTGCGCCGCCGGACGCTCGAGTATCGCGTCGGCCAGCAATGCATCGGTCGCGCTGTAGTAATACACGGGCGCTTCATCGCCCATGTAGTAGCGCGGCGCTTTCGGCGCCGACTCTTCCCATTTCTTTGCCACGCCCAGCCCCATGATCGCCACATCATGGATATTGCCCTCGTCCATGGCCCGGAACAGCGCATCCATGCCGTCGGTTTCCTGGACAAAGTTCACGTAGTGCAGTTGAGCGTCGCTGTAGACACGGTCAGCCCAGGCACTCCAGGGCGTGGCCAGTGTCAGGGCCAGCAGTGTGGCGGGGAACCGTCGGGTTATCGTCATGCACGCACCTTGCTCGTCTGTTTCGCTTGCTTAAACAGACTCGGTGCCAGCACGAGGGTTCTGCACCCGGTATGGCAGGCGGGTGAAAGATTGCAAAAACGGACACGGCGCGCACCTTCTGGCACGCGCCGTTCTGAGATCAGCGGCGGTAGGGGCTGCGGCGCTTGGTGCGCGGCGGCTTGTCGCCAGCGCGCTGGGTCCGCAGCCGGGCACGGCCATACAGGCCGGTGTACTGCTTGCCCTTGAGGTCCACTTTCTGCGCCAGGCGATCCACTTCTTCCGGGTCCAGATCCATCCAGCGGCCCTGACGCAACTGTGGCGGCAGGGTCAGGTCCCCGAAGCGGATGCGGATCAGCCGCGCCACTTCCAGTTCCTGGGAGGCAAACAGCCGGCGCACTTCGCGATACTTGCCGCCAACCAGCGACACTTTGTACCAGCGGTTGGCGCCCTCTTCCGTGCCCCCGGCATCACCGATGCTCTGGAAGCGCGACATGCCGTCCTCCAGCATTACACCGGCAAGCATGGCGTCGCGTTTTTCCTGGGTCAGTTCGCCATGCACGCGCACGGCGTACTCCCGCACAAAACCGTTGGAGGGGTGCATCAGGCGATGCGCCAGTTCACCGTCGGTGGTGAACAGCAGCAGCCCCGAGGTATTGATATCCAGGCGCCCCACCTGCACCCAGCGGGTGCCTTTCAGGCGCGGCAGGTTATCGAATACGGTCGGGCGGCCTTCCGGGTCATTGCGTGAGCAGACTTCCCCCGGCGGCTTGTGATAGAGAATTACCCGACGCACCATGTCGTCGGCGTCCTGGGTGCGGACAATATGCCCATCCACTCGAATCATGTCCTCTGGTTCGACACGATCGCCCAGCGTGGCGACCTTGCCATTGACGGATACCCGTCCCGCCGAGATCCAGGTTTCCAGCTCTCGGCGAGAGCCCAGCCCGGTACGGGCCAGGACTTTCTGCAGTTTTTCACTCATCGTCTTTTTCGGCTCCAGCGGTGGAGGTCTCTCCGTCCGCTTCAATGGCCTCCTTTGGCGACGCAGGTTTCTTGCGATACTGGCTGTCGAATTCCGCCAGCAGTGCATCCACCTTGTCCATGTCCATCAGGTCGGACTCGTCGATATCCGGCTCTTCTTCCACCAGGCCGTCAAAGCCGGTCTGGACTGGCGGTGCACTACCCTCTCCGGTGTCTTCCTGGCCGCTGGCGCTTTCGTCGTCACCGTCCTGGGCCGGTGCGGCCTCGGGTGGACGGTCGTCCAGTGCCAGTTCCTGATTCAGTTTGTCGAGGTCCTTGATCTCTGCCAGCGACGGCAGGTCTTCCAGGCTCTTCAGGTCGAAGTAGTCGAGGAACTGGCGGGTGGTGGCATACATCGCCGGCCGCCCCGGCACGTCGCGATGTCCGACCACGCGCGCCCAGCCGCGTTCCAGCAACGTCTTGATAATATGCGTGCTCACCGCCACGCCACGGATTTCCTCGATCTCGCCGCGGGTGATCGGTTGCCGGTAGGCCATCAGCGCCAGTGTTTCCAGAATGGCGCGGCTGTAACGCGGCGCCTTTTCCTGCCACAGGCGGCTGACCCAGGGGCCAACCTCCTTGCGCGCCTGGAAACGGAACCCGGAGGCCACTTCGCGCAATTCCACGCCACGTTCGGCGTAGTCTTCCACCAGCTCCTCAAGCAACTTGCCGAGCACGGCCTTGTCGGGCCGGTCCGCCTCGTCAAACAGCATCAGCAATGCGTCGCGGTCCAGCGGGGCATCCGCGGCAAAAATGGCGGCTTCAACAATGCGTTTGATCTGATCCGCTTCCACTGGTGTTACCTCGTTATCCTTTTCCATTCACCGGCTCACGCCGCTGACTGTCCTGTTCATCAATCGTCCGAGGATGTGATCTCGGGCAGTTCGTCCGGGGCGGCCATGTCGTCTTCGCTGAATTCACCTTCCTCCAGCACCAGCGTGCGCGCCTTGATGTGGATCGGTGAAAAGGGCCCGTTCTGGATCAGTTCGATCAGCGAGCCCTTGACCAGTTCCAGCACCGCCAGGAAGGTCACCACCACGCCGGCACGCCCTTCCTCCATCGGAAACAGCGACACGAACGGCACGAACTCGCGGCCTTTGAGCCGGTCCAGTACGTTCGCCATGCGCTCGCGGGTGGACAGTTTTTCGCGCGAGATATGGTGGCTCTCGAACATGTCCGCACGATGCAGCACATCCTTGAACGCCAGCAGCAGTTCGCGCAGGTCGACGTCCGGTTCCGGGCGCTCGCGCACAAAATCGGGGCGCTTGGCCGAGGCGAGGAAGATGTCGCGTTCCAGACGCGGCAGTTCCTCGATGTCTTCGGCGGCCTTCTTGAAACGCTCGTACTCCTGCAGGCGCCGGATCAGTTCAGCGCGCGGGTCGTCCTCTTCCGCTTCTTCCTCGGCTTTCGGGCGCGGCAGCAGCATGCGCGATTTGATCTCGCCGAGCAGCGCCGCCATCACCAGGTATTCCGCCGCCAGCTCGAAGTTCAATGCCTTCATCAGCTCGACGTACTGCATGTACTGCAGGGTAATCTGCGCCACCGGGATATCGAGGATGTCCAGGTTCTGGCGCTTGATCAGGTACAGCAGCAGATCCAGCGGTCCCTCGAAGGCCTCCAGAAACACTTCCAGCGCGTCCGGCGGGATGTACAGGTCATCGGGCAGCTTGGTGATCGCCTGGCCGTACATCAGGCCAAACGGCATTTCGGCCTGGCGCGGGCTTATGGCGCCGGGTGCGCTGGCGGCGGCAACGTCTGTCGCAGCCGTCCCGGCATCGACAGCCTCGCCCTGGGCAATCTCACCGCCGGCTGCCTCGCCTTCGGCAGTCTCATCCTCGGCCGCCACGGCCCCGGCGTCGGTTGTCTCGTCCATCATGCGTGTGCCTCGTCAGTCGCCTCACGGCGGTTCAGCGGTAATTCAGGCCCATTACCGAACGCACTTCCTCGAGTGTGGCACGTGCCGCTTCGCGGGCTTCCTCGCAACCGTCGGCGACAATGCTGCGCACCAGATCAGGGTTGCGGGTGTGCTCTTCCGCGCGGCGACGGATCGGCTCCAGTTCTGCCTGCACGGCTTCCACCACCGGCTTCTTGCAGTCCAGGCAGCCGATCCCGGCCGTGGTGCAACCTTCACGCACCCACTGGCGAGTCTGCTCGTCAGAGTAGATCTGATGCAATTGCCATACCGGACAGTTGTCCGGGTTACCCGGATCGGTGCGGCGCACCCGCGCCGGGTCGGTGGGCATGCGGCGGATTTTCTCGTCCACGCTGTCCGGTTCTTCGCGCAGGCTGATGAAATTGCCATAGGACTTGGACATTTTCTGCCCGTCCAGCCCCGGCATTTTCGACGCCGGCGTCAGCAGTGCCTGGGGCTCCGGCAGGATCACCTTGCCGCCGCCTTCCAGATCACCGAGCAGCCGCTCGCGGTCACCCAGGGTAATGTTCTGCTGGTCCATCACCAGCGCGCGCGCCGTTTCCAGCGCGTTTTCGTCGCCCTGTTCCTGATACTTGCGGCGATTGTCCTGGTACACCTTTGCCTGTTTCTTGCCCATCTTGCGCACTGCTGCGGCAACGGCTTCCTCGAAGCCCGGCTCGCGGCCGTACAGGTGGTTGAAACGGCGCGCCACTTCGCGGGTGATTTCCACGTGCGCCACCTGATCGGCACCCACCGGCACCAGCCCGGCGCGGTACATCAGGATGTCCGCCGACTGCAGCAGCGGGTAGCCGAGGAAACCATAGGTCGCCAGGTCTTTCTCCTTCAGCTTTTCCTGCTGGTCCTTGTAGGTCGGCACGCGTTCCAGCCAGCCCAGCGGCGTCATCATCGACAGCAGCAGGTGCAGTTCAGCATGCTCGGGCACGCGGGACTGGATAAACAGGGTGCAGGAGCCGGGGTTCACACCCGCCGCCAGCCAGTCGATCACCATCTCCCAGACGTTCTGTTCGATACGCTGCGGGTTTTCATATTCGGTGGTCAGGGCATGCCAGTCGGCGACGAAGAAAAAGCACTCGTACTCGTGCTGCAGCCGCACCCAGTTTTTCAGTACGCCGTGGTAGTGACCCAGATGCAGGCGGCCGGTCGGCCGCATCCCTGACAACACGCGCTGAGAGGACACCACAGAACTCAAAACAGACTCCTGAAAAACAACTGACGGGGAGAGCGGCGGTCCGGGACCGCAGCATGGGCCACCCGCGCAGCTCGGCGCGGGGGCGGAAAGGCGCAAGTATACCGGGTTCCGTGAGCTGTGATCTATGCGAGAGGCAGGCTCGCGGTGTAACTGGCGGAGAAATAAGCAACCGGTGCCGGCGGTTCAGAAAATACTGTCCAGCGCCCCGGCGCCCTCGCGCACCACTTCGGGGCCATCGCCATCGACCAGCGAGATCACGGTGGTCTCGGTGACGCCGCCAAAGCCGCCGTCGATGATCAGGTCCACCTGCCCTTCCAGCACGTTGCGCACGTCCAGCGGGTCGGTCAGCGGGAACTCCTCGCCCGGCAACAGCAGGGTCGAGGTCATGATCGGCTCGCCGTGCTCGGCCAGCAGCCCCTGGCAGATGGCGTGCTCCGGGACGCGGATACCGATGGTGCGCTTCTTCGGGTGCATCAGCCGCCGTGGCACTTCATGGGTGCCGCGCAGGATCCAGGTGTAAGGGCCGGGTGTATGGGCCTTGAGCAGCCGGTAATCCGGGTTTTCCACCTTGGCATACAGCGCCAGCACCGACAGGTCCGCGCACAGCAGCGTGAACTGGTGCTTGTCATCCAGCCGGCGCAGGCGGATCAGCCGCTCCAGCGCAGCCTTTTCACCGATACCGCACCCCAGCGCATAGGTGGTGTCGGTGGGGTAAGCGATCAGGCCGCCACCACG
Source organism: Isoalcanivorax pacificus W11-5 (assembly GCF_000299335.2). NCBI lineage: Bacteria > Pseudomonadati > Pseudomonadota > Gammaproteobacteria > Oceanospirillales > Alcanivoracaceae > Isoalcanivorax > Isoalcanivorax pacificus. The sequence goes on along the minus strand of NZ_CP004387.1, from coordinate 1,718,217 downwards.
CAACACTTCCACGGCCTCGCGCAGCAGGCGTGGCTGGGGGGTGACAGGATGGACGTGCAATACCCTGGTCATGGGGCTCCGGGATCAGTGAACAGGGCCGGCATTGTAGGGCCTGCGCCCGCTCGTCGCGAGCCTTCTGCGGGGTATGGCGTGCTGCCATCAGGCATGGCAGTGATTGGCTGAGGCTATCGGGGCCGTTCAGGCTGCGCGGAACAGCTCCCACACCGGGCGGGCACCTTCCGGCAGCGGCGGCAGCCGGCCGAGTTCCAGCCATTGTTGTGCCGGCGTGTGAAAATCGGAACCACCGGAGGCATAGAGCGGGAAATCACGCAGGCATTCGCGCAGCAGTGCCTGCTGGGCCGGATTCAGGCGCGGCATCGCCACCTCCAGCCCTTCGCCACCGGCGGCGCAGAAATCTGCCAGTAATTGCCGCAGCTTGCGTCGTGTCATGCCATAGCGCACGGGATGGGCCAGTACCGCGACGCCTCCCGTTTCGCGCAGCGCTGCCACGGCCTCTTCGAGGGCGACCCAGGGTGTGCTGACAAAGGCCGACTGGCCCGGCTTGAGGTAGCGGTTGAAGGCATGCTGCTCATCGCGCACCTTGCCGGCAGCCACCAGCATGCGCGCAAACAGCGGCCGGCCCGGCGCATCCGTACCGGCCAGGCTGGCAGCGCGTTCATAGCTGCCGGCCAGGCCGGCGGCCTTGTCCAGCTTGCGGCCAATCTGTTCCGCACGGCGCACCCGCGCCTGCTGCTGGGCTTCAACCAGTGCCAGCAACGCCGGGTGCTCCGCCTGCATGCCCAATCCGACCACGTGCAGTTCGCGATTCCCCCAGCCCACCGACAGCTCGATGCCGGTCACCAGTTCGATGCCCGCCTGGACGGCGGCTGCCCGCGCCTCCGGCAACCCGGCCAGGGTGTCATGGTCGGTCAGCGCCAGTTGCTCTACCCCGGCCGCCGCCGCGCGCGCCACCAGTTCGGCAGGCGTGAGCGTGCCATCGGAGGCAGTGCTGTGACAGTGGAAGTCGTAGCAGGGCGAAGTCATGCGGGGTCCGGGGCTGGTGAATGCGGCCAGCAGCATAGCATGAGCGCGGCGATTTCACCTGTTCACCCAAACGAGCATCCATTACCATCAGGACCTCGCAAACAGGGAGCAGGCATGAAAAAGCTGTTCGACTACCTGCCGGTGATTGTCTTTTTCGGCCTGTATTTCGCCAGCGGCCGGGACATCTATCTGGCCACCTGGGGCATCCTCATCGCCAGCCTGCTGCAGATCGTGCTGGGCTATCTGGTCTGGCGCAAGGTCGAGCGCATGCACCTGCTGGTGTTCGTCGTCACCCTGGTATTCGGCGGCCTGACGCTGCTGCTGCGCGACGAAATGTTCATCAAGTGGCGGCCGACCGTGATCTACGGTGTGCTGGCGGTGGTATTGCTGGCCGGCCAGTTCCTGCGCGAACGCTCGCTGCTGCAACGCATGTGCGAGGCGATGATGATCAGCGGGCTGGGTTATGTGGTGCCGCTGGTGAAGCGTGACTGGACCATCCTCAATATCAGCTTTGTGCTCTACTTCAGTCTGCTTGGCGGCCTGAACATCTATATCGCCTATCACTTCAGCACCGATTTCTGGGTCAATTTCAAGCTGATCGGTTTCACACTGCTGAACCTGGTGTTCTACATGGGCCTGTTCCTGTTCGTGTACAAACGGCTGCCGGAAGAGGAACGCCAGCGCCTGTTCCACGACCGCGCTGCGAAACCGGACACCCGGCAACACGAGGAATGACACGTGTTCTACGCCTTTATCAGTGAAGATGTCGCCGGTACGCTGGCGCAACGCCTGGCCGCACGGCCGGAACATCTGGCCCGCCTGCGACGCCTGCAGGATGAGGGCCGGTTACTGCTGGCCGGGCCGCACCCGGCCATTGATTGCGACGACCCGGGCGAGGCCGGTTTCACCGGCTCGCTGGTGGTGGCGGAATTCCCCAGCCTGGAGGACGCCCAACGCTGGGCCGATGCCGACCCGTACGTGGACGCGGGCGTCTACGCCCGTGTCACTGTGAAACCATTTCGTAAAGTTCTGCCCTGATGTGACCAGGGTCACAACCCGGCAGAAACGCTTTTTTCTACACTGCGCGCGCCTGTGACACGGAGTTCGAATTCATGCGCTTACGGTTTGTTCTTGGTTTTGTCTTTTTCACCGCCCTGTTCACGGGCATGACCCTGCCCGCCACCGCCCGGGCCGCTTCCGGCTGGATTGGCGACAGTATCTACGTGCCGGTGCGTGCCGGCGCCGGCACCGGTTTCCGCATCGTGCACCGGGGCCTGCGCTCCGGCACGCAAGTCGAAGTGCTGAAATGGGACCAGGGTGCTGACTGGGTGCAGATCCGCGTCGGCGATACCGAAGGCTGGGTCGAAGAGCAGTACATGAGCCGCCAGCCGATCGCCCGCATCCAGCTCGAGCGGGCGCAACAGCGCGTGCAGAATCTGGAACGGGAACTGGCCGAGGTACGCAGCGCCCTGGATGAAGCCAGCACCGAACGCGACCGCTTCTCTCAACAGGCCAGTGAACTGAACCAGAACCTGAGCGCACGCGGTGAAGAACTGGAGCAACTGCAGCAGGTGGCCGCCGATCCTCTGCGCCTGGATCGCGCCAACCGCAAGCTCAATGAAGACCTGAGCCTGCTGCGCACGGAACTGGATCAGGTCAAGGCGGAAAACGCCCTGCTGCGCAACGACCGCACCTTCCAGGGCTGGATGTTTGCCCTGCTCACCATCTTCGGCGGCATGACGCTGGGCTGGTATTTCAAATCCCGCGCCAGTCGCCAGCGCACAAGCTGGGTCTGACAACCGACGGGCGGGGCCACTCTGGCAGGAGGTTGTTCAGCAGCCTGCCAGGCCCGCCCTACCAGATCCCGAACAGTGTCTCGACCCGGAACACGATGCCGGTGGTGGTATCGAAGTCCCGCTCGCGCGGCCACAGCAGATAGGGTTCCAGTTCATAGAAGAACCAGGGCCGCCAGATATTGCGGCGATAAGTGACGCCGGCGCGGTAGTTTTCCACGCGGGTATTCGGGCGGGTAAAGCCGTCCATACTGACCAGATAACGCAGCGCTTCGCGCCGATTCAGTTCCACACCGAGCACCGCACTCTGCTGCCAGCGCCAGCCACGCCCTTCCTGAATATTCTCTTCGCTGATCTCGACAAAACTGGTGCTGCGGAACAGGCGGTGCCGGGACAGGGGCCGGTCGAAATCCACCACGGTGCGGCTGCGCCAGCCCTTCAGGTCCCGCCAGTCCACCGTTTCTTCCAGCCGGGCTGACCAGTATTCCGAGACCTGCCGCTGCTGCCGGTAGCGGCCGCGCCAGTACAGCTTGATATCCGAGCGCACACCGACGTCCATGTCGATATCCATATTGTCGGCGGTCGCCAGCACCCAGCGCAGGCCGGCCCGGGCGGCATTGTCCTCGTTGTCGCCGGTGGTCTCCGGCGAACCCTGCAGGCCGGCGTTCTCATCCTCGAATTCCCGTTCACTGGCCAGCACCAGGCTCAGCCGGTGTTCCAGATTTGGCAGATGGACGCGCACCCGAAAGCGCACGTCACTGTCACGCTCGCCGTCATCGCGAAACAACTGCGCCCCCACCACCCGCACTGACGTGCCGGCCACGCCGCGGCTCTGGTCATCGGCGTCACCAAACACGCCGTCCAGCCACTGGGTCGGCCAGCACAGGCCTCGGGAAAACGCATGGTGGGCGCGGTCGACCCATTGCAGTTCACCGCTTTCCCAGGGATCACAATCCACCGGCACGCGGTAGACCTCGCCAGTGTCGTCGGTTTCCAGCAGCACGGTACCATCCGGCTGTTCGATCCAGCCTTCCGGGTCGTCGAGTTCAGGGTCTTCCGGGAGTTCGATGACTTCAGGCGCCACAGCAGGGGGAGCCATGGCTGGCTCGGTGGGGACCGCCTCCACAGGCGGGGGCAGGTCATCGGCGCGAGCAATGACGGCCAGCACCAGCAGACAGACGACGCTGCACAGCGCAGACACTGCGCGGCGCACGCCACGCGGCGGCCCGGCATACCGGCATATCGGCTGGCTGCGCTGTGCGCTCCCTGCACACAGGGCTCTTCCCGCGTGATGCACTACTGCTCTACCTGCTCCATTGTTACCGCGAGCATAAGCGGGGACGGCGCGGCGGAGCCAGCCGGTGCCGGTAAAATCTGCGGGCAGGCCCGCAGATTTTACCGGTGCATCACACTTCGCCGGGCATTACATTGCCGCACCGATCTGCATCAGCGCCTGAATGTCGTCATCGCTGAAACCGTGCTCGGCCAGCACTTCACGCGTGTGCGCACCCGGCATGCCACCCGCAAAACGGTATTCCGGTGCCGTGGCGGAAAACTTGAACGGCGAGGCGACCTGACGCTGAGTGCCCTCCCCGGCCGGCACTTCCACCACCATGCCACGCGCCTTGAGCTGTGGGTGTTCAGCCGCCTCGGACAGCGACAGCACGGGCTCCACGCAGGCATCCACGCCGGCAAAAATGGCAGACCATTCGTCGAAGCTCTTTTCCTTCATGGCGGCACGGATTTCCGCCTTCACCTCGGCAACAATGTCCGGTGCCATGGCCAGTCCCTTTGTTGCCAGGTGCGGGCGACCAATCGCCTGACAGAACTGCAGGAAGAACTGCGGCTCCAGCCCCGCCACCGAGAACCAGCGGCCATCACGGGTTTCGTAGCAGTCATAGAAGGAGCCGCCATTGAGCTGGGTACGCTCCAGCACCGGGTCTTCGCCGGCAATCAGGGCCTGCGGTGCGGTCAGCGCGTGCAGGCTGAACGCCGCGTCGGTCATGGAAATATCGATATGCTGGCCTTCGCCGGTGGCCTGGCGATGGATCACCGCCGCCAGGATCGCCATCACCGCATGGCAGGAGCCACCGGCGATGTCCGCCGCCTGCAGGGCCATCGGTGCCGGGCCGCTGTCGCGGCGGCCGTTGTAGGCGGTCATGCCGGCAATCGCCAGGTAATTCAGGTCATGGCCGGCACGGTCACGGTACGGGCCGTCCTGGCCGTAGCCGGTGATGGAACAGTAGATCAGGCCCGGGTTGATCTCGCGCAGCGCCTCGTAGCCCACGCCCAGACGGTTCATCACGCCAGGGCGGAACTGCTCGACGATGATGTCGTAGTCCTGTACCAGCCGGTGGATCACCGCCACTGCCTCCGGCTTTTTCAGGTCCAGTGCCAGCGAACGCTTGGAGCGGTTCAGATAGCCATGCACAGCGGAAATGCCGCCGGCCATCGGCGGCAGCATGCGGACCATATCCGGCCGGGTAGGCGACTCGACACGCAGCACCTGGGCGCCGAGATCGGCCAGTATCAGGGTGCCGAACGGCCCCGGCAGCAGCGTACTGAAATCGAGCACTTTGAGCGTGGAAAGCGGACCGGCCATGGCATGCCTCTTTGATGGGTGGGGATTCAGGTTCCCGGGCAGCATAGGCAGCACGCCGCCCGGCGCCAATGACGGGGCTGCTCAAAATCCTGACCGGAGCGACCAGACAGTCCCCTGCCGGCCGGGACAGCCCCGGGCTTTTCCGCTAGGATTGCCGCTCCCTGGACTTTCTATACAACTGCATGAACATCTGGAACTACATCCGTGCACCCCTGGTTCTGCTGGGCATCCTCCTCAACACCGTGGTCATGGTGATCCCGCTCTATCTGTTCACCCTGGCCCGGATGGCGATCCGCCACGAGCGCACACAGATTGCCCTGGCCCGGGTGCTGGTGCGCATCGCCGAATCCTGGATGTGGGTCAACAACACCCTGATCGGCCTGATCAGCCGCCCGCGCTGGCAGATCGAGGGCCTTGAGGGGTTGAGCAAAGACCAGTGGTATCTGGTCACCAGCAACCACCAGTCCTGGGCCGACATCCTGGTGCTGCAGAAGGTGTTCAACCGCCGCATCCCGATGCTGAAATTCTTCCTCAAACAGGAGCTGATCCGCGTGCCGTTGCTGGGCCACGCCTGGTGGGCGCTGGATTTCCCGTTCATGAAACGGCACACCCGCGAAGAGATCGAGCGCGATCCGTCCCTGAAAGGCAAGGACCTGGAGACCACCCGCAAAGCGTGCGAGAAATTCGCCCATTTCCCGACCTCGGTGATGAATTTCTTCGAGGGCACCCGTTTCACCCAGGCCAAGCACGACCAGCAGCAGTCCCCGTACCAGCACCTGCTCAAGCCCAAGGCCGGTGGCACCGCGTTCGCACTCGGCGCCATGGGCGGCAAGCTCGGCACCCTGCTGGACGTGACCATCGTCTACCCGCAAGGCGTCTCGCGCAGCCTGATGGCCTTCCTCGGCGGTGCCATCCGCGATATCCAGATCATCATCCGGCCACGCCCCATCCCGGAGTGGGCCTCGCAGGGTGACTATGAAAACGACCCCGCCTTCCGCGCCCGTTTCCAGGCATGGATCAGCGACCTCTGGGCCGAAAAAGACGCCTTGCTGCAGGCGCGCCTGGCCCGCTGACCTCTCCACCGACCGCGCCGGGGGCTGTTGTCCCCCGGCACGGGATCGCTATCATGTCCCGCATGCCGCACCGCCATCCGGTTGATCGCGGCAGCGGCCCGCACACACCGTAACGGCTGTGTTGCACAGCCCGCCGGGGGTATGATGCGGGCCCATATACGCTACATCATCGCGGCGCCCCGCCCGGCGCCGACAGCAGGGGATATCAATGCTGGGCAAACTTTTCCGACCGCGCTGGCAGCACCAGAATGCTGCCCAGCGCCTGCGCGCCATTCACGAACTGTCCCTGGACGATCCACAAAGCGGCCATGTCCTCGCCACCCTCGCACGCGGTGACAGCGACAGCGAGGTCCGCGCTGCGGCAGCCGGGCGCCTGCCTGACCTGAAACTGCTTGATCACCTGATCAGCCAAGACACCAGCGACACCGTGCGCACCGCCGCTGCAGAACAACTGCACCGGCTGCTGGCCGGCCTGGCCGAACACTGCCCGGCGCTGGACAACCGCCTGCGCCTGGTCCAACTCACGGACAATCAGGGCACGCTGCTGTATGTCGCCCGGCAAAGCCCGGATGCCGCCTGCCGGCTGGCCGCCACCGAACGCCTGACCGACCCGGCCGCCCTGCTGGAACTGGCGCTGCATGGCCAGGACCCGGCCCAGCGCATCAGCGCCGCCGAACGTATCCAGGACGCCACCACCCTGCGCCAACTGGTGCGCGAAGGCCGAGACAAACGCGTACAACAAAGCGCCCGTGAAAAACTGCGCGAGCACCAGCAGGCCGCCCAGGCCAGCGAAGAACGCCAGCGCGCCCGCGACGCCATCCTGGCGGAAATCACCCAGCACGCCGGCCGCCAGATCGACAACCTGTACGGCCCCCGTTTGGCGCAGCTACGCCAGCAATGGCAGCAGGCCAGCGAAGGGGCCAGTGGCGAAGCACAGCGCCACTTCAACGAACAGGCCGCCCGCTGCGACGCACTGCTCGCCGCCCGCGAACAGGCGCAGGCCGAGCAGGCCCGCAAAGAGACACTGCACACCGAACAGCAGGCAGCCATCGACGGCCTGCTGGCACTGCGCGGCGAACTCACCGCAGAAGTGTTCGACAGCCATCTGGGCAGCCTGCGTGCCGCTGTGGCCATGCAAACCCGCCGCTGGCAGGCCGCCACTGAAGAGCATCCCGCCGACGCGCAGACCCAGGCGCGCTACACCGGCGTGCTGGAGGGCTGGCAACTGCTGCTTGCCGCCGCCGATGAGCTGCAGACCCGCCAGCAGGAACTGGCTGACCTGTGCACCGCCTTGCAGGCCGGCAATGGCGACGACACCCTGCTCGCCGAGGCACGACAATGGCTGGCGCAATGGCCGGCCGATGCACCACGCCCGTCGCTACTGGTCAGCCTCGCCGACCAGTTGACCCTGGCACAACCGGCCCGCGAGCCAGTACGCGAAAAACGCGAGGCCCGCCGCGCACCGCGCAGTAGTGAACAGGAAGCCCTGGACAATCTGCTCGGCGCCGTGCAACGGGAACTGCGCCAGCGCAACCTGCGCCACGCCAACCGCCTCTGGCACAAGGCCGAAGCGCTGCTGGCCGAGCACCCGGACAGCAGCCGCGCCGCGCGCATGGAAAAACTGCGTCCGGAGCTGGACGAATTGCGCGACTGGCACGCATTCGCCGCCGAACCGAAGAAAGACGACCTGTGCGCCCGCATGGAAGCACTGGCCAGTGAAGCCATGGACGCGGAAGAAAAAGCCACCGCCATCCAGGCACTGCATGACGAATGGCGCAGCCTGATGTCCTCCAACCAGGACATTGACCAGGCGCTGTGGGAACGCTTCAAGGCCGCGTCCGATATCGCCTACGAACCCTGCCGCGAACACTTTCGCGAACAGGACGCCGAGCGTGCTGCCAATCTGGCCAAACGCGCTGCGCTGTGCGATCAGCTCGACGCCCTGCTCGCCAGCCAGGCCCAGCATCCGGAGCAGACCGACTGGCCGGCGCTGTTCGAGATCCGCCGCCAGGCACCGCAGGAGTTCCGCGAATACCAGCCGGTACGCTTTACTGACGCACGCGGCATCAGCCGTCGTTTCAGCCAGCTATTGAGCACACTGGACGAACGGCTCGAACAGGCCAGCGCCCGGCACGGCGAGCTGCTGGAACAATACTGCGTGCAGGTCGAGCAATTGCTTGAACAGAGCGACCTGCGCACTGCCACCGATCAGGCGCGGCAACTGCAACAACAATGGAAACACACCGGCTGGGTGCACCCGCAGCGCTATCGCGGCCTGCACAAGCGCTTCCGCAAGGCCTGCGACGCCCTGTTCGGCCGCCAGCAGGCCGAGCGCGACGCGCAGCGCCAGCAGCACGCACAGGACAAACAGATGCTGGCTGCCGCGCTGGAACAATTTGGCGCCGCCCTGCCGACGCTGGACAGCGCGGCCCTGCGCGAACAGATACAGGCACTGGAAGCCCTGCCCTGCCCGCGCCGCGAACAGCATCTGCTGAAACAGCGCGACCAGCTGCTGCAACAGGCCCGCGCCACCCTGGCGGCATGGCCGAAACGCCAGCGCTGGCAAAAACTCAGCGAGCGCGTGGCGGCTGCACCGGACAGCGACACGGACGACACCGCCCAGCGCGAACTGGCCGTGGCGCTGGAAGTGAGTGCGGATGTGGAAAGCCCGGCGGATGCACGCGAAGAACGCATGCGCTGGCAACTGGAAAAACTGCCGCAGGCAATGAAGCGCGCCAACCCGGACCGGCTGGAAGAATGCGCACGGCTGCTCGACGACGCCGAGGCGCTGCTGGCAGCAGGCCTGCATCCGGTCATCCGCAGTCGTCTGCAACAGGCGCTGGCGCGCCTGGCTCCCTGACAACACCACCCGCTCACCGGCCCCACCGGTGAGCTTTTTCTCCTGCAGGGTAATACACCATGTCGAGAGTGCTCTGGCCTCTGATTCGTGGCGCGCGTGGCCTGGCCCGCGCATTGAACTGGTACGGCCCCTACCTCGGCGCCGGGGTGCGGGTGGAGTACATCAGTGAGGATTTCCGCGAGGCGCGCGTATCGATGGTGCAGCGCTGGTACAACACAAATTATGTCGGCACGCATTTCGGCGGCTCGCTGTATGCGCTGACGGACCCGTTCTACATGCTCTTGCTGATGCGTAACCTGGGGCCGGACCATATCGTCTGGGACAAGGCCGCCAGCATTGATTTCGTGCGGCCAGGGCGAGGCCGGGTTATGGCCACTTTCCGGCTCACTGACACCATGCTCGAAGAGGTACGCACGAAAACCGCCCACGGCGAAAAGTACACCCCCACCTGGCCGGTGGAGGTGATCGATGAAGAAGGCCTGCTGGTGGCGCGGGTGGAAAAAACGCTTTATATCCGCCGCAAGCGCGGCTGAGCATTACTGGCCATAGCGCTTTGCGTCGCGCAGGTATTCCAGTTCCTCCGGCGTGCTCTCCCGGCACAGGGCCTCGTTGCGGTGCGGGAAGCGTCCGAAGCGCTCGATCACTTCCGCGTGCTCGATGGCAAAATCGAGATTGTTCGCTATTTTTGTCGCCACCTCCGGCGGCGCGCTGTCACGCAGCCAGGCAAAGCATTTGACACACTTGCGTTGCAGCGACAGGTCCTCGGCGTGCATCAGCGGCATATAGAAAAACACCCGGCCAACCCACGGCAGCTTGTTGTCCATGCCCAGCGCCAGCCCTTCGTTCACCAGCGTCACCGCACGATGGTCACCGGCAAATGCACGCGCGGAACCCCGAAACATGTTGCGCGTGAACTGGTCCAGCAGAATCACCAGCGCCAGCCGTGCAAACGGATGGTGTTCCCAGTCCACCAGTTCCTGCGCCAGTGCGGCCTCGACCAGATCACCGAAACGATCGGTGATCTCCACATCCACACCGTGGTTGCTGCCGAACCAGAGCCCGTCACGCGGCGAGTCAGGCCAGCCATGTTCCAGACCATTACCGAACCAGAAATCCAGCACGTTCTGCCAGCGTGGTTTGTCATAAAACATAGTGTGTCCGCCCTGATCGCCTGAAGGGAATTTTAGTATTGGGGCCTGTTCATTCGCAGTGCCGGCGTACAACGTCCGCCAGCAGTGTCCAGGCATTCTCCAGCAGGCGCGGCTGTGCCGATGCCACAGGGTGAATGCCATCTTCCTGCATCAGCGACGGTTCACCACCCACGCCATCGAGAAAGAACGGCAGCAACGGCACCTCCTGCTCCTGTGCGACCTGGGTGAACACGGCCTCGAACATCCGGGTGTAGGCTTCGCCATAATTCGGCGGGATACGCATGCCGAACAGCAGCGGCTCGGCCCCCGCCTCGCGGCTGACCGTGATCATGCGCACCAGATTCTGTTTCATCTGCACCGGCGGCATACCGCGCAGACCATCGTTGCCGCCCAGTTCGATCACGACCACCGACGGAGTGTGCGCAGCCAGCAGCGCCGGCAGGCGTGCAGCGCCTCCGGCCGAGGTCTCGCCACTCACTGACGCGTTGTACACATTCAGGGTGGCACACTCACCCTCGAGTTTTTGTTCCAGCAGGCTGACCCAGCCTGCCGACTTGTCAATGCCATACGCGGCACTGATACTGTCGCCAACCACCAGAATGTCGGCCGACGCAATGGATGCCACGGCAGTCAGGCAACCACAGAGCAACGCGGACCCCAGACGCATGAATCAGACTCCTTCTTTACGGGACGACGCCTCGGCCCCCATCTTGATTGCCCGTCACCTTAGCAAACGGGTTCCCGGCCCGGAAGGTGAACTGACCCTGCTGGACGATATCGATATGACCGTGATGAGCGGCGAAAGTGTCGCCATCACCGGCCCCAGCGGCAGTGGCAAGTCTACCCTGCTCGGCCTGCTGGCCGGGCTGGATGTCCCTTCCGGTGGCGACGTCTTGCTCGCCGGCGGCGCCTTCAGCCAGCTTGATGAAGACGCCCGCGCGGTAAAACGCGGTGAATATTGCGCGTTCGTGTTCCAGTCATTCCATCTGGTCGCCGATCTCAATGTGCTGGAAAACGTCATGCTGCCGCTGGAGATACAGCGCCGTGGCAACGCCGCCGAAATTGCCCGTCAGTGGCTGGATCGCGTCGGCCTGGCGCACCGGCTGAAACACTTCCCCACCACACTGTCCGGCGGCGAACAACAGCGCGTGGCACTGGCGCGGGCGTTCGCAGTGCAACCGGCGCTGCTGTTCGCCGATGAACCCACCGGCAGCCTTGACCACGCCAACGGCGAACGCATCAGCAGCCTGCTGTTCGATCTCAACCGCGAGGCCGGCACCGCCCTGGTGCTGGTCACCCACGATGATGCACTGGCCGCGCGCTGCCATCGGCAACTGCGGCTTGATGACGGCCGGCTGTGAGGCACAACCATGCTGCGAACAGGTAGTCTCTGGCGCCCCTGGCGCGACGGCGCGTTCCGCGTGCTGGCCCTGGCACTGGGCATCGCCGCGCTGGCGCTGGCGTCCGTGGTGCTGTTGCGCGCAGAACTCGATCAGCGCTTCACCATTCGCTCGGCAGAAATGCTCGGCGGTGACCTGGTGCTGGTGGGCAGCGAACCGCCCGCCGCAGAGCAGCTTGCGCTGCTGTCGGCGCTTGACCAGGGCCAGGTGGCAGACTTCCCCACCGTGCTGGTCCACGGCGATGAAATGCTGCTGGTCAGTGCCCGCGCTGCGGATGCCGGCTACCCGGTATACGGTCAATTGCAGAGTGCCCCGGGTCGCTTCGACGCCACCCGGCCAGCGGCCACCGGACCGGCCGCCGGCGAAGTGTGGATGGCCGACCAGGCGCTCGACCGACTGGGCCTTACCATCGGCGACCAGGTGCAGATTGGCCGGCAGCCGCTGACCCTGACCGCCGTGATCCGTCAGGAACCGGATCAGGGCGCTGGCTTCTACAGCATGAGCCCGCGCGTACTGTTCAATCTCGCCGACCTCGACGCCACCGGCGTCCTCGGCCCCGGCACCCGTGTGCGCCACCGGCTGATGCTCGGTGGCAGCGCCAGCGATATCGCCACCGCCACCGCCGCACTGGACCCGGTGCTGCGCCCGGACCAGCGTCTGCGGACGCTGGAAGACGCCGCCGGCCGCACCCGTGGCCCGCTGCAGCAACTGACCCTGTGGGTCAGCCTGGGCGTGCTGCTAGTGAGCCTGCTGTGCGGCGCGGCCATCTATCTCGCCACCAGCCAGCGGGTGCGCAAGCGCGCACGCATGGCGGCGCTGCTGCGCAGCTTCGGCGCCCGGCGCGGTCAGGTGATGCAGCGTCTGCTCGGGGAAGAATTCATCGCGGTCCTGCCGGCGGTGGCCCTCGGCACCCTGCTCGGGCTGGGGCTGATCCACGGCCTGCGTGCACTGATGGGCTGGCAGGACCCGCTGGCTGCCACCCCCGGCGACTGGGTCGCGGTGCTGGCCGGGCCGCTGGTGCTGTGGCTGGCGTTCGCATTGCCCCGGCTGAGCACACTGGTGCGCACGCCGGCCATGCAGGTGCTCAATGATCGCATCAGCGCCCGGCCCGTCTCCGGCATTGTCGAACTGGCCGCCGCACTGGGCGCACCAGTGATCCTGGCCGCGCTGCTGACCGGTTCGCTGACCGAACTGGGCCAGTTGCTGCTTCTGCTGGTGGTGCTCGGTGCTTTGCTGCCATCACTGCTGTGGCCGCTGTTGAAAGTGCTCGACATCGGCAGCCAGCGTCTGCCGCTGGCCGGCCGGCTGGCGATTCGCCGGTTGAGCCGCCGCCCCGGCCTGACCCTGCCGCTGCTGGCTTCCCTGACCATCGCCATGGCCGTGCTGGCCCTGGCCGGCCAGACCGGCAGCCAGTTGCTCAATGACTGGCGCGAACGCCTGCCGGAACAGGCGCCGAACCACTTCGTCTTCAATCTGTTCGATGCCGACCTGCCCCGCTTCAACAGCTGGATGGCAGAACAGGCCGCCATCCCGCAGCCGCTGTATCCGGTGGTGCGTGGCCGCCTCACCGAGATCAATGGCGCGCCGGTGCGTGACGCCGTGACCAAGGAAAACGAGGACGCCCAGCGCGCGCTGAATCGCGACCTGGTACTGACCGAAGTCACCGACACGACGCTGCCGGACAGCAACCGCGTCACCGACGGCGACTGGCCGCCACCACCGGGCACCGTGTCGGTAGAACGGGAACTGGCCATGAACCTGGGCCTGCGCCGTGATGACACGGTGCATTTCGTCACCAGCCAGGGCACCGTCACGGCCACCATCAGCAGCATCCGTGACGTGGACTGGGACAGCTTCGAACCGAACTTCTATTTCATGTTCGCCACCGATGGCCTGGTCAGCCAGGACATCACCTGGCTGACCAGCTTCTGGCTGCCCCCCGGCGACGGCGCACGGCTGGCCGCGCTGCTGCGGGACGTGCCGCACCTGACCGTGATTGACGTCAACGCCCTGCTGGACCAGGCCCAGGACATCATCCGTCAGGCGAGCCGCGCCACTGCCCTGCTGGCGGTGTTGCTGATGGCTGCGGCGATGCTGGTGCTCGGCGCTGCACTGCTCGGTGCGCAAGCCCAGCGCGGGCGCGACAATGCATTGCTGCGCACTCTCGGCGGCGACAGGCATCTGATCCGCCGCGTCACCTGGCTGGAATCCCTGACGCTGGGCAGCGCCGCCGGCCTCTGCGCCACGCTGATCATGCTGGCGGCACTGTATCCGCTGGGCCAGCGGCTGTTTTCCGGCGCCCTGCCCTGGTCCGGCTGGCTGCTGCTGCCCCTGGCCCTCGGCCTGCTGGTGGCCGTCACGGGCGTCAGCCTCGGCGCGCGCTCGCAGCACCAGCCGGCCCTGGGGCTGCTGCGACAGGAATAACGGCAGCCAGAAGGCGTCGCGATGAGGGGTCCGCTCCTCTGAATAGGCACAGGATGACTTTGCACTAACGTACCTTAAAACAATAAGCTGCGTCCGCCACTCAACCGACAGGGACGACTCCATGCCGAAACGCCGCCGCTTGCCACGTCTGCGCCTTTTCCTGATGGCCGTGCTGCTGGGCACGGTCGGCGCGCTGACTTTCACCGCCTGGCCGTTTCTCACCTACCCGGCCACCACGCTGACCATCAGCCGCCCGGCGCCCCTGCCGCCCGCCACCAGCGGCCCGGCGCTGGCCGGTCTGGCCGAGTCGGACATCACGCCGCCCATCGGCATTCCCAAGTTCGGCTACTCCGCCTGGGCGCGCCCCTCGGATGGCTTCCGCACGCGCCTGAAAGCACGTGCCTTCTACCTGCACAGCCCGGGGCAGACACCGCTTGCCCTGGTGACCCTGGACCTCGGCGCCGGGTCACGCGTGCTGCATCACCGTGTGGCCGAGCTGATCGCCGCCCACACCGATGTGCCCGCACACGGCCTAAGCCTGCTGGTGACCCACACCCATTCCGGACCGGGCCAGTTCCTCGACAGCGATTTCTACAACGTCTTCGGCAGCAACCTGCCCGGCTTCGATCCGACACTGGCGGAATTTCTCAGCCGGCAGATCGCCGATGCCGTGATCCGCGCCTACCGCGAACGCCGCACCGCGCGCTTTGCTACCGGGCAGACCGAGGTCTACGGATTCACGCGCAACCGTTCTCTGGCAGCCTGGGCGCGCAATTTTCGCCTGGATGAAAACCGCCTCACCGATGACATGGCCTACCAGGCCGTGAACCCGACCATGACCATGCTGCGGGTCGACCTGGCCGGCGACGACGGCGCCTTTTACCCGGCCGGCGCGCTGACAGCATTTTCGATCCACGGCACCGCCATCCCGCCGTTTACGCATCCCTGGCACGCGGACGTCTGGCACTGGCTGGCACACGACGTGGCCGAGGCCATCGGCACCCGCTACGAGACACCGTTCACGCCGCTGCATGGCGCCTTCCAGGCCACCCACGCCGACAACAGCCCGGCCTGGGTCGAGGGCCAGCGCGGCGACCGCGAGGCACGCCGCATCGGCGGTGCACTCGCCGGCCACGCACTGCGCCTGTTTGAGCGCCTGGGCACGCAGCTGGATGATCAACTGGTCACCGGCGTCGGCAGCCGTGAACTGGACCTGCTCACGCTGGCACCGGACAGCCGCTTTGGCCTGTGCGAGCGAGCCATCGTCGGCGCCGCCACCGCCGGTGCAGCAAAGGGCGATGAAGTCTTTCCGATTTCCTGGCTGCCGTTCATTCGTCCCGGCCAGCCGAAAACGCTGTTCAACGACAACTGCCAGGGCGCCAAGCACTGGATGCTGTCGAAGCTGCAACTGTTGTTGCCGGCGGAACGTTTTCCCCACGAGGCACTGATCCAGGTAGTACGCATCAACGATCTGGTGCTGGTCAACCTGCCGTGGGAAGTCACGCTGGAAAGTGGCAACCGCATTCGCAAGGCGGTGCGTGAACAACTGCCAGCCGGCCGCTGGCGCGTGGAAATCTCCAGCCTTGCCAACGGCTTCTTCGGTTACGCCACCACCCCGGAAGAATATTCCCTGCAACGCTACGAAGGCGGCCACACATTGTACGGGCCGCACACGCTGGACATGCTCGCCAGCCAGAGCGCACAGCTGGCCAGCGACCTGTTCACGCACGGCAGCATTGATGACCTGCCGGCGCAGTGGCGCTTTACCTTGCTCAGCCGAGACTTCTGGCCGGTCACCGAGGCGCCGCTGGCAACGCGCACACTGTTGAGTGCACCCCGCTTCACCGACGCCGACGGACTGCGTGAACCCTACTGGGCGTTTCGCTTCCGTGGCGAACATCCCGCGCATCTGCCCCTGCATGAACCCCTGCTGCACGTAGAGCAGCAAGACGCCGACGGCCACTGGTCACTGCTGCAGGATGACCAGGGCAGCGCGCTGCAATTGCTGCGGCTGGACCAGGACGCGGAGCAGGCCGAATACGAGGTGCGCTGGTATAACCCGCCGCACACGCCGGCCACGCAGCCACGCCGGTTCCGCGTGCTGGGCCATGCCCCGCTCAGTTCGGCAGCGTTCTGAGGTAGAATCGACGGCAGACACCCCGTCGGGAAAGCATCAGGAGAGCACCATGCAACAGAGGATGTCAGGCCCCACCCGTATGCTGTTGAGTAGCGCCCTCGCCGGCGTTGTCTTCCTGACCGGCTGCGCGAGCACGTCGGACATTGCCACCCGTTACGGGGCCATCAGCCTGGACGGCAACACGCTGTTGCTGGCCACCCGTTCACCTGACCCTCAGGTACGCAAGCGCTGGGAAAACGCCTGCGAACCGGCATTCCGCAAACAGGGCTATGACGTCACACAGAGTTTCACGGTGCTGCCCGCCTGGTTTGCCACCGGCACTGACGAACTGGAACGCTGGGCCAGTGCCAATGGCATCCGCAACATCCTGGTGGCCGAACTGACCGGGCTGTTGCCGGCACCGCCAAACTACAACCCGCCGGAAGTGCTGTCCGGCAACAACATGCACCACGATGTGCAGATCATGGTGCCGGCGCGCGAGTACCGTGAAACCCGCGACGCGCCGCAGGCCAATCAGAATATCGAAGTCAATCTGCTCAACAATGAAGGGCACATTCTCTGGCGTGCCGACATGGTCACGCGCGAAGCGAACAATATCCCCGCCATCGCGCGCAGCCAGTGTGAAGCCCTGGCGCGCGCCCTGCGGCAGGCTGGATAAAGGCCCGGCAGCCGAGCCCCGTCAGTCGTCGATATCTTCATCGTCCGGTTCGGCGTCGTGCGCCATCACTTTCGAATCGTCATCGCAACGCAGCCTGTGCTCGAAGGTGCGGGTGACATCCACCGGCCCCAGATGCTGTAGCGTGCGGCGGCCGATCAGCAGCGGATAGAGCATGTCGTCCCGGTCCTCCAGGCTGAACTGCTCTTCATAAACCGTGTCGCCAATACAGATCTTCATCAGCACCACCGGGCGCCGCTCTGACCCGCCGGCACCGCGCACGCGCACGTTGCGGAACACTGGCTGCTCGAATTCCCGCGACACCACATCGCCTGTGGCCTCATCCTCGACCTCAACGGTAAAACGTACCCAGTCATCGCCATCCTGCTCGAACCGCTCGATATCCTCCGCGTGCATGGACGACGTCAATGCACCGGTGTCCAGCTTGGCCTTGACCTGGACGCCCCAGGGTTCGATGGAGGCGTTCTCGATCCACCCGAAGAGCGGCTTTTCGGCAGCCAGCACCGGCGTGGCGGCCAGCAGCAGCACCGCCACGGCGGCATATCGCATTCTGTTTCGCATGGTCCCGGGGCTCCTTTTACCTGTTGTTCAGCACATGGACCGCCCGAGGCGACCCGGCGTTCAGCAACCTGGGAAAGATTACTGATTTTTTTGCATCCCGTTTCGGTTTTACCTTCTGTTACTTGCCTGCCCTGATGTCACGCGCAGCATGGGGACAACGGCAGCCACGACGGCCGCCGGGCAACGGGCAGGACGCCCGCGCCATCCATGACCAGGGAGAGACAGGGAACGTCCGACACAGGAGGATTGACCATGAAGACGCTGCTTACCACTTCCGCCATTGCCCTGCTGCTGGCCAGCCCGGCCGGCTTTGCCCAGCAGACCACTACCGAACAGATGCAACAACGCACCGAGGCGATGCGCGAGCAGGCCGAACAGCATCGCGACAGCGCAGAGCAAGAACGGGAAGAGCGCATGGACGCCGCACGCAAGGAACGCGAGGCGATGCGCGAAGAAGCCGAGAAGCGACGTGAAGCAACCCGGGACAAGGCCGAAGAACAGCGCGAGGCGGCACAGGAACGTGCGGAACAACAACGCGAAGCCGCGGAGGAACGGCGCGAGGCTACCCGTGAACGCATCGAGGAACAACGTGACGCAAACCGTGAGCGTCTGGAACAGATGCGCGAGCAATAGGCCTGTGATCAGGAGGCACCGCCACCCGGGCGGCGCCTCCTGAAAACCTTACTCCGATGAATCGTCCTCGTTCCGCAGCCGCGTGTCGGTCTCATTCAGTTCGAACCACATGGCATTGAGAATGCCGAATGTGCACGCCAGGCCGACACCGAGAATCCAGCTGAAATACCACATGGTGCAACCTCCTCAGTACATGTCCTTGCTGACGTCGCGCTCGCTGACCTTGCCCCACAGCACCTTGTACACCCAGGCGGTGTATAGCAGCACGATGGGCAGCAGCAACGCAGTGGAGAACAGCATCACACCCAGCGTGTAGTGACTGGATGAGCTGTCCCAGACCGTCAGGCTGTGGCCGGGCTGTGTGCTGCTCGGCAGGATCATCGGGAACATGGCCACGCCCACGGTGGTGATGATCGCCGCCACCGACAGTTTCGAGCCGATAAAGCTCAGCGCACCACGTTGCGTCTGCAGGCCGAGCAGCGCCAGCAACGCCCCGGCAAAACCGGCCAGCGGCACCAGCCACAACAGCGGGTACTCGCGGAAATTCGCCAGCCATACACCGGCTTCCAGCACCACCTCCTTGCGCAGCGGATTGCTCGGCCCTTCCGGGTTCATGTCGGTCATGATGCGGTAGCCATCCATCTGGCTGATCCAGACACCGCCGATGGCAAACAGCACAATCACCACCAGCGCGGCAATCTTGCCATAGGCCCGTGCACGGGCAGCCGGTTCACCGTCGGCCTTGATCTGCAACCAGGTCGCGCCGTGCAGCACCAGCATCGACAACGACACCACACCGCACAACAGCGCAAACGGGTTCAGCAGGCCAAAGAACGAGCCGGTATAGAATGGCCGCAGGCTGCTGTCGAAATGAAACGGTACGCCCTGCAACACATTGCCCACCGCCACACCGAAGATCAGTGCCGGCACCACGCCGGAAAAACACAGTGCCGCATCCCAGCGCGCGCGCCAGGCTGGTTCCTCGCGCTTGGAGCGGAACTTGAAAGCCACCGGGCGAATGATCAGTGCGGAAAGGATCAGGAACATTGCCAGATAGAAACCGGAGAAACTCACCGCATACAACGCCGGCCAGGCCGCGAAGATGGCACCGCCTCCGAGAATGAACCAGACCTGGTTGCCTTCCCACACCGGGCCGACGGTATTGATCACCTGCCGGCGCTGGCCATCGGTGCGTGCCACCGCCGGCAGCAGGGCGGCCACGCCCATGTCAAAGCCATCGGTGATGGCAAACGCCACCAGCAGCACACCGAGCAGCGCCCACCAGATCAGACGCAGGGTTTCGTAGTCGAACAACATGGTATCTCCTCCCTTACGCCCGAATATTGTCGAAGGCCGGTGACGGCCTGTCCGTCACGTCTGCTTGTTCCGGCACATGCTCATCCGGTCCCAGGCGGATGTATTTGATCATCAGGCGGACCTCGATAACCGCCAGCACGGTGTACAGCACCATGAAGCCGGCCAGCGAGATCAGTATCTCGCTCAGGCCAATGGAACTGACCCCGAGGAACGTCGGCAACACCCCCTCGATGACCCAGGGCTGCCGGCCATACTCCGCCACCAGCCAGCCCAGCTCCGCTGCGATCCAGGGCAACGGCAGCGACAGGAACGCCACCCGCAGGAACCAGCGCGGCATCTGCCGGCGCAATGAACACAAGTAGAACGCCGCGCCGAACAGCAGGATAAAGTAGAAACCGAAGGCAACCATGAAGCGGAACGACCAGAACAACGCAAACACGTTCGGCAGCGAGTCCTGCACTGCGCTGGTGATCTGCTCATCGGTCGCGTCACGCGGGTCTTCCACATACCGCTTCAGCATCAGGGCATAACCAAGGTACTGCTGATTCTGCAGGAAGGCCTCGCGCGCCTGCGGGTTGTTGCCATCTTCCTTCAGGGTCTCCAGCGCATCGTACGCCACCAGCCCATCGCGAATGTGCATTTCCGAAAGCGCCACCAGCTCAAGGATGCCCGGAATTTCCTTGGTGAAACTGCGCGTGGCGATCAGGCCCATCATCCAGGGAACACGCAATTCATAATGTGTCTCCTGCGCCTCCCGGTCCGGAATGCCGAAGATCGTAAACGACGCCGGCGCTTCCTCGGTGTGCCACATGCCTTCAATCATCGCCAGCTTCATTTTCTGGTTGTCCGTGAGCGCATAACCGGATTCGTCACCCAGCACCACCACCGACAGCGCCGCCGCCAGGCCAAAAGACGCCGCCACCGTCAGCGAGCGCTTGGCCAGTGCCACATGACGCTTGCGCAGCAAATAGAAGGCACTGATCGACAACACGAACATCGCGCCGGTGACATAACCCGCCGCCACGGTGTGGACAAACTTGGCCTGCGCTACCGGATTGAAAATGACCTCCGCAAAGTTCGTCACTTCCATGCGCATAGTGTCCGTATTGAACACAGAACCCACCGGGTTCTGCATCCAGCCGTTGGCGATCAGAATCCAGAGTGCCGACAGGTTCGAACCGAGCGCCACCAGCCAGGTCACCGCAAGATGCTGCACCTTGCCCAGCTTGTCCCAGCCAAAGAAGAACAGGCCGACCAGGGTCGCTTCAAGGAAGAATGCCATCAGCCCTTCGATCGCCAGCGGTGCACCGAACACGTCGCCGACATAATGGCTGTAGTAGGCCCAGTTGGTACCGAACTGGAATTCCATCACGATACCGGTGGCGACGCCCATGGCGAAGTTGATACCGAACAGCAGGCCCCAGAACTTGGTCATGTCGCGCCAGATGGTGCGACCGGTCATCACATAGACACTCTCCATGATCGCAATCATGAAAGAGAGGCCCAGCGTGAGGGGAACGAACAGGAAATGGTACATCGCTGTCAGGGCAAACTGCAGCCGAGACAACTCAACCAGAGTGGCGTCGATCATCAGCGTTTCTCCCACTGATCATGCACTGGCGTATTGCCCTGCAGGCTGTCGGCACAGCCTTTGCCGCCACGACGTCCGTAGAACGCGCGGCCGGATTGATACCCGAGGGGCCAATCCGTTGCCTTCACGGTTTCGGGGGATGTGAAAGTCGTCTGCGCCGGCGATCTCCCTTGCCGGCATCAGAACGGCCCTGCATCACACACACCGTTCAAAACCATGAACTGAAAAAATCCCGACGGACTCTTTCAACACCCTGCCTGGCGTCACAGTAGACCACAGATGAAAGCCTCGGCAATCAGGTCTACCATTGATCCCCGTCATCGACGGGACATTCCGGACGAAGCATAGCACCGCCCCATACGGCTTTCACTTCAACTTTCAGGCGAGTTCATAGAAATCATCATGCCTCCTGATACAGATCAGTTTCACGCCGCGCGCGCCCGGAACGACGGCGCCCCTCTGCGCTGGCTCGCCGGGCAGTCGCGACACGCCCGTCTGCTGCTTCGCACGCTGTACCTCACCGCGCTGCTGGACACAGCATTTGCCGTATCCCAGGCCGCTCTCCTCGCCTGGCTGGCTGCGCAACTGATCAGCGGCGGCACATCGCTGTGGCTGGCCGCGCTGCTGTTGCTGCTCGTGCTCACGGTGCGCACGCTGAACAGCGCCCTGCGCGCACGTCAGGGTGCCGGTGCCGCCGCCGAGATCAGCCGCGCGGTGCGCGATGACGTGGTCGCCGCCCTGCTGCGTGGCCGTGGTGCAGCCCTGACGCCTGGCGAAGCCAGCACAGCGCTGCTGGAACAAAGCGATGCCATTGGCCGTTATCACGCCGGCTTCGCGACACAGCGGCGCATCGCCTCCATGGCAACGCTGCTGTTTCTGGCCGCGGCCTTCAGCACCGACTGGATCGTCGGCCTGATACTGCTGCTTACCGCGCCGCTGATTCCGCTGTTCATGATCCTGGTTGGTACCGGCGCACAACGCGCCGCCGACCGGCAACTGGACAGCCTGCGCTTTCTCGGTGGCTACTTTCTCGACCGCCTGCGCGGTGTACTGACATTGCGCGCCTTCGCCCGTGAACAGGCAGAGCAACACGCCGTGCAGGTGGCCACCGATGATTTTCGCCGCCGCACCATGAAGGTCCTGCGCATCGCGTTCCTGACCTCGGCAGTACTGGAATTATTTGCCGCACTGGCGGTGGCGCTGGTTGCCTTGTACGTCGGGTTGCACCTGCTGAACCTGGTTGCCATCGGCCCCGGCCCGACACTGGACTTCGGCACCGGGCTGTTTCTGCTGCTGCTCGCGCCGGAGTTCTATCAACCCCTGCGGCAACTTGCCGCGGGTTATCACGAACGCGCTGCGGCCCGTGCTGCCGCCGAGGTGCTCGCACCCTTGCTGGCCACACAGACAATGCCACCGGATACCGCCACCCTGCCCACACGCCGTGCACCATCGCTGACGCTGGCCAGCGTGAATTTTCGCTACCCCGACAACGATCAGCCACTGCTGGAAAATGCCTCACTACACCTGCCGGCCGGCGGCTGTCTGGTCATTCGCGGGGACAGCGGCACCGGCAAAAGCACACTGCTGAAACTGATCGCCGGCCTGCTGACACCCGACCACGGCCAGGTGCAGCACAACGGCCGCGCTGTCGCGCCCTTGTCGCACAGCACCGGCGCCCTGGCGTGGGCCGGCCAGCATCCCTGGTTCATACACGGCACCCTGGCCGACAATCTGAGACTGGTCGCCCCTGCCGCCGATGACGACACTCTACATGCCGTGCTCGCGCAATGTGGACTGGACAATTTGTCCAGTGGGCTGTCGACACCACTGGACGAAAATGGCGGCGGGCTGTCCGGCGGCCAGGGACGCCGGCTCGGGCTCGCGCGCGCACTGCTCAGTGACGCGCCGTTGCTGTTACTTGATGAACCCACCGCCGAACTGGACCCGGCCACGGAAGCGCGCGTACTGGACGCACTGCGGGCACAGATCGGCCACCGCACAGTGGTCATCGCAACGCATTCAGTCGCCTGTGCCGCACTGGCCGATCACAGCCTGTGGCTGAGCCAGGAGGCCGATGGCCAGATCAGCCTGGAGGTGGCCCATGTCTGAACACAACGACACCGCCGTGGCGTGGTTGCGCACGCATTTCCACAATGACCGGCACCGGCTGCGCAATGCCTGGCTGCTGGCGCTGGCCACCGCGCTGACCGGCATGGGCCTGCTGGGACTCTCCGGCTGGTTCATCAGTGCCGCCGCACTGGCCGGGCTGGCCGCCGCCGGCCCGGCCGTCGCCTTCAACCTGCTCGCGCCGAGCGCCGGCATTCGCGCGTTGGCCATGGGACGCACGGTGTCGCGGTATTTCGAACGGCTGGTGAGCCACGACGCCACATTCCAGGTCATGCAGCGCCTGCGCACACAGCTGTTCAACGCTATCCTGCCGCGCATTCCCGGCCCGCTGTCCTACCTCAGCAGCGGTCATCTGCTGGAACGGCTGCTCGGCGATGTCGAACGGCTCGAACAGGCCTGGCTCGGGCAGTGGCAACCAGGCCTGGTCGCCGCCGCCACCGCGCTGGTGATGCTCGCACTGGGGTGGCTGTTCGCCGGCCCGCTTGCCGCGCTGGTCATGCTGACGCTGTTCGCGCTGATCACCGCGCTGCTGATAACACTCTCGCGCCGCGCCGCCGCGCCGCTGCAGGCACGCATGGATATCCGCGACCAGATGCGCAGCCAGCTGGTGCAGACGCTCCAGGGGCTGCCTGATGTGCTGGCCTACGGCCTGCGTCCACGACTGCTGCACGACTGGCAAGGCCGGCTGGGCACGCTGGCCGGCCTGGAGCATCGTCTGGCGTTGCAGCAGGCCATCACCCAGGCCCTCACCCAGAGCCTGATGCAATGGCTCGCGGTGGGCGTGCTGCTGGTACTGCTGGTGCCGGTACAACAGGGCGTGGTCAGCGCCCCGCTGGCACTGGCGCTGATGCTGCTCGTGCTGGCGGCCGCTGAAGTGACGCTGCCGCTGGCGCAGGCCTTCCAGCGCTGGCCAGATACCCGCAGCACCATCAGCCGCCTGCGTACCCTGACGGACACCCCCCTGCCGGATCAGGCCGCCACCGGCACCCGTGAACCCAGCCCCGACGGCACACTGCTGGTCGACAACCTGCGCTTTGCCTGGCCCGATGCCCCGGCGCTGTTCGACGGGCTGACGTTCAGCGTCCGCGCCGGCACACCGCTCGCCGTCATCGGTGCCAGTGGCAGTGGCAAATCCACCCTGTTGCACTGCCTGATGGGCCTGCAACGGGCGGACGCCGGCACCATCCGGTTCGGCGGCGTCGTGCAAAAAGACGCCGCGCCCGAGGCCTGGCGCAGCGGCTTTGCCTTGCTGCTGCAACAGCAGCAGCTTTTTACCGGCAGCCTGCGCGACAACCTGCGCCTGGCCCGCCCGGACGCCGACGACGCACTGCTCTGGCATACCCTCGAACGGGCCAGCCTGGCCGACGTGATACGTCGCCGGGGCGGCCTCGACCTGTGGATCGGTCCGCAAGGCCTGCATCTCTCCGGTGGCCAGGGCCGGCGCCTGTCGCTGGCCCGCGTATTGCTGCGCGACAGCCCGGTGGTACTGCTCGACGAACCGTTCACCGGCCTGGAAGCCCGCACCGCTGACAGCCTGTTCGACACCCTGCAACAGACCCTGCGCGAGCGCGTGCTGATCATGGCCACCCACGACCCGCGCCACGCCGAACGGTTGCCACAACAGCTCATCCTTGGCAATACAGGCCCGGTTGCCTATTGAAGCCCCAGCCGTGGCCGACTAAACTTGCCGACCTTGCCCGGTGCCCACCGGGTGAGGCGCAAGCGTCGATCCACATCGAACGGTTGCCATGTGCCGCAATAGCTCAGTTGGTAGAGCAACTGATTCGTAATCAGTAGGTCGGAGGTTCGATTCCTCTTTGCGGCACCATTTCGTTGTTCATCCCCCTGCGCACCAACACCACGAAAAAAGGGACCGAAGCCCCTTTTCCCGCTGGTGCCTGCTCGCCGTTACGGCGAGCCGACACACACCTCGTGCACACGATAGGTCTTGTTGGCATTCAGCAGGCCCACGTATTCCAGCCGTACCGAATCAAACGCGACCGCCGGGACCTCTGCCGCCAGGAAGCGCTGGCCGCTGTCAGAGCCGATGCCAAGCAACTCCAGGTCGAGTACGCCACCGTCCACGGCGGCAGTGCCCACTTCGGCACCATTGTCATAGAAATGCACCGACACAAAGTTGCCCAGCAGGCTCAGATTAAGCAGTTGCGAGTTGGGATCGGAGATCACAAAGCCGGCGGTAGTCACACCGGCAATGTCGTTGGCAGTGTCCACGGCGTCCGCGCTGACAAAGGCGCCGCCCACCAGCAGGGCTGCACCAATATTCATCTGCGCAAAGGTCGAGGAAGTACCGTCGAGCATCAAGGCCGGATCATCCACATTGCAGCCCAGGCACAGGCCCAGTGAACCGGCGGACGCAGTGAAGTCGGTGTTGCCCAGCGGCTGATAGGTGTTGCCAACGGCGCAGTTGAAGCCATCATCATCGCAGACATCGCCCTTGCCATCGCCGTCGGCGTCTTCCTGGCCGGCGTTGGCGATCAGCGGGCAGTTGTCCGTGTCGTCGGGAATGCCGTCGCCATCGGTATCGGTGTCACCATTATCACAGGCATCACCAATGCCATCGCCGTCGGCATCTTCCTGGCCGGGGTTCGGGATCAGCGGACAGTTATCCGTATCATCGGGAATCCCGTCTCCGTCCGAGTCATTCTCACAGGCATCACCGACCCCATCACCATCGGCGTCTTCCTGACCGGGATTCGGCACCAGCGGGCAGTTGTCAGTAGCATCTGGAATACCGTCACCGTCGGTGTCCAGCGGGACTTCGCAGGCATCGCCGACGCCATCGCCATCAGCGTCTTCCTGGCCGGGGTTCGGCACCAGCGGGCAGTTGTCGGTGTCGTCGGGAACGCCGTCACCGTCGGTATCCACTGGCGGGGTGCTGCTGTCACAGACGTCACCAATGCCGTCGCCATCCGCATCAGCCTGGTCTGCGTTGGCAATCAGCGGGCAGTTGTCGCTGGGGTTGCTGATACCGTCGCCGTCGCGGTCGTTGTCGCACACGTCACCGATGCCGTCGGTGTCGAGGTCAGCCTGGTCAGTGTTCGGCAACAACAGGCAGTTGTCATCGTCGTCAGCGATGGTGTCGCCGTCGCGGTCGCCGTCACAGGCATCGCCCACGCCGTCGTTGTC
This sequence comes from Isoalcanivorax pacificus W11-5, assembly GCF_000299335.2. NCBI lineage: Bacteria > Pseudomonadati > Pseudomonadota > Gammaproteobacteria > Oceanospirillales > Alcanivoracaceae > Isoalcanivorax > Isoalcanivorax pacificus. The sequence goes on along the minus strand of NZ_CP004387.1, from coordinate 1,691,681 downwards.
GGTATCCAGCTGGGTGACATTCGGGGTGAAGCGGCAGTTGTCGTTGTTGTTCGGTACGCCGTCACCGTCACCGTCGGGATCGCACACATCGCCGATACCGTCGTTGTCGACATCGCCCTGCTCCGGATTAAAATTGTCCGGGCAGTTGTCGATGCCGTCGTCCACGCCATCACGGTCGCGGTCATTATCGGCATCGCAGGCGTCGCCAATACCGTCACCATCGGTGTCGGTCTGGTTCGGGTTCGCCACCAACGGGCAGTTGTCAGTGATGTCCGGGCGGCCGTCACCGTCGCGATCACTGTCGCAGACATCGCCGATGCCATCGCCGTCCATGTCTTCCTGCATGGCATTGGCCATGGAGGGACAGTTATCGTCCACATCCTCGATGCCATCGCCATCCTGGTCATCGGTCCGCTGTACCGGCGGCGTGCCGCCACCATCCCCATCGGCCTTGCAGCCAGCCAGCCCGGCGCCCAGGAGGGCTGCCAGCCATAGCACGCAGAATGTTTTCAACAGGCTTCCCATGTCATTGACTCCTTGACTCGCCGCTGACCCGGAATTCCACACGCCGGTTCATGGCGCGGCCGGAGGCGGTATCGTTGCTGGCAATCGGTTGCTGTTCGCCGTAGCCGGTGGCGCGCAGGCGACCGGCATCAACGCCCTGGCTGGTCAGGTAATTGCGCACAGAATCCGCACGGCGCTGCGACAATTGCTGGTTGTAGGCATCAGAGCCGGTGCTGTCGGTATGGCCGGCGATCTCCATGGTCACTTCCGGCTGTTCCTGCAGCGAACGCACGGTCTGGTCCAGTGACGGCCGTGAACTGGGGGTGATCTGGTCGGAGTTCAGCTCGAAGTTGATCGTGTTCAGAACGATGGTCTGGTTCATGATCATGCAGCCATCGGCATCGACCCGCGCACCGCTGATCGTGTTCGGGCAACGGTCACGGTCATCCGGTACGCCGTCACCATCCGTGTCCACCACAGGCCGTTCCACCACGCGTTCCACTTCGCGGGTTTCCACCACCACGCGTTCCACCACCTGGCGATAGCCAAGGGGGATCTCGAACCCCAGCGAGAACCGCCAGTCACTGAAACCGCCCTGATCCTCGGACGCCGTGCCCCGAATGCCGTCGAAATTGTCGTAGAGATAACGGGCTTCCATGCGCAGCTTCAGGCCGTTGTCGAACAGCGGCCCGGTGACAGCGCCCAGCCCCACATTGGCGTGGAATTCATAGCTGTCGTCGGCGTCGGGAATCACATCGTTGTAGACCACACCGATGGCGGCCAGGACAAACGGCGTAAAGCCGGTGCGGTCGCCAAAAGCATAGGCCAGGCCAGTGGACACCGTACCCTGGTAGAAATCCGGCTGATCCTTGATACCGCGTTCGAGAATGTAACCGCCGCCCTCAGTCTCCCACCACCAGTGGTCAGACAGTTGCCGCCCGTAGATCAGGCTGGCACCGGCCCCGTAGTTGTCCAGTTCACGGTCTTTATCGAGTCTCAGATAGCTGGCCATGGGGCTGAGGTACTGGCGGGTGGTTGTATCCTCGGTGTACTCCCCATCCTGCGCGTACACCTGCCCCGCGGTGGCACAGGCCACTATGGCCAGCGCCCCTCCGGTCAATCTGTTCATGCTGCGCTCCCTGCCGGAAAGTCAAATAACGTGGGAGCAATACTTTGCAAAGACGGGCTGAAAGAAAAGGCGCGTTCCAGTGTGGGGCCGTTGCAGTATTGTGTTCGCGGAGCGGGACTGTGATGGGTTTGTACGGGTTTCGTTTCACAGCGTGAGGGAAAGCCGGCGGCGGGCCGTCCTGATGTTCAGGTTTGGGGCCGCGATGTTGGCGCATCCGCCTGTTAGCCGGCGTGACCACCGGCTGTCATATGCCTTGCCCGGCACCCACAATGCGCATAATCTATGCGCATGAATCGTATGGAGCCACAGCCATGAATCCCACCTACAACACCCAAGCCCCCAAAAAGCCTACAAATGTCAGCATAAACAGCGACTTACTTGAAAAAGCCAGGGCATTTAATATCAACCTGTCCGCAACACTGGAGCATGCATTGACGGAGCAATTACGGACCGAACAACGCGCTCAATGGTTGCGGGAAAACGCCGATGCCATTCAGGCCTATAACCAGTTTGTCGAAGCCAACGGCACCTTTAGCGACAGCGTAAGGCGTTTCTGATGGGACAGTTCTGTGCATACAAGAACCCCAACCCGGGCACTCGCAAGCAGTATCCCTACTTGCTGGATATTCAAAGCGATTTATTGAGCGCGCTGCGAACGACTGTCGTTATTCCGCTCGCCCCCACCAGAATGGCTGCCCCGATGAGTTTATCGAGGTTGAATCCAACGTTCGATATCGATGGTGAAGGTTACACAGCCATCACGCAGGATATGGCAGGCATTGATCGCAACCAGCTCGGCGCGCAGGTTTTTGATCTGTCAGCTTATCGTTCCGACATTGTAGCGGCGGTTGATTTTGTGCTGGCTGGAATATAGCGCTGCGACGCCATTCGCCAAAGCAGCAGACCATACCCTGCGGGAGCCATATCTCACATCTGCACTTTAAATTGGTGCATACCGCACACTTCGCCGCACCCCGCTCTTCCCGGCCCAGTTGATGACATAAACCACCCCACTACCAGGCGTCAGACGGCGAACAAAAAAACAAACCCGTTACAGGTTCTGAGACAAATCGTCATTCAGAGTATCTTTATCCAGGTTACCCAGATGATGATAAATTTCCACGCCACGCCTGAACAGCTTCATATCCGGAATAGAGTGAACCTTGTATTTCTCCGCGGTCTTCTTTTGGTCATCCACATTAAGACTTGCCACCCTGATCTCACCAGATCGCTCCTTTGCAATAATCTCTAATGTGCTTTGCAGTTGCCTGCATGGCCCACACCACTCCCCCCAGAAAAACACCAACACTGGGAAATCATCGTTTACCGCTTTTTGAAAATTGAGGTCATTCAGTGGCGTAATCTGCCCACGCTCCTCCCAATGCAACTCCATGAGCCTCTTTTCCAATTCAGACTCTCGATAATATATCTCAGAATAATCTCCACCATACTCCGGATCCTGGCCACTCGGATTCTCTTCCTTTGAAAATCCAAATCGCTCCATTCCCTCTGTGAAAAGACCGTATTCCACAGAATGCCACAGCCGAACCACACGATATATACGACCAAGCTCGTTTCGGACGCCAAACGTATAGATGTCTGTCATAAAAGGGCCGTTATCCGAACCGACATCAACCGCCTGCCTCGCCACTCCATCATCATCCTTTCGGACACTCTCGCCCTTGATCAAATAGGTTTGCAATCTCACCTCCCGCTGCGCACTTTGCATTACCCTTTTCTTAGAATCCTGACAACCAAATCAAAATACCTATTTAGCGCCATATTATCAGAGCGTTTTCCCTGCATTTTTGTAGCGCTTCGTCAAACATGACAAACAAAAAACGGCGTCCACTGGACGCCGTTTTCATGTTTCTCTATTTCAGGATACAAAAACTTACCAATCCAGCTCCCGCCGATCACTGCACTCGGCCCGGCTAGCATCATGACGGCAACGAATGTTCCGCAGCAGGGACATCATGTCCTTGCTGAACAACCCTTCTTCCGTCATCGCCACACGTGCATCACGCATCATTTCGTCATAACGCTGACGGTCCGGATCGGAAATACGGATCCACCACTTGTCTTCGATGTCAGCATCGGCGCCGCTGACCAGGCGCATGGCGCGGTCAAACAGGTTCTCGAACACATAGTTGCGGGACCAGTTGGCGAATTCCTCGTCAAAACGGCTGTGGCGCGCGATGATCTGGAAGCTCAGCTGACCCAGTACGTAGTCCACGATGCCGCCATTCGGCTCCATGCCCTTGTACAGCTCCAGGCCCTTGTAGGCGAACGCCGGGGCAAAGCAGATATCCACACTGTGGTTGTTGAAGCGGCCGGCGAAGTTGGTGATGTCGGACATCACCGGGGTCATGCCGACGCTGGCGGCCATCTTGCCCTGGGTCACGTCATACTCCAGCACGGCGATGGATTTGCCGGCCAGCGCGCTGACGTTGTTGATCGCCTTGTCTTTCACGAACAGGTACGCCGCACCCATCGGCAGCACACCGAACACCTCATAGGTATTGGTGCGCATATGTTCCACGATGCGCGGGTTGTTGCTGGAAAGCACCTGGATCACGGTCTTCATGATGTCGTAGTTCGGGATCGAACCGATCGAATCCATGCTGCCCGTGTAGGTGTTGAACTGACGACCGCGCACACCGGTGATACCGGCCGCGTCGCACTGGCCTGCCTTGAGGTCCTCGGCGGCAATGCCTTCGTCGGTGTACACGCGCAGGTTGATGTCGTAGCCCTGGGTGCGGGCGGCGGCAGCGTAGTCACGCATGATGTTGTAGGTGTCACCCGAGGTGCCGAGGATATCGAACACACACAGCGTACGCTGGGTGACCGCATGGGATGACATGGATAATGGCAGCAGCGCAGCTGCGGCAAAAGCAGTGATTACCTTGCTGAAACGCATGGTTCCCTCCGGATCGTATTCGCAGAATTCGGTGCGGGGCGACGGGCTGCCGCCCCGCAGAGTGAGCGTGCTAAACAGGCATCAGAGCAGGTCGTCGATGTTGATGTCGGAATCGCCGGTGCTCTCATCCCAGAAGGTGCCCAGGCCGCCAAACGGGGTACGCTTGCCGGTGGCTTCGGTCCACAGACGATCGGAGATACCCAGCAGCATGAAGCCGGCAATGGCGTCCATCATGGCGTAGTCCGGGTTCAGGTTCTCGTCGTGCTGGGCGAAACCGCGCAGGCCGTTGCGCACTTCATCGTCATCGCCGGTGCTGTAGGCAGAGATCACGTACAGCGTACTGGAGAGACGCACACCGCTGTCATAGCCACGTTGGGCGGCCTGACGCAGTTCGGCCATGGCATCGACATTGTCCGGAGCGAGCATCGGCAGGATGTTCCAGAGCGAGGCACGGATACCGCGCGGTACGCCCCACCACTTCTCGTTGTCCAGACACTGGGCGGCACGCTCCACCTTGGCAGCGATATCGCGCGGAATACCGAGCGACACATCCGAGGCGGCGTCGTTCAGCAGCGACTGGACACCGCTGAGCAGGCCGGTCATGAACACGATTTCGTCGAAGTCCTGGCGCAGGCGCGGGCAGTCATCCAGCGTTTCGATTTCGCCATATTGCTTGACCATGCGACGGTAGGCTTCGTACTGGCGCTTGGCAGAGAGTTGTGCGTAGCGTTTCTGGGCAGCGCGGGCGTCCTGGGCCTCGGTCACGTCGCCTTTGTTCATGGCCCGCAGGTAGCGCAGTTCCTCTTCTGCCGCCTGAGCGTCAGAGCAGGTGGCGGCCATGGTATTCATCAGCACCGAAAGACGGTTCGGCTTGGAGCCCACCGTCTCGAAAGACGTCAGAAACGGGGTGAAACCTTCACCCGTCGCGCAGGCCATCCCCAGATCATCGTAGGTCATCACATAGGCGGTCATTTCACCCCGACCGAAGTTGACAAGGATGTCACCCGTGGTTTTGTACACCATGGTACAGCCCTGCATGACCATCAGTGCGGCAGCCACCCCCAGACCACGTACAGACGACCGGAAAACGCGGGAAGAAGAGCTTTTTCCTGGTTGTAGCGCGCTGGAAGTCGGGCAAGGTTTCGCAAAAGGATTAAGCATCATGCTATACATCTCCTAACTTTTTATTTCTATCGTTTTTGTTGATATCACGCTGATGAACGCTGGCTCACCCGGGCCTTCAGACCTCTGTGTGAACTCGATCAATGCAGGAGGCTAGTGTTTCGGTGAACAAACGGAAACTTAATCTGGGTAAAAGCTGCTTTTCGTTTTTAACCCTGCCCTCACCCCACCTGCAGAGGATGACATTATCCCCATAGAAAACAATCACCTGACTGCTGGCATAGCCATATCACGCAAAGACCACGCGCGGTTTTTTTTATCTGAATACAGCAGCTTGTTTTGATTTAATGCCAAACGCCGAATGGGCAATATCCGATAAATGGCAAAGAGATATTAATTTGACAGCACGCCCTTTGCTGATAATGATTCTCATCTTTTCGTGCCTGGCCCGGAACCCCTAACGCATGACCACAACAATCGGCGCGCATCTGTATATCTGGGATGATCGTTTTCTGTACACGACGGCCGGAATGACATCTGATTCGACCCAGCGGCATACCCTGACACTGCTGCTGGCCATGGACGCTGGCGGCAGTTTTACCCTCGAGGAAGACGATGGGCGCAGCGCCCGCTACAGTGCCGCGCTCATTGGCCACGGCGTGGCACGCCGGCTGGCGACACCGGACAGCGCCCTGCTGTCGCTGAACTTCGATCCGCAAAGCTATGAGTATCACACGCTGAAGGCCTTTCTCGGCCGCGCACCGGTACGGGCCGTGGAGGCACGCCTGGATGATACCCTGCGCACCGAAATGCGCGCCGCCGGCCTCGGCGTGCTGGATGGCGCCACCCTGTTCCGGCTGACCACCCGGCTGGCACACGCCATCACCGGCTACCGGCCGATCCGCCTGAGCATGGACATGCGTGTACTGCACGTGGCGCACAAGATAAAAAAGGAACTGCCGCTGCAAAGCACCGTGGAGGAGCTGGCACGGGAAGTCGGCCTGTCGGCGCACCGCCTCACGCATCTGTTTTCCGACAAGCTCGGGCTGTCGATCAAGAGCTATGTGCTGTGGGCCAAGATGCGCCGCGCGGCGGTGCTGATCGCCCTGGGACGCTCCCTGGCGGATATTGCCCATGAAGTCGGCTTTGCCGATGCCGCCCACCTGACGCGCACCTTCAAAGCGTTCTTCGGGCTGACACCCTCTTTCGTCGCCCAGCACATCAGGGTGCATCTGCACTGAATGGAGAAAATACGGATGACTCCCGAACAGCTTGCTGCCCAGTTGCGCTGCCCCCATGGCGAGGACGCCGACGACGTCGGCCTGTCCATGAACCGCGCCAACGGAGCCCTCACACTGCGCAGTATTGCCTTGCTGGACCCGGCACCCGGCCAGCGCGTGCTGGAAATCGGCCCCGGCAATGCCGCCTTCGCCACGCAGGTGGTGCACCATGCACCGGGGGTGCAGTACACCGGCCTGGACCTGTCTGCCGAGATGGTGGCGGCCGCCACCCGGCTGAACCGCGCCCTGGTGGATGACGGCCGGGCCACATTCGTGCCCGGCAGTGCGGAGCAGCTGCCGTTTGCGGACGCCTGCTTTGAACGCATATTCAGCGTCAACACGCTCTATTTCTGGACACCGGCAGAACCCTGCCTGCATGAGATCCGCCGGGTTATCACTCCGGACGGCGTGCTCTGCCTGGCCTTTGGCCATCGCGACTTCATGGCTGCCCTGCCCTTCGCTGCGCACGGCTTCACGCTGTATGACGAACAGGAGGCCTCGGCACTGCTGGACGCGACCGGCTGGCAGGTAACGGCAATCGATGAGCACCTTGAATCGGTGCGCAGCAACACCGGCGAAGCGATACAGCGACGGATGCTGATCGTCCGCGCCCGGCCCGTTTGACAGGCACTCAGAAAATGACCGGCCGGCCGCCTTACACTCGTAAGCCGAAAGGCGTAAAAAACAGCCGCTGCATTCAAATATCTACGTAATCTTCCTGATAAACTTGCCCGCAATCATAACAAGAAGGGAGAGCACCATGTTTTCACCCGCCATTCTGCGCGCTGGCCTGGCGGCTGGATTCAGTACCGCCCTGGTACTGACCGGCTGCGGCGGCGACAGTAGTTCCCGCAGACATACCCCCGAGCCGGAAACCGGCTACGCGGCCACCCTGGAACGCACCACCTACGGCGTGCCACACATCACTTCGGAGACTTACGGCGGCCTGGGCTACGGCCACGGCTACGCCATCGCCGAGGACAACCTGTGCGTACTCGCCGATGCCTTCGTCACGTTCAGTGGCGAGCGCTCGAAATACTTTGGCCGTACCGGCACGCAGGCGGCCAGTGGCACCTTCGGCGCTCCGGTCAACCTGGAAGCCGATTTCTTCTTCCGTTTCATCGCCAATGACGAAACGGTCGAGAACTTCCTCAGCCAGCAGGATGACGAATTCCACCAGCTGGTGGACGGTTTTGCCGCCGGCTATAACCGCTATGTGCGCGAAATCCAGCAGGGCGACCATGCCAACCGCCATCTGGACTGCCGCAGTGAAGAATGGCTGCGCGAAATTACCGAACAGGACATGTACCGCCGCCTGGTGGTGCTGAACCTGGCCGCCAGTTCTTCCAACTGGGTCGAGGAGATTGCCTCCGCCGCACCGCCATCCCCCGTGATCAGCCCGACGCTGGCCCGCACCGTCTCTATTGAGGACGGCCTCGGCGACATCGATCCGGAGCGGTTTGTGCTGGGTCGCAAGACCGGTATCGGCAGCAACACCTATTCATTCGGCAGCGATGCCACCGGCACCAACAGCGGCATCAACTTTGCCAACCCGCACTGGTATCTGGAAGGCGTGGACCGTTTTTATCAGGTGCACCTGACCAAGCCGGGCGAGATCGATATCGCCGGTGCCGCCATCATGGGCGCGCCGATGGTGCTGATCGGTTTCAACAACAACCTGGCCTGGGCACACACCGTGTCCACCGCGCGCCGCTTTGGCTTCTACCGCCTGCAACTGGCGGCGGATGACCCGACCAGCTACATCTTCGACGGCCAGCGCCGTGCCATGGAAGCGACGGAAATCACCGTGGAAATGGAAGACGGCACCACCGCGACCCGCACCCTGTACCGTTCGCACCTGGGTCCGATGATCAACCTCAGCGGCCTGAGCCCGGCACTGGCCTGGAACAGCGCGCAGGCCGTCACCATTCGTGACGTGAACCTGGAAAACCCGCGTTCCTTCCGCAACTTCCTGGCCTGGAACCATGCCCAGACGCTGCAGGATTTCATCGACGCGAAGAAATCCATTCTCGGCATTCCGTGGGTGAACACGTCCGCCGCCGGTCGTGACGATGGCCGCGCGTTCTACTCCGACATCACGGTGGTGCCGAACCTGCCGGATTCGCTGGTATCGCTGTGCAGCATCACCGAACTGGCGCCGGCCCTGCCGCTGCTCGCCGGCAACACCTCCGCCTGTACCTGGCGCACCGATGCCGACTCCCCGCAACCCGGTGCTTTCGGCGTCAGCAAGCTGCCCAGCCTGGAAAGCCCGGAATACGTGGCGAACATGAACGACAGCTACTGGCTGAGCAACCCGAACACGCCGCTGACCGGCTACGACCGTGTGATCGGCGCGGAAAACAATGCGCAGAGCCTGCGTACCCGCATGGGGCACACGCAGGCCCTGGAACTGGTGGCCAACCCGCCGGTGACCAGCGCACAGGTGCGTGAGGAGGTCATCAGCAGCCGCGTCTACAGCGCCGAGCAACTGAAAGACGACCTGCTCGCCGCCGCCTGCACTGGCAACCCGATTGATGTCGACGGCACCGATGTCGACGTGACCGTAGCCTGTAGCGTGCTTGATGCCTGGGACAACACCGGCAATCTGGATGCCCGTGGCGCACTCATCTGGTCGCAGTTCTGGAACCGCGCGCGCAACCTGTCGAACCTGTACACCACCCCGTTCAACGCCATGGACCCGATCAACACCCCGAATGGCCTGAACACCGCCAACGCGGACGTGATCGAAGCCTTTGGCGCTGCCGTCCAGGCCGTCAATGACTCCGGCCTGCCGCTGGATGCGCAGGTGCGTGATTACCAGACCTATCCGAAACAGGGCGTCACCATTCCGCTGTTCGGTGGTTCGGGCAACGAAGGCTATTTCACCGTGCTGAACAACACCTACATGCACGTGGTGGATTTCCCGGATGGCCAGCCCGTGCGTGCCTATACCTTCGTCGCGCACTCGCAGTCCACCGATCCGAACAGCCCGCACTTTGCGGATTACACCCAGGCGTATTCGGATAAGCAATGGAACGAATTCCCGTTCACCCGTGAAGCGATCGAAGCCTCCCTGATCGCAGAACCACTGCAACTGGAAGAGTAAACTCACCGCACCATCGCACGACCCGGAACAAGGCAGGCTTCGGCCTGCCTTGTTTTTTCGCGCACCCTTCACGCATATCTGTCACCGCACTGTCATGCAGTGCTTTTTTTTCGGTAAAACGCTGCGTCGTTACCAAACTACAATAAATCCCCCCCCTTCACTCACGCGTTCTTCCCTCCTTCACAACGAGTCTCGACAAGGCCATGCACGGAGTTATACCGGCATGCCGCCCAGCGGATTGCCGCCCAGACGATACAAGCTATACAAGGAGAGGTACCCCCAATGCGCCAGCCCCTGTTCATCGCCGTCGCGCTCGCGACATCCCTGTCACTCGTCGCCTGCGGCGGCAGTTCCAGTTCACGACGCGCACCGCCGCCGGATCTCGCGGAGGTGACGCCGGGCCCGATGGTACTGCTGACCGCAGGCGATGCGCTGATCAGCCTTGACCGGGCCGACCCCGGCAACCTCAGCGCCTCCACGGCCATCACCGGCCTGGCCACTGCCGACACGCTGGTGGGCATTGCCTACCGCCCCGCCACCGGAGACCTGTACGGCGTCGGCCTGCTGGGCAATCTGTACGTAATTGACGACAGCACCGGCGCGGTCACCAGTACCGTCACCCTGATCCCGAGCGCTACCTCACCGACCTTTGCCGGCCTGGATGGCGAGGAATTCGGTGTCGATTTCAACCCGGTACCAGACCGCCTGCGTGTGGTGTCCGACAACGGCCAGAACCTGCGCATCAACGTGGATACTGGTGAGGTGATTATCGACGGTGCCGTCAACGGCGCACCGGATGCCGACATCACCGGCTCCGCCTACACCAACAGTTTTGCCGGCACCGCCACCACGCGACTGTTCAGCATCGACAGCGACGGCGAAATGCTCTACCTGCAAAACCCGCCGAACGACGGCACGCAGACCAATCCGGTCACGCTGGGCGTGGATGCTTCCGACCATAACGGTTTCGTGTTGGATGGACGCACCAACGAAGGCTTCGCCGCGTTCACCGTGGACGGCCGCGCCGGGCTCTACTACATCGACGTCAACGCGACAGAGAATGCCGCCACCCTGATTGGCCGGCTGGATGTCAGCGGTGGCATCAAGGGCATTGCCATTCCACCGGCCACGCCGATGGTGTACACCCTCACCGAAGACAACGAACTGGCCAGTTTCAGTCTCACCAGCCCTGGCTCGATCACCACGGTCGCCATCACCGGCTTGTCCACCACGCCCGAGGCCCTGCTCGGCATTGATTTCCGCCCGGCCACCGGCGACCTGTATGCGGTGTCCGCCCTCGGCAAGATCTACACCCTGAACACCGGCACCGGCGCCGCCACAGAAGTGGCCACGCTCGGCCCTGCGCCCGCGCCGGACAACGATTTCGTCATGCTCGACGCGGGCGACTATGTGCTGGATTTCAACCCGGTACCGGATCGCCTGCGGCTGATGAGCGAACTCGGCCAGAACCTGCGCATCAACGTCGACACCGGCGCGGCACTCGTGGACGGCAGCGTCAACCAGGCCGGTGCCACCCCCGTACTGACCGCCGCCGCCTACACCAACAGCTACGCCAACCCGCCGGGCACCCAGCTCTACACCATCGACATCGACGGCCAGCAATACAACCTGCAGAACCCGCCCAATGACGGCACCCAGGTACCGCAGGGCGCACTGCCGATTGTCGCGGCGGGAGACCAGGGCTTTGATATCGCCGGCGGCGACAACGGACTGGTACTGGTCGCACTGTCCGACGACGCAGCAGGCCCGCATGTGCTCTACAAACTCAACCTCACTACCGGCGCATTCACGCTGGTGGGGGCCGATGCCGCGAGTTCCACCATCGGCGGCGCCAGCGGTCCGTCATTGCGCAGCCTCGCCATCGATCTGCAATAACCATCACGGCGGCGGCAAGCGCCGCCGCTTTTTTTGTTGCGCGGCCTGGCGTGCCCGCGTGTAACATCGGGCGCAGACTCACTGCGGCCGGAGATGCCCATTGCTATCACGCCCTGTTACCCGCCTGCTGGCAACGCTTGCCCTGACGTTACCCCTGGGCAGCTACGCCAACCCGCCGCAGAATCCGCTCAGCGTCGGCTGGCGTGACAACGGCCGCCACTGGCAGAGCATCGAAACCGAACAGGTGCGCATCCACTATCTCAGCGGCAACGAAGCCCAGGCCCGGTACGCCGCCGCCATCGCCGCGCAGGCACACCAGCGGCTCACTGACACGCTGCAATGGCAGCCCCGCGACAAACCGGAACTGGTACTGACCGACGACTACGACCTGGCCAACGGCTGGGCCACTGCCCTGCCCTTCGCACAAAGCCGGTTGTACCTGTCGCCCTCCGACGGTTTCGATACGCTGGAGAACAGCGACGACTGGCTCAGCACGCTGATCACGCACGAATACACGCATGTGATTCATCTGGATAAAGGCGACCGCACACCGTTGCGGCTGCGCAGCCTTTTCGGTCGCTTTGCGTTGCTGTTTCCGAACCAGTTCCAGCCCGGCTTCATGATCGAAGGTTTGGCGGTCCATCAGGAATCCGATGCTGCCACCGGCACCGGCCGCGCCTACAGTGCGCTGTATGCTGGTGAAATGCAGGCGCAGGCGGATGCCGGCCTGCGCAGTATCAGCCAGGTCAGTGTCACCAACCGCCGCTGGCCGTCCGGCGACGGATATCTGTACGGCGCGTTTTTCATGCGTTTTCTGTCTGAGCAGTATGGCGAAGACAGCATCCTGCGGCTGATCGACCAGTACAGCGGCAACCTGGTGCCGTTTTCACTGAACAGCACCGCCAGGCAGATTTACGGCAAGGATTTCCGCGCACTGTGGCAGGAATACCAGACCTGGCTGCGCGCGCATTTCCCGGCACAGGCGCAACAGGGCCTGCCCGGCCGTGCGCTGACCACACATGGCCTGAACAGCTTCCCGCCCGTGGCACGTGGCAACGCCCTCTACCGCATCCACAGCGACGGCCACGGCAGGCAATCATTGATGCGCTATCAGCAGGGCGCCGCGCCAGAACGCGTGACCCGGGTGCGCGATGCCGGCCTGTTCGATGTCGATGCCAACGGCCGGGTAATCATGGCCAGCCTGCGTCCCCGTCGGGAAAACCGGCTGTGGAGTGATCTATACCTGTACGACGGTCACTGGCAGCGGCTCACTATTGATGGCCGCTATCGCGAAGCGCGCTGGCTGCCGGACGGTGGTCTGCTCGCACGGCAGCAGCAGGATGGCCTGTTCGCACTGCATCAGCTTGATGCCCGGGGACACCTGCAGCACATTCTCTGGCAGGGCGGCCAGGGAGACGTGCTCGGCCAGTTCGCCCTGGCCCCGGATGGCGCCTCTATCGTGGCCGCCTTCAAGCCTGCCAACCGTAGCTGGCAACTGGCCCGCATCACGCTGGCCGACGGCCAGCTCACTCTGCTCACCGACAACGGCAACCTGCAGGGCGAGCCGAGCTTTGCCGCCGACGGCAGCCTGTTGTTCAGTGCCGACTACGACGGCCGCTTTGACCTGTACCGCAGGGATCAGGCCGGGCACATCACCCGGTTGACCGACGTTTCAACGGGCGCCTTTACCCCCGTGCAAACCGCCGACGGCACGCTCTATTACCAGGGCCTGAGCGCCAGCGGCTATGACTTGTGGGCCGTGCAGGATCCCGGCACCACCACCCTGCCCGCCATCAAGCCGGCCCGCCGCCTGACGCCGCCGCCAGCCGTGGCCACCAGCGCCCCGACCCGCTACCGCCCCACCAGCGCCCGCCCACGCTGGTGGCTGCCGGTGTTCGCCGCCACCGAAGACAGTACCCAGGTCGGTGTTTCCACTGGCGGCAGCGATGCCCTCGGGCAACACAGTTATGGCCTGACCCTGTTTTATGAAACCCGCAGTGAAGAACCGGGCGGGCTGCTCGGGTATCAATACAGCAACCGCTGGCAACTGCTGCTGGAACGGGCATTGTCATTCAGTACCGCGGACGACCAGGTACAGCGCGTACGCGCCTCCGACAGCGCATCCCTGACACGCCTGAACCTGTGGAATGCCTTCGACGACCGCCTCGGCCTGCACGCCAATGTATTTTATGAACAGGATTCCGATCGTTATCGCCGCACCGGCGTGCCGCCGCGCCGGGATATCGGCCGTGGCCTGGCCGGGCTGGCGTTGGTGTTCGACAACACCGAGCAATTCCGCTACAGCATCAGCCCGGCCGCCGGCCGGCAAATTGCGCTGGTGGCGGAAACCAACGAGGCCATCGACAGCGATTACAGCGGCGAGGTCTACACGCTCGACTGGCGCGAGTATGTGCATCTGGGCGCTTCCCATGTGCTGGCGTTGCGCGCAGCGGGTGCCTGGGGTACCGAGCGCCCGAAACCCATCGTGCTCAGCGACCAGCCGGTAGACCCGAACGCCTGGTTCGGTCGCGACCGCTACCTGCTGCGCGGTTATCCCGACGATGAAATCTTCGGCCGGCGTATCGCGGTGGGCAGCGCCGAGTGGCGCTTCCCGCTGGCACGCATCCAGCGCAACTGGCACACCTATCCGCTCGGCCTGCGCGACCTGCACGGTGCCCTGTTTGCCGATACCGGCGCGGCCTGGAATGAGGTGGATTACGGGCTGAACGGCAAACAGCTCACCGGCGTTGGCGCTGAACTGACCACCGAACTGGTGCTCGGTTATCAACTGGTGCTGCCGGTGCGCGTCGGCGTGGCGCGCGGCCTGGACGAAGAACTTGGCGAAACGCGCGCCTATGTGAGTATCGGTGCAAGTTTTTAGCCGACCGTCATCGACAGGATGCGGCTGACATGCGCCTGCGGCAGGCCGGATTCCGCCTGCCAGGTATTGATCGCTGCCTGCGCCGCACGGCGATCACGCTGGCTGGCAAGCGCCCGCTCGATCACGCCATTGGCGATCAGCGCCGCGCGCACATCATCGGTGGGGTACCAGGTGTCGCGGCCCGCCATGCGCAGAAACGCCGGCGCCGAATTGCCGCCCAGTTGCTTGCCCTTGCGACCAAGCACCAGCCACAGGCCGACGATATCCTGATCCGGCCACTCGGACAGGAAACGGCCGAACCCGCCATGTTCCTGGCTGACCTCACGCACCATCTGCGCGTTGAAACGAATCGCCTGCATCTTGCCGGCATGCCGGATCAGGCGTGTATCCTGCAGGCGTTCATCCAGCATGTGATCGGACATCAGCACCAGCTTCTCCGGCTCGAAACCGAAGAACGCGTCCTCGAACGCCGGCCATTTGTTGTCCACCATGTCGTGGCTGAGGCCGGCACGGAAGATGCGCCGCATCATGGTGGACAAATACCAGGCATCACTGCGCCTGCGCAGCGTGGCGGCAGACACGACCTCCGGCAGCCTGGCCCGCACTGCCGCCTCGCCACCATGGCGACGGCAGGCCAGCGCGAAGATATCCTCGAACGCTTTCATTCCTTCTCCTCAAGGTCCAGCGAGGCGGAGTTGATGCAATAGCGCAGGCCGGTGGGCTGCGGGCCGTCGGGGAACACATGGCCAAGGTGGGCATCGCACACCGCGCACAGCACTTCGGTGCGGGTCATGCCCAGGCTCTGGTCGGTCACTTCAGCAATCACCTCGTCCTCGACCGGCTGATAGAAACTCGGCCAGCCGCTGCCGGAATCATACTTGGTTGCCGCATCGAACAGCGGCGTGCCACAGCAGACGCAGTGGTAGACACCGGGGGTCTTGCTGTCATGGTACTTGCCGGTGAAGGCCCGTTCGGTACCATGCTGCCGGGTGATGCGGAAGGTCTCCGGGTCCAGTTCCCGGCGCCACTCGTCCTCGCTCTTGCGGATCTTGTCCATACTGCTCTCCCGAAGTGAGTCGTGTCTGTCTGGTGTGATCGGCAACGCGCCTGAGGGTTCATATACAGCCAGCGAAATCGCGTTGTAGAATGCGGGCTCCTTTTTCCTGACCAAGCCCAGATCATGAGTGCGGATAAACCGGCCATTCTCAAGTCCGAAAAACTGAAAGGCGTATGTTACGACATCCGTGGCCCGGTGCTGCGTGAAGCCAACCGCATGGAGGAGGATGGCCAGCGCATCATCAAGCTGAACATCGGCAACCCGGCGCCGTTCGGCCTGATCGCCCCGGACGAGATCCTGCAGGACGTGATCCATAACCTGCCGGACTCCACCGGCTACTGCCATTCCAAGGGGCTGTTCCCGGCACGCAAGGCGGTGATGCACTACTGCCAGGAAAAGGGCATCGAAGG
Source organism: Isoalcanivorax pacificus W11-5 (assembly GCF_000299335.2). Lineage (NCBI taxonomy): Bacteria > Pseudomonadati > Pseudomonadota > Gammaproteobacteria > Oceanospirillales > Alcanivoracaceae > Isoalcanivorax > Isoalcanivorax pacificus. The sequence goes on along the minus strand of NZ_CP004387.1, from coordinate 1,675,376 downwards.
CGTCACCATCGACGATATCATCCTCGGCAACGGCGTCTCCGAGCTGATCGTCATGTCGATGCAGGCGCTGGTCAACAACGGCGACGAAATCCTCATTCCTGCCCCGGACTACCCGCTGTGGACCGCCGCCGTGCGGCTGGCCGGCGGCAATCCGGTGCATTATCTGTGCGACGAACAACAGGACTGGCAGCCGGCGCTGGACGATATTCGCGCCAAGATCACCCCGCGCACCCGCGCGCTGGTGATCATCAACCCGAACAATCCCACCGGCGCCAACTACAGCCGCGCCTTCCTGCAGGAAATGCTGGAGATCGCCCGGCAGCACAACCTGATCGTGTTCGCCGACGAAATCTACGACAAGATCCTCTACGACGAAGAGCAGCATGTGTCCATCGCCTCCATGGCCGAGGACCTGCTGTTCGTCACCTTCAACGGCCTGTCGAAAGCGTACCGCGCTGCCGGCTTCCGGTCCGGCTGGATGATCATCTCCGGCGCCAAGCACCTGGCGAAGGACTTCATTGAGGGCCTGGAAATGCTGGCCTCCATGCGCCTGTGCGCCAACGTGCCGGCCCAGCATGCGATCCAGACCGCCCTCGGCGGCTACCAGAGCATCGACGATCTGGTCCTGCCCAGCGGCCGCCTCGGCAAGCAGCGTGACCTGGCCTGGCAATTGCTGAACGAGATTCCCGGTGTGTCCTGCGTCAAACCGAAATCCGCGCTGTACCTGTTCCCTCGCCTGGACCCGGACGTCTACCGCATTGACGACGACGAAGCCTTCGCGCTGGACCTGCTGCGCCAGGAACGTGTGCTGATCGTCCAGGGCACGGCCTTCAACTGGCCGAAACCGGATCACTTCCGCATCGTGTTCCTGCCGCAACTGGACGACATCCAGGAAGCCATCAGCCGCATCGGGCGCTATCTGGCGCGCATGCGCAAGTAGCAACGGCAATCAGCAACCGGGAATCACGGGGCACGGTATGGCCGACATCCACATCGACGACTTCTGCCGCGATGCGGCGCTGATCCTGCTGCACCTGTACAACGCCTTCCCGCGCCCGCAGGCCATCTATGTGGAAGACATCTCCGGCCCGGACGAGCCGGACGAAGTCGGCCTGCACTCCAAACGCTACATGGCCTGCCTCGGCACCCTGCTGTGGCTGGCCAGCGAAGGCTACCTGCGCTACGACAGCCTGATCTACCAGGACGGCATTGATCAGGCCGTGCTCACCAACAAGGCATTCGTGCTGCTCAGCGCCGCCAGCGACCTGCGCCTGGCAGAACCACCCGCCAACTTGCCTGGTACCCTGATGGCGGAAAAAGGCGCCCTGGTGGAGCAGATTCGCGCCGCCCTGCGCGGCGGTCATTCCGCCGATATCAGTGCTGTAATGCGCTACTTCCTGGCGAACCGTCCGGAGGCAGTGACCTCACCGGCCACCCTGCCCCACTATCAGCGCCAACCACGGGACGACTGACATCAGGCCGCCTTGTCGCCGCTGCTTTTCTTCTCGTCCTTTTTTTCCGGCTTACCCTCCGGGACCACATCTTCCTCCGCAGGAACCGTATCCGGCGGTGGGTACAACAAGCCCGCCGGTCGCTCGCGCAGCACCTGGAAATACGCCTTCAGCAGTTTGCTGATGCTGGCGATGCGAGTACCCCGTGCACGCAGCGCCACGTTCAACGCCAGGGCAAAACTCACTACCAGGTTGACGCCCCCGATCAGCAGCGCAAACAGTACAAAACAGACAAACGCCTGCGCCGAGGGAATATCCACTGACATCGCGTAACCCACATCGGCAGACGAAAACGCCACATGGCGAATATCAATCGGCAGGCCCAGTTGATGGCCGATATAGCCGGTGGACCCCAGCAGCACACCGAAGGTGAAGTTGCTCATCAGGGCACCGTAGTTCTCGCTCGCGTAACGCGCCAGCCAGTCGCGGGCGCCGGCCGGCAACACGGCACGCAGCACCGGATGGCCGCGCAAGCGCGCCTCCATGTCCAGGTACGCGGAACGGTTGTCGAACCAGCCGGCGATCAGACCGGACACGAACAGCCACAACCCGGCAATCGCCGCATAGAACAGCGCCGGGCTTTGCCAGGGATGAATCCCGGAAAGAATGTAATCGTACCGCTCACTGCCGATCAGTGGCGCACCGCCCTGCCACTGGCTGTAGCCCCAGCCGATCAGAAACGCCACCGACAACGCCACCGCCACATTGCCAAGAATGGCGACAAACTGTGTGCGGCCCACCCGCACCAGCAGTTCGGCCAGCTTGCGCGCATTGGCCCGGCCGTGCTCACCCTGTTCCACTTTTTCGGCGATGCTCGCCGCCGTCATCGCCGGCTGCTTGGTGGCCACCGTGCAGTACAGCATGTGGATCAGCACGAACCCCAACCCATAGTTCAGGCTCACCAGCACCGTCTGCGGAAAGTCCGCCAGCCCGAGCCCCAGAATCTGTATCTTGATCAGCGCCATGAACGCAATGATGAAACCGCCGCCCGCCCCGGACGCCAGCATGCGGAAGTACTCCCGGCGGCTGCCGGCGATGTAGTGCTCGCCATGGTCACTGGAGTTTTCCGTGACACTGCGCGCCAGCAGGCGGGTGTTCTGTTGCCAGAGGGCACCGACACTGTGCCGCGCCGCCATCGCCTGCACCAGTTGCCGGAACAGCTCCACACCCCGGCGCCGGCGCTTTTCCGGGTCATCCGGATCGACCACGTCCAGCAGCAGTTCGATGCGCGCCAGCGTCTGGCTCAGACGTTCCAGCAGATGCGTCAGCGCCACGCTGGTGCCGCAGTTCACCGTGCGCCGGCGCAGGCGGGCGATTTCTTCTTCGCACTGTTCCAGCAGCACGCGGGCGTGGGCATCGTCCAGGCGGGCCGTCTCGGGATCACTCAGCCATTTCGGATACGCCTGGGTATACAGCGCCAGCTCGCGCTGCAAGGCCACAAACGCCGAATCCCGTTTCAGGATGCGCGGGTCCAGGCGCAGGATCGCCGGCTCCAGCTCTTCTGCCGCAATCCAGATCGACAACAGCTCGATGGCATACAGCACTTCGTGGCACAGCCGTTCCTGCGTGCTCGCCAGCGCTTCTGGTGAAAACTGCCACAAGGTGAACAGCAGGCTGACCCAGGCGTCATCCGGCACCTGGGCCACCCATTCAATATCGGATTTGCGACGAAAGACGATGAAGAAAACGTCCTTCACGCTGGTCATGTTGACCGGCGACGGATTCAGGCGCTCATACAGGCGCTCGCCCATTTCCTTGAGAAAGCCGCGACGGGAATACAGCCCCAGCCCGGTCAGCAACTGGAAGAAGCGCGCTTCATCAAGCCAGCCCTGCAGGCGTTCGGCGAGTTGCTGGTGGAGGTCGGGTCTGGCCTGTAAGATAGCGGCCAGCCCTGTCATGCGGTCAGCCACCGCGTCGGTGGCCTCGTGCCGGCCCGGCCGCAGCCAGTCGACGATCAGCACCATGGACTTCACGGCACTGGTTTCCGGATTGGCCAGTTCGGCCAGCATTTTGTCCAGGGACACGCAGGGCTTCCTTTTCGCAGTAGTCCGGCACGGCGGCGGCGCCCGCCGCCAGCGAGGATCATACGGTATCCGGGCGGTTGCGTCGTGCCGGCACCGGTCACCGCTGGCAACAAAAAAAAGCCGCATCCGCTTGAATTCGGGGCACAAGACCACAAAATCACTGTCAGAATTCCCCGGCGCGGGTGGCGACCCCATCCGCCCTGCCCCGTGACTATCTTGGAGAGTCTCAGCACATGATGCGCATAGCCCTGTTCCTGCTCACCAACATCGCCGTGCTGGCGGTGGCCAGCGTCGTTCTCAGCCTGCTTGGCGTGAATTCGATTCTGGCGCAGAACGGCGTCGACCTGGATCTGCAGGCCCTGCTGATCTTCAGTGCCGTGTTCGGCTTCGCCGGCTCGCTGATTTCCCTGTTCATGTCCAAGTGGATGGCGAAACGTGCGGCCCGCGTCCAGGTCATCGACCAGCCCCGCACCCAGGCCGAACAGTGGCTGGTGACCACCGTACGCGAGCTGTCCACCAAGGCCGGCATCGGCATGCCGGAGGTGGGTATCTTCCCGGCCCAGCAATCCAACGCCTTTGCCACGGGCTGGAACCGCAATGCCTCACTGGTCGCGGTGTCCGAAGGCATGCTGCAGCGTTTCAGCCGCGACGAAATCCGTGCCGTGCTGGCGCACGAGATCGGCCACGTCGCCAATGGCGACATGGTCACCCTGACACTGGTCCAGGGCGTGGTGAACACCTTCGTGATCTTCTTCTCGCGGGTGATCGGCCATGTGGTCGACCGGGTGGTGTTCAAGACCGAGCGCGGCTACGGGCCGGGCTACTACATCGTGTCCATCGTCGCGCAGATCCTGCTCGGCTTCCTGGCCACCGCCATCGTCATGTGGTTCTCGCGCTTCCGCGAATACCGGGCCGACGCGGCCGGCGCGCAACTGGCCAATCGCCAGAGCATGATCTCCGCGCTGGAACACCTGAAAGCGGAGAGCGGCGTGCCGGACCAGATGCCGGAATCACTGACCGCGTTCGGCATCAACATGGGCCTGCGCCAGGGGCTGAAATCCCTGTTCCATTCGCACCCGCCGCTGGACGACCGTATCGCCGCGCTGCGCGAGCAGCGGCACGGTTGATGCATATGAAAAGGGGAAAGGGCGCCGCTGGCGCCCTTTTCATTCTCCGCTCAGGGCTCGGCCCCGACCGGGTACAACACCTGATCCTCATAACCGCTGACCACGGGCATCCAGCCGGCCAGTGCCCGATCCAGCGCAGCATCGCCGGTATCCACCTGTAACGGCCGCCCCCGCAACGACGCCAGCTTGAGTCGCGTGGCAAGAACATGGAAATGGTCACGTCCGAGCCGGCGGATCACCGCCGGGCTGAACTGCTGGTTGCCGCGCCCGAACAGATGCCCCTGGCCGCCGATCACGGTGATCACCGCACGTGCCGGCGCATCGCCAATCAACGCCAGAATCTCCGTCGCCGTCACATCCGCCGCCACTCGCTCGCCGTTTCTGACCACATCCACGCCCAGCAGCGTATTCGGCAGGCCAAGTTGTGTCATCACCTCGGCCACCGTGGAGCCGGAGCCCATCAGATACCAGGTATCCGGTTCAAGCTGCCCGGCCATCCAGGCCGCCAGTTCCGTGACCTGCATATCCTCGGTTTCACGCCCGCCGCATTTCACCTGCTGCAGCAGACGGCTGTTGTCCGGCACCCGCAGTGTGCCGTAGTAACGTGCCCTGACGATGCCATCGCGGAACGCCTGCTCATCAATATCCCGCACTTCGCCGTCGGTCAGCCCCACCAGCTCGCCGCGCACCAGCGCTCCGAGCAGGCTGCCGGCCGCCTCCGGGTTCACGGCATAGACGCCGGAGTGCATCTTGCAGCCGGCCGGGATCCCCAGCACCGGCAGCCCGGTGCCAAGCGTGTCGTACACATCGCGGGCCGTGCCGTCCCCGCCGGCGAACAGCAGCACGTCGATGCCCTCCGCCGCCAGTGTCCGGACCGCCTCCCGGGTGTCCGGCGGGGTGCTCGGTGAGGACGGCTGGCCCAGCACCTGCGCCGGCACCCCTGCCTCCGCCGCCCAGCGCTCGCCCATCTCGCCACCCCAGGTCAGCAGCCGTACCGGCACGCCACTGTCGCGCAGTGCCGCCAGCGCCCGCACCGCACGCGGCCCGGCCTGTGGCACGGCACCCCGGGACAGCGCCTCGGCCACGGTGTCCGCGCCATCACTGCCCTTGAGTGCCACAGCGCCGCCCAGACCTGCGAGCGGGTTGACCAGCAGCCCGATGCACAGTGGCCGGGGTACCTGTTCTGACATCACCCTGCCTCCTCGGCCGCTACCGGCAAAGCCGCTGTTTTTTGCATAAGAGAGCTACGAAATGCAGTGTTTTTTTCATGAAAGAGTCATATCCGGAAACAATACTTACCTTGGCTGGCAGGCAGCGGACGCGGTAGCGTAGAGGCTGTATCGGTCGCTGACCTGGCCGATCATTTTGACACGCAACCATCAAGGCAGGTGAACCATGAACCGGAAAACCGACACCCAGGCCACACCAGATTGGGAAAAGGATTTCAATGGTGCCGCCCTGATCGATGCACAGGGACGCGAAATCCCGATCACGGAAGATATGGTACAGCAGGCTTGTGCGCATCTGGAGCGCGCCTGGCACTACCCGGCTACTGCGACACAACAACGCCAAGCCGGCTGAGCACGGTCTGCCACACCGGTGCCACCGCGCCGGTGACCCGCAGACCCGCTGTTTCATGACGTACCCGGTACGTCTTTCTTAACTGATCGAAATTCGTGCCCCGCGTGACATCCGTCAGCGGCACCCACGTTTCCCGAGACCCACCCTCCGGCGGCAGGCCCATGGCCTCGCGCAGTAGCCGGTGGTCCTCTTCCGGCCGGTAGGCCGTGCGCAACAGCGCCAGCAGGTCCGCCATGGATGCCACCGGCGCTTCCCACGTCCGGACGGGCGCCTGTTGCGGCATCGCACGTGAGGCATCCACACCCAGCCACTGGCCGAGCGCCCGGTACAACATCCAGGTCCCCCGCACCTTGCCCTCGACACTGTAGCCGGCGATATGCGGCGAACCACGCCACACCGCAGCCAGCAGCGCCGGCGGCACCTGCGGCTCCTGCTCCCACACATCCAGCACCGTCACCGGCCCCTGCCCGGCTTCAAGCCGCGCCAGCAGGGCCCGGTTATCGATCACTGGCCCCCGGCAGGTGTTGATCAGCAATTGCGCGGGGGTCAGCGCTGCCAGCCGGGCGGCATCCAGCAGATGGTGTGTCGGGTGCGGGCCGGCGGTGGTCAATGGCACATGCAGGCTGATCACATCGCAGGCCAGCACCTGTTCAAGTGTCCCGAGCGGCACCGCCGTCTGCGCGCCGGCCTCCACCTGCGGCGGGTCGCTGGCCACCACCGTACAGCCCACTGCCTCCAGCAGGCCGGCCACACTGCGCCCCACATTGCCCAGCCCGACGAGGCCGACGCGCAAACGCTGCAGTGCGCGGCCATTGTCCAGCGCCCAGGCCAGTACCGCCTGCAACACATATTCCGCCACCGCCATCGCATTGCAGCCCGGCGCGTGGGCAAAGCGGATGCCGGCCCGCGCCAGATAATCCAGGTCCACATGATCGGTGCCAATCGTGGCCGAGCCGACAAACCGCACCGACGTGCCGGCCAGCAGCGCTTCGTCCACCCGCGTCACCGAGCGCACCAGCAGCACCTGTGCCCCGGTCAGTGCAGCACGCGGCAGCGGCCGGCCGGGCACGGTGCGCACCTCGCCCAACCCGCTGAACAGTTCCAGCGCAGGCATGTTTTCATCAGCAATGATGGTCGGCACGTTCGTCACAATATTCCTCCGGCGGCAGCGCCGGCCATGATACCGCCCCCGGCAAAAAAGACACCGCTTCGGCATGATCCGGCGATAGCAAGCCCCGATGTTGGCCGCAACGCCCGCCACCGGAAGAAAAGCCTGCACCCACCGGACTTGATTTAAGTCTTTCTTCTCAGTTACAAAGAGGCTTCCGCGACGCAATCGGGGTGGAGACTGCGACGTGGCTCAGATATCAGGAAATAGGTCGTCTCTCGCGGCCAGTGATACATACATAAAAACAGCCTCAGGCCATAACAATGAAAATCCGACACGTACTCATGGTCCTCGCGGCCATGGTGGGTTGTGTGCAAGTTGCCGTTGCCCAGGACGAAGGGCTTTCCCAGCGTATCCAGACTCTCAAGCAAGGTGTGCTCGACCTCAACCGTGACCTGACGCTGCTTGAGGAAGAACTCCTCTACCCCAGCTCCCAGGCCGCGTTCTTCCTGTCCGTGGATGTCGGCACGCCGATCCGGCTGGTGGATGTGAACCTGACCCTCAACGGTCAGCACGTCGGCTACCACTTCTACACGGATGCCGAGTTCGACGCACTGACCAAGGGCGGCATCCAGCGCCTGTACACCGGTAACATCCAGAGCGGGCGCAACGTGCTCGAAGCCACCATTACCGGCTACGACCCGCGCGGCAAGGATTACCAGAAAACCACTTCCTATACCTTCGACAAAGGCCCCGGACGGAAGCTGATCGAACTGCGCGTGGTGGACGATCTTGACGCCATGCAGCACCGCTTCGAATTCCGTGAATGGGACGAGTGACCATGCGCCGCCTTCCCCGTCGACTCGGCGCCGTGGCGCTGGGCGTGCTGATGGCGTTGACGTCGGCCAGCGCCCAGGAGAGCAGCACCCGCCTGGTACTGTTCGAGGACATCCCGCTCGGCCCGCTGTCACTCGGGCTGGAAGAACAGCGCTATCTGGCGTTCGGCGAAGCGATTTTCGATTACTACAGCGATCATCAGTTCGCCGCCCTGTCCGGGCTGAAAGTAAACCAGGTGCGCGGCCTGTTCGACGAGCACACCGAGTATGCCGAACTATTGCTCGGTGAACTGTTCGTCAACTACGGGCTGCCCGCCCAGGCCGAGGAAATCTTCGATCGTCTGCTCAAGCAGGACATCCTCTCCCGCACCCGCGCGGAAACCTGGCTGCACAAGGCCGACCTGCACTATCGCCAGGGGCAGTACGACGCCGCGCGTGACATTCTGGAAAGCAACCGCCTGCGCGACCTGAAACCCGAACAACAACCGCGCCGGCAACTGATGCTGGCCAACATCCTGATCAACCAGGGCGAATTCCGCGCCGCCACCCGCGAACTGGACGCCGTCGACCCGAACAGCCTGGCCGGCGCGTACGCCGGCTACAACATCGGCGTGGCCATGATCCGCGCCGACCAGACCGACGCCGGCCTGGCCCGGCTCGACCGTGTTGCCGGGCTGCCGCCGGGCGATGAGGAAATCAATGCCCTGAAAGACCGCGCCGCCCTGGCCATCGGCCTGACCGAGCTGCAACGCCAGCGCTTCGACCAGGCCCGCGCCGCCCTGCTTCGCATCCGCGCCGACGGCCCGTTTTCCAACGAAGCCCTGATGGCGCTCGGCCTGGCCAACTACGAACGCGGTGCTGCACGCGCCGCCCTGCCCTTGTGGCTGGAGCTGGTACGCCGCAACCCGGCGCACGAATCCGTGCAGGAAGCCATGCTGCTGGCCCCGCGCGCCTACGAAGACCTCGGTGCACAGACCCAGGCGCTGGCCGGTTACCGTTTCGCCGCCGAGCAATTCCGGAACGCATTGCGTGACATCGAACAGGCCATCCGCAGCGTCGACGAGGCCGGCTGGCTGGCCAGCCTCACCCCGGACCAGGTGGACAGCCGCAGCAGCGACCCGATGGCCTGGCTGACCCGCTTCGGCACTGCCCGGGGAGCACAGGTAACGTATCTGCATGCGCTGTTCGCCGAACGTGGTTTCGCCGAGAACTATCGCCAGTATCAGCAGCTGGTACGCCTGCGTGACACCCTCGCCCGGCACCAGCGTGAACTGCCGGTGTTACTGGCGACTCTGTCACAGCGACAGCACCAGCTCGATGGTATTCTGCCGCGCATACGTGCTGAGCTGGTGGCCTTGCGCCAACAGCAACAACAACTCTCAGACAGCACGATGTTGCTGGCGATGGGGATGCCCCGGCAACTGGACATCGACACACCGGAAGATCTGGCTGGCCTGCCGCAACTGATCATGTGGCAGCGCATCGACGCCCTGCTCGACAGCGGCCGTGGCAGCAGCAGACAGCGTGACCGTCTCGCTCGCCTGCGCGGACTGCTGCTGTGGGACATTGCAAACCAGGCCCCGGAACAACGCCAGCGACAAGAACAGGACAGTGCTGCCCTGCGCACCGACGCCGAACTGGTCGGCCTGCGTATTGCGGCACTGGAACAACTGGTGCGGGATGCCAGCCTAGCGCTGCGCAGTGACCTGGGGGCACGTCTGAACGCACAAGAACAACGCATCGACCGGCTGCTGGCCGACGCCGATAGCGCCATCAATGATCTGGGGCAGGTGCTGAAAAACGACGCCTTGCGGGTGCTCGCGCAGCAGCGCGTGCGTCTGGGCGAGCACCTGGCCGAGGCACACCTGTCTGCGGCCCGCTTGCAGGACACCTCCGCCAACAGCGGACGGGGGGACCGCCCATGAGACGTTTTCCCCTGCAACGGCTGTCCGCAGCCATCATGCTCGTGTCCGGCACGCTGACCTTTGCCGGCTGCGCCAGCGCACCGCCCGCCGATCCCGCCGCCGGCCGCTACAGCGGCACGACGCTCGCAGATCTGGAACAGCACGACATCGTCATCGAACAAAAAGCACTGGAAAACGCCTCCCCGGAAATGGCGCTGGAAAACTACCGCCGCGCCATTGCCCTGCTGCCGGAACCGGAACAGCGCGCCCGGCCGCTGCGCCGCATGGCCGACCTGGCCATGAACACCGCCGAACGCCGCAGCTTTGATGACCCCGCACAACAGGCTGCGCCGTCGGTGGACACCACCGGCGAATATGATCGCAACATTGATCGCATGCTGTACGAGAATTTCCTGCGCGAAGCCGAAACCGCCACCGACCGCGAACAGCGTTACGCCCTGCTCGGCCTGGCCGGCGACATGCGCTCCAACCTGCAGGACGCCGATCTCGATACCGATTTCCGCACCGCCATCCTGCTCTATCGCACCCTGCTGGAAAGCACCCGCGACCCGGCCGAACGTGCCGACGCCTGGTACCAGCTGGCCAAGGCCTACGACCTGGCCGGCGACCTGAACGGTTCGTTGCAGTCACTGGAAGCCCTGGTGCGCGAACACCCGGACAGCGAGTACTACGTCGAGGCGCAATTCCGCCGCGGCGAGTTGCTGTTCGCCAACAGCGAATTCGACACCGCCGCCGACGCCTACGGCGCAGTGATCCGCACCGGCGGCGATAACGACTTCCTGCTGCAATCGCTGTACAAGCTGGGCTGGAGCCATTACAAGCTCGGCGACTACCGGCTCGCGCTGACACAGTTCTTTGCGCTCACCGACCGTCTGCATGGCAAACCCGAACTGGACAACCCGGCCACCATGCAGGCCAAGCTGATGCAGGATACCGCGCGCGTCATCAGCCTGACCTTTACCAATCTCGACGGCGCCGAGTCTGTACACCAGTGGTTTGCCGAGCACGGCAGCCGCCCCTACGAAGGCGATGTCTATCGCAACCTGGGCGACACCTATCTGCAGCAGGAACGCTTCCGCGACGCCGCCGACAGCTACGACCGTTTCGTCAGCACCTACCCGGACGGTCCACGCGCACCGGAATTCTCCACCCTGCAGATCGAGGCCTACCAGAAAGGTGGTTTCCCGACGCTGGTGCTGCCGGCGAAGGAACAGTTCGTCGAGCGCTACGGCGTCAACAGCCGCTTCTGGGCCGCCCAGCCGGATATCCGCGCCGGTTATGTGGACCTGCTGAAAGGCCATATTCTCGACCTGGCCCAGCACTACCACGCGCTGGCGCAGCAGACTGCCGGCAAGCAGGCCTCCCCCGCAGAAGCCTACGCCGCGCCAGTGCGCTGGTACCGCGAATACCTGGACACACCGCCCCCGGCAGCCAATCAGGCCAGCATCAATCACCGCTATGCCGAAGCCCTGTACGCCGCGCAGGACTACGCGGGCGCCGTGGCAGAATTCGAGCGCACGGCCTACGAATATCCGGACTACGCCGACGCCGACAGCGCCGGTTATTTCGCGCTGGTGGCCTATCAGGCACTGATGGGCGGCCTGCCCGCCGACACCGAACAGCAGGCCGCCGCCCGCGACGCCTGGCTGCAACGCAAGATTGCCAGCGGCCTGCGCTTCGCCGCCGCCTGGCCCGCGCACGAACAGGCAGCGCAGGTGCTGTACAACGTCAGCGAAGACCAGCTCTCGCGCAACGACGTCACCGGCGCCGTCGCCACCGCCGGCCTGCTGGTCAATCGCCAGCCGCCACCGCCGGCGGACATGCTGCGCTACGGCTGGGCCACCATTGCCAACGGCGAATTCGATCTGGGCCGCTACGATGTGGCGGAGTACGCCTACAGCACCCTGATCGGCCTGCCCAGCCTGAGCGCCACGGAAAAGACCACCTACCAGGAACGCCTCGCCGCCAGCGTGTATCGTCAGGCCGAAGGCCTGCAGGAAACCGGCGAGCTGGCCGCTGCGGCCGCCATGTTCCTGCGCGTCGCCGACGTGTATCCGCAGGCGAGCATCCGCAAGAACGCAGAATTCGATGCCGCCACCCTGTACCTGGAGCTGGCAGACCACGGCAGCGCTATCACCATCCTGGAAGATTTCCGCAGGCGCTATCCGGATGATCCGCTCACCGCCACCGTGCCGGACAAACTGGCGCTGGCCTATGAAAAGACCGGCAACTTCGGCGCTGCCGCGCTGGAGCTGGAACGCATTGCCGACACTTACGCCGACAGCGATCCCGAGCTGGGCCAGCAGGCGCTCTGGCAGGCTGCCGAAATGCAGGACCGTGCCGACGACCTGGCCGGCTCCGTGCGGCTGTATCGCAAATACGTCTGGGCCTACCCGGACCCGATCGACGTGCGCGCCGAAGCCCAGTACCGCCTGACCTCGCTGTATGAAAAAGGCGGCGACCTGGAACGCCGCGACTTCTGGCTCGACAAGCTGATCCAGACCTGGCGCGACGCCGGCGATGCCCCCAGCGTGCGCATTGCCTACCTGGGCGCCTGGGCGGCCTTCACCCTGGCCGAACCGAAGTTCGAGACGTTCCGCGACATTCGCCTGACCCAGCCGCTGCGCCGCAGCCTGGAGCAGAAAACCACCGCCATGCGCAGTGCACTGGCCAGCTATGAGCAGGTCGCCGCCATCGGCGTGGCCGAGTTCGCCACCGCCGCCAACTACAAGATCGGCGAAATGTACCGTCAGCTCGCCCTCGACATCATGGACAGCGAACGCCCCGGCAATCTGGACGAGCTGGAACTGGAAATGTACGAGCTGCTGCTGGAGGAACAGGCGCTGCCGTATGAAGACCAGGCCATCGATATCCTGATCGCCAACACCGATCTGGTGGTGGACGACATCTATGACGAGTGGGTCAAACAGAGCTTCGCCGCGCTGGGCGAATTGCTGCCGGGACGTTACGCGAAATTTGAACAGGTCGAACCCTATGTCGACATCATTTACTAAGCTGTCGCTGGCCTTGCTGTGCAGCACAGCGCTACTGCACGGTTGCAGCACCACCCCTGTGCCCGGCGACGGCGAACGGGCCGTATCGCGCTATGCTGACCAGCGCACCGGCTCGGCCGCCGCCGACAGCGATGCCGTGCATATCCCGCCGGTGCCTCACGATGCTGCTGCAGAACCGATGGCAGCCGCCGCCATGAATGATTATTTCAATGCCCTGCAGGCGCTGCGCGATGGCGACGCGGCGCGCGCGGAAAGCCTGTTCCGCGACATCGCCGAACGCTATCCGCTGCTGTCCGGCCCGTGGGTGAACCTGGGCCTGATCGCCTTGCAGCAGGACCGTTTTGACGACGCGGAAAACGCGCTGCGCCGCGCGCTCCAGGTCAATGCACGCAACCCGTATGCACATAACGCACTGGGGCTGGCACTGCGCGAGCAGGGCCGTTTTGATGAAGCCGCCGCGCATTATCAGCAGGCCGTCACGCTCGACCCGATGTACGCCCGCGCCCATTTCAATCTCGGCGTGCTGGCCGAGCTGTACCTGCAACAGCCCGCCGACGCGCTGGCGCATTTCCGTCGCTACCAGGCGTTACAGAAACAGCCGGACCAGACCGTCGCCAACTGGATCACCGACCTTGAACGGCGCGTGCCCCAGGCCGCCGTCGCCGCAGAGGACAACAAATCATGAGCTTGCGCCTGCTGCTGCCCGCCCTGCTGCTGATCCCGTTCTGTGCCCACGCCCAGGACGCCGAACCGGCCGTGGGCACCAACATCATCGGCACCCAGGAAGCCCCCACCGTGCTCAACGTGGTGCCCTGGAAAGACCGCGAAGTAAAACTCGAACGCAAGGACCCGACCTCGGCACTGCTCGACCGGGTACTGGAACCGCTGGACCCGGATGTGCTGATGCGCGAGGTGGAATACCACCAGTTGCTGAACCAGCGCAGCCAGGACGACAGCCTGTTCCTGGACTGACTTCACCCTATCAGGGTGTTGAAAAAGCATCGAAGATGCTTTTTCAAGCCACCTTTGCGGCGCAGGTCCGCAAAGGTGGACACGGAAAATCAACCGCTTGTCGCGTTTGATTTTGCTGACGGCCTGATCAGCCGTCAGCACAGGCTGTCTTCAACAGCCTGCTACGCCAACCACTCTCAACACTGCTCAGGAGATCCACATGTCAACTGCGACCCTCGATACCGCCACCACCGTTGCGGATCCGGGCCTTGTTGCCACCATCGTCGCCTTCATCCAGGACGGCGGTCTGTTCATGTACCCGATCCTGGTGGTGCTGGCCGTCGGCCTTGGCATTACCCTGGAGCGCATCATCTACCTGCAGAGCGTCAAGGGCCGCAACCGCAAAGTCTGGGCCGAGATTTTCCCCCTGCTGACCAAAGCCCAGTTCCGCCAGGCGATGGAAGCCGTGCGTGAAAACGACACCGGCATCGCCCGCGTGATCGGCTACGGCCTGGAACGCGCGCGCACCTCGCGCCGCCACGAAGACGTGGAACTGGCCATGGAAGAGGGCCTGATGGAAGTGCTGCCACGTCTGGAGACCCGCACCGGCTACATCGCCACGCTGGCCAACATCGCCACCCTGCTCGGCCTGCTCGGCACCATTCTGGGTCTGATCGCGGCCTTTACCGCCGTTGCCAGCGCCGACCCGGCACAAAAGGCCGACCTGCTGTCTGCCTCCATTTCCGTCGCCATGAACACCACCGCGTTCGGTCTGATCACCGCCATTCCGCTGCTGCTGGCCCACGCCTTCATCAACTCGATGACCAGCAAGATCGTCGACAGCATGGAAATGGCCTCGGTGAAATTCATCAACGTCTACCGCCTTGCCATCAGCCAGCAGGAACAGCGCAAGCCCGATGCCGAGTAAGCGCCAACCGTTAACCACCCACTTGCTGTCAAGGAGCCGGTATGCGGTTTCGCAAACGAGAACGTGACGACGAGGTGGAGCTGAACATCACCGCTTTTCTGAATCTGATGGTGGTGCTGATTCCGTTTTTGCTGCTGAACGCGGTGTTCGCGCAGGTGTCTGTCCTGCAACTGAACCTGCCGTCGGACAACGCAGCCCCCTCTGACCCGGACAGTCAGCGGCCGTTGGTGCTTGAAGTACTGATCTATCAGGACCGTTTCGAGGTGATCGATCGCCAGAGCGGCCCGTTGAAGATCGTGCCCAACACCGAAGACGGTGCGCACGACCGGGATGCCCTGCACACTTTCCTGGTGCAGGTGAAAGAACAATTTCCGGACATTACCGACATTACCCTGCTGTGCGAGGACGATACATCCTACGAACTGCTGGTGCAGACCATGGACACCGTGCGCCTGCGCAACGTGACGCTCAACGGCCAGCGCATCAAGCGTGAGCTGTTCCCGGACATCGGCATCGGTTCGGCACCGCCGGATGCACGCCGTGCGGGAGGTGCGTCATGAGAAAGCAGTCACCGCGCGCACAGCGCAAGGCACGGCATTACAGCCGCCGCCGCAAGGTCAGCGGCCTGAACCTGACCGCGCTGATGGACATCTTCACCATCCTGGTGTTCTTCCTGCTGGTGAACAGTTCCAACTCACAGCAGTTGCCGGACAACCCGGACATCGTGCTGCCCGAGTCCACCGCCCAGGAAGTGCCCAGCGAGGTGCTGACGTTGCAGGTCAGCCAGAACATGATCCTGCTGCAGGAGCGCCCGCTGATCAGCGTCACCGACGCCATGGCCGGTGAGGAGCGCACCATTGCCGCCCTGGTCACCGAACTGAATGGCTTTGCTGCCCGCGCCGCGCAACTGACCGGCCCGATGGAAGACGGCCGCGAACTGATGATCATGGCCGACCGGCAGACCGACTACGCCGTGCTGCAACGCATCATGCAGAGCGCCAACCAGACCGAGTACACCAGGCTGGCGTTCGCCGTGCTGCGCACCAGCGAGGAGGACGAGCAATGAGCCTGGACCAGCACTCGGCAAAGGCCGCGCCCGCCCCGGCCCAGCGTCCGCGCTCCATGGTCAGCGGCACCCTCGCCTGGGACCCGCTGCCGGGGGAACGCCTGCGCCAGAACAGCATCCTGGCACTGCTCGGCCTGCTCTGTCTGTTCCTGATCATCATGATCGAGAACACCACGGTGCCGAAGGTGGACCGTACCACGGAGGAAGTCCCGGAACGGCTGGCGCGCCTGGTGGTGGAGCGCAAGAAAGAAGAGCCGCCTCCCCCGCCGCCGGAACCCGAACCGGAGCAGCAGCAGGAAGAAGTGAAACCGGAACCCGAACCGGAGCCGAAACCCGAACCGCAACGGCGCCCGCCGCCGACACCGGAACGGGTGGAACAGGCACGCGAACGGGCCAAACAGGAACTGCAGGTATTCGAGGACTCGCTGGCCGGGCTGCGTGACATGGCGCCGGTGGTGCAGGGCCGCGAACTGCGTCGCGGCGGCGACGAAGCCGCGACCATCCAGCGCGACCTGCTGACCAGCCGCGCCGGCTCGCGTTCCGGCGGCATCGCCACCGGTTCCGTCTCCAGTGGTGGCGGCGGCAGCGGCACCCTGTCCGGGGGCCAGGTGGCGCAGGTGGAAAGCAGCATCGCCAGCAACGCCGAAGCCGCCTCGACGGTACGCCAGAGCAGCGACGGCAAGAGCCGCCGTACGGAGGAGCAGATCCGCCGCACCTTCGACCGCTACGCCGGCCGTATCAACAGCGTTTACCAGCGCGCCCTGCGCAGCAATCCGGCGCTGCAGGGCACGGTGATCGTATCGCTGGTGATCGAACCGGACGGCAGTGTCAGCGGTGCGACCATCAAGTCCACCGAGCTGAACGACGAGGAGCTGGAACGCCGCGTGATCCTGGTGATCCGCAGCATGGACTTCGGCAGCCTGCCGGTGGAAACCTGGCGCGGGGATTACCCGATCAACTTCTTCCCGAGTTGACCGGGCTGCCGCGCAAACGCTGTCCCGGAAAAAGAGAAGGCGCCATTCGGCGCCTTCTCTTTTTCCGCCACGCTGTCACCCGAAAGAATGGACCGCCTGCAGGCAATCAGGCGTGACGGCAGCGCCGTCCCGATAACGCGCGCTCAAGGCGCGCATCCAGCGAACCCAGCGCTGGTCTGCCGCCATGGCCAGGCGCCTCAGCGCTTCCTGATGCACCGCCCGGGCAAACGGCCCGTCCTCCCCGGCATCGCCGCTGAGGTTATCCAGCGACACCCGGAAATCGTGACCGCAGGCGGCACAGAACAGCAACTCCAGCGCCTGGGGTGCCACTTCCACATGCAGGAAGTTGGCCTGCTGGGCGGCATCGCGACCGTCCGGCGCATACCAGTAGCCATAGTCCTCACGGGTCCGGCGTTCAGCACCGGCCACGCACCAGTGCGCCACTTCGTGCAGCGCACTGCGGAAATAATCGCGGGTATAGAGAATCCGGTTCGGGGCACCCGGCAGATAGACCGGCTCGTCGGCGCCGCCTTCCAGGCGCGTGTCGTAGGCGGCGAGAAAAACCTGCGCAAACAGCCACTCCAGGTCACCACTGTCAAACCGCGCCGGGAACTTCGCTGCCCGTGCCGCGTCTGTCTGCTGCGACCGCTGATCCGGTTCGCCAGCCTCGTCACAATGCGGTAGATTAGCCGCCCTCATAAGGGGTTCCTGCCTGTGTCCATTCTCTCTGCCAGCCGGCGCCTTGAGCTCTCGCTGCAACTGAAACTCGCCCTGCCGATTCTCGGCGGGCAACTGGCCCAGACCGCCAACGGCTTTGTCGATACCGTGATGGCCGGCCGCGTCAGCGCCACCGACCTGGCCGCAGTCGCCGTGGGTGCGAGTGTCTGGGTGCCGCTGTTTCTGTTCATGGCCGGCGTGCTGATGAGCGTTACGCCGATCCTGTCACGCCAGCTCGGCGCGGCAGCTTACCATCGCATCAGCCCGCTGGCACAGCAGGCACTGTGGCTGGCGCTGGGCCTGGGCCTGTGCGGCGCGCTGGTGCTGCGCAGCATGGCCCCGGTGCTGCACTGGATGGACGTGGACACGGCCATGCGGCCGATGGTGCTGGGGTATCTCGAAGGGCTGAGCTGGGGCATTCCCGGCGCCGCGCTGTTCCTGGCGCTGCGCAGCTACACGGAAGCCATGGCCCACACCCGTCCGGTGCTGTGGATCAGCGTCATCGGCTTGCTGATCAACATTCCCACCAACTACGTGCTGATCTACGGCAAGCTCGGCTTCGAGCCCCTGGGCGGTGCCGGCTGCGGCTGGGCCACGGCCGTGGTGTTCTGGTGCATGGCGCTGATGATGGCGCTGTATATCCGCTTTCACCGGGCCTACCGGCGCGCGCGCCTGACCCTGAAACCGCTGGTCTTCGAGCCGAAACAGGTCAGCTATATGCTGCGCCTGGGGCTGCCGGTGGGCATGACGATTTTCTTCGAGGTGAGCATCTTTGCCGTGATTGCGCTGCTGATCAGCAGCCTCGGGCCGGTGATCGTGGCCGGGCACCAGATCGCGCTGAACTTCGCCTCGCTGGTATTCATGCTGCCGTTGAGCCTGGCGATTGCCGTGACGGTGCGCATCAGCAATGAACGCGGTCGCGGCGATGGCGAGGCCGTGCGCCGGGCCGCCAGCACATCACTGTGGCTGACGGGTGGCGCCGGCATCTGCGCCGGTATCTGCCTGTGGCTGCTGCGCGAGCAGGTGCCGCTGATCTATACCGACAACCCGGCGGTACAGCAACTGGCTGCCGGGCTGTTGTTGTACGCGGCACTGTATCAGGTGTCCGATGCGTTCCAGGTCGCCGCCAACGGTGCCCTGCGCGGGTTCGAGGACACGGCGGTGCCGATGGTGTACACGCTGCTGTCCTACTGGGGTATCGGGTTGCCGGTGGGGTTTATCCTCGGTCGTACCGACTGGCTGGTGCCGGCCATGGGCCCGGCCGGTTTCTGGATTGGCCTGCTGGCCGGGCTGACCAGTGCCGCCGTGCTGCTGGGCTGGCGCCTGCGCTGGCGGTTGCGGCAGGTCATCCGCGCCTGAACGACAACGCCCGGCGACGCCGGGCGCTTTTCTTCACAGCCCCATCTGCTTGGCGATCACTTCATTCATGATCTCGTAGGTGCCACCACCGATGGACAGGATGCGGTTGTCCCGTGCCAGCCGCTCCACCACGCTTTCGCGCATGAACCCCATGCCACCGAACAACTGCACCGCATCGTAGGTGAGCCGGTCGGAGACATTGGTGGCGAAGTTCTTCGCCATGGAAATTTCTTTTACGCAGTTCTGGCCGGCCTGAATCTTTGCCGCGATGCGGTAGGTGAATTCACGGCTGGCCTCGACCAGTGTCGCCATCTCCGCCAGCTTGTGCCGGGTCACCTGGAAACCGGCCAGCGTACGGCCAAACGCCTCGCGCTGCTTCACGTAATCCAGGCTTGCTTCCAGCGCCAGTTGCGAGGTCATGTTGGCCATCACGCACAACATCAGCCTTTCCATCTGGAAGTTGGTCATGATGCAGAAAAAACCGCCGTTTTCCGGGCCGATCAGGTTGCCCGCCGGAACGCGGCAATCCTCGAAGAACAGCTCGGCGGTGTCACTCGCCCACCAGCCGGTTTTCTTCAGATTGCGGCCGACAGAAAACCCCGGCGTACCCTTTTCGATCAACAGCAGGCTCACGCCACCAAAGCCGGTATCGCCAGTGCGCACCGCCACGGTGTAGTAATCGGCGCGCACACCGGAGGTGATGAACGTCTTGCTGCCATTGACCACATAATGGTCGCCGTCCCGCACGGCGCGGGTACGCAGGTTGGCCACGTCCGAGCCGCCGCCCGGCTCGGTGACCGCCAGCGCCGCGATCTTTTTGCCGCTGAGCACTTCCGGCACCACGCGCGCCTTGAGTTCCTCGCTGCCCCACTTCCACACCGGCGGCAGGCCGATGTCCAGTGAGCCCAGGCTGGCCACCAGCCCCCCGGAGGTGCAGCGCATCAGCTCTTCGGATGCGGCCACTTTCATGAACACGTCGTTTTCGCCGGCGCCGCCGTAGGCTTCCGGGTGGCCAATGCCCAGCAGGCCAGTTTCCGCCGCCTTGCTGTACAGCTCGCGGGGAAACTCGCCCGCTTCTTCCCAGGCATCAATGTGCGGCAGGATTTCCTTCTCGACGAACTTGCGCACGCTGTCGCGCACCATCCGGTGGGTATCGTTGAAATAATCGAGACTGGCGTTCATGGGTGGCCCCGGTAAACAGAATGAAGCCGACACTACCAAGCAAGCGCTTGGTATTCAATGACGCAAATAGCCGTGACTGAGCGCTCTGGTCAGTGCCCGGCCATTGGAAAAGCGGAGGCGTCAGACTGGCCGACGGCCGCGAAAGGCATGGGCCAGGGTGGCCCCGTCGACGAACTCCAGGTCGCCCCCCATCGGCACGCCCTGGGCGATGCGGCTCACGGTCACTGCGGTGCCGTGGACCATTTCAAGGATGTAGTGGGCGGTGGCTTCGCCCTCCACCGTGGTGCCGGTGGCGAGGATGATTTCGCTGATGTCGCCGGCCTGGATCTGCTGTTCGAGCTGATCCAGGCCGATCTGGCGCGGGCCCATGCCGTCGATCGGCGACAGCTGGCCCAGCAGCACGAAATAGCGGCCCCGGTATTCACCGGAGTGTTCGATGGCGAGCACGTCCGCCGGGGAGGACACCACGCAGACCTGGCTCTGGTCGCGACGGCTGTCCAGGCAGATCGGGCACAGGTCCCGTTCGGCGAAGTTGCGGCAGCGGCTGCACTGGCGCACCCCCTCCATGGCGCTGGTCAGGGCCTCGGCCAGGTGCCCGCCGCCCTCGCGGTTGCGTTCCAGCAGATGGTAGGCCATGCGCTGCGCAGAGCGCGGCCCCACGCCCGGCAGGCAGGTAAAGGCGTCGATCAGGCCCTGGACCAGCGGACTGTGCTTCACGGCGTTTTCCTGTTCAGAACAGTTTGAAGCCCGGCGGCATCGGCATGCCGGCAGTCATGCCGGCCATTTTTTCCTGCTGGTGTTTTTCCACTCGGCGCACGGCGTCGTTGACGGCGGCCGCGAGCAGGTCTTCCAGCATTTCCTTGTCTTCGCTCATCAGGCTCGGGTCGATCTCCACCCGGCGCACATCGTGGCGGCCATTCATGGTCACCTTGATCATGCCGGCGCCGGCCTCGCCCACCACTTCTGCGCTGGCGATTTCTTCCTGCGCCTTTTTCATGCGTTCCTGCATGGCCTGGGCCTGTTGCATCAGGCTGTTGATATCGAAATCCATACTGACCTCACTGGGCATCGGTTTCCGGCGGCTCGATGGAATGTTCATCGAGGCGGCCATTGAATGTTTCAAGCAGCGCCTGCACGGTGGCGTCGCCACTGAGCGCCGCCTTCGCCTGCGCCAGACGCTGGGCGCGACGGCGCGCAGCCAGCTCGTCCGGGGTACCGTTGGCGTCATCGTCCACGTCGATATGCAGATGCACGGCACGGCCGAGGTACTCTGACAACGCCGCTTCCAGCGCCTGCAGCCGCTCGCGGCTGTTCATCACGTCGTAGCCGCCACGCATCGCCAGTTGCCAGCGGCCGCCTTCGCGGCTCACCAGCACGCAGTTGCGCGCCAGGTTGCGGACCACGCCTTCCAGCGGCAGCCGCTCTACCAGGGCTTCCCACCAGGCAGCCGGATCGGACAGCTCGCGCTCGTCCGGTACCGGCGCCGGTGTCGGCGCGGGCGCGGCACGGGGTGGCTCGGGAGCCGGGGCAGGCTCAGGCGGCGGTGCGGGCGCCGGCGCGGTGGGCGCACTGTCGAGGATGGCCCGCAGATTCGGACGTGGTGCATCCGGTGCCGGGGCAGCGGCCACCGGAGCCGGCGCGGGACGACCCGGCGCCGGCTCAGCGGGCTTTTTTGCCGGGTCGCTGCCCCCCGCGAGCACACCGTCGGGGCGGAACACCAGCATGCGCAGCAGGATCATCTCCAGCCCCGCGCGGGCATCCGGCACGTCCGACAGGTCGCGGCGGCCGCGCACGGCGATGTCGTAGAACAGTTGCAGTTGCTCGGCCTGAAACGCGCCGGCCAGTTCAGTGATGGCGCTGTCGCTCTCGCGCTCGGGCACGATCTGCGCCACCGCCAGGCGATGCAGGGTATTGATCAACTCATCCAGCAGCGACAGCTCATCCGGGCTGTGCTCGGCCACCTGGTCCAGTGCCGCCAGCACCCCGGCCGGCTCGCCACCGGCCAGCGCCCGCAGCAGCACCAGCACATGGGCGCGGTCCACCGTGCCGAGCATGGCGGCAATACTGGTTTCGCTCAGCTGTTCGCCGCTGAAGGCAATCGCCTGGTCGGTCAGGCTCAGCGCGTCGCGCATGGAGCCGCGCGCGGCGCGGCCCAGCAGCAGCAAGCCCGGTTCCTCGAAGCGGATCATCTCCCGCTCGAGCAGCACTTTCAGGTGCGTGGCAATGCGCTCCGCCGGCAGCCCTTTCAGGTTGAACTGCAGGCAGCGCGACAGGATTGTCACCGGCAGCTTCTGCGGGTCGGTAGTGGCGAGCAGGAACTTGACGTGCGGCGGCGGCTCTTCCAGCGTTTTCAGCAGCGCGTTGAAGCTGTGCGCGGAAAGCATGTGCACTTCGTCGATCAGGTAGACCTTGTAGCGGCCTCGCGTGGGCGCGTACTGGACGTTGTCGAGCAGCTCGCGGGTGTCCTCGACCTTGGTGCGGCTGGCCGCATCCACTTCGATCAGGTCGACAAACCGCCCTTCGGCAATCTCGCGGCAGCTGTCGCACACGCCGCAGGGTTGCGAGCTGACGCCCTGCTCACAGTTCAGGCATTTGGCGAGAATCCGGGCGATGGTGGTCTTGCCGCAACCCCGGGTGCCGGTGAACAGATAGGCATGGTGCAGGCGGTCCTGGTCCAGCGCGTGGGTGAGCGCTTTCGAGACGTGCTCCTGACCCACCAGCTCGGCGAAGGTACGAGGCCGGTATTTGCGCGCAAGAACCTGATAATTCATGAAATCCGCAGCCATCCAGTGAAGACAGCAATGCTAGCCCAGCGGGGGCGTGACTGCCAGCGGGGGGGGGATGAAGGTCGGACGTCGGACGTCGGACGTCGGACGTCTGACACGAAAAGCGGGTATGGAGCAGCCGGGAAGGTTGGAGGCGATATCAGCGTCAGGCGCAAGGCGCCAGATGCCGGACGCAAAAACCAATACAGCGCAGAGAACGCCAGGACCACATCATCCCTGTTTTAGCGTCCGACGTCAGACGTCCGACGTCCGACCCAAAAATGGAGGTGGCCCCGCCAGCCACACCCCGGCACACGATGTCACTGCTACCGTTGCTCCCTTCCGGGCCTGGCGGGGTTCACAGCTGATCATTGCGGGGGGACCAACGGGGCCACCATTGCACACTGACCGGGCGCGCCGGTCAGGAGGCGCGCATTGTGGCCAAAGGCGTGCCGCTTTGCAACCGCCGCCCCGGCACGGACACGCCGTTCCCGGCTTTTTTCAGCGCAGTACTAAAGCGCGATGGTGCGCTGCGTCCAGGCATTGAGTATGTCGCGCAGGAATTCTTCCTCGTTCAGTGGCCGCGCCACCAGATAACCCTGCACATCATCGCACCCGAGCGAATCCAGCAGCCGCAGCTGGCCTTCGGTTTCCACACCTTCGGCGAGCACATTCAGGTCCAGATTGGCGGCCAGTTCGATGATGCTCGCCACCAGTACGCGATCATGCCGGTCCTGTTCCATGTCACGGATAAACGAACGGTCGATCTTCACCGTGTCCACCGGCAGGCTGCGCAGGTGCGACAGCGATGAAAAGCCGGTGCCGAAATCGTCCAGCGACAGGCCATAGCCCAGCGCGCGCAGGCGGCTCAGTACGCGCACTGCGTCCTGCATGTCACGCATGGCCGAGCTTTCGGTGATCTCGAATTCCAGTTGCGAGGCAGACAGATGATAGCGCTGGCGCAGCGCTTCGATGCGGTCCACCAGCCGTTCATCAAATAACTGCCGCGCGGACAGGTTGATCGACAGCACCAGCGGCTCCTGTTGCGCCGGCCAGCGTGACAGCGTGCGGCAGGCCTGTTCCATCACCCAGTAACCCAGGCGCAGGATCTGGCCGGTTTCCTCGGCCACGGGAATAAATTCATCCGGCGGAATGGTGCGCCCGTCCGGCGTGCGCCAGCGCAGCAATACTTCGGCGCCGGCCAGTTGGCGGCCATCCAGGCGCATGCGCGGCTGGAACGCCAGCCACAGCTCGCGGTCCGGGTCGAGCCGCTTGAGCAGCGTGGCGATTTCCGCCTTGTGGTTGAGCTGGGTGAGCATCGCCGGGCGGTAGTAGTCATGTTTGTTCTTGCCCGCGCGCTTGGCCTCGTACATGGCCAGGTCGGCGCTGCGCACCAGTTCCTCTACGTCCTGCCCGTGCTCGGGATAATGGGCCAGCCCGATGCTGCCGCTGAGCATGAATTCCACCCCGTTGAACGCTATCGGCTGACGAACGGCCGCCACCAGCCGTTCCACCCAGCCCTGCTCGTCGGCCGGCGCGGGCTGCGGCACAAACAATACGAATTCATCACCGCTGTAACGCGCCGCCAGCATGTTTTCGCCGGCCAACACCACCAGCCGGCGCGACATGGCTCTCAGCGCGGCATCCCCGGCCTTGTGGCCGAGCGAATCATTGAGCAGCTTGAAATCGTCCAGGTCGAGAAACGCCAGCAACCCGCCCTGGCAGCCTGCCAGGTGTTCACTCAGGCGGCGCTCGAAACAGCGCCGGTTCGGCAACCCGGTGAGGCCGTCATGATCGGCCAGGTACGCCAGTTTTTCTTCCTGGCGCCGGCGCTCGGACACATCGCGGACGATGGCGATGAACTGGCGCTCTTGATCGATTTCCATGTCCGAGACGCTGATCTCCACCGGGAACAACCTGCCGGTGACGTGCCGCGCGGTGAATTCCCAGGGCCGGGAGCCGACCTTGCCGGGCAAGGTGCGCGAACTCAGCCGCTGCAGCGAATGCCGTTGTGTTTCGTGCAGCGCGGGCGGCGCCAGCATGGTCACGGGCTGGCCCAGCACCTGCTCCGCGTCGTAGCCAAAAATCTGTTCGGCGGCGCGATTGAAGCCGGTGATCATGCCCTCGGTGGAGCAGATCACCACGCCATCGGAAATCTGGCCCAGCAATGTGTCGGTCCAGGTGCGCAGCTCCCATTCGCGCCGATGGCTGTGCCGCACGTGTTGCAGCGCACGTTCACCGGCATCCAGTGCCTGCGCCGCCAGCCGCTGCTCGCGCCGGCCCCAGACCAGCATCAGGGTGATCGCCATCATGTAATGCAGCCCCTGCGCCACCGCATAGCCCCAGGGCATCCAGGGGGAATAGTGCAACAACGGATAATTCAGCAGGTGCAGCGCCATCAGCCCGCAGGCCAGCGCAAAGAAACGATGGCCGTGCCAGCGGTAATCCGGCTGGCGCACCAGGAAGCACCACGCCAACGCGGCGTACCCGGCGGAGCCGAGCAGCGACAGCGGCAGCGCACGCCACGGTGATGACATGCCCGCCGCCCAGGCCACCCCCAGCCAGCCCAGTGGCAGCAGCATCCACAGCGCACTGGCACGCGGCAGGCTGCGGCCAGCGAACAGCCAGGCACCGGCCAGCATCAGCAGGCCGCGGCCACCGGAAGCATATTCCGCCGCCAGGCCGGCCAGGATCGCGGTCTCGCCGCGCGCGGTGGTGACACTGGGTAACAGATAGCGGACCGCCGCCAGGGCAAAGCCCAGGGTCCAGAGCAGATAGGCCAGTTGCCGTTCACGGCGCCAGAACTGGGCCATGATCAGCGCTACCAGGGCAGCACTGACGGCACTGCCATACAGCAGCAGGGTGTAGAGCAGCGTCTGATTGAGCATCTCTTTATTCTTCTTGTGTATGCCGACCCCCCGACGACGGCGTCATGACGACGCATCGCGGGGCGCATTCGCAATGCCGTGCAGGTTAACCGATGCGGTATCGCCATGCCGGTCGCGGCCCACATTCTGTGCCGGCACCCAGGCCGGCTCCCCGATGAAGTGTGGGCAATGTCACAAATCATCCCCGCTCTGGCGGTGGATGTAAAACCCCGTCGCTACACCGTGCGTCGGAAACGTCCAGGGCTCACGCCGGCATGCCGGCGGAAGGCCCGGTTGAAGGCCTGGCTCGACTGGTAGCCGAGCTGTTCGGCGATGGCCGTCAGCGACAGCGGCGTGCGTTGCAGCAGCTGTTCAGCCTGGCGCATCCGCAACACGCCGAGATATGCGAGCGGCGATTCACCCACCAGTTCGCGAAACCGTGCCGCGAAGGCCGAGCGCGACAGCCCGGCGGTCTGCGCCAGCGTCGCCACGGTCCACAGGTCGCCGGGCCGTTCGTGCATGGCCGCCAGCGCGCGCGCCAGGCCGGCATCACGCAGCCCGGCCAGCCAGCCTCGGCTGCCCGACTGCCCTGTGTCCATGCAGTAGCGCACGCACTGGATAAACAGCACATCCACCAGGCGGTTGAGAATGGCGTCGTTGCCCGGCGCGGCGCCGGCCAGTTCAATGCGGGCAAACTGGATACCCAGCACCAGCCAGGCCGGCGGGTTCCCGCCACTGACATGCACCACTGACGGCAGCATGCTGGTCAGCATGCGCGCGCGGGCACGGTCGATA
The DNA here is from genome assembly GCF_000299335.2 of Isoalcanivorax pacificus W11-5. Taxonomy (NCBI): domain Bacteria; kingdom Pseudomonadati; phylum Pseudomonadota; class Gammaproteobacteria; order Oceanospirillales; family Alcanivoracaceae; genus Isoalcanivorax; species Isoalcanivorax pacificus. Next base: position 1,648,646 of record NZ_CP004387.1, on the reverse strand, counting down.
CGAAAGCGGCACAGCATCATCGAGACTTCCGTCGTGCCGCTGCCCAGGGTGATCTGCCGTTCTCCGGCACGCATGGCGCCCAGTACATGTGCGAGGCATTCCGCACGCGGGACATCCGGGTCTGGCAGCGAGATCAGCCGGTGTCCGTCGCCACCGGGAAACAGCAGCACATCGCCGGCCTCGGCCTGGTACAGCTCGCCGTTGTCGAGCAGGCAACCCAGGCGGCCTTCCAGTACTGCGTAGAATCCGGCCGCATCATCCTGTTCCGGCAGAGACAACTGCCAGGCTCCCCGGAAGGTGGTGAAAATATGGCGGGCATCGCGAAAATGGATGTCGTTGATGACAGCACTGAGCGCATCGGTAGGCTCGGTGCCAGCATGGCTGATGTCGGCATTCCCGGATAGCACGCTATCTGATACGTCGCCGCATCGTCCCTCTTTTTTGCCGTTCACTACTATGCCCCTGTCATGCAAAAAATGCGCAAACCAAGTATTCAAATGTGTCCCGGACAGTAGAGCCGTCAGCTATGTGGCTGGCGTGTGCAGCCATCCGGGTCGCGGCCCCCTGTAACCGCGATCCCGCATAATGCCTGCCTCCGCCGCCAGACAACAAGCCAATCTGCCGGGCGCGACGGGGTGCTTTTCAGGCGGCACCAATGTCATGGGACAAAGCAACGCAAAAACCGATGCCGCTTTCACGGCATCGGTGCAGGACAGAACAAAACAAACAAATCAGAAAAAGGGACTGTAGCCGTCTTCTTCGCCAGCCATGGTGGCTTCGCGGTGCTTGCCGGTCATTACCCGGTGCACGCGCCGGGCCTGGTCTTCATCGTCGGCATCCACCATCACCAGATAGTTGCCCCGCTCCACCTCGGCGAGATAACGCATCATGTGATGATTCCTGCGTGACAGCCCGATCAGGCCACCAAACCAGGCACCGTGAAACAGGAAGAAGGCGCCGGCAATCCACACCGCCCACATGTTCATCGATACGCCGAACGGGTCCATGGCCATCAGGGCCAGCCCGACCAGCAGGCCGATCACCAGCCCGATCGCCGCGCCAAGGAAGCCGCTGTGCATGAGGTCCGTCTGGTCCCAGGGCGAGACGGCGTGCACCCGCGCGCGCTCCAGCTCGGCCACGTCACGGCCCATTACGGAAATACGATTTGGCCCGATACCTTCGGCGGCCAGATCCTGATTGATGCCGGTAACACTCGGCAGTGACTGCGTCATGTAATAGAACCGTTTCATGCAGTGCCTCCTGTGCCTGCCCTCTTCTTTGACAGCAACCTCAGCGTGTCACTGTGTCGTAGCAGGTCCAGTATCGCGCCGTGGGCGCAAACAGGGGCAAGCGCCTGGCTAGACTTTCTCGCCATAAAGAAAAACGGCTGATAACCATTGGTTATCAGCCGCAGAGCGCTGAGGATAACTTTTGCCTGTCAGGCTGCCGTCAGTGGGCGATCTCGATCTGACGCGGGCGGCTGGCTTCCGGCACGACGCGGCGCAGAGAAATTTCCAGCAGGCCATCGCGCATCTCGGCACCTTCCACCTGCACATGATCGGCCAGGCGGAAACTGCGTTCGAAATTGCGGCGCGCGATGCCCCGGTGCAGCCAGGTCTGCCCGGATTGCTCCGGGTTCACGTTCTTCTCCGTGCTCTGGCGACCGGTCACTGTCAGCTGGTTTTCGCGCGCGGTGATCTGCAGCATGTCGCGGGAAAAACCGGCCACGGCCATCACGATGCGATAACGGTCTTCGCCTTCACGGACAATGTCGTAAGGGGGATAGGTGCTGGACTGGTCCGCACGCAATGCGGAATCCAGCAGTTCGTTGAAACGGTCAAACCCTACGCTGTGACGGAACAGCGGCGCCAGGGAAAATTCGGTGTTCATCATAACTCCTCCGATACGCGTCACTCAGGCCCGGTTCGCGACAACGAACCCTGCGGCACCCGCGCGACGCTATGCACAATGGTATGAGACACGTGACGTTTTCAACCGGCCGGGTTGTCACAATGAGGAAAGTGGCGACGGGAAAATATTTTTCAAGCGTTTTCTGAAAACTTTTCGGCACCGTGCGGTATTGTCAGTCGTGCCCGATGACCAGCACGTGCACCGACGCTTCCTGGCGCGGCAGGGTGACGCCGGTTGCCGGCGAGCGGGATTCCGCCTGCAACGTGAACAGCGCCTCCTCGACGGCCGTGGTGTCCTGCGGCACCCGCAGCCGCAGGCGGACACAGACGGCAGCGCCTGCCTCGACCGGGAGCCAGCGGCTTTGCGAGAGATCCTGGTAGAGCGACTCGCCCCGGCAGGTCGGATCAAGCAGCAAGGCGTGTGGCCACTCGGCCCCGGCCGGCGGCACGTAATGAAAACGCACCTGGCTGTCCGAACCGGCCTGGTAACGGAATGGCAGCAGCTCTGTCGCGCCGGGTGCCACGACACGCGGCGGGGGTGGTTCGAGCCGGCCTTCGCGCAGCAGTTGCAGGCGCAGGCCGGTGTAGGCGGTTTCGGTGCCGGCCGGCAGTCGCCAGCCCTGGCCATCCACCCATCGGGCCGGTTCACGGGCGGCCAGTTGCCAGCCCATCGGCACCGGCGCCCGCACATGCAGGTCGGTGCCGGCGTAACGCTCCGGCAGGCGCAGACGGAACTCCCCGGTGCCCTGGGTGGCCGCCTCCGCCAGTAGCCGGCCCGCCGCGTCCGTCACCTGCAGCGGCCAGCCAGGCAGGCCCGTGACGGCCTGGCCCTGTTGCGCCAGCGCCTCGATCCGGCCGCTGATCAGCGTCCCGGCGGGCTGACAGACAAACCCCGGTGCCACACCGGTCTCGCCCATCTCCCCCGCGACAGCCGGCAGGCGTCCCGCACCACCGGCGCCACCAGGCGCGGGCGCCTTACCGCCGGCGCCGCCTTCATACTGCAGTTGCCAGGGCACCGGCTGGCCGTCCCCGGCCATCAGCAGCAGGGTGCCGCCCCCTCCACCGCCACCTGCGGCGTCCGCTCCAGGCAGCCCCGCCGCACCGCGTACACTGACGGTGCCGGTATCGTCCACGGGAAACTGTCCGGCCCGCACCACGATGACGCCGCCCCCGGCCCCGCCGCTGGCCGCATTGTGCACGCCGCCGCCGGGGCTGCCGGCACCGCCGCCACCGCCCGGCATCAGCACCGGCAGACCAGCGGCGACTGCCGCCCCTCCCAGGCCACCGTCCGCACCGCCGGCCTGGCCCGGTTCGCCGCCCGCCCCGCCGCCACCGCCACTGGCGCCGCCCTGCAGCGGGCTGTTGCCACCCCCGCCAGCGTTACCGGGCGCGCCGCGCGCCATGCTGCCGCCGGGGTAGCCATCGCCAACACCCCGGCGGTCTGCCTCGGGCCGGGTATCGGGCACCGTGCCGTCCTGCCATACCCAGCGCGGCGTGCCGGCGAAGCCTTCGCCCTTGCTGCCGTGCTGGCCGTAGCCGGCCGCCAGTTCAGCGCGCCCCGGTGCCGGGTAGCGGTAATCGCCGGCGGTGGCCAGTGCGCCGTGCAGCGCCAGCCCGGCGCCACCGCGAAACCCTGCCCCGCCGGCATCCAGTGAGTAGCCGGCCAGCCGCAGGCCACGGCGCACATCCAGCGCCAGCAGCCCGCCGGACTGCCCGTCCCAGGGCAGGGGCCGGAGATCACCAGCGAGCGTCGCCTGCTCATATTGCGGTACACGCACCAGTTGCCAGCGCGCCAGGGTCGGCACCGGCCCGGCGCCGGCAGCCGTCACCTGCCGGGCACCCGGCGGTTCGCGAAAGGGATAGTCGTGCAGCAGGCCGCCGTCCACCCCGGCACCGCGCACCCGCACACGTTGCGGCCCTGCCTGTTCCACCCGCAGCCACTCGAACTGCCCGGCCTGCGAGGCGGTAACGCCATAACGGTGGTCATTGGCGGCAATCATCTGCGCGCCCTGTACCTGCCAGAGCAACAGCAGGTCACCGGGATGCAGGTTGCCCACGCCGCGCGCCGGGCCCAGCGGAATGTCCCGCTGCCCGGCCTGCAGGCTCGCGCCGTCCGGCGCAGCGAAATAGCGGTTGATGACGCCACCGGGGCTGGCCACGCCCTCGGCCCCGGGGTCGGCACACAGCGGTGCCGCCTGCCCCGGTGACGCCAGCATGGCGCCCAGCAGCAGTATCAGCGCGAGGGATCGATCCATGCGCCCGTGCTGGTGTTGCGCCGGAACCAGCCGGCAATGCTGAGGCGGTCGTGACGCGCGGGCAGCACTTCGTGGGGAATCTGCTCGCTGAGGAAGCACACCAGGCTGCCGGCGCGCGGCGCCACGTCCAGATCGTGGTGCACGGCATCCGGCTGCGGCCAGAGCCGCAGGCAACCACCGTCGGCGGGCGTCCACAGGGCGTTGAGGTAGACCACCACCGATACCACGCGTGGGTTGTCGCCGCGAAAGGCGTCCAGGTGGCGACGGTAATAAGCGCCGGGATCGTAAATGGCGAAGTGGGATTCCAGATCGAACAGGCCGAGGAACAGGCGCGAGTTGATCAACTGCCGTAACTGTTCCATCTCCTCCAGCAGACGCACCTGCGCCAGCGTGGAACCGTTCAGCCAGCAGGTACGGTCCCGGCGGATGCGCTCGTTCTGCTGCAGTTGTTCGTTGCGCCCGATGGCGGCCTCGGTGAAGCCGCCCTGGCGGTCACGCAGCAACGCCTCGCGGCGCAGGGCGCGTACCAGGACCGGGGAAAAATAGGCTGGCTCCACTGCATAGCCCCGGGTGGCCAGCCCATCGACAATGCGATCCCGGGGGCCGTGTCCCAAACCACCGCCGTGGGGCGGTTGCAGCAATTCTTCCATGGAGGTACCCAGCCATCAGGTGGAAACAGGCTCGCCTCAATGCAGCGCGCTATGGGGTGGCGGGCCACCGTCGCGCTGACTTTCCGGCAAGGCCAGGCAATCAGTCTGCTGGCAATCGTCCAGCAACTGATCGCAGGCGTCCACACAGACTTGCACAAAATGGATGAACTGCTCGGTGCTGATGCCGTTGCGGGTCAACAGCAGGTCGCAGGCAATCAGGCGAGGCAGGGTTTCGTCGTTCACGTCGAGAAAGATTTTCAGCACCGGCAGCGTCATGTTGAGCCGCGCCAGGTCCGCCTGCACCAGAAACAGGCTTGACGGCCGCACTTCCAGCTCGACGTTCATCAGCACCCCTTCCTCTTCCAGGAACAGCCGTGCTTCGGCCACCCCTTCGCGGGCCTGCAGGGCACTCAGGTGCAGTCCGTGGCACTGGTCGCAGATATAGAACTCGATGCCCGCTTGCTGCAGCCAGCGCTGCAACTGGTCGGCATCGGGCGTGACAAGTGGAAGCATGCCGTTCTCCGAATTGACTGGCGGCGAATGATCAATGATTCGCCGGGCAAAGGAAAGGGCGCACCGGCGTGACAGGAATGCGCCCTGCCGCTGGCCATTGCGGTCATTGGCGTGGCGCCACCAGCCCGGTAGGCTGCCGCCTTCTACACAGGAACCATAACAAGAATACGGAGCCGCCTGCATGGCCTACTACGTCGCGTTCCGCTCCAGCGAGCGCCTGCACCGCACCACCGACGGCTTTATCCAGCGCATGCGCGAGCCCGCGCCCCGGCTGGAACCGGCCACCATCGAATCGATCATGGCCGATTTCCTCGACCAGTCGCTGGCGGTGTTCTTCCTGCGCCCGGCAGAGCTGGTCGGCCTCAGCGGCAGCATGCTGCGTGGCGTGACGCTGGCCGCCGACACCATCAACAAGGCGGCCCGGCTGGTGGTCAGCCGGGCGGCGAAAAAACTCGACCTCGCCCAGCACCGCGAGACGGCCCGCTATATGGACCAGATGCGCCGCATGATCCCCGCGGACGACGGCAGCGAAGACTGGTACGTCCTGTTCCCGATCGAAGACACCCTGGCCGGCCGCCTTGAGCAGGCCATGGCATTGTGCGAGGCCGGCCAGCCGGACCAGGCACGCCCGGCGCTGGTGGAATACCTGCACGCCCTCACCGATGTGGCGCTGTACTGGTACTTCGAGCAGCCGATCAAGCTGCTCGGTTTCGGCCCGATCATGCGCAAGATGGCCGACGTCGCACTGGATACCACCCGCAAGGCCACCCACGGCGTGATCCGCAAAGTGTTCGCGGACCTCAAGGGCGAACAGGTCGGGCACGCCACCCGCTACATGCACAGCCTGCTGCGCACGCTGTGACATGCGATACTCGGCCGTCCCCCGGCCGAGTGTTCTGCTGATGGCGTGTTACTGGCCCGACAACATCGCGCAATGGCGTCTGGCGCCTGCCCTGATCGATACCGCGGCCCTGCCCGGTGTCGGCGATGCCGGTGCCCTGCTCGCGCCCGCCGGCGCCCCGGCGCTGCCGGCGGCCGACAACGACCGCCGCCTGGGCCGGCTGTTCGAGCGTCATGTACAGGACTGGATTACCCGCACACCGGCTCTCACCCTGCGCGCGCACAATGTGGCGATCCACGATGGCACGCGCACACTTGGCGAACTGGATCTGCTGGTGTCACACGGCAACACGCTGATGCACTGGGAAGTGACACTGAAATTCTATCTCGGCGTCGACGAGACGTTCTGGCCCGGCCCCGACCCGAGGGACCAGTTTGCCCGGCGCCTGCACCGGCTGCGCACCCACCAGTTTCCACTGCTCGCCCGGCCGGCCACCGGCGCCCGGCTGGCTGCGCTCGGGCTGTCGACCCCACGCAGCCAGCACCTGCTGAGCCGCGGCATGCTGTTCTATCCTCACGACCGTCTGCTGGCACCACCGGCTGGCGCCCACCCCGATCACCTGCGGGGCACCTGGTGGCCACTGTCCGCCGTGCCGCGCGAAGGGCGTTTTCTGCCGATTCCCAAATCGCACTGGCTTGATATCAAAATGCTGTCGAACAATTCTCAGAACTGGCTTGCCTCACCCCGGTTGATTGACTATGTTCACGCACAGGACCGCCCGGTCATGGTGTTGTACGAGTCTCAGGCTCACGCATACCTGCCGGGCGTTGTTGTCTCTGACGGCTGGCTCGATGTTGTCAGCCGCCGCGCCTGAGTAATGGCCCGACCATGTTTGATAATTCCGATAACAACACCGCACGTCTGATTGATGCCCGCGGCCAGGTGGCCTTCGGCCTGTTTCCCGGCAGCGTGGCAGACATCAACGGCCGCGAGGCCGACTACCGCACGCCCATGGGCCGCCCGGCCAGCCGTCTTGCCCGGCATTTCAATTACAAACAGTTCCAGTATTTTGGCGTGATCAGCGACGATCTGCTGGCCGGCTGCGCACTGGCCGACACTGCCTGGATGGGCATCGCGTTTTTCTATCTGTTCGAGCCCGCGACCGGCCGGCTGGTGGAACACACCTGGCGCTCGCCGATGAGTCGCGCGTTGCGCATGTCGGCGTCCCCGGTCGAGGGCGAGAGTGTGTTTCAGCAACAGGGGGTGGATATTCGCATGGGTTACCAGCCGCACAACGGCGGCCTGCGCAAGACGCTTTCGGTCACCTTGCCATCGCTGACATTGCAGGCGCAGATGGACGAAAGCGCCGCCTATGAACCGATGTCGATCTGCACGCGCACCGGCGTCAACGGTTGGGTGTACGCCAATAAAGTCGCTGGCGTCGATGTCAGCGGCACATTGCAACGTGACGGCAGCACACTGTCACTGAGCGATCTCCATGCCTGCGGCCATCACGACTTTTCCGCCGGCTACATGCGCCGCGAAACCTTCTGGAACTGGGCCTGCCTGAGCGGCCATGCCGGTGGTCACCGGCTCGGGCTGAATCTCTCCTGCGGCGTCAACGAAACCAGTTTTACCGAGAACTGCCTGTGGCTGGATGACCGGCTGATCAAGGTCGACACCACCGTGTTCGACTACCAGCGTGACAATCTGCTGGCGCCCTGGCAGGTACGCAGCAATGACGGCCAGGTGGCGCTGACGTTCGAGCCGCTAGGCAATCATCGCGAACACCTGAACCTGGGTCTGTTCGCCACCAACTTCAATCAGCTGTTTGGCCGCTTCACTGGCGAAATTCGTCTTGCCGATGGCGAAACACTCGCAGTACGGAACCTGTTCGGTTTCGTTGAGGAACAGTACGCAAAATGGTAACCCCAAAAGACGCCGACACCGCTCCGGCCCGCAAGAGCGCACGTGAAAAATTCCACTTCGGCATTATCTGGGTGGTGCAGTACTGGCGCGAGCTGTTCAACTTCCGTTTTGACAAGTACATGATCATCCAGGTCATTCCCGGTGTGTACGGGCTGGCGCTGGTGGCCATCGGCTGCGGCCTGCTGTACCTGTGTGTGGAGGCCTTTTTCCAGTCCACCTGGCGCGGGCTGTTCTATCTGGTATTCGCGGCGCCATTGACGTTTCTGGTGCTGGCTTCGGTGCTGCGCGCCCTGCTGGAATTCTACATGGTGGTGTTCCGTATTTCCGAACACGTGGACGAACTGGTCGGTATCCGCGATACCGTCGACCGGCTCTCCGGCATCAGCGATTCCGTGGATGAAATGGCCGCACTGACACGCCGCATTCCGTTCTGGCGCGCCCTGACCGGCGCCGGCAAGCCGCGCCAGCGCGTCCCGGACGGCGCGCGCCGCCGCCCCGAGCAAGGCGACAGCACGCCGCGCAGCGACAACGGCAACGGCAAGCCACCACGCCCCCCCGAATGATCTCCATCGGGGCGGCGTGCCTGTTGGCGCACCGCCCCGATGTGCGATGATGGGCGCATGCCCACAGACCAGCCTGCCTCATCCATGAATCCGCTGCACACGCTCCGGTTCGACAACCGTTACCGCGCCCTGCCCGGCAGCCTGCATGCTGACGTGACACCGCAACCACTGGCCGCTCCCCGCACCCTGGCCGCGCGCAGCGACGACTGCCTCGCGCTGATCGGATTGCCGCCAGACGAGGTCAGCGATACCGCCCTGCTGGAGGCGTTTTCCGGTGAACGGCTGCTGCCCGGCATGGCACCGCTGGCACAGAAATACACCGGCCACCAGTTCGGCGTGTACAACCCGGACCTCGGCGACGGCCGCGGCCTGTTGCTGGGCGAAGTGGTACTGCCGGACGGTTCACGCCGCGACCTGCACCTGAAAGGCGCCGGCAAGACGCCGTTCTCGCGCATGGGCGATGGCCGCGCCGTGCTGCGTTCATCGATCCGCGAATTCCTCGCCAGCGAAGCACTGGCTGCGCTCGGCATCAGCACCACCCGCGCCCTGTGCGTGATCGGTTCCGACGAGCCGGTATACCGCGAAACCCGCGAGACCGGCGCCATGCTGTTGCGGGTGGCGCGCACCCATGTGCGCTTCGGTCACTTCGAATACCTGCATCACAGCGACCAGCTCGACGTGCTGCCGCAGTTGCTCGATTACGTGATTGACCTGCATCTGCCAGCCCTGCGCGACGCCGAAAACCCGGCACGCGAACTGTTCCGTACCGTGGTACACCGCACCGCCCACATGATTGCCGGCTGGCAGAACGCGGGCTTTGCCCACGGCGTGATGAACTCCGACAACATGAGCATTCTTGGCGAAACCTTCGACTACGGGCCGTACGGTTTCCTGGACGCGTTTGAACCGGGTTTTATCTGCAACCATTCCGACTGGCAGGGCCGCTATGCCTTCAACCGCCAGCCGGAAATCGGGCTGTGGAATCTGAATTGCCTGGCGCACGGGTTTTCCACCCTGATGCGCCGCGAACATCTCGTCGACGCGCTGAAAGAATACGAGGACGCCTTCCACAACCAGTACCTGGCCCTGCTGCGCGCCCGCCTGGGGCTGGCCCAGCCACACCCGCAGGACGCCGAACTGATCGGCGACCTGCTCGGCCTGATGAGCGCCGACCGCGCCGACTACACACGCAGCTTCCGGGGCCTGTGCGAGTTTGATCGCCACAGCCTGGCCACACCGGCACAGGATGAATTCCGCGACACCGTCGCCTTCCGCAACTGGTCAAAACGCTACGCCGACCGGCTCGCGCAGGAAGACAGCCAGGACGATGCCCGTGCCGCCGCCATGCGCGCCGCCAATCCGAAATATGTACTGCGGAATTATCTGGCCGAAACCGCCATCCGGCAGGCACAGGCCGGCGATTTCAGCGAAGTGATGCGGCTGCACCGGCTGCTGCGGACACCGTTCGCCGAGCAGCCGGCCATGCAGGACTATGCCGCACTGCCGCCCGACTGGGGGCGGCATCTGGAGATCAGTTGTTCGTCCTGACGGGCGCTTGTCCCGATCATGCCTCGCGAGTGGCGGCCAGCGCCGCCAGCAACAGCCGCCGGTAGAGCCGCTCGCGCAGGCCGTCGGCCTCCGCCAGCCCCATGCGCTCAAGATGCGGCGCAAAACGCTGTTCATCACCTTCCTGCCACAGCGCCCGACGGCCCAGTTCCAGATATTCCTTCTTGCTCGCTTTCTGCTTCAGCCAGGTCAGCGCATTCAGCAGGCGCTGCTCGACCTCGGTGAAATCACAGCCCAGCGGAAACTGCGGGAACGCCCGCGCCTTGTCAAAGCGCCCGGCCCGCTCCGCCAGCCGTTCCGGGGTGTTGTAGCGGAACGCTTCCGGCACCTGATAATCCTGAGCGATCTTGCCCGCCTTGCGCGCCTGGTCCAGCAACGCGTCCTGAAAACGGCTGTCGGCAATATTCACCATCGCCGCCACCACCTCGGCATCCGTTTTACCGCGCACATCGGCAATGCCGTATTCGGTGACAAAGATATCGCGCAGATGACGCGGAATCGTGGTGTGGCCGTAGGACCAGACGATATTCGAGGCCGCTTCGCCGCCGCGCTCGCGCCAGGCCCGCAGCAGCAGGATACTGCGCGCGCCCGCCAGCTCGTGCGCCTGGCAGACAAAGTTGTACTGCCCGCCGACACCGGACAGCACGCGGCCGTCTTCAAGCTGATCGGACACCGCTGCACCCAGCGCGGTGGCCGTGAACGCCGTGTTGATAAAACGCGCGTCACGCCGTTGCAGGCGCTTGAGCGGCTCGTCGCCATAAAGCTGGTTGATAAAACTGATATGCGTCATGTTGATGGCTGCAGCCTGTTCCGCCGGCAGTTCACGCAGACGCTGGTAGAACGCCGCCGGGCCGAGGAAAAACCCGCCATGCATCAACGTACCGCCGCGCAGCGGGCCGCCGATGCGTGCACCGATGGCGGCGCGGGTGCCGGTGGCAGACAAGTCATTGGCAAGCGCTTCGCTGCCCAGCAGCAGCCGGCCTTGCTCCAGCCGCGCCGCGTCCGGCATCAGGCCAAGCGATTGCAGCCAGCCCAGGGTGCCGTCATCCAGCACGTCATCCAGCACACCGGCCTCGCGCAACGCATCCAGGCTGTCCAGCGATGCCTCCGGTGACAGCACGCCCTGGTTGATCAGCGCCTGCACACATTCGTCGTCGTACACACGGCGCCGGATCACACCGCCATCCACCAGCGACATCAGGCCGTGGGTGAACATTTCACTGCACCCGTACAGGCCCTGCCCAAACGGCGCGCAGCCGCCTTCGCGGCGAATCAGTTCGGCAAACTGTTGCAGGCCGAATTCACCCAGCAGTTCGCGATACAGGTCATTGTGGTGCTCACGCAGCAACGTGTGATGCACCAGCGCATCACCCAGCGCGCCAATACCGATCTGCAACAGACCGCCATCCCGGACCAGCGTGCTGGCATTCAGGCCCACCAGATGGTCCTGCAGGGCCACCGGCATGTTTGGTGTGCTGAACAGCCGCGTGTCAGTGCCCGGCGCCTCGATCACCAGATCGAACAGCGACGCCTCCACCTCGGCATCATTGCCCATAAAGGGCAAATCCGGATGCACCTGCGCCACAGCGATAATGGTTTCGCCGGCATCGCGCCGGGCCATCAGCATCGGCAGCAAATCCAGCGACACTTCCGGGTTGCAGGCCAGGCTGAGCCTGTCCGGTGCGTCGGCGCGCACCGCCACCAATTGCGCGGCCACGTTCACCCCGGCCGCATTCAGGTCGCGCGCCACATGCGTGTAGTTGCTGCTGATGTACTGCTGTTGCGCGGTGTCGCTGCCAAGCAGGCTGCCGGGCTGGAAGAAAAACTCGCACACACGAATATTCGGCGGCAGCGCATTGCGGCGCACGGCCTTGAGATAATCCAGTTCCTCATAATCACCGAATACACGCTCGGCGAACGGATTCAGAAAACGCGCTTCCAGATCACTGCCGGCGGCCGGCTTGCCCAGCGACAGGGCGGTATAAATCGTCAGCGAAACAGCAGGGTCCGCCGCTGCGCGGCGGTAGAGCGCATTGACGAACTGATTGGGCTTGCCCAGCCCGAGTGGCATGCCAAGACGGATATCACCGCCGGTGCGCCGGATCACTTCTTCCACGGCCTCGTCCACCGACGCTACACGTCTGCCTGACTCCATGCCTGACTCCCTTGTTGTCGAAATGAAACCTGCAGGCCGGCGCGTCAGTGCGCCGCCATGTTCGAATACAGATTGATCACCAGCACCCCGGCCATGATCAGGCCAATGCCCAGCAGTGCCGGCCAGTCCGGGATCTGCCGGAACATCACCGCGCTGACCGCAACGATCAGTACGATACCCACGCCCGACCAGATTGCATAGGCGATGCCGACCGGGATACTGCGCATCACCAGCGACAGACAATAAAACGCCACGCCGTAACCACACACCACCAGCAGGCTCGGCCCGAGCCGCGAAAAGCCGGCCGATGCTTTCAGCGCACTGGTGCCAATCACCTCGGCGACAATCGCCAGGCCAAGCAACGCATAGGCCGTCATCACGTGCTCCTTTCCCGGGTAACAGACACGGCAAGCATGCCGAAGCGCCGGCCTGACCGGCAATGCAGTGCAGAGAAAAAACAGACAAAAAAAAGGCCCCTGGTCAGGAGCCTTCTTAACAAACCATAGAGACAAACCATGAAAAGACTGTGTTCTCAATACCGCATCACCGACCGCGGTCAGGATGCACAGCGGCATCGGGACCGACCCACAGGCGGGGCCAGAGCGATATCACAATAACATGATTTTCCCTCGCAGGGACAGAATGATGTCATCCGGGACTGCGCCAGCCCGCCACCCGGCGTGGCTGCCCGGTTACCCGCGCAGGCCGATCGGCGCCTCCGGCCGCGACCAGAGCCAGACCAGCACCACCGCCATCACCGGCGGCACGCCCCATTTCACCCAGAGCGGCGCCGCAGACAGCGCCAGCAACAGCACGCTGGCGGTCATCATCAGCAGCGCCAGCCACTTGGCCCGGCGCGGCACCACACCATGCTCCCGCCAGTCCCGAATCGGCGGGCCGAAGCGCGGGTGGGCCAGCAGCCAGTCATGCAGCGCCGGCCAGCCGCGTGCAGCGGCCCAGGCACCGAGCAGCATGAACACCGTGGTCGGCATACCGGGCACCACCACGCCGATCAGCCCCAGGCCCACGAACATCAGGGCCAGTATTCGCCAGCAGACACGAATCAGCATCAGCGCGCTTCTCCCGGCCACCACCGGGTGGCCTTCCTGCACGCCAGTGTAACAGCCCCGGCCAACCGGGCGGCAGACAGCTCAGCACGCCAGGCGCTGGCGGAAGAACGCCAGAATCTCGTCGCGCGCCGCCCGGGTCGGCTGGCCGGCTTCATCGATCAGGTGCGCGGTCACCACACTGTGCGGGCTGGCCACCACCTGTTCAAAAAATGGCGACAGCCCCTCACGCCGGGCTGCATCATCCGGCAGCACGCGCGCGATAAAGCGCTCGCCCAGTGCCTGCCGGTAGGCCGCGAAGCGTTGCGCACGGCAGAAGCGGTCGCCCTCGAAGCGATAGGCCATCACGGTCAGGTCTTCCTGCTCCAGCCGCTCGCGCACGGCGGCCAGTTCCTCCGGCGCGATCTCCAGCCCGGCGGGGTCATCCAGCGGCAGGGTCGGCTGCGACAGTACCGGCGCCAGCACCGCCTGCTCCAGCATCATGCTGAGGGCGAAATTGCCGGTGAAACACATGCCGATGGCCCCCACGCCCGGCCCGCCACATTCTGCGTGGGCCTGCCGGGCCAGCGCCCGCAGCCATTGCGTCACCGGGCTGGAACGGTTCATGGCGAAGGCGTGGAACTCGGCGCTGACACAGGCGCGCTGGAACACTGCCTTGCCCTCCTCCGCGTCCGGCACGGCGCCGTCCCGACCAAACAGCGACGGCATGTAGACGGTAAACCCGGCATCACGCACCCAGCGGCTGAAGCGCGCCACCTCCGGGCTGATGCCGGGCATTTCCGTCATCACGATGACCGCCGGCCCGGTGCCGGCCACATGAACCACCTTGGTGGCCTCGTTGAGGGTGACCCGGCGCGGTGTGAAATCAGTCAGTGGATCGTCTTGATGGCGTGCAGTGTGCGGCATGGCAGTGTGTTCCCCTGTTGGTCGGTGACTGGTATTGCAGCCGCCACGGGGTTAGCCTGCCAGCGTCCGTTATGACATCTTTCAGGCGTTTTCAGACATGACCGATTTTACCGTGCTGGTACTGCCCGGCGCCTATGCCAGCAGCGTGGCCGTGACGCTGGACATGCTTCAGGCCGCCGCCGCCATCGCCCCGCATCTCAATACGCCGCAGCCGCGCTGGCGCGTGGTCTCGCCCACCGCCGGCACCGTGCCGCTCAGCAGCGGCCTGCAACTGGCCACACGCACCCTGCCCGCCCGCGCGGACCGCAGCACCTGGATCATTCCCGGCCTGGGCGTGGACCAGCCGCAAGCGCTCACCGTGCGCCTGCAACAGGACGATGCCCGGCGCGCCAGTGAGGCCCTGCGCCGCCATGCCGCACGCGGCGGCGCGGTGGCGGCCTCCTGCTCGGCGGTTTTCCTGTTGCAGCACACCGGCCTGCTCACAGGCCGGCGTGCCACCACCTCCTGGTGGCTGGCCGGCCACCTGCGACAGCAGGCGCCGGCGTGTGAGGTCGCCGCAGAACAGATGGTGTGCGTGGACGGCCCGCTGTGCACCGCTGGCGCCGCGCTGGCGCAATCGGACATGATGCTGCATCTGTTGCGCAGCCGCTTTGGCACGGCACTGGCGGAACGCGTGGCACGGCTGCTGTTGCTCGATGCGCGAGAGGCGCAATCACCGTTCGTGGTGCCGTCGATGCTGGCGCAGGGGAATGAACTGATCAGGCAACTGACCCGACGCATTGAGGCGTCACTGCCGCAGCCACCGGACGTGGCCACGCTGGCCGCAGAACAGGCCATGTCCAGCCGCACGCTGTCACGGCATGTGCGCGCGGCGACCGGTCAGGGCGTGCTGGCGCTGGTGCAGAGCGTGCGCCTGAACCGTGCACGGCGGTTACTGGAATCCAGCCGCCTGAGCATCGAGCAGATTGCCGCGCAGGTCGGTTATCACGACGCCACCGCGCTGCGACGGCTGGTGCGCAAGGCCACTGGCGCCACCCCGAGTCATTTTCGTGCAGGCAACAAAAAAGCCCCGTAAAGGGGCCTTTTGCATCGCCAGTCCCGGAGGGTCTGGCGTCTGTCACGCGCGCCGATCAGGCGGTGATCGCGTGGATCTGCTTCATCAGGTCTTTCTGGGCAGCCGTCGGCTGGGCGGTTTGCAGCGCCATCAGCTTGCTCATGTCGCCTTCGATGCGGATCTGGCCGCTCATGAAGCCCTGCATGCCTGCAGACTGGTCGCCTTCGATGAAGATGCGCTTGGCCAGGTCAGCCGGCAGGATCAGGGTGGTCGGCGCGCCGTCGCGGTGGCCCTGCTCGATCATGCCACCCACCAGTGCCATCTGCTTTTCACCGTCGCCGGTGTTGACCGTAATATTGATCACTAGGTCGGCCAGTGCCGCCGGGGCTTCGATGTCGCCGGCCTGCGCACGCAGCTCTTGAACCTTGGCAAACCACTCGTCAGACAGAAATTCGCTGCTCATCTCTCTTCTCCTTGGTGTTTTATAGGCCCAATGGGTGATCCATCCGGCATGGCATTCAAACGAGCGTTCGAAAGTCTCCGTACCTTATAGAAGGCCAGCGCGGCAGGCAATAGCCGGACAGGCCAGTCGCGCTGCGCCTCCGGTCACCCCGTTCAGTAGAGATAATTGAACATCTTGCGGCGGTACTCGCTGGCCAGCGGATCGCCTTTCGGCAGGCAGTCGAACACTTTCAGCAGGGCCGCGCGGGCCACACCCTCGCGGTAGCCGGGGTGATCACGCAACAGCCGCAACAAGGCTTCCAGCCCGTCCCGAAACTGCCCTGCGGCGGCGGCCTGCAAGCCGTAGGTGTACAACGCAGCCGCCTGTTTTTCCGGGCTCTCGGGCTGGTCGATCTGGCGTGCCAGTTCGCTCAGTGGCACCGGAGCCTCGGCAAATTCTTCCAGCAGTGCAAAGCGCGCACGGAAGGGGCGCAGGGTGTCGACATCCTCCGCCACTTCGGCCAGCACCGATTGCGCGTCCTGAACCCGACCGTCGCCCAGCAGATATTCCACCAGCAGCGCACGCAGGGAATGGCGATCCGGTTCCTGCGCCAGTGTCTGCCGCAGCACGGCTTCCGCCTGTTCGCCGTGGCCCGCTGCGATGGCGCCGCGCACCTGCTCCAGAAAGGCTTCTTCCTGCGCGGCCTCGTCTTCCTCCGGGTTGCCCAGCACCGGCGCCAGCCATTGCCGCAGCGCGGCCTCGGTTTGCAGGCCGCTGAGCTCGGCCACCAGTTGTCCCTGGTACACCAGCTTCAGCGTCGGCAGGCTGCGCACGCCGAACTGCCCGGCAATGACCTGCTGCTGGTCCGCATTGACCTTCGCCAGCAACACACGGCCGGCCTGCTCGCGGACGATCTTCTCCAGCACCGGCGCCATTTGCTGGCACGGCTGACACCAGTCGGCCCAGAAGTCGACGATCACGGGCATGCGCCGGGAGGCTTCCAGCACTTCGGTCAGGTTGTGTTCGGTGACATCGATAATGAACTGTTCAGCTTGCACGTCAGGCCCTCGTTGTTCGCACTGGCGCGATTGTACGTCATTCTCAGCAGCGGAAGCATGACCAGGAAGTCGAACAATTCAGCGCCGGTTTTACGCCTTTTTCACCCATTCCGGCCGGCACTGGTCTACCATCGTGGCATCCTTCCGATGACAGGAGCTGGTTATGACTTTGTTCGTTACTGCCCTGATCCTGCTTGCGGTGCTGTGCGCCCTGTTCTATTTCGAGGTTTCGCTGCGCACCGGCTCCGCACTGTTTGCTGGCGCCTGGCTGGCCCTCGGGATCATCGCTCCCGCTTTATGGCACCCCTTGTTGCTGATTCCCCTGGTGATCGTGCTGGCGGTACTGAACGTACCCGCACTGCGCATGAACCTGATCAGCAAGCCGGTATACGGGCTGCTGAGCAAGACCATGCCCAGCATCAGCGACACCGAGCGTGAAGCGCTGGAGGCCGGTTCCACCTGGTGGGAAAAAGAACTGTTCTGCGGCAAGCCGGACTGGCAGATGTACAGCGGCATTTCGCTGCCGACGCTGACCCGCGACGAGCAGTCCTTTATCGACAACGAGGTGGAAGAACTGTGCAGCATGCTCGATGAGTGGCGCATTCACCACGAGCTGAAAGATCTGCCGCAACCGGTGTGGCAGTTCCTGCGCGACAAGGGCTTTTTTGGCCTGATCATTCCACGCGAATATGGCGGGCGTGAGTTCAGCCCGTATGCGCAGAGCCGCGTGATGAGCAAGATCGCCTCGCGCTCGCTGACCGCCGCTGTGACCGCCATGGTGCCGAATTCGCTCGGCCCGGGCGAGCTGCTGATGAAGTACGGCACCGATGAACAGAAACAGCACTGGCTGCCGGGGCTGGCCGCCGGGAAGGAACTGCCCTGCTTCGGCCTGACCGGGCCGGAAGCCGGCTCCGACGCCGGTGCCATTCCGGATATCGGCGTGGTCTGCAAGGGCGAACACGACGGCAAGGAAGTGATCGGGCTGCGACTGAATTTTTCCAAGCGCTGGATCACGCTGGCGCCGGTCGCCACCGTGGTGGGCCTGGCGTTCAAGCTGGAAGACCCGGACGGCCTGCTCGGTGACCCGTCGAAAACAGACTACGGCATTACCTGCGCCCTGATCCCTGCCAGCCATCCCGGTGTGGAAACCGGTCGCCGCCACTACCCGGGCGCCCCGTTCATGAACGGCCCGGTCACCGGCAAGGACGTGTTTATCCCGGTGGACTGGATTATCGGCGGCCCGGACATGGCCGGCAAAGGCTGGCGCATGCTGATCGAATGCCTGGGTGCCGGCCGTGGCATCTCGCTGCCGGCCCTGGCCACCGCCAGCGGTGAAGTCGGATACCGCAGTGTCGGCGCCTTTTCGCGCATTCGCCGCCAGTTCAATGTGGAAGTGGGCAAGTTCGAGGGCGTGCAGGAAGCCTCGGCGGAAATCGCCGCGCTGGCCTACACACTGGAAGCCCAGCGCCATTTCGTCACCAAGGGCCTGGAAGATGGCATTCCCTCGGTCATGACGTCGATGGCGAAGTATCACGCCACGGAAATGATGCGCGTGCTGATCAACCACGGCATGGATATCGGCGGTGGCCGCGCCATCCAGCTTGGGCCGCGTAATTTCATGGCGCTGCCGTATCAGTCGATCCCGATCGCCATCACGGTGGAAGGTGCGAACATCCTGACCCGCTCGCTGATGATCTTCGGCCAGGGTTCCATGCGCTGCCACCCGTACCTGTACGAAGAACTGCAAACGCTGACCGCCGAGGACAGCGCACAGGGGCTGCAGGATTTCGATCCGCTGTTCTTCCGGCACGCCGGCTACACACTGAGCCGGGTGGCGCGCATGCTGGTGCAGGGCCTGACCGGCGCACGCTTTTCCGACGTGCCTGACAACGCCGACGATTTCAGCCGCCGCTGGTTCCAGTTGCTGAATCGCTTCAGCACCATCCTGTCGGTGACGGCGGATACCGCGCTGGCGATCCTGGGCGGCGACCTCAAGCGTCGCGAACTGTTGTCCGCACGCCTGGGCGACGCCCACAGCCAGTTGCTGATGGCTTCCGCGATTCTGAAATTCCACGCCGCACAACCCAGCGACCGCGCCAACGATGCCCACGCGGAATACGCACTGACCCGCGCCTTCCATCTGGCCCAGGAAGCACTGTACGAGTTCTACCGCAACTTCCCTGCACGAGTGCCGGCCTGGCTGGTGAAATGGGTCGCCTTCCCGATCGGCCGCGTGATCCATGCGCCCGACGACGAACTGATCCGCGAGCTGGGCGACCTGATCATGGAGCCCACCTCGGTGCGCGAGACGCTCGGCAGCTTCACCTATATCAGCACCGACCCGAAAGACGCGCTCGGCCGGCTGGAAACCACCTACCGCAAACTGCTGGAAGTGGACGACGCCTGGCAGGCCTATCTCAAGGCACACAGCCGCGGCAAGCTGGAAGGCCGCAGCATGACCGAGCAGCTCGGTTCCGCCGCCGCCCAGGGCATCATCCGCGACAGCGACGTCCAGGCACTGCTGGCGTACGACGCGATGCGCTACGACTGCCTGCTGACCGATGCCTTTGAACCGGAATTCTTCCGGCAATCACAGGCACCGGCGGACGACGAAGGCGAGGCAGCTTAACACCGCAGGCAGTACGCGGCCGGGTGGACAGCACCCGGCCGCCGCCTGTCCGTCCATGCCGAATCCCTGTACCCAGGGATAGGCCAGCCTGCCGTTGTTCTGCATACTGCACGGCTTGTTGCACCTACCTGCTTCGAGCCGACATGGATACTCCCCCCTCCCTGACCGCAGAGCCCGCCCTGCCGTCCCCGGTCCTGATCGTGGAAGACGATCCGCTGATCCGGCGCCGCCTGGAACGGATATTGCTGCAAGTGGGCTACCGCCCCGACATGCTGTGCCACGCGGCCTCACTGGCCGAGGCACGCCAGCACCAGGCAGCGCAGTGCACGGCACTGGCGCTGGTCGATCTCGGCCTGCCCGATGGCCATGGCACCGAGCTGATCGCCGAACTGCGTGCGGCCGACCCGGCCATGGGCATTCTAGTGATTTCTGCCTGGAGTACGGAAGACGCCATCATGGCGGCGCTGCGCGCCGGTGCGACGGGTTATCTGCTGAAGGAACGCGACGACCTGGAGGTCTCCCTGTCGATCCGCAGCGTGCTGCGTGGCGGTGCACCGATCGATCCGTTCATTGCCCGCCGCCTGATTGGTGAACTGTACCGCGCGCCCCCCGTTTCCGACGACGCCACGCTGAGTACGCGTGAGGGCGAAGTGCTGCTGCTGGTGGCCGACGGACTGTCGAACCGCGAAATCGCCGAGCGCCTGCACATCTCGCGCTACACCGTCGAATCCCATGTGAAGCACATCTACCGCAAGCTGGCAGTGTCGTCCCGCATCCGCGCCATCAGCGAAGCGCGCTCGCGCGGATTGCTGGACGGATGAAGCCACCGGCAACGACATGGCACCGGGCAGCGCTCTGCCGGGCAGCGCTCTGCTGGGCAGCACTGAGCACACTGCCGCTGTGGCTGATGGTGCAGCCCGGCACTGCAAACGCTGACTGCACGCCGCACATCGCTTCGGTGATGGCCGCGCGCGACAGCGGCCAGGGCCGCCCGGTGGATGGCTGGCAGGCCGTTACACTGCCTGACAACTGGAGCCTGCGCTGGCCAGAGCATGACGGCAGTGTCTGGTACCGCCTTCAACTGCAGCGTCCGTGCCCTGGAACAGCCCCCGCCAGCGCGCTCGTCATCCACTATCTGATCATGGCAGGCGAAGTGTTCATTAACGACAGCCTGCTCTGGCGCGATCGCCACCTTACCGAGCCACTGTCCCGTTCCTGGAACAGTCCGCGTTACTGGGTACTGCCCGACACCGCCGCCACTGACGACATCGTGTGGGTGCGCGTGGCCGGTGTCGCTGCCCAGACGCCGGGGCTCGGCCGGGTCAGTATCGGCGATCAGGACGCCATGCAGGCACTGTATCTGCGGGAACTCTGGCGCACGCGCACCCTGTCCGTCATCAACCTGACCGTCTCGGCAGTGCTCGGCACCCTGGCGTTATTTGTCTGGCTGGCCTTTCCGGCCCACAGGGTGTTCGGCTACTACGCCCTGACCAGCATCTGCTGGGTACTGTTCGGCATCAATACCCTCGCCACCGAAGCCTGGCCCTTCACCAGCACTGAAGCGGTTGCGCGCGCCAACCATCTGGCCTACGCACTGTTCATCGCCAGTTTCTGCGTGTTTACGTGGCGCCTGCTGGCGCTGCACCACCCCGCCTGGCTGGAGAAAGCCCTCGGCGTGCTGGGCCTCGTTGTGCTCGGCATGATTGTACTGGTGCCCGGCTGGTCATCCCTGCAACTGGCCGGCCACCTCAGCACGCTGATCCTGCTGCTCAATATTCTGTACATCATCTGGCAGGCATTGCGCCGCCGGCAGCCAGAACACTATGTGGTGGCGGCGAGCTTTCTGCTGCTGATCGCCATTGCCGTACGCGACATCCTGGTGCTGTCGGGCGTGCTGAAAAGCGACCACGCCCTTACCCCCTATACCTGCCTGCTGTTCATGGTGATGGCCGCAGTCCTGCTGGGCACACGCGTGGCGCGCAATGCCCGGCGCATCGAACGTTTCAATCAGGAACTCAGCAACGCCGTCGATCAGGCCTGTGCCGACCTGAGCCGCACCCTGGCGAAAGAGCACCAGCTCGCCATCCACAATTCCCGCCTGCAGGAGCGACTGCAGCTGGCCCACGATCTGCATGACGGGCTCGGCGGACAGATCGTGCGCTCCATCATGGTCATCGAACAGAATGACGCACCACTGCAGAACGAACGCTTTATATCGATGCTCAAGCTGCTGCGCGATGACTTGCGCCAGGTCATTGACAGTGGCGCCAGCGCCACGGCATCAGCCCCCGCGACACCGGCGGAGTGGGCGGCGCCATTGCGTTACCGCTTCGCCAATCTGTGCGATGCGCTGGGCATCGGCATGAGCTGGTGTGTCCCCGATAGCTGGCAGGCGCCGCCCAGCGCACTGCAATGCCTGCTGCTTGCCCGCCTGGCAGAAGAAGCGCTGACCAATGTCGTCAAGCACAGCCGGGCACACCACGCGCAGGTCACACTGCAACAGCAGGAACATTTTCTGGTGTTGCGCGTCGGGGACGACGGCATCGGGTTTGATGTGGAGGCGTTACAGGGTGCCAGCCTGGGCATTGGCCTCGACAGCATGCGGGCACGGGCAGAGCGCATGGGCGGTACGCTGACGCTGCATTCGCGCCCCGGTGCGACGGTGCTGGAAGCCAGGCTGCCACTGCAGGGCCGATAACAGCAGCGCACGCAATGACCATGCGCCCCAGGTCAGCGAACCGGCCAGCCAGTGTTGTGATGCGGGTGTTCGGGTTGTGCACCACCCCCAAGGGCTGTCGATACAGCGCCTGGGGGCGGTTCAGGGGAAGCGTGTTCCTGCATCCGGTGGTCAGCGATCAGAAGCGATACACCATGCCCACCGATACCACGTTCTGCTTGCTGAAATCGTTGTCCACCAGCTTGAGATATTCCAGCGTCAACGCGGACTGGTCGTCCATCTCCCAGTTCAGGCCGGCACCGTAGGCGGCGCCGTCGTCGCGGTAATCTTCATTGCCGACGGAGGAATCCACATAGCTGTAACCACCAATCAGGTACGGGTCCAGCTTGCCGCCGGTGGGCAGATTCACTACAGCGTAAACGCCATAGAAGTAATTCATTTCGGCATCAATGCCACGGTAGTCGTCGTCGAACAGGCCGGTGCCAAGACGCACTTCCCCGCTCAGCAGTTCATTGATCTCCAGGCCGCCACGCAGCGACAGTGCATCCAGGGAAGCTTCCTTCACCGCGCCCCGCTCAAAGTCCAGATAGCCATACTGCACGCCAAAATAGGGCGTGGAGTCGGCGATTGCCAAGCCGCTCGCGCTTGCCATCATCAGAGCACACAGGGTTCTTTTCATTGTTCATTCTCTCCTTGATCCATGATGCATACAGCGCCCGGGCCGGGCAGCCCGACCAGCATAACCAAAAGCGGGGACAGCGCCAAAAGACGTCCCGTCAGGCGGTACACGCAGACGATGAATTTGCCAACCCTGTCACCTCGACGGGACGGCATTATCGCCATAAGCGCGTTATCGGGCGGACAGGTGTTCACCGGGACATGGCGCGGGAAGTTGCCTCGGCCTGACAGGCTGAGGGCAAACTATCAGTAACAAGAATAATTCTCAACAAAAATCAGGCCACCGCATCGAGCTCCACCAGCCCGGAATCCAGGCTGAGTGTTTCGCCGTCACAGCGCAGCATCTGTTCGCTGCCGAGACGCTGGCGCAAGCCCGACACCAGCCCGTGCAGGCGCGCCATGCCGTCCGCCGGCCCTTCCGGCCAGAGCCGGTTCACGGCCTGCATCACTGGCATGGCGCCTTCCGCCTCGGCCAGTGCGACAAGCAGGGTCGTCTCCTCCGGCGGCAACAACAACGGTGCCCCGTCAAGTTGCAAGGGCAACGGGTCTGCGGCACGGACGCGCAACGGCTTGCGCCAGCCAGGCGGGGACAGGCCACGGGGTGGTGCCAGGCGGCGTGCATAAATCAGGCGCTGCACGTAATCCGGTTCCACATTCTTTTCCAGTGCCAGCGCGCAAAGTTCGGACATCGCGTCATTGCGCCACCAGGGAAAATTCAGATACTGCTGTTCGCGCCCCAGCCGCAGGGTGCTGCGCAGCAACACAGCCGCCTGGCGACGCAATCCGAACTTCAGCGCCAGATGTGCGCGCACCAGCCCCTGCGCAAACGGTACGCCAATCGACGCCATGCTGCGGCCGGTGAGTCCCACGCGGCCCATCTGCCACAGCGCCAGATGCGGCAACCCGCGCTCCAGATGCAACTGCGCCAGCCCCATGCGCGTCACTGCAATCGGAAATACCGCGCCGGCGCGCCTGGCACGTTGCACAGCCTGCCGCGCGTTGGACAGCGCCTCTGGCATATTGCCGGCGGCGCAGCAACACCAGGCACGGCAAAAATGGTAGCCGGCGCGGTCCAGATGATGCGTCGGCGGCGCGCTGCCACGCATGTCGTCCAGTTGCGCAGCGGCCTGGCGCAGATTGTTGCGGCTCAGCGACAGGTAGGCGCGCTGCATGTGGAAATGCGAATCCCACACATGCACGCCACTTTCCACGGCCAGCGCCAGGCCCGCCGTCACCGCCGCTTCGCAGGCGTCAAAATCCAGGAACAACCGCCGCACCATGGCATCGATGGAATAGCTGATCAGCAACGCGTGCGGTTCGCGGGTACTCATCCGCAATGGCGCCATGCGCTGGCGCAGTGCTTCTGCGGCAAGCAGGTCGCCGCGCCAGATGTGATACAGCACCAGATAGTTGGCAGCGGTCAGGCGCACGTAGGTGTAGCCGTGCTGATCAACAATACGTTCGCAGCGCTGCGCGTACTCGCCGATGCGTGCATGGCCCGGCTGGCGAAACACCAGCATGCCGAACATGGCGACCTGCACCTCTTCGCGTATCTGCACGGGCAGGTTGTTCGGCTGCTCGCTGAACACGCGCTGATGGCGTTCGACAAAACGGATCAGTGTGTCAAAGCCGGAGAACTCCGACAGCGACAGGATGCGGCCGTGCACGGCCCGGCACAGCAATTGCCAGCTTGAGGCGAGATTCGGTGAAGGTTGGGAATGGGACAGACGAAACGGCACCTCCGCCTGCCGCGCGGCGGCCAGCGGATCGCGAAAGAAATCATCGTTGTCGGGTACAAAAGCAACAACTGACACGGCTACATCCCTGGCCGGAAACAGGACAGGCTATCCTCGGGCTGGCCATGCAGCGGCCAGCTGTCCGGAGCACGCGGCGCCTGTCCGTATCACCTGCGATCCCGCAGGTTCCCCACACTGCCCCGCCCGAACACGCCCCGGGCAAGGCATCTTGCCAGCATGCCAGTCTGCACGCCAGTACGCCACTGTCGTGCCATCAGTCCTCGCGGCGATATTCGCCATCAATCACATTGCCACGCGGCGGCGGCTGAAACGGGTCCTGTCCGGCGAACGGATCCGCAGCACGCCCTTCCCTTGCAGCACGCTGCATGGCTTCCGCCTGGGCACGGGCCTGTTCCATCGCGGCCCGGATCTGGCGCCGGAAGCGCCAGAAGCGGATCGCAAACACCAGCACCAGCACCGCGACAATGCCGAGCACGATCAGAAACACGAAGGCGCCAACAAACAGCGACGCCGCCAGCAACACGGCGGCACTGATCGCCGCCACCACACGGACCAACGGATTGGCCGGGGCATTTCCTTCCAGATGATTCATCTCGGGAACCTGTTTCCTGTGGTCTAGAACGATCACCGTGCCGTCCTGCGGCAGGCATTGGCGGCAGATGCCTGCGGCATCTGCACTAGGGAACCTCTGCGGGCCGGTCCCCGCGCGATATCAGTTTGTCACTGTCTTCTGAGACAGGTCACCCTGCCCCGTGTTCCCTGTCCGCGCGGCAACTCACAGCCGCTGACAGGATGGTTTACCATGTGCGGCGCCTGTCATCACGCCATTCACCCGGCATGACCGGCGTCGCCAACGCCAGGGAGCACCGCCATGACACCCTTTACCTTCAGCACCACGCAAAGCCTGATCTGTGAACCCGGCGCCAGCGACCGGCTGGCGGAGATCGCCGCCTCGCTGGGCATGCAGCGCCCGTGCGTGGTCACCGACGGTGGCATCCTCGGCAGCGGCCTGCTGACCCCGGTGCTTGAGCATCTGCGCTCGGCCGGCCTGTCCGTCACCCTGTTCAGCGATGTGGTCGCTGACCCGCCGGAAGCCGTAGTGCTGGATGCGCTCGCGCAGGCCCGTGACGGCCAGTGCGACGGCGTGATCGGCTTCGGCGGCGGCAGCGCCATGGACACCGCCAAGCTGGTCGCCCTGCTGCTCAATAATGGCCAGCGGCTGCAGGACGTATATGGGGTCGGCAACGCCCAGGGCAAGCGCCTGCCGCTGATCCAGGTACCGACCACCGCCGGCACCGGCTCGGAGGTGACACCGATCGCCATCGTCACCACCGGCGAAACCACCAAGCAGGGTGTCGTGGCGCCACAATTGCTGCCGGATATCGCCGTGCTGGATGCCCGCCTGACCCTGGGCCTGCCGCCGGCGGTCACCGCCGCCACCGGCATCGATGCGATGGTGCACGCCATTGAGGCCTACACCAGCAAACACCGCAAGAACCCCTATTCCGACATGCTGGCCCGCGAGGCCCTTCACCTGCTGGCCCGCCATATCGAAGCCGCCGTGCAGACCGGCGAGGACGAAACCGCCCGCAGCCAGATGCTGCTCGGGGCCATGCTTGCCGGCCAGGCCTTCGCCAATGCCCCGGTGGCCGCCGTGCACGCGCTGGCCTACCCGCTCGGCGGCATCTATCACATCCCGCACGGGCTGAGTAATTCCCTGGTGCTGCCGCATGTGCTGCGCTTCAACCTGGAGAGCGCACGGCACGAGTACACCGAACTGGCCGGCATTATCCTGCCGCAGAACGAAGGCCACGCTGACGACGCAGCCGAACGGATGATCGACTATCTGGAAGAACTGGCCGTGCGGCTTGCGTTGCCCACTCGCCTGCGCGAACTGGATATTCCGGAATCCGCTCTCGGCCGGCTGGCCGCCGACGCCATGCTGCAACAGCGCCTGCTGGTGAACAATCCGCGCACGGTGACGGAAGACGACGCCCTCGCCATCTACAAGGCAGCCTGGTAACCATGAACGACACACAACGCGGCACCCGCGCCGACTACCGCTACTTCACCCCGATCACCACGCGCTGGCACGACAACGATGTCTATGGCCACGTCAACAACGTGACTTACTACAGCTATTTCGATTCCGTTGCGAATCACTTTCTGATTCACGAAGGCGGGCTGGATATTCATCAGGGCAGCGTGATCGGGCTGGTGGTGAGTTCCGGCTGCCGTTATCACGCTGCCCTGGCATACCCGGACATTCTCGCCGGCGGCCTGCGCGTCAACCGGCTGGGCAATTCATCGGTGGAATACGGGCTGGCGATTTTCCGTGATGGCGTCGATGAGGCCGCTGCGGAAGGTTTTTTTACCCATGTGTTCGTGGACCGCAGCACGCGCCGGCCGGTGCCCATCCCCGAACCGTTGCGCACCGCCCTGGCCAGCCTGTCGCAGAGCGGGTAGCGCCGTCGCGCCTTCAGGCAAACGCCTGCAAACCCGTCTGCGCACGGCCCAGGATCAGGGCATGCACGTCGTGCGTGCCTTCGTAGGTATTCACCGCCTCCAGATTCATCAGATGGCGCATCACATGGTATTCATCCGAAATACCGTTGCCGCCGTGCATGTCGCGCGCCTGGCGGGCAATGTCCAGCGCCTTGCCGCAGTTGTTGCGCTTCAGCAGCGACACCATTTCCGGCGCCCAGTCGCCTGCATCCATCAACCGGCCCAGACGCAGGCAGCCCTGTAATCCCAGCGTGATCTCCGTCTGCATGTCGGCCAGCTTGCGCTGCACCAGTTGCGTGGCCGCCAGCGGCCGGTCAAATTGATGCCGGTCGAGCGTGTATTGCCGTGCCGCATGCCAGCAGAATTCCGCCGCGCCCAGCGCGCCCCAGCTGATGCCGTAGCGCGCCTTGTTCAGGCAACTGAACGGGCCTTTCAGGCCCTCGACGTGCAAACGGTTTTCCGCCGGCACAAAGGCATCCTCCAGCACGATCTGTCCGGTGACGGAGGCACGCAGGGACAACTTGCCCTCGATCTTCGGCGTGCTGAAACCGGGCGTACCGCGCTCGACCACAAAGCCGGTGATGCGGCCATCGAGCTTTGCCCACACAACCGCCAGGTCAGCCAGCGGCGAATTGGTGATCCAGGTCTTGGTGCCATTGAGCCGATAACCACCGTCCACCGCTTCCGCGCGCGTGGTCATGCCGCCCGGATCGGAACCGTGGTCCGGCTCCGTCAATCCGAAGCAGCCGATCCATTCGCCACTGGCCAGTTTGGGCAGGCAACGCTGGCGCAGCGCCTCGTCACCAAACGTCTCGATCGGGAACATCACCAGTGACGACTGCACACTCATGGCCGAGCGATAACCGGAATCCACCCGTTCCACTTCCCGCGCCAGCAGGCCATAGCTGACATGATTGACGCCAGCGCCACCGTACTGCGCCGCCACCGTGGCGCCCAGCAACCCCTGGGCACCCATCTCGGTCATGATCTCGCGCTCAAAGATTTCCTCGCGGTGGGCGCGCAGCACGCGCGGCATCAGCCGGTCCTGGCAGAAGGCACGGGCGCTGTCGCGCACTTGGCGCTCGTCGTCGGTGAGCTGCTGCTCCAGCAGCAGGGCATCATCCCAGCGAAAGGATTGCATGGTGTCTCCCGGTCCGGTTCGCATGTTTTAATGCCACGCAGCATATCACTGGAGGAGTTTCCCATGCGCGCATGGTGTATCCAGAACAAGACGCTTGAACTGAACACATTGCCCACGCCCGAACCCGGCCCGGAAGAAGTGCGCATCCGCGTGCGCGCCATCGGCGTCAACCGGGCCGATATTCTTCAGACGCAGGGGCTCTACCCTGCCCCACCCGGTTTTGACCAACGCATTCCGGGCCTGGAATACAGCGGCGAAGTGGACGCGGTGGGCGAACGTGTTCGCGGCCGTCAAGTCGGTGACGCGGTCATGGGCCTGGTGCCCGGATGCGCCTATGCCGAGTACGTGCTCTGCCACGAACGCGAAACACTGAGCCTGCCGGAAACAGACGGCAAGCCGCTGGATTTCGCCCGCGCCGCCACCCTGCCGGAAGCGTTTCTGACAGCGTATCGCGCCCTGTTCCTTGAGGGGGGCCTGCAAAGCGGCCAATGGTGCCTGGTGCGGCCGGCCACTGCCGGTGTCGGCCTGGCTGGCGTGCAACTGGCCGCCGCGCTGGGCGCACGGCCGATCGGCAGCAGCCGCCATCCGGACAATCTCGCCAACGCCCGCAACATGGGCCTGGTCGCGGCGGTCAGCGAAGGGCCTGGCATGGCGGACGAGTTGAAAACGCTGACGCAGGGCGAAGGCGTGGCGGTGATACTGGATATGGTCGGCCCGGACTGGGATGCGCTGTTGCCGGGGCTGCGCACCGAAGGCTCGCTGGTGATGATTGGTCTGCTCGGCGGCACAAAGACCAGCCTGAATCTGGCCGGCCTGCTGCAACGGCGGCAGCATCTTTCCGCCATGACCATGCGCAGCCAGCCACTGGAAAATCGCATCCGCATGGCCGGGCTGTTCAACGACCGGCTGGCGCCGCTGTTCAGCGATGGCCGCCTGCAACCGCTGCCGCTGGAAACCTTCCCGTTCGATGATGCGCCATCAGCGCACACGCATATGCTGAAGTCGGATTTCAGCGGCAAACGAGTCATTGTGCTGTAGGGTGGGTAGAGCCAAAGGCGAAACCCACCATGACCATGCCGCACACTGCTCGCACAAAACCAGCGAAACCACCCGCCTCCCCAACCGGGTGATTTCGATGATTTTGCGGGAGTGATTAACAGGCATGGACCCGGTGGGTTTCGCCTTTGGCTCTACCCACCCTACGGCACATTTTGCATTGGTGGGGCTTTTTTATAGTTGAAGCTCGCCAATCTGCCACCCCGCCTGTGCCCGGTCTTCATCACAGCGTGACGTTTGCAGCGGCATCACCGACACATAGCCTTCGGCCAGCGCCACCACATCGGATTGCGGATGCGTCACGGCATCCGGTGCACGGCGAAATTCGAGCCAGTGATAGGGCAGCCCGCGTCCGTCTTCGCCGGCCTTGAGCACCGGGCGCGGCACGCTGCCTTCGATCTGCCGGGTCACGCGCGCCGCACGAATCGTCTCCGCAGGCAACGCCGGGAAATTGATGTTCCAGCACACATGATCCGGCTGACGCTGCACCAGACGGCGGATGATCCGCTCGCCGAGCACCTGCACCGGCGCCCAGTCGATCTCGTCCCGCACGCGAAACGCCTGGCTCAGCGCCACCGCCGGCACCCCCAGGTGCGCAGCAGCAAGCACCGCACCGACGGTGCCGGAATACATCACCGCATCAGACAGATTGGCACCACAGTTCACGCCGGAAATGACCAGGTCCGGCGGTGCATCGGCAAACCAGTGTGCCAGGGCAAACATCACGCAGTCGGCCGGCGTGCCCGACAGGGCATAGCGGCGCTCACCCCGGGAGTAATGACGCAACGGCTGATGCAGGGAAATCGCCTGCCCGACACCACTCTGGTCATGCTCCGGCGCCACCACCCAGACTTCACTGCCCAGTGATGCGGCCAGCACCTCGGCCACCGCCAGCCCCGGCGCGTCAATGCCGTCGTCATTGGTCACCAGTATCCGTTCAAATCGTGGCGTGTCGGCCATGCATCCGTCCCGTGAGTGCCTGAACAGGGTGTTGAAGACGCTTCAAAGCGGCTTTTTCAAGCGTGATTGAACCTGCCAATCGGCGGACACGATACCGGCAGACACCGGTGAAGGGAACTTCCCGCGCAAACATCACTCAACAGTTTTTTACGCGTTTGCTACGGGATCGGACTGTTGCAGATAGGGGCAATGGCGCAAAGTATGCAGAAAGCCATCCACCAGTTCCGTGCCCTGCTGCCGCAGGCAGAAACTTTCAGGCTGTAATAACCAGGTAAATATCAGACCGGTAAGCTGGGCGTGAAACTGCACCACTGCCTTGTTGATGTCCAGGCCCGCCGGCAGTTGTTCACGGCGTACCGCATTGCGGAATCCTTCGGCCAGATAGCCGGACACCTGCCGGAAACCATCCTGGCGATGATTGAGCAGCGGCAAGGTCTCTGCCGTGTATTCACAGCGCAGGAAATAGATTTCAAACAGGCGTCTTTTCTGCGGATCACTGGCCAGCTCATTGAGCATAGTCACCATGACGGCCCGTATCGCCCCGAGCGGGTCCGGTTCGTCCGGCAACATGGCCTGCCGCAGCAGGGTATCGAACGGCACCCGCCGACGCTCGGCCATGGCAATGAAGACGTCATGCTTGTTCTTGAAATGCCAGTAGATGGCGCCGCGGGTCACCCCGGCTTCGGCGGCAATGTCATTCAGCGAGGTGCAGGAGACCCCCTTGCGATGGAACACCAGCTCCGCCGCGTCAAGAATCTGCTCTCTGGTTTCCATGGCTTCAGCCTTGGTGCGCCGTGCCATAGGGCTCTCCCGCTCATGTCATGTGTCAGGCCGGATCACCGGTCCGGGCCGGCTGCCACTATACATACGTTTGCGAATGTATGTATAGTGCCGGCTATCTATACAGAACCCGGCTGACGACCCCGTTGCGGGCCATCACGCGGGCCTGCGTGTCCACGAGACACCCTGTTCCAACGACTGTACCCAGAAAAATCAAGTAGAGGTTCCTATGCGCAGTGGTCAAATTCGTCCAGGGTTGGCGCTCATGCTGACTGCCCTGCTCGCCGCCTGCAGTGACAGCGCCCCCCCTGGCGAGCAACAGGCTCCAGAGGTGGGCTATATCACTGTCCAGAGCCAGTCCGTGACCCTGCAACGGGAATTGCCGGGCCGTACCAACCCTTACCAGATCGCCGAAGTGCGCCCGCAGGTGACCGGGGTGATCAAGGAGCGGCTGTTCGAGGAAGGCGCCGAAGTGAAGGCCGGCGACCCGCTCTATCAGATCGACGACCGTCTCTACCGCGCCGCCGTCGCCAGTGCCCAGGCCGACCTGGCCCGCGCCCGTGCTGCCAGCGAATCAGCCCGGCTGACCATCCGCCGTTTTGAGCGCCTGGTGGAAATGAAAGCGGTCAGCCAGCAGGAACACGACGAAGCCCGCGCCGCCTATGACGAAAGCGCCGCCGCCGTCGCCGCCGCCGAAGCCGCGCTGCAGACCGCACGCATCAACCTCGATTACGCCACCATCACCGCGCCGATCGATGGCCGCATCGGCCGCTCCACCGTGACCGCCGGCGCACTGGTCACCGCCAACCAGGCCCAGGCACTGACCACGATCCGCCAGCTTGATCCGATCTATGTTGACCTGACGCAATCCAACAACGAGTTGCGCCAGTTGCGCGCCGCCATGGAAGCCGGGCAGTTGCAGAAAGTCAGCGACGACGAAGCGCGCGTCACCCTGCTGATGGAAGACGGCAGCCAGTACGAGCACCCCGGCGCACTGCAATTTGCCGAATACTCGGTGGATGAAGGCACCGGCTCGGTGGCACTGCGCGCCCTGTTCCCGAACCCCGAAGGCAATCTGTTGCCGGGCATGTTCGTGCGCGCGCGCCTGCCGGAAGGCCGCCGCAGTGACGCCGTGCTGGTGCCACAGAAAGGCATCGCCCGCGACCCGCGCGGCAACGCCACCGCCATGCTGGTCTCGGCCGACAACACCGCCGAGCAACGCCCCGTGGTGGCCGAACGCGCCATCGGCAACCAGTGGCTGATCAGCGAAGGGCTGCAGGCCGGCGACAAACTGATTCTCGAAGGGCTGCAGAAAATCCGTCCCGGCGCGCCCGTGCGCGCGGTAGAACTGGACGCCGACCAGGCCGAGCCCGCCTCCGGTGACAGCGCACCCGCCGCTGCCGCCGATACCGCACGCTGAACCGCCAGGACCTGACACATGGCCAGATTCTTTATCGACCGCCCGATCTTCGCCTGGGTGATCGCCATCGTCATCATGATGGCGGGGACGCTCGCGATCACCCAGTTGCCGGTGGAGCAATACCCCACCGTGGCACCACCGGAAGTCACCATCCGTTCCAGCTACACAGGCGCCTCGGCGCAAACCGTGGAAGACTCGGTCACGCAGGTGATCGAGCAGCAGATGAACGGGATCGACAACCTGCTCTACCTGCGCTCCACCAGTGATTCCGCCGGCAACGCCAACACCGTGCTGACCTTTGCGCCGGGCACCGACCCGGACATTGCCCAGGTACAGGTGCAGAACCAGCTCCAGCGCGCCATGCCACTGCTGCCGCAGCAGGTGCAGCAACTCGGCGTGCAGGTCCGCAAATCCTCGGATTCCTTCATGATGGTGATTGCCTTCACCTCGAAGGACGGCAGCATGACCCGCGCCGACCTGGCCGACTATATTGCCGCCAACGTGCAGGACCCGATCAGCCGCGTGCAGGGTGTCGGCCAGATCCAGTTGTTTGGCGCACCCTACTCCATGCGCATCTGGCTCGACCCGCAGAAACTGAATGAATTCGCGCTGACACCCGCTGACGTGGTGCAGGCCATCGAAGTGCAGAACAACCAGGTGGCCGGCGGTGAACTCGGTGGCGCGCCAGCGGTGCCGGGGCAGCAGCTCAACGCCACCATCATTGCCCAGACACGGCTGGAAACGCCGGAGGAATTCGGCAACATCCTGCTGCGTGTACGCCAGGACGGCTCCCAGGTACGCCTGCACGATGTCGCCCGCGTCGAACTGGGAGCAGAAAGCTACGCCATCGAAGGCCGTTTCAACGGCCGCCCGGCGGCCGGCCTCGCCATCAACCTGGCCACCGGCGCCAACGCGCTGGATACCGCCACGGCCGTGCGCGCACGGTTGGCCGAACTGAGCGAATTCTTCCCCGACAACATCGAAATGCAGTACCCGTACGACACCACACCGTTCGTGGAAATCTCGATCATGGAAGTGGTCAAGACCCTGATCGAAGGTATCGTGCTGGTGTTCCTGGTGATGTACCTGTTCCTGCAGAACCTCCGCGCCACGCTGATCCCCACCATCGCCGTGCCGGTGGTGCTGCTCGGTACTTTCGGTGTGCTGTCCGCGTTCGGTTTCTCGGTGAATACGCTGACCATGTTCGGCATGGTGCTGGCCATCGGGTTGCTGGTCGATGACGCCATCGTGGTGGTGGAAAACGTCGAGCGGGTGATGGTCGAAGACAACCTGCCACCGCGCGAGGCCACGCGCAAATCCATGGGCCAGATCACCGGCGCCCTGGTGGGCATCGCACTGGTACTGTCGGCGGTGTTCATCCCGATGGCGTTCTTCCCCGGCTCCACCGGAGCCATCTATCGCCAGTTTTCCATCACCATCGTGTCTGCCATGGTGTTGTCGGTGCTGGTGGCAATGATCCTGACGCCCGCATTGTGCGCCACCATGCTCAAGCCGATTCATGCCGAGCATCAACGCACCACCGGCTTCTTCGGCTGGTTCAACCGCAATTTTGACCGCGCCTCGCGTGGCTACCGTGGCCGGGTGGAACACATCCTTGGCCGGCGCGGCCGCTACCTGCTGATCTACGCGGCCATTGTCGCCGTGCTGGCCTTTGCCTTCATGCGCATGCCGTCGGCGTTCCTGCCGGAAGAAGACCAGGGCATCCTGCTGGCTCAGGTGCAACTGCCGGCCGGTTCCACGCAGGAGCAGACCATCGAGGTGCTGAAAAAAATGGAACACCACTTCCTCGAAAACGAGAAAGACGTGGTGCAGTCCATGTTCGCCGTGGCCGGCTTCAGTTTCTCCGGCCGTGGCCAGAATGCCGGCTTTGCGTTTATCCGCCTGAAAGACTGGGAAGACCGCAACCTGGGCCAGGACGGTGCGCAGCACATCGCGCAACGGGCCATGGGTGCGTTCTCGCAGATACGTGAAGCGATCATCTTCGCGCTGAACCCGCCGGCCATCCCGGCACTGGGTGTGGCCAGCGGTTTCAACTTCCAGTTGCAGGACCGCGCCGGCCTAGGCCACGCGGCACTGACCGAGGCAAGAAACGCGCTGCTGGCCAAGGCCAATCAGCATCCGGCACTGGTGGCCGTGCGCGCCAACGGCCTGGAAGACGCCACCCAGTACAAGCTGGAAGTGGACCGCGCCAAGGCCCAGGCGCTCGGTGTGTCACTGGCGGATATCAACACCACGCTGGCCGTGGCCTGGGGTTCCAGCTATGTGAATGATTTCGTCGACCGTGGCCGCGTGAAACGCGTCTATGTACAAGCCGACGCCGCCTTCCGCATGCTGCCGGAGGACATCAGCAAATGGTACGTGCGCAACGGCGCCGGCGAGATGGTGCCCTTCTCCAGCTTCGCCACCGGCGACTGGACCTACGGGCCGCAGCAGCTGGAGCGTTACAATGGCGTCTCGTCGATGAACATCCAGGGCAGTGCGGCCCCCGGCGCCAGTACCGGCGACGCCATGCTGGCGATGGAACAACTCGCCGCCGAACTGCCGCAGGGTTTTGGTTACGAGTGGACCGGCCTGTCCTATCAGGAACGCCAGGCCGGCAGCCAGGCGCCCGCGTTGTATGCGCTCTCCATGCTGGTGGTGCTGCTGTGTCTCGCCGCACTGTATGAAAGCTGGTCGATCCCGTTCGCGGTGATGCTGGTGGTGCCACTGGGCGTGATCGGTGCCGTCCTTGCCGCGACGATGCGCGGCATGGAGAACGATGTGTTCTTCCAGGTGGGCCTGCTGACCACCATTGGCCTGTCGGCGAAGAACGCGATCCTGATCGCCGAATTCGCCAAGGACCAGGAAGAAGAAGGCATGGGGCTGCTGAAGGCGACACTGGAAGCCGTGCGCATGCGACTGCGGCCCATCCTGATGACATCGCTGGCGTTCATGCTCGGCGTGACACCGCTGATGCTCAGTAGCGGCGCCGGTTCCGGCGCCCGCAACGCGATCGGCACCGGCGTGTTCGGCGGCATGCTCACCGCCACCGTGCTGGCGATCTTCTTCATCCCGCTGTTCTACGTGGTGGTGCGCAAGCTTTCCGGCGTGCCGTTGTTCAGCAAGGACGAGGACCCGACCCGGACACAGGGCTGAACCTGTTCCGCCCTGTCACCGTGCGCATCACAACGCACGGTTTCCCCGAACGGGGCATGGCCAGCGCCATGCCCCGTTTTTGCTACTTACGGCGTAGAGCACTGCTACTTTGGCACCGGGCCACTTGAGTCGCGCAGCACAAGTGCCTAGCGTGTAAGCCACCCATCACAACAATGATGCAGACGCCATGAGACGCCTGAACCGCGACACCCTCTGTCCAGCCCTGCTGGCCTTGAGCCTGCCGGCCTGGAGCCTGGCCGATATCGCACGCCTGGACACCGTGACCGTCGACGGCACGCGCATGGAGCGCACACTCCAGGACACCCCCGGTGCCGTCAGCGTGGTCGATGGCGCCAGTGCGCAGCAGGGCCAGCAGCACCTGCAACTGGACGAAAGCCTGGCACGCGTCCCGGGCCTGTATCTGCAAAACCGCTACAACTTTGCCCAGAACCTGCGCCTGTCCAGCCGCGGCTTCGGTGCCCGCGCGCCGTTCGGCGTGCGCGGCCTGCGCGTGCGTGTGGACGGCTTTCCGGAAACCCTGCCGGATGGCCAGTCGCAGGTGGACAGCATTGATCTGGATTCCATGGCGCGTGCCACCGTTCTGCGCGGACCGTCTTCGGTGCTGTACGGTAACGCCACCGGCGGCGTGGTGGACATCGAGACGTTTTCCGGCCGCACGCTGGATCACGATGGCGAGTTGCGCCTGTCCGGTGGCAGCGACGGCTACCGCAAGGCACACCTGCATACCGGCGGAGCCAA
This sequence comes from Isoalcanivorax pacificus W11-5, assembly GCF_000299335.2. Lineage (NCBI taxonomy): Bacteria > Pseudomonadati > Pseudomonadota > Gammaproteobacteria > Oceanospirillales > Alcanivoracaceae > Isoalcanivorax > Isoalcanivorax pacificus. Next base: position 1,612,219 of record NZ_CP004387.1, on the reverse strand, counting down.
TGAACGCATGCATCACTATCTGGGCGTCACGGCACTGAACTACGACGGCTATCGCGACCAGAGCGCGGTGGAAAAATACCTGCTCAATGGGCGCCTCGGCTGGATGCTCGATGACCAGCGCGAACTGCAACTGCTGTTGTCCGCCGTCGACACCCCGTACGCCGAAGACCCCGGCGGGTTGACCCGCGCCCAGGCACACGCGGATCGCGAACGCGCCGCAACCATGGCAACGCGCCTGGATGCCGGACAGAAAGTGGACCAGCAGCGCCTGGGCGTGCTGTACCGCGATGGCGCGCTGGGCGATGGTGTATTGCAAGCCCGCGCGTTTGTCAGCCGGCGCCACTTCGACCAGCAATTACCGTTCCCCGGCAGCAGCCTGATCGATTATCAGCGCCTGTTCTACGGCGCCGGCGTGGAGTACAGCCATGCGCTGTCGCTGTTCGGGCTGTCGCACCGCTACCTGATCGGTATTGATGCCGACCGGCAGCAGGATGATCGCGGCCGCCGCAGCGTCGATGCCACCGGTGCAGTCACCGGCATCACCGCCAACGAAGACCAGACCGCCACCAGCACCGGCGTGTTCCTGCAAACCGACACTACCCTGAGCGAACACTGGACACTCTCACTGGGCGCCCGCGCTGACCGCATCCGGCTACGCATCGACGATGACCTGCTCAGCGATGGCAGCGACGACAGCGGCGAACAGAAATTCAACGAAGGCAGCTACAGCGCCGGCCTGCGCTGGGCCGTGCATCCGGACCATACGCTGTACGCCACCGTCAGTTCCGCGTTTGAAACACCCACCTTTACCGAACTGGCCAACCCCTCCGGCGCCGGCGGCTTCAACCCTGACCTTGCTCCGCAGAAGGCCCTGAACCGCGAGATCGGCGCACGTGGCCTGCTGACCGACAACCTGCTCTACGATCTCGCCGTGTTCAGCGTCCGGGTCAAAGACGAAATCACGCCCTATGAACTGGCCGGCCGCACCTTCTATGACAACGCGGCGCGCACCCGCCGCGAAGGGCTGGAACTGGCGTTACAGCACTTCACCACCGATACCCTCACCACCACCCTGGCGTGGACGTGGGCGCAGTATCGCTTTGAACGGTTTGTGGACCAGCAACAGGGCCAGGACGTGCAGGACAAGCGCATGCCCGGCCTGCCGCAGCATATCCTGTTCGCCGAGGCTGCCTGGCGGCCCCACAACGGCTTTTTCCTGATCGGCGACGTGCGTTATGCCAGCGAGGTATACGCAGAAAACACCAACGAGACCCGCATCGGCAGCAGCACTGTGGTGAATGCCCGTGTCGGCAAACGCTGGCAGTTCACGCAGCAGTATGTCGAGCTGCACACCGGCGTCAACAACCTGCTCGACCGCGACTACTACAGCAACCTGCGCATCAACGCCAACAGCGACCGGGCCGTGGAGCAACGGGGTTATTTTGAGCCGGCGCCGGGCCGTACCTTTTACGCCGGTTTCACTCTGGGCTGGTGAGGCATGCGCTACGGCCTGGGTCTGCTGCTGTGCTGTTGGCTGACACCGGCCTGCGCCCTGCTGCTGGGTGACGAGGCGCCGGATTTTCACGCCGACACCACCGCCGGTCCGTTGCATTTCGACGACTGGCGGCAGGACCACTGGGTAGTGCTGTTCTCGCACCCGGCCAGTTTCACGCCGGTCTGCACCACCGAACTCGCGGCAGTGCAGCGACGGCAGAAAGCGTTTGCTGCACGGGGCGTGCGCACCCTCGCGCTGGCGGTGAGTCCGCTGGATGATCTACGCCGCTGGCTCGACGATATCGAACGCAGCCAGGGCGTGCGCCCGGCCTTTCCGCTGATCGCGGATCATCACCGCACCATCAGCACCCGTTACGGCATGCTGCATCCCCGTGCGCAATCGGTCAGCACGGTACGCAGTGTGTTCGTCATCGACCCGCGTGGACGCCTGCGCCTGAAAATGGACTACCCGGCCCAGGTGGGGCGGAACTTTGACGAACTGCTGCGCGCCATCGATGCCCTGCAGGCCACCTATCAGTATCCGGTGCTTACGCCAGTGGACTGGCAGCCGGGCGACGACGTGATCATCTCGCCCCGGCTGTCACCTGCTGACGCGCGCATGCTGTTTCCCGCGCAGCGCGACACCGTGCTGCCCTATCTGAAATACACACCACTGCCGCAATAGCGACCCCCTTATCCTTTGGTACCTGATACCAAACGCCGACAACGCTAATACCAGCACGGCACCAAGGCGTTATTCAGCGCCCTCACCCCGCTCCCCATACTCAAGACGCCCTCTACCGACTGCAATCGACAACAACACGGAGCGCGTCATGAAGAAAAACAACACCCGGATCATTCCCCTGTCGCTGGCCTTTGCGCTGCCACTGTGCGCAATGCAGAATGCCAGCGCCGCCATCACCCTGTACGACGGCGACAACACCCTCTTCACCACGGATGGCTATATCAATGCGTTCTACGTCCACAATGATGTGGACCGCCCCGGCGACCAGTTCGACCGCCGCCAGGCGCGGGTCAAGATGGGTTTTCTGCCGAATTACCTTGGCTTCAACATGAAACGCGACGTGGGTGACCTCACGCTCGGCGCGCGCTCATCGTTCTGGGTCACCATCAACGACAGCGAAGTCAACGGCACCGGCACCGCCATTGATGTACGGCAATTCTATGGCACCGTCGGCGGCGGTTTTGGCGAGGTACTGATCGGCAAGGACTTTGGTCTGTTCGCCCGTTCCAACATCCTGCGCGACGAACTGCTGGCCGGCTACGGCCAGGCCAGCGACACCCTCGGGCTGATGGATGGCACCGGCGTGTCCTTCGGCAACATCGGCACCGGATATCCCTACCCTTTCCCCAGTTCGCAGATTACCTGGCGCAGCCCGGCCATGGGCGGCATGAACATCGCCGTCGGGATCTTTGATCCGTATGACACCACGGAAGTGGGCGGCACCGGCAAGGCGTACCAGGATGCGCCCCGGTTCGAAAGTGAAGTGAGCTACCAGATGGATCTGGGCGGCGCAACGATTTATGCCTGGGTCAACGGTGCCTACCAGACCTCGAAAAACACTGACAGCAGCGTGGACGACGTCAGCTCGCGCGGTGTCGGCTACGGCCTGCAAATGAAAGTCGCCGACCTGTCACTGACCGCCTCCGGTTTTGACGCCAAAGGCATCCATCCGCTGTTCTCCAACAACCTGGGCCAGGCCAACCTGCAGGAAATCGACAGCGACGGCTATCTGGTACAAGGCGCCTATCAGTTCGGCAAGGCGCGTCTCGCACTGTCCTACGGCCGCACCGATGACGACGGTCTGGTGCTGGGCAGCGCGGCAGAATACGAGCACAAGGCAGTGATGCTGAGCTACGCGGTCAACGATTACCTGAACCTGGTCAGCAACGTCAGCCGCTTCGAAATGGATGACAAGGCAGCCGGTGAACTGGAAAGCACCGATACCCTGGCGGTGGGGGCGACGGTTTCCTGGTAAGCCCTCCAGGCAATGGCAAAAGGGTGTCCTTGCGACACCCTTTTTGTTTTTCCGGGAACACCTAATCGTTGAACTCGCAGGCATCGATCTTCTGGAACGGCTGCGTCAGGCAACGGCGCAGGCTGGCGAGCGGCTGGAAATCGCCCTCTTCTGCGGCGTCCACAACCCGCTGCAGGTATTGTTCGCGCAGCACATACACCGGATTGACGCCGGCCATAAAGCGCTGCCGCTCCCGCTCTGTGGACGACTCCTGCTGCAACCTCTGCCGGTAGGATGCCAGCCACTGCGCCGGCAGGATGGCCTCCGGCGCAAACCCGAGCGCACGGGCAAAGGCCGCATCGGCGGCCGGATTGTCACCCCAGCTCATCAACACCCTGAAGGCCCGCGTGTAATCCGCGCCGTGCCGGTGCAGCAACACCAGCCAGCCGGCCACCAGTGACGCATCCTCCGGCCGCGACATCATCAGCCCCAGGCGCGAACGCATGCCGCACAGGATGACGTTCTCCACCTGGCTGTCGAAGCCGTCCAGCAGAGCCTGCAGACGCGGCAACGGCACCAGCGGTGCCAGGCACTGCGCCAGCACGCGCAACCCGAATGCCACGGCCTGCGGCTGGGCAGCAAAGGCATAGCGCCCCCCTGTGTCGTCGTGTGCCGGGGCCAGCGACGGCTGGTACTGTTCCATGAAGGCGCAGGTGCCGTGGTCCAGCGTAATGCCCAGCACCGACAGGTTGTCGGTGTTCAGGGTGCCATGTACAAAACCCCACACCTGCCAGGCCGCCACCAGTTGTGCACACCGCAGCACCGTATGGCGAAAAAAGGTTTCCGCATCCGCGGCCGGCGTTTCGCCATAGCAGTGGCCCAGTGACGCCACCAGCGCCGACAACGCCTGCGGATCGCGCCGGTAATGCAGCCACTCAAAATGCCCGATGCGGACATGCGACGGCGCCAGCCGCAACAAAGTGGCGGCCGGTTCCAGCCGCGTGCGCAGCACACGCGCCTGATGCACACACAGGCTCAGCGGCAGGCTGGTGGCGATACCCAGTCCATACAGCGCATGGCTGGCCAGGTATTCGCGGAGGGCGGCACGCAGGCCAAGGCGGCCATCGCCGTTACGCGAAAACGGCGTGCGCCCGCCGCCCTTGAGGTAGAGGTCCAGCCGGCCAAGCGGCATCGCCACTTCACCCAGCAGCAGCGCGCGACCGTCACCGAGCATCGGATTGAATATGCCGTGCTGGTGGCCGGCATACTTCTGCGCCAACGGCGCCATGCCCGGCAGCAGGCGCTCACCGGAATGCAGCGCGCGCAATGTCTCCACACTGGCGGCGTCAGTGCGTACCTGTCGCGCATCCAGTTGCAGCAACCGCAGTGCCGCCGGTGAAACATCGCCCAGATGGCGCACCGGCGAGAGCTGCGGGGCCTGCGCCGACCAGAGTGTCGGTGGCAGTTGTTGCCAACCCTGTACCAGCGGCAGTGACAACCAGGGATTCATCGTGCCCGCCCGTTTCAGCAACATGTTCATGCGATACCCCGGAAACAAAAAAAGCCGCCCCGTACCGGGGCGGCAGAACCGACGTCAAGGCAGACTGTCAGGAGAAGCGTGTAGCTCAGAAGAAGCCGAGCGGATTAATGTCATAACTCACCAGCAGGTTCTTGGTTTGCTGATAGTGGTCGAGGATCATCTTGTGGGTTTCACGACCGATGCCGGATTTTTTATAGCCACCGAAGGCTGCGTGCGCCGGATAGGCGTGGTAACAGTTGGTCCACACGCGCCCGGCCTTGATACCGCGCCCCATGCGGAACGCCACATTGATGTCGCGGCTCCAGACGCCGGCACCCAGGCCGAATTCGGTATCGTTGGCAATGCGCAGTGCTTCCTCTTCGTCGCGGAAGGTGGTCACACCCACCACCGGGCCGAAGATCTCTTCCTGGAACACGCGCATCTTGTTGTGGCCCTTGAACAGCGTCGGCTGAATGTAGAAACCCTGGCCCAGATCGTCCGGCAGCGCTTCGCTGCCGCCACCGGCCAGCACTTCCGCCCCTTCTTCGCGTGCAATGGTCATGTACGACATGATCTTGTCGAACTGTTCTCTGGAGGCCTGTGCGCCGACCTGTGTCTCGGTGTCCAGCGGATTGCCGCGCTGGATGGTCTTGATGCGCCGGATCACGCGTTCGATGAACTGGTCGTACATGCTTTCCTGGATCAGCGCCCGCGACGGGCAGGTGCACACTTCACCCTGGTTGAAGTACGCCAGCACCAGCCCCTCCACCGCCTTGTCGATGAAGGCTTCCTCGGCGTTCATGATGTCGGCGAAATAAACGTTCGGTGACTTGCCGCCCAGCTCCACCGTGGAGGGGATGATGTTTTCCGCCGCGCACTTGAGAATGTGCGAGCCAACCGGAGTAGAGCCGGTAAAGGCGATCTTGGCGATACGCTTGCTGGTCGCCAGCGCCTGGCCGGCTTCCTCGCCAAACCCGTTGACGATGTTGAGCACGCCCGCCGGCAACAGGTCGCCGATCACTTCCATTACTTTCAGGATCGACACCGGTGTCTGCTCGGCGGGCTTGAGCACGATGCAGTTACCTGCTGCCAGCGCCGGCGCCAGTTTCCAGGCCGCCATCAGGATCGGGAAGTTCCACGGAATGATCTGCCCGACCACGCCCAGCGGCTCGTGGAAGTGATAGGCCACCGTGTTGGCGTCGATATCCGCCGCGCTGCCTTCCTGTGCCCGGATGCAGCCAGCGAAATAACGGAAATGGTCAACGGCCAGCGGGATGTCTGCATTGAGGGTTTCCCGCACTGCCTTGCCGTTGTCCCAGGTTTCGGCCACCGCCAGCGCTTCCAGATGCTGTTCCATCCGGTCAGCAATCCTGAGCAGGATATTGCCGCGCTCCTGCACGGAAGTGCGTCCCCAGGCGTCCGCCACGCGGTGCGCGGCATCCAGTGCCAGGTCGATATCTTCTGCACTGGAGCGTGCCACCTGACAGAAGACCTGGCCATTGACCGGGCTGACATTGTCGAAATAGCGCCCTTTCACCGGCGCCACCCACTCACCGCCGATATAGTTTTCATAGCGTTGCTTAAAGGATACGACCGAGCCTTCGCTGCCGGGGTTTGCGTAAATCATTGGCTGATTCCTCTCTTGTTGTCTTGACGTCCGCGCAGGTCAACAGGGCGCGCGATGCCACATCAGGATAGGCCCGGCCGGGAAGCACCCGCATGCTACCAAGGGACTATTTTTGCTCCCCATTTGGTCTTAATGGCGCGTTAGTGTCTTGCCACAATGCATCTTCATAGCGACGGTAAAAATGGCTCACGGAACGGGTCAGCTCGAAACGCGCCAGCGGCAGGCGTGCAAAGGCCTCCGGCAAGGCGGTGTGGATCAGCTCGTTCTGCGTGGCACCGCGCGCTACACCCTCGCGCAGCAGGTTGTCGAGCCAGGCCAGCCAGGCGCGGGTCTGCACCAGCGGCGCGTCGCTGCGTGCCAGCGGGCCATGACCGGGCACTACGGCGCTGGCGTCCAGCGCGGCGAGTTCATCCAGTTCCGCCAGCCAGTGTGTCAGTGACGGCGAATGCGGGGTGGTCGGCGCACGCTGCCAGAACAGGATGTCACCGGTGAACAGCACGCCGGTATGCGGATCATGGATCACCAGATCGGCGCCGGTATGGCCTCGCAGGGCATGCAGGTGCAGCACGTAGCCGTCCAGATCCAGCGCCCCTTCGCTGACGGGCGTGTCCGGCAATCGCACCCGGGTGCCCTGCGCGGCGTCGCCAAGGCGCGCGTGAAGCGTGCCGAGAAACGCCGTTGCATCACGTTCCAGTGCCGTAATGGTGCCGGGCAGCGCCATGATGCGCGCGTCGCTGAACGCCGCATTGCCGAAGACGTGATCGGGATGATGGTGGGTGTTGATGACCCAGCGTACGGGCAGCTCGGTCAGCCCGGCGATCGCGCTGCGCAGCGCCTGCCCGTAGGCCAGGGTACTGCCGGTATCGATCACTACCACACCACCGGCTGTAATGATGAACGCGCTGTTACTGATGTCGCCGCTGTTGCGACGGTCAAATTCTTCCGCCGCGCCCTGTACCATCCAGGTGCCGGGCGCCACGGGCAGCGGCGTCAGCGCGTGTGCGGGCACGCAGGACAGACACAGCGCCAGCAGCAGGCTCGCGCGGTCAGATATCCTGTTCCAGCACGTTGCCATTGTTGTCTCGCGCGCGCAGGTGATAGCGGGTCGTATCGCTGCCGCGCATATCAATCGTCAGCTCGGGGTTTTCACTGATGGAAGCGTGCCAGGTCATGCGCGCCACGGTGTTGTCAGCGCTGGTGAATGACACCTCTTCGATATAGAACGGGCTTTCGCTGGGCAACAGGCCACTTTCCATCGGATGCATCAGGCGAAAGCGCAGCCGGTTGGCCGCCTCGGCCTGGAAACGCCGTGCGCGCACCTGGCCAAAGTCCCGCGACCAGTCCTTGCCGGAACTGGCGATGCCGGGCGTGGAACAACCGCCCCCGGCACCGTCGATAAACGTGCTGCCGACATGCCAGACACCGTTGCTGAGCACGGCGGCGCGTACCGCCGATCCCTGTTCCAGCCGCAGGTTCACTGCGACGCGGCCGAGGCCATGGGTCATTGGCTGGTAGTCGAACACCAGCGGGATCGGATTCAGTTCCACCCAGAGCAGCATCCTGTCGAAGCGGCCATTGAATGCGCTGGCATCGATGTCCACCGGCACCTGGCCGGAGTCTTCGGCAAAATCCGGTGCGCTGATGCGTACACGTTCATCGAAACGCACCGGCGTGTCGCCCAGATAGCGTTCGCGATAAAGCTGCCACATGAAGGAATCCAGCGGATCCGCCTGCGTCGTTTCATTTGCCAGACCTTGCAGGCTCCACAGCAACACCAGGCCGCACCACAGCGCGCGCATGTCTTATTGACCGGTGGTTTGCAGGCTGACGGTTTCCAGCCAGCTGCGGATCGCCCACAGGGCTTCCTGGCTCAGATAGTCGGCCATTTTCGGCATCAGCACACGACCATCACGTACCGCGCCGTTGACCACCCGCTCCTTGTACCACTCATCACCGTAATCACCGTTTTCCAGTTCGCGCAGGTCCGGGGCAATACCGCCGGACTTCGCTTCCAGGCCGTGGCAGGCAGCGCAATTCTGGTTATACGCGGAGCGGCCCACGTCCACCGCGAGTGCATGCTGCGGATGCGCTTCGCGATACGGATTGGTGTCGCGCCATGTGTCCCCCAGCAGTTCCAGGCCGCGCAGGTCGACACCCTGTGGCGTCACATTGCCGTGGCCGTGGGCAAACAGCGTGCCGCCGAGCAGCATCACACCCAGGATCATGCGTGTTGTTGTGTTCATGTCGTTACCGTCCGGATAGCGTTCAGGGTCAGCCTTCAATCTACTGACGCCCCCCGCGAAGCAGAACTAGTCCTTGGCCGCACCCGGCATAGTCCCTTGGTCGTAGACCCAATTGGCTAGAAAGTTTGCGCCCACGGTCGGTAGCCCCGGGCGCTCGCTCTCTGACTGAATAGTCTCCACAGCGCAGGCCAGGGATTGCTGTACCCCGGCGCGTCGTAACCCCGCCATACCCTGCCTGTGCCCTGATCGGCACAGACAGGTTCCACCATCCAAGCTGAGGCTGAGTTATGAAAAGAATAAGTCGATATTCGCCGCTCCACGGGAAGGTCAGCCGCATGGTCGGCATGCTTTCCGTGTCCGCCGTGCTGGCTGCCTGTTCCAGTGGCACCGTCATGGCCAAGGGCGTCACCTGGGAGGACATCGCACGGGACCAGGACACCACCGGGGACGTGCTGATGTACGGCCTGGGCATCCACGCCCAGCGCTACAGCCCGATGACACAGGTCAACAGTGAAAACGTGGCCATGCTGACACCGGCGTGGTCGTTCTCGTTCGGTGACGAAAAACAGCGCGGGCAGGAATCCCAGGCGCTGGTGCATGACGGTGTCATCTACGTGACCGGTTCCTACTCGCGTGTGTTTGCCATTGATGCGCGAACCGGTCGCCGGCTGTGGACCTACAGCCACCGTCTGCCGGACGATATCCGTCCCTGCTGTGACGTGGTCAACCGGGGCGCCGCCATTTACGGCAACAAGATTTTCTTCGGCACCCTGGATGCGTCCATCGTGGCGCTGGACAAGGACACCGGCCGTGTCGTCTGGCGTGAAAAATTTGCCGATCACCGCGTTGGCTACACCATGACCGGCGCGCCGACCATCGTGAAGGACCAGAAGACCGGCCGCGTGCTGCTGATCCACGGTTCCTCCGGCGACGAATTCGGTGTGGTCGGCAAACTGTTTGCGCGCGACCCGGAAACCGGCGAAGAAATCTGGATGCGCCCGTTCGTGGAAGGCCACATCGGCCGCCTCAACGGCGAGGACAGCACGCCCAGCGGTGACCCGCGCGCGCCGAGCTGGCCGGATGATCCGAACAGTGAAACCGGAAAAGTGCAGGCCTGGAGCCAGGGCGGTGGCGCACCGTGGCAGAGTGCAACCTTTGATGTGGCCAGCAACACCATCGTCATCGGCGCCGGCAACCCGGCTCCCTGGAATGGCTGGGCGCGCACCGCCCCGGACGGCGATCCGAAGGATTACGACAGCCTGTACACCTCTGGTCAGGTGGGCGTCGATCCAAGCACGGGCGAAATCAAGTGGTTCTATCAACACACCCCCAACGATGCCTGGGATTTCTCCGGCAACAACGAGATCGTGCTGTTCGATTACAGGGACAAGGACGGGCGCCGGCACAGCGCCGGCGCACACGCTGACCGCAACGGTTTCTTCTACGTCACCGACCGCACCAGTGGTGAACTGCTGAACGCGTTCCCGTTTGTCGATGGCATTACCTGGGCCAGCCACATTGATCTGGAAACCGGCCGCCCGGTGGAAGTGGAAGGACAACGCCCGGCACGCCTGAAAGAGGGAGAAACGCGCTCGCCCGCCGTGGAAGTGTCACCACCGTTCCTCGGCGGCAAGAACTGGAACCCGATGGCCTACAGCCAGGACACCGGTCTGTTCTATGTTCCCGGCAACCACTGGAAAGAAGACTACTGGACCGAAGAAGTTGAATACCAGCCTGGCTCCGCGTACCTCGGCATGGGTTTCCGCATCAAGCGCCTGTTTGATGATCACGTCGGCATCCTGCGGGCGATGAACCCGGTCACCGGCGAAGTCGCCTGGGAACACAAGGAACCCATGCCGCTGTGGGCCGGCGTACTGGCCACCAAGGGCAACCTGGTATTCACCGGCACCGGCGACGGCTACTTCAAGGCGTTCGATGCGAAAACCGGCGAAGAGCTGTGGAAGTTCCAGGTTGGCACCGGAATCATCTCGCCGCCGATCACCTGGGAAATGGACGGGGAACAGTATATCGGCGTGACCGCCGGCTACGGTGGCGCGGTGCCGCTGTGGGGCGGTGACATGGCCGAGCTGACCAAACCGATCTCCCAGGGAGGCTCATTCTGGGTGTTCAAGCTGCCTGAGTTTGCCCGCGATCTTGCAAAGAAATAACAACAACTGCCAGCCCGCATTGCGGGCTGGCTCTTTTCCGGAGCCACGTCATGATGCGATTCACCCTGCCCTGCCTGGCGACACTGTTTTCATTACTGCCGCTCACGGCGCTGGCCGAAGGCTTCAGTGCCGACGCACCGGCGCATAACGGCTGTGTCCTGCAACCGGAAGCCGAATGCCCCGGCGCGAATCTCAGGGGCGCCGACCTGCACGGACTGGACCTGACCGGCGCCAACTTCAAGGGCGCCAACCTCGAAGGCGCGGACCTGCGCCACACGAACCTGCGCGGGGTCGATCTGGAAGGGGCCAACCTGCGCGGCGCCAACCTTGGCCGGGCCAGCCTGATGAGCACCAACCTGCGCAGTGCGGACCTGACCGGCGCCAGCCTGCTGGCGATCCAGAGCTGGAACCTGTTTGCGCAGAACACCGTGTTCGACAACGTCGACGCCACCGGCGCCAATTTTGAGTTTGGCCGCCTGACGCGCTCGCGCTGGCACCATGCAACGCTGCGCGGTGCCAATCTGGAAATGGCCTGGCTGAACAAGGCGGCCTTCAACGGTGCCGACCTGCGCGACGCCAACCTGCAGGAGGTCAAGATGAACCTGGCTGTATTGCGGGACGCCAACCTGGAAGGCGCCAACCTGCGCTACGGAAATTTCCAGATGGTGGACATGACCGGCTGCACCGCCTGCCCGTTCGACTGGGAACACTGAACCCTGCGACGGCGCCAACCGGCGCCGTCATTCAATCTGCATGGCACCGGAAAACTGCTGCAATGCCATCTTCAGTTTCAGCGGTTTTATCGGTTTGTATACCTGCATGTAGCCACTCTGCGCGCAGCGCTGTTTCAGCCGCGCACTGCGGTCCGCTGTCACCAGGATAACCGGCAACGGCGTGCGGCGGCCGGCATTGATGAATTCCGCCACGGTGATGCCATCGTCGGTGCCCGGATCGAGATGGTAATCCATCAGCACCACATCGGCTTCGTCGGCGGTGGTATCCACCTGGGCACGCAGTGCCGACAGCGATTCCGCCACCACAACTTCACAGCCCCACTGCTCCAGCAACGTGCGCATGCCGATGCAGATCGCCTCGTCGTTATCCACCACCCATACCCGCAGCCCCAGCAGTGAATGGCTGGCCAGCTGGCCCGCCTGCATGACACGGGCGTTGTATTCCGAGGGCGGCGCCACAGGCAGCGTCAGAGAAAAGCACGAGCCTTCACTGAGCCGCGACCGGACCCGTAGCGGATGCGCCAGTATCTGGCTGATCTTTTCGACAATGGCCAAACCCAATCCCAGACCCCGTTCGTGATAGCGCACCGCCTGTTTGCCGCGTTTGAACTCCTCGAAAATCTCACCGATCTGGTCCTGGCGGATACCGATGCCGGTGTCCGCCACCATCACCTCCACCTGTCCGTTGACGCGCCGGCAGCCGAGCAGAATGGTGCCGCTTTCTGTGTAGCGCACCGCGTTGGACAGCAGGTTGCGCATGATGCGGCTGAGCAACTGCGGGTCGGAACGGACCAGCAGTGACGTGGGCACATAACGGAAGCGCAGCCCTTTCTGCTGCGCCATCTGCCGGAACTCTTCGGCCAGCACATCCAGCAACCGGCGCAGCGGGAACACGCCGATCTCCGCCGTGACCACCCCGGCATCCAGCTTCGAGGCATCGGATAAGGTGGTGATGAGGGATTCCAGATCGCGCAGGGCGGTGCTGATGTGGCTGAGCTGGAACGCGGTGTTATGGTCCGGGTTTTCCTGCAGCGCGCTGGTGAACAGCCGCGCGGCATTCAGTGGCTGCATCAGGTCGTGGCTGACGGCCGCCACAAAACGGGTCTTCGACAGGTTCGCCTGCTCGGCTTTTTCGGTGGCCTCGCGCAGGCGCAATTCCATCCGCCGCCGTTCTTCGATTTCCGCCAGCAGCTGTTTGTTCACCTCGCGCAGCGCCTGGGTCCGCTCGCGCACCTGCTCGGCCAGCACCACGGAGTGCTGGAACGCGGCGTATGGCGCCGTGGGCGCCATGTTGCTCGCCTCCACGCGCTCGATCAGCGCATCGCAGATACGCTTCAACCGCGCGTTTTCGGCCATCAGGCGCGCTTCGTGCAGATCCCAGGGCGACCGCTCGTCCGGCGGCACGGCCGCATCAGAAACGGTTTTTTCGTCCAATGACCACTCCGGTCAGCGTGTGATTGATGTGCATGCCATCGATCTGCTCGCCGTAGGTGCTGAAACCGATCACGCCATGGCGGCGCAACAGCACCGAGGCATCGTCCACCAGGTCCTCGGCCTGCAACTGGGTATGCCGCAGGCAGCAGTCGCACCCCAGCGTGACCCAGGCCGGGCCGAGACGTTCTTCAATGGCACTGAGCTTGGTGTCCAGATCATCCAGGATCGAGGCCGTGCTCATGGCAGTGAGCACGATGCCATTTTCCACTGCGCAGTAGAACGACAGGCTGAGGTCGTCGTTGACGCGCTGGATAGCGCGCGCGTAATAGCCGTCGTTGATGCGCACCGCCAGCGGAGAACAGGCGAAGGCCGCGTCATCCAGCGCCTCCACGGGCACACCTACCAGCCGTGCATACGCGACAGCGGCAGGTTCCGCGTTCAGTTCATATACGATGCGGTGCTCCGGATCGGCGGCGGTGACGACCAGCTTGGCCTTTTCCGGTACCAGGTGATGGGTGCTGAAGACTTCAAAGTCCAGCGGCGTGGTAATCATGATGACGATGGCCGCTTCACTGCAGAAACGGCCATCACTGTAGACATAGGTGCTGCTCAGGCGATATTCGTCCCCGGCCGAGCCACCGAAGCTGGTGATGCTGCCGAGTGCCGAGTTAAGCGTGGCCAGCACCATTTCCTCGTTCACGGACAGGCCGTCCATCAGGGTCAGCACGAAGGTGTTGTTTTCCGAGGGGGTGCCGGCCAGGCGGTTGCAGCATTCGCTGAGCAGGCTGTCGGTGAGCTGCTGGGCATCCAGCAGGTCGAACTCATCCAGTTTTTCCACCAGCCGCCGGCCGACACAGAAGAAGCGCTGGTCGAAGCCGATGGCCACGATGGTGCCATGGTCGTAGCCGCGCGCGGTGATTTCCCCGCAGGAAGTACAGCCGGACATCGGCAACTCACCGAAGTGCTCGCGCAAGGCGCCGGCCAGCCGGTCGAGGTCGTATTCCACCGAACAGAAGAACAGCACGAAGCCGAGATGGGGATGCAACAGCTTGTCAGCGAGCTCGGCGGCAGCGGCCTGTTCATCGCTGGCAGCGCTGAATGCCGTCAGCACGGCATTGGGCGGGGCAGCAGTCATGGTGCACTCCCGAATTTTCTTGTTGTCCTTGGACGCTCTGCTTCAAGACCCTGATTCTGGGCCTTCGCCCTGGCAGCGTGAAGCCAGCCGGCGTTGGCGTTTTGTTACACCGGTTTACTCCGTCACTTTCTGCGGCCGCTTGAGGTAGGCACCGAAATCAATGTCGCTGGCCGACAGGATTGCCTGCACACGGTTGGTTGCGCCGAGCTTGCGCAGGATGGCAGACACGTGCGCTTTGACGGTGCTTTCGGCGATATTCAGCTCGTAGGCAATGACTTTGTTGGACTCGCCACGTGCCATGCGTTCGAACACCTGCAACTGTTTGCGGGTCAGGCTCTCCAGCAGTTCCGGCAACAGGCCGGGATCATGGTGCCGTGACGAACCGGATGACGCATCCGCGCGGATAATATCTGAAGGCAGGTACACCGAACCGTTGAGGATCTGCTCCAGCGCATGAATCATCTGTTTGCGTGGCGTCGACTTGGTAATGAAGCCCACTGCACCGTAGGTGACCGTCTGCAGAATGACGCGCTTGTCTTCCTCGGCGGAGACGATCACCGCCGGCACGGTGGGAAACTGGTTACGCAACTGCACCAGCCCGCCCAGCCCCTGCATGCCCGGCATGTTCAGGTCCAGCAGCACCAGGTCGATATCGTCGTTTTCCGCCACCAGCGCCAGGGTGGCGTCCAGGTCGGAGGCTTCCAGCAATGTACTGCCGGGAAAGCCATCATCAATCACCCGCGCGATGGCCTCGCGGAAAAGGGGGTGATCGTCTGCAATCAGGACCTGATACATGAACGGCACGCTCCTGCCACCCGGCTTGTTATCGATTATTCAGGTCATGGTGCCCGCAGTGGCCGGTTCCAGGGTGTCACGGGCAGCCTGTGTAGCAGTATTAACTCTATGGGCTTACGTCTGCAGCCGCTATTGTTCGAAAGTACTATTTTGGGCAGGCACGCGACAGCGCCCTGCGCCGGGCGGCGCGGGGTGAGCGAGGAACATCGGACAGGTTCAGAAAGCGGATACACCGCCGTCGACGGCCACCGCCTGGCCGGTCATGAAGGTGTTGGCCGGCGACAACAGCATCAGCATCACCGCCACGATTTCGGCCGGCTGGCCCAGGCGTTTCATCGGTGAGCCGGCAGCCATCATGGCCTGTACAGCATCACGGTCGGTCCCGCTGAGGTCGCCTTCGTCCACCATCGGGGTGTGGGTGTAATAGGGACAGATGGCGTTGATGCGCAGCTTGTGCCGTGCCTGTTCCACGGCAGCCGTCCGGGTCAGGCCGATCACGGCATGCTTGGCGGCGGCGTAGGCACCGATCTTGGGTGCGCCGCCCAGGCCCGCCATGGAACTGACGTTCAGGATTGCCCCGCCGCCCTGCGCCCGAATGGCCGGGATCTGGTATTTCATGCCGAACATCACGCCTTTGACGTTGACCGCAAACTGGCGGTCCAACGTGGCTTCGTCCAGGTGCTCGAAGGAAATGAAGGGATGGGCGATACCGGCATTGTTGACGGCGCTGTCCAGCCCGCCGAACTGTTCGACGGCGGCGTCCACCAGCGCGCGGCACGTCGCCTCGCTGGACACGTCACCCGCCTGCGCCACCACGCTTGCGCCCTGCGAGCGCAATGAATCGGCCAGTGCATTCAGCGGAGCACTCTGGAGGTCGCCCAGCACCAGTGACGCACCGCGCTCAGCGAGTGCCTGCGCCAGCAGCGCACCAAAGCCACTGCCAGCGCCGGTGATCAGCACCCGGTGCCCGCTGAAATCCAGCAAGGGGTCACGCACTGTGCCGCCCATCAGAGGGTAAAGCCGCCATCAACGACAACACACTCGCCGGTGACATAGCTGGCCGCATCGGACACCAGGTACAACACGGTGCCGGCCATTTCATCCGGCTCGGCATGGCGGCGCATGGGAATCTGCGCAATGGCGCTTTTGTAGATGCTTTCCTGCTGGAACAGTGCGCCGGCGAATTTGGTCTTGGTCAGGCCCGGCAATAAGGCATTGACGCGAATATTGAACGGCGCGCATTCCTGCGCGAATGCTTTCGTCATGCTGATCACGGCGGCCTTGGAGATCGAATAGATGCCCTGCGCCATGCCCGGCCGGATGCCGTTCACCGAGGCGGTGTTGACGATGCTGCCACCGCCGTTGTCGCGCATCAGTTTTGCGCCTTCCACGCTCATGTAGAAGTAGCCGCGCAGGTTCACGTCCACGGTCTTGTTGAACGCATCGACTGGCGTGTCGAGGATGTGGCCGAAGTACGGGTTGGCCGCCGCGTTGTTGATCAGGATATCCAGCCTGCCATGGGCCGCGCGGATGTACTCGAACACCGCTGTGATCTGGCCCATCTCGCCGATATGGCAGGCGAAGGGTTCGGCACTGCCGCCCCTGGCCTTGATGTCGTCGGCCACGGTGCGGCAATCGTCCAGCTTGCGGCTGGAGACGATCACGTGCGCGCCCTGCTCCGCCAGCAGGCGGGCGATGGCTTCGCCGATACCCCGGCTGGCGCCGGTGACCAGCGCAACACGGCCGGTCAGGTCAAACAGTTTTGTACTCATGCTTTTCTCCTGTCAGGCGCCGTGTATCAGGCACCCTGGGTGACGATCTGCATGGCCGCCATGGCCAGCGGTTCGACCACGCTGCCGGCCCATGCGGCCTGTTTGCTGGACGCGTTGCCTTCCTGTGCCCGCTTGGCCACGCCCTGGGCGATGGCGGCAAGACGGAAGAAGCTGAACGCGAGATAGAATTCCCAGTTGTCGATGCCACTGAGGCCGCGGCGTTTGCAATAGTCGGCGACATATTCCCGTTCGGTGGGAATGCCCAGCGCACCGCGATCCTTGCCGGCCAGGCCGGACAAGGTGCCACCGGAAGCAGGCATGCGCAGTTGCATGCATTGATAGGCCAGGTCTGCCAGCGGATGGCCCAGCGTGGACAGTTCCCAGTCGAGTATGGCGATAACTTTTGGCTCGTCCGGCGCCCACATCATGTTGTCCAGGCGGAAGTCACCATGCACCAGTGACACCTGGCCGTCATCTGCCGGCTGGTGTGTCTCCAGCCACTCGATCAGTTGTTCCATCGCCTCGATGCGGCGCAGCTCCGAGGCGCGATACTGTTTGCTCCAGCGGCCAATCTGACGCTCGAAATAACTGCCGGGCTTGCCGTAGTCCGCCAGGCCAACGGCCTCGACATTGACACTGTGCAGCGCCGCCAGCACGCGGTTCATTTCATCGTACATGGCCGTGCGCTGGGCATTGTCCACTTCAGGAATCGCGGCATCCCAGAAGATCCGGCCCTGGCAGAATTCCATCACGTAAAACAGGGAGCCGATGACGTCGCGGTCTTCGCACAGATGAACGACGTTCGGCACCGGCACGTCGGTGTCGCGCAGCGCGTGCATGACACGGAACTCGCGGTCCACGGCATGCGCCGACGGCAGCAGCTTGCCCGGCGGCTGGCGACGCAGCACATACTGGCCGGACGCCGCGTCCAGACGGAACGTCGGGTTGGACTGGCCGCCGTCGAATTTGGTCGCGCTCAGCGGGCCGCGAAAGCCGGGAATCTGCGCTGCGAGATAACCGGCCAGTTTTTCGGTATCCAGGCTGTCCACCTGTGACATGAGCTTCCCTCTTTGTTGTTGTCTGTCAGCCGAACTGTGCGGCCAGGTTGCGTCCCAGCTGCATCATGTGCACCTGGTCCGGGCCATCCGCCAGCCGCAGGGTGCGGGCATAGGCAAAGAAATGCGCCAGCGGCGTATCCTGGCTCAGCCCGGCGGCGCCGTGAATCTGCATGGCGCGGTCGATCACATTCAGCGCCATGTTCGGCGCCACGATCTTGATCATGGCGATCATGTCGCGCGCGTCTTTGTTGCCGACGCGGTCCATCATGTCCGCCGCTTTCAGGGTCATCAGCCGGGCCTGTTCAATCTCGCAGTACGAGCGGGCGATGTCCTCCCGCACGGAGCCCTGCTTTATCAGTGGCTGACCGAACGCCACACGCCGGTTGGCCCGCTCGCACATCAGTTCGAACGCCCGCTGTGCCGCACCAATAAGCCGCATGCAATGATGAATGCGGCCCGGCCCGAGCCGGCCCTGGGCGATCTCGAAGCCACGGCCCTCACCGAGAATAATGTTCTCCACCGGCACGCGCACGTTTTCGAACAACACCTCGGCATGACCTTCGGGGGCATCGTTGTAGCCGAACACCGTCATGGCACGTTTCACCGTCACCCCCGGCGTGTTCACCGGCACCAGCACCTGCGATTGCTGCTGGTAGCGGTTCGGGTTGTCCGGGTCGGTCTTGCCCATCACGATCATGATCTCGCAGCTCTTGCGCATGGCGCCGCTGATGTAGAACTTGCGGCCATTGATCACGTAGTCATCGCCGTCGCGGCGGATGGAGGTCTCGATATTGGTGGCATCCGACGACGCCACCTCCGGCTCGGTCATGGCAAACGCGGAGCGGATACGGCCTTCCAGCAGCGGCGCCAGCCAGCGCTGACGCTGTTCGGCGTTGCCGTACTTGGCCAGCACTTCCATGTTGCCGGTGTCCGGTGCGGCGCAGTTGAACACTTCCGAGGCCATCACGCTGCGGCCCATTTCCTCCGCCAGCGGGGCATATTCCAGGTTGGTCAGGCCGGCGCTGTAGTCACCGTGCTCCTGCGGCAGGAACAGGTTCCACAGGCCGGCGTCGCGGGCCTGCTGCTTGAGAGTTTCCATCACCGGCGGCGTCTCCCAGGGATTCGCGGCCAGTTGTTCGGCGTAAGTGGCCTCCTGCGGCAACACCTGCTGCTGCATGAACTCGCGCACCTGGGCGCGTAGCGTCTCGACTTTGTCGCTGAAGCGAAAGTCCATAGTCATTCCCTCTAGCTGAAGGTGATAGCGCCGGGCCGGTCGGGCCGGTCTAAATGGGGCACCTGGTTAAAGGCGGCCAGCCGCAGCACTTTATGGTTGAAAAATCCCTGCGTGACGCCGGCATTGCGGGTTTGCAGGTTCAGTTCGACCACGGTCTCATCCGCCGTTTCCAGAATGTGTTTCATGGCCATGGCGATGGCGCCACCGGAGGTCACGATCAGCACGCGCTGCTGGTCGGCGTACTGTTGTTGCAGGTAGCGCAACGTGGCCGCCACCCGGTCGGAAAACTGCTGCCAGGTTTCCGGCAGTTCACCGGTCAGCGCCTGCTCCCGCCAGTGCCGCATGGCGATCTTCAGCAACCGGTAGAACGCGGAACGCGGCGCGCCTTCGATCGGGCGCGTGTCCGGAAACTGGCTCAGGCAGGCGCCCACGACAGCGTGGAAATCGAATTCATCCAGGCCGGGCTGCACATCGGCCTCCAGGCTCACGCCCATGCCCCGGCAGATGCCCTCGGCCGTTTCCCGGTGGCGCACCAGCGCGCCGGTCATCAGGGTATCGAAGGTGATATCACGCTCAGCGAAGTATTCGCCCAGCCATTCGGCCTGCTGGTGTCCGAGCGCAGAAAGTTGATCGTAGTTGGCGGCGCCAAAGGACGCCTGTCCGTGACGGACCAGATAGAACTCGGCCATGCCGTTGCTGCTCCTTACCGGCCGGGCCGCCGGGATGGTTGACTGCCGGGAACAGACTAGACAATGCTCCACCATAAATGAAATTGATATTCTGTATCCTGTTTCATTCGGATCATGCATGATGGCTCGCGCACAATGACCTCGCGGGTCGTTGCCGCAACGCGGCCTGCGCGGGATAGTCGGGCCTCCCCGTCACTGGAGCCTGTTGTGTCGCAAGCCGTTGAAACCCTTGCCGTCCCGTTTCGCAATACCTTCCATTGCCCGGTGCAGATCTACCCTGGCCCGGGCGACGCGCGCACCCTGCTGGTGCTGCCGGCCATGGGCGTGGCTGCACGTCACTACCAGACATTTGCCACCCGCCTGCAACAGCAGGGCCTGAATGTGCTGGTGCCGGAATGGCCCGGCCAGGCCAGCAGTCACCCGCGCCCGGACCGCCGCCACGACTATGGCTACCGCGCGCTGCTGACCGAGTATCTCCCTGCCCTGCTACGCCTGGCCGACGCCCGCTTTCCCGACAGCGGCAAAGCCGTACTGGTGGGGCACAGCCTCGGCGGCCAGCTTGGCACCCTGTATCTGGCACACCGCGCCACGGACGCCGGGGCACGACTGCCGGAGGCAGACCTGTTTGGCATCGCCTGCGGCAATATCCACTACCGTCACTGGCAGGGCCGCCAGCGACTGTTCACCCCCATGGCCGCCCTGGGCTTCAACTTGATCGCCCTGCTGCTGGGGAACCTCTGAATAACTCCCCGGTGGTTCTGGCTTTCCGGGCGGTGCCTGATCAAGGCGCGGCTTCGAAGGCATAGCGGGCTACGTCGAGAAGACGCAACGCGGAGCAGGCGCCGCCCGGAAAGCCCCGCAGGGCGGGCGCTGCAGCACGCATTAGCCGCGTTGCGTCGCTTGACAAGGACGATGCCATTGCCGGCGCGCCGCGCCTTGCTACTGCATGCTGTAGCACCCGCAGAACCACCGGGGAGTTATTCAGAGGTTCCCTAGGCTACCTGCCGGGGCATCGGATCGGTTTTGGCGGGCATGAACCGCCGCAACTGATCCGCGACTGGGGCCGCGTGGCCTGGCGCGGCAACTTCCGTCATATCGGGCTGCCCCTGGCCGAATCCGTGCCCGGCGCACGTGCCAGCTACCTGGGTTTCCAGGGCGACCACTACGCCCCGCCCGCGTCCACACGCGCCCTGGCGGACCAGCTTGGCCCGCCTGTCCCGATGCATCACCTCCCCGCCATCGGTAACCCGCACAGTGGCTGGCTGAAAGCACCCGAGCCGGTGGTCACGGCACTGAGTGACTGGCTAGGGGCTTGCTGACCGACTCTTAATGGTATATTTTCCATACCATTATGATGTTACGGTTCGAATACGACGACACCAAGAGCCGCGCCAACCGGCTCAAGCACGGCATTGATTTTGCCCAGGCCCGACAACTCTGGGACGATCCCGACCTGCTTGAAATACCGGCCCGGACCCTGGATGAGCCACGCTTTCTGGTGATCGGTCGTATCGGGGAGAAACACTGGTCTGCTGTGATTACCTATCGCCAGCATCGCACCCGCATCATTTCCGTCCGCCGCGCACGCACCGAGGAGGTAGCCCTGTATGAAAGCGAAGGATTTTGACCGCCGCTTCGACGACGGCGAGGATGTCAGCGCCCACCTCGACCTCCGTCAGGCACGCCGCGTCAACACGGCGCAGAAACGGGTCAATGTGGATTTTCCGGTGTGGATGATCGAGGCACTGGACCGCGAAGCCAGCCGTCTCGGCGTCACCCGGCAATCGATCATCAAGGTGTGGCTGGCCGAACGGCTGGAACAGGCTTCACAGGGCACCGCCCGCTACATGATTCACGACAGCGACGATTAAGGCTGCCGCGAGGACACCCGCTGCATCACCTGCCAATACCCCGGCGGCTCAGGCACCACCTGCCGCGCTCGCAGCAACTGATGCGCCTCGGGCAACCGGAACCAGGGCACCGCCGCCATGGCGTGATGCTCGATATGAAAATTCACATGGCACGGCGCCACGAAACTGCGCGCCAGCCAGCCGGCCCGTGTGGTGCGCGTGTTGCGGAACATGTCTGTGGTGCGTTCTGTCGCCGCATGTTCCGCCAGCGCCCGGACGCGCAGGAAAAAGGGATAGGGGCTGAGATAGGCGCCAAGCCAGGCCAGGTAAAGCCAGGGCATGCCCAGCATCCAGAGCACTCCGAACAGGATACCGTTGGTGATAAAGGTCGGCAGGCTGTTGCGCAAAAACGCCAGCAGGTACTGCCCGGCATGCCGGCCATTGCGCGGCAGCCTCTCCACATCGGACGCCACCGTCCAGCGAATTACCCCGGCATTCATCAGCGTCAGGCCGATCAGGTATTTCACGCCAGTCAGCCCGGCCAGATCGCGGGCGAACTTGCGCACCAGTGACATCCTCGTAGTGGGCAGCCCCTGAATCAGCGATATATCGCTGTCCTCGTCGGTACCGGTGCGAGCATGGTGAATGAAATGGTGCGCGCGGTATTTGCCCAGATCCAGCCCGATGGGCCGGGCACACAGCCAGTCCGTCAGGCCATCGTTGGCCCATCGGGTCTTGAACAATGTGCGGTGCGTGGCTTCGTGCGTAATGATCGCCAGTGCCAGTTGCCGGCCACCGAGCACCGCCACACCCACGGTCACCAGCGGCACCGCCAGCCAAAGAGGCTGCTGCACGGCCCAGGCCATCAATGCAAACGCCGCCGCAATCACCAGCCAGGTGGACAGTATCAGCCAGGCACCGCGCCAATCGGAGCGGGCGGTCAGGTAGCGCATTTCCTCGCGGCTGAAAATATCGGTAATGCGACGCCGGGTTTCCGGGCTGTGTCGGTATAGCTCGTCCTGATTCATATTGGTTTCCCCGGTCAGTGACGCAGCGTGCTGCCCGCCTCGGCAGGTACCTGCACCATGGCCTGATACAAGGCCGCCCAGATGCGATGGCCGGCTGCATCGAAGCGCAGCAGGCTCTCGATAAAGGCGTGCCGTGCGGCATGATCAATCATTGCGTCCGGCAACAGCGGATCGAACACCAACTGGCGAATGGCCGCATCACCGATCAGGAAGGATTCACGGGCAGCCACTTCCGGCTCCAGATCACCACTGCGGGCCAGCCACTGCTCGAGCCGCTCGGTCATGGCGCGGTACTGTTTTTCCAGGCGCGCCACCGGCCACAACTGACGCGCCTGCTGCGCCCGGCTGTCATCCAGTTCATCCAGGCGGCATACCATCGCTTCCGGCTCCAGCCCCAGGGCATGCAGGCGCTTGCGCAGCGCCGGCACACCACCGGCCAGATTGTCCGGCCGCACGGAGATGCCCTTTTCCAGTTCGCGAAATCCATTCATTTCCAGGGCACGCTCACGCTGCCGCAGCACAGCCCGATCACTGCGACCCAGGGCACCGCAATACACGGCCACCCAGCCACCCTGCCAGTCACACAGCCGCTGCTCCGCCCGCCGCCAGTCATTGATATCAGCCGCCAGGCTGGCGGCCTCCGGTGTCAGCCCGTACAGGCCGCGCCCTCTGGCTTCGATCAGCCCTTCTGACGACAACCGTGCCAGCGTGACCCGCACGCTGTTTTCCTTGACGCCAAACAGTGCGCAGGCCTCCACGGCACTGCGCGCAGACAAAGGTTCGCCGGCGGCGGCGGACAGGAGGTTGAGAATCAGGCGTTTTGGGGTGGGTTTCATGGGCGGCATCAGCTATTACGATGCGGTCAATTTATACTCGCCCGAAAAATATTACAAGAACATACCATGACAGACATTAAGAGTAATAATCGTGGCAGGCGATCACCTTCAGAAGCGCCTGGCAACTTCCGGGTTACGGCATGATCGGCCATCATCAGGAATGTCACCGAAGCCGGGCGGATGAGAAACCAGCAGATCATTAAAAAAACCGCGTAGGGCGTCATGGAAGTCCGGCGCCATAGCACCGGTCGGGATTGAATCACGTTGCGCCCCGTCATCTGCGATGACGTCCTGCGCCGCCTTCGGCGGCTGGTCGAACGGGGGTTCTCATCATGCCAGCCCTCACCGCCAGCCATAAAAAACCCGCGCACTGCCTCAGGCGGGCTGGGTGCTGCGGCGTCGGTCGGGATTGACTCGCGCTACGCGCTCGGGGCTGCGCCCCGTCATCTGCGATGACGTCCTGCGCCGCCTTCGGCGGCTGGTCGAACGGGGGTTCTCACCATGCCAGCCCTCACCGCCAGCCATAAAAAAACCCGCGCACTGCGCGGGTTCTTTTATGGCTGGCGGTGAGGGAGGGATTCGAACCCTCGATACGCTATTAACGTATACACACTTTCCAGGCGTGCTCCTTCAGCCACTCGGACACCTCACCTATAAATCCTGAACAACTTCGCTGCTTCCCGCTGTTGGGCAGGTCGCACGCCAGCGTGCTCTGCTACTCGGGCCTGTGGCCCTCGCCCCTTCGGGGCCGTCGCTACAAAACGCGACGTTCGCTTGCCTTCGGCAAGGCGTCAGCCACTCGGACACCTCACCGGATATTCAATCTGCCCGCCCAGGGAAACCCCGGCGGCAGAGGGCGCGTAGATTACCCGAGTCGCCCACTGATCGCAACGCGCATGCGTGCTCAATCCACGCTCTCATGCGAGGCCGACAAATCCCGGGCCAGGTAGTAGGCAGTGAAGCGCGCGGCCACTTCTTTTCCGGGGGCCATCAGCTCCGCAGCGATCGCCAGCCGGGCACGGCCACGGCGCTGCAGGCGGCGCGCAAA
Source organism: Isoalcanivorax pacificus W11-5 (assembly GCF_000299335.2). Lineage (NCBI taxonomy): Bacteria > Pseudomonadati > Pseudomonadota > Gammaproteobacteria > Oceanospirillales > Alcanivoracaceae > Isoalcanivorax > Isoalcanivorax pacificus. The sequence goes on along the minus strand of NZ_CP004387.1, from coordinate 1,587,576 downwards.
CACGGCCAGGTCATCGGGCACGGCATGGACCCGTATGTGCGCATCAGCCTCCAGCGGCGCGACGTAAAGCAGGCTGGATTCGGCCGCGACCACATCCACCCGTTCCACGCAGGCCTCTCCTTCCAGGGTGGTCAGCGCCCAGCCGCCCAGGGTCAGCAGCGCGGCCTGGCTACCGGCAAAGAAGGTGCCCTTGTCATTGATGTTCGGCGCCAGTGGTGCGCCCAGCAACAACGCACCAGGCTGGTAGTCCAGCAGGGAAAATTGCAGATGCCGGGCCAATGGAATGGCCTCCAGAATGCGGGCGCCCAGTGCGTCCAGTGCGGTCACTGTGGCATGTCCCGCAGGTAAGGCACGTGGGCCTCTTCGGGCACGCGCTTGACGGAGCCGGTCGGGGTGCCCAGATAGATGTAGCCGACGATTTCATCCTTGTCGGCAAAGCCCAGCCGTCTCTTCACCAGTGGATGGCTGGCCATGCCCCCGGTACGCCACATGGCGCCGATGCCCAGTGCATGCGCCGCGACCATGATGTTCTGGATAGCCGCGCCGGTGGCGACAATCTGTTCGACCACCGGCACGCGGTTGTCCGGGTCGGTTTCCGCCACCACCACCAGGATCATCGGCGCACGCAGGGGCTTGCCGCGCAGCTTGTCCAGTGCCGCCGGATCGCAATCGGGTTCGGATTGCAGTCTCGCCTCGACGAAGATATCACCAAGCCGTTCGCGCTGGGCGCCTTCAATCACCATGAACCGCCAGGGCCGGAGCACGCCGTGATCGGGTGCGCGCATGGCGGCACGCAGCATGATGTCCAGTTGCGTGCCGTTGGGGCCGGGTTCGCCGAGCTTGGCGACGGACACCCGGTTATGCAGCGCGCTGATTGCATCCATCTGTTCTTTCCCTCGTACTTCGATACGGCCGTCATCACGACGATGGCCACGGCAAACCGGGGCATTGTACATCAGCCACCGCACGCCGCTGCAGACAGACGGTCCTTCCGGCGGGAAGCCCGCCCTTTTTCCTTACCACTCAAGTGGTTTAAGCTTGCCCGATTCATCCGCAACAGGCTGCCATGAAATCCGCCCAGCACAACCATAACAAGCGTCGCCAGGGGGACACCCGCGCCGTGGTGCGACGCCAGGCCAATTATATCCGGCTGCTGGAATTCGTCGTCGCTGCCATCGTGCTGACCGCCGGGGTGCAACTGCATCTGTATCCGGAGCTGCGCCTGCTGATGGTGGCGGTGCTGCTGGGCTATCCGCTGGCTGCGCAGGCGCTGGCTTTCCGGCTGGAAAAGAAGGGCCACCGCCAGCAGGAGGCCAGCCGCGTGCTGGTGCAGCTTGATGCGGTGCTGATCGGCCTGACCATCGCTTCGCTGCATTTCGCACTGATCCCGTCCATCGCACTGCTGATCATGGTGCACGCCAATGCGGTGACCACCGGTGGTGTGCGCCCCTGGTTGCTGAATGTGCTGCTCACCGCCACCGGTTGCGGGCTGGGCATGCTGGTGTTCGGCACCAGCGTATTGCCGGTCGAGCAGACGCCGCTGCTGATGACGCTGCTGTCGCTGCTCGGCCTGGGCATTTATGTCGGGGCGTCTTCGCTGTACGCGCTGAACCAGGCCCGCCATGTGCGTATGGCGCAGGCGCATCTGGCCCGCCAGCAGAAGCAGGCCATGGAGCTGTCGCGCAAGCTGGCGAAGTACCTGCCGCCGCAGATCTGGGGCCAGTTGTTCTCCGGCAAGCGTGACGCCAAGCTGGAAACGCGCCGCCGCAAGCTGACGGTGTTCTTCTCCGACATCAAGGGCTTCAGCAATATCTCCGAGGAGCTGCCGCTGGATACCCTGACGCGCATGCTCAACACCTATCTCAGCGAGATGACGCGCATCGCGCTGCGCTACGGCGGCACCATCGACAAGTTCATCGGCGATGCGGTCATGGTGTTTTTCGGTGACCCGGTCAGCAAGGGCTCGAAGGAAGACGCCTTCAACTGCGTCGCCATGGCCCTGGAAATGCAACGGCAGATGAAACTGCTGCGCCAGCGCTGGCAGCGCGAAGGTATCCACCAGAAGCTGGAAATCCGCATCGGTATCAACAGTGGCTATGTGACGGTGGGCAATTTCGGCGCCGAATCCCGTATGGACTACACCATCCTCGGCACGGATGTGAACCTGGCCAGCCGGCTGGAATCCTCTGCCCGGCCCGGTCGTATCATGATCTCGCAGGCCACCCATGAGCTGATTCGCGACCGGGTGATGTGCCGCAACATGGGCGAGATCGAGGTAAAAGGCTTCAATCGCCCGATCGCGGTCTATGAAGTGCAGGACCTGAAGGAAAACGCCGCCGGTGGCGGTGGTTTTGTGTCGGTGCAGACGGAAGGTTTCAGCCTGCACCTGGATGTGAAGCGCATCCGCAATTTCGACCGTGACCGCATTCTCCATGCGCTGGCCAAATCGGCACGTGATCTGCAACGCAAGAGTTCCGTCAGCACCAGCTTCGAAGCAGAGGGCTTTTCACTGCATGTGGACAGCAGCCGCCTGCGCGAGCGCGATTGCAGTAAAGTCATCGAAGTGATGGGCAAAGCCGCGCAGCGCATCCAGAAACAGCGCATTATCTAGGGGCTTCGCCCCGGCGGCGAGCTGCGAGCCAGAGCCTTTCGCCCGTAGCTAAAAAAGGAGATCGCGCATGATGGATACCCCACGCCCGGCTGGCTGGGTACATCGGTTGCTCGGTTGTCTGGAACACTGGGGCAATCGCCTGCCGCACCCGGCGCTGCTGTTCGCCCTGCTGTGCCTGGCGGTGCTGCTGGCCTCCACCCTGCTCAGCCTGCCCGGCGTCTCGGCCACGCATCCGGTCACGCAGGACAGCATCACCGTCCGCAACCTGCTCAGCGGCGACGGCATCCGTTATATGCTCGGGAGCCTGATCACCAATTTCACCGGTTTCGCCCCATTGGGCATTGCCATCGTGGCACTGCTGGGCATCGGCGTGGCCGAGCGCAGTGGCCTGCTCGGCGCCGCGCTGACCGCGCTGGTGGGCGTCGCACCCCAGGGCCTGCTGGTCCCGGTGGTGGCGTTTGCGGGAGTGATGTCGAGCATCGCCATGGATGCCGGCTATGTGGTGCTGATTCCGCTTGCCGGGTTGCTGTTCCAGCTGGCCGGCCGGCACCCGCTGGCCGGTATCGCCACGGCGTTCGCCGGGGTGTCGGGCGGGTTCAGTGCCAACCTGCTGATTGGGCCGGTGGATGCCATTCTCGCCGGCCTGAGTACCGAGGCCGCACGCCTGGCAGCGCCGGAGGCCACGGTCTCCGCCAGCGCCAATTACTGGTTCCTGGTTGCCTCCACGCTGCTGGTGACCCTGCTGGTGACACTGGTCACACGGCGCTGGATCGAGCCCTGGCTGAGTGGCCAGGCGGCCGCCGTGGTCGCTCCCCGGACGCCGGTGTTCACGGATCGCCGGCCGCTGCGGCTGGCCGGTTTCAGTGTGCTGATCATGGTGGCGCTGCTGCTGGCCCTGACGCTGCCGGCCAATGCACCACTGCGCAACCCGGAGGGCGGCCTGATCCCCTCGCCACTGGTCAGCAGCAGCGTCGTGCTGATCGCCCTGATCGCTGCGGTGGCAGGCATTGTGTATGGCAAGGCCAGTGGCAGCTTCCGGCACAGCACTGATGTGGTCGAGGCCATGGAAGAGACTCTGCGCAGCCTGTCCGGCTATCTGGTGCTGATGTTTTTCGCGGCGCAGTTCGTGGCCTGGTTCAACTGGTCGAACATCGGCATCGTGCTCGCCATTCATGGCGCGGACTGGCTCGGCGGGCTGGCGCTGCCGCAGGTGGCCGTGCTGGTGCTGATGGTGCTGTTCACCGCGCTGCTGAACCTGATGATCGGCAGTGCTTCCGCCAAATGGGGGCTGCTGGCGCCGGTGTTCGTACCGATGCTGCTGTTGCTGGGCATCAGCCCGGAAGCGACCCAGGCGGCCTATCGCGTGGGCGATTCGACCACCAATATCATTTCACCGCTGATGCCCTACTTTGTGCTGGTGCTCGGCTTTGTGCGCCGCTATCAGGCGGACGCCGGGGTCGGCACGCTGGTGACCTTGATGCTGCCTTACAGCCTGATCATGCTGTGCGGCTGGTCGCTGCTGCTGGCGCTGTGGCTGGGCATGGGCTGGCCGCTGGGCTTTTGAGCGGCCCGCCGGGTCAGCGGGCCTGGGCCTCGCGGATCTCGCCGGCGCGTTCAATCACGTCGTCGGCGGTGAGGCCATCCAGATGATCAAACGGTGAGCTGAGTTCGTCCATGTTGCCGCTTTGTGCGGCGGCCACGTCGTCACGGGTGATGCCGGTGAGCATCACGATCATCAGCGCTTCGGTGAAGAGCTGGCGTTCATTGTCATCCATGTCGGCCACCACTTTTTCCAGTGACGCCTCGAAAGCCTCCTCACTGCTGGCATCCAGGCGCGGATCACTGCACCCCACGAGCATGAGCGCCAGCATCAGACCGGCGAGATATTTTTTCATACGGACAGACCTTCCCTAGTTCACAGCAGGAGAATGCGCGGTGCGCTATTGGCGCACCACACGCAGATTCGGCGGCAGTTCCTCGAAATTGGAGCGGAACGGATTGATGTCCAGCCCGCCACGGCGGGTAAAGCGGCCATTCACACTCAGGTGACGTGGCGCACATTCGCGCTGGATATCCAGAAAAATCTGCTCCACCACCTGTTCGTGGAAACCATTGTGGTTACGGAACGAGATCAGGTAGCGCAGCAGGCTGGCATGGCTGATCGGCGTGCCGGTGTAGCGGATGATTACCGTGGCCCAGTCTGGCTGCGCCGTCACCGGACACCGGCTGCGCAGCAGGTGCGAGTAGAGCAGTTCGGTACGCTCCGGGCCCTGCTCGGTCATCAGCAGTGATGCATCGTGTTCGAACTGGTCGATATCCAGGTCGATGTGGTCCAGCGCCGTGCCCTGTGCTTCCCACATCGGTTGCCGCGCGGCTTCCTCCAGGGTCAGGACACGTACTTCCACGGCGCCATCTGCCGCACTGGAGAGGTCTTTCTCCATCGCCTGCTGCACCGCACGCCGGTCAGCGAAGCGGGTGTTGGCAAAGGAGTTCAGGTACAGCTTGAGAGACTTCGATTCCACCAGATTGCGGCTGGTGCAGGAGACACGGATCTCGGCCATGGCCACCACCGGCTTGCCACGGTTGTCCAGCCAGGACAGTTCGTAGGCATTCCAGACGTCCATGCCGTGAAACGGCAGGTGCGCATCGGCCATCTCCAGTGCCTCGCGCGCGTCCCAGCGCGGGATCGGGCACAGCAGTGAAGGCGTGTACTGATCCAGATAGTCAGTCTTGCGCCCCAGTGGGGTGTCGCTGAAGGGGTTGCCCATGGTGCTCTCCTTGGTCCTCCTGCCCCGCACGCCCTCATGGTAGCGGTGACCCGGCGGGTTCTGCTGCGAGTTTAGTGCTTCAGGCCAAAAAAGGAACCTGCGCCCGCACCGGCCAGGGGCTGGTGCGGGCCGTCTGTCCCGCCGACTGTAAAAAAAATGCGACTAGTGACGTATGCCCGTTCCACGGCGCAGCAACCACAGCGCTACCAGGAACAGCGCGACGGTAAAGCCGAGGATCGCCAGCAGCGACAGCCCGACATTGACATCGCTGACGCCGAGGATGCCGTAGCGGAAGCTGTTCACCATGTACACCACCGGGTTGAGCAGTGTCACACCGCGCCAGAACTCCGGCAGCAGCTCGATGGAATAGAACACCCCGCCGAGGTAGGTCAGCGGTGTCAGCACAAAGGTGGGAATGATGGAGATGTCATCGAAGTTGCGCGCAAACACGGCGTTGATGAAGCCGGCCAGTGAAAACAGCATCGCCGTCAGTACCACCACCAGCAGCGTCACGCCGGCATGCACCAGGCTCAGGTCGGTGAAGAACAGCGCCAGCACGGTGACAATCGCGCCCACGGCCAGCCCGCGCGCGATGCCTCCGGCGATATAGCCGCCGAGAATCACCAGCGGTGACATCGGTGACACCAGCATTTCCTCGATGGAGTGCTGGAACTTGGTGCTGAAGAACGAGCTGACCACGTTGCCGTAGCTGTTCTGGATCACGCTCATCATGATCAGGCCGGGCACGATGTACTGCATATAGTCGAAGCCGCCCATGTCACCGATGCGGCTACCGATCAGGTTACCGAAGATGACGAAATACAGCGTCATGGTGATCGCCGGCGGCAGCAGCGTCTGCGGCCAGATACGGGTAAAGCGGCGGATTTCCTTGACCAGGATAGTGAGAAACGCCACCCACTGTTCACGCAGGCTCATGCCGGCACCTCGCTGTCCAGGTTACGTTCCACCAGCCGCAGGAACAGTTCCTCCAGCCGGTTGGCCTTGTTGCGCATGCTCATGACGGCAATGTCCTGTGCCGCCAGTTGCGTGAAGACATCATTGAGCGGTTCGGATTTCGGCACGTCCACCTCCAGTGTGCGGGCATCGCGCAGGCGCACCGTAAAACCGTTCAGTACCGGCGCCGCGCTGACAGCACCGGCCAGGTCCAGAATGAAGGTTTCCACCTGCAGTTTTTCCAGCAGCGATTTCATGTCGGTGTTCTCGACGATGGTGCCGTGATCGATGATCGCGATGTGCCGGCAGAGGGATTCCGCCTCTTCCAGATAGTGGGTGGTGAGAATGATGGTCTTGCCCTGCCGGTTCAGGTCGGTGAGGAAATCCCACATTGAGCGGCGCAGTTCGATATCGACGCCAGCGGTGGGTTCATCCAGGATCAGCAGCTCCGGCTCATGCACCAGCGCCCGGGCGATCATCAGCCTGCGCTTCATGCCGCCGGAGAGTTCGCGCGCCTGGTTGTCGCGTTTTTCCCACAGCCCCAGACGGCGCAGGTATTTCTCCGCCGCCACCTTCGCCGCTCCGGCAGGAATGCCGTAGAAACCAGCTTGGGTGACGACAATATCGAACACTTTCTCGAACTGATTGAAATTGAATTCCTGCGGCACCACGCCGACTTTTTTCTTCGCCAGCTCGCGCGCACTGTCCAGCGAGTGGCCAAAGATGGTCACCTCGCCGCCGGACTTGTTCACCAGCGAACTGACAATACCGATGGTGGTGGACTTGCCCGCACCGTTCGGCCCGAGCAGGGCGAAGAAGTCGCCCTTGTGCACATCCAGGCTGATGTCTCTGAGCGCCTGAACGCCGTTCTTGTAGGTCTTGGTGAGATGACGAATGGACAGCGCAGTCAAGAGATTACCTCGCAACGGGGCAGTAGCGGATGAGCAGTCATGGGCAGACAGGCGGAAGCGGCAAATGTGCGGGCACGGCCCCCGTTTTTCAAGCGCCAGCCGGCGTTGAGGGCACAGGCGACAGATCAGGGGCCAGCGCCAGGTGGTGCACAGTGATCCGGCCGGGTTCGCCACGCCAGATCCAGTGCAGGTGCCCGGCCTCGAACCACAACCAGAGGCCTTCCATCATCCAGGGCCAGTCTTCATCACTGATTTCGTCACGGGCACGCAGGCCGGCGGTAAAGGCCGCCAGGATCGTATCGTGGGTGACGTGCACGGCCATTGAGCCCGCCGGTGGCTGGCGTGCGTGCAGATAGCGGGTCAGCTTGCCCAGCCCGTCGGCGGGGCTGAGCACACCGTCCAGGCCACCGGCCAGGTGACGGTTGATAAACCCCACCACGCCCAGTTCGAAAAACAGCGGCCCGGCCAGCCGGATATCCTGCACATAACAGCCTGGCTCGACCAGATCACTCACCTGCTCGAGCGTCAGCGGCCCGTCCACCAGCCCGGCAGCCAGGCCACCTTCGTGCATGGCCCGTGCAGTATCCAGGCAGCGCCCCACCGGGCTGGAATAAAAGGCACTGACGGGGCGCGGCAGACGTGCGCCCCAGTCACGGGCCAGCGCCACCCCTTCCGGGGTCAGGGGCAGGCGGTAATCGGCAAAGCCATTCTGCGCCTGCTCGCGCACAGAGTGACGCGTGAGCAGATGCACAGCGTGCTGGTCCGGCAGCAGTTCGAAGGCTGCCTCCAGGCGGGGATGTAAACGGGCCATAAACCACTCAGGCCGGCACGCGCCGGCTTACTCTCGGAAATCGGGGCAAGGCTCAATCATCAATGACACCCCAGGCAGCGTCAAACTTGATCCTCTCCGCCACCCCCGCCAGAATCCGGCCCGACATAAGCATTACAACTGGACCGCCCGTGCTCACTTCGCTGACCCGCCTGTTTCCGCTCTGGGCACTACTGGCCGCGTTGCTGGCCTGGGCGGTGCCCGCCCCGCTGAACCGGTTTGGCGACACCATCACACCACTGCTGATGCTGATCATGTTCAGCATGGGGCTGACACTGGACTGGCAGGACTTTGCCCGCGTATGGCAACGCCCCGGCCGCGTGGCGCTGGGTGTGCTGCTGCAGTTCTCGATCATGCCACTGGCCGCGCTGGCAGTGGCCCGGCTGCTGCAGTTGCCGCCAGAGCTGACCACCGGGCTGGTGCTGGTGGGCTGCTGCCCCGGCGGCACGGCATCGAACCTGATCTGCTATCTGGCACGCGCCAATGTGGCGCTCTCGGTGACACTCACCGCCGTCTCGACCCTGCTGGCCGTGCTGCTGACACCGGCCCTGGTGATGCTGTACCTGGGCACGCATGTCCCGGTACCGGCGGCACAGATGCTGTGGAGCCTGGTGCAGATCGTGCTGCTGCCGGTGCTCGGTGGTGTGCTGATCAATTCACTGGCCGGCAAGCGCCTGGGCGTGCTGCAACCCTGGCTGCCCCTGCTGTCGATGCTGGCCATCGTGGTGGTCATTGCGGTGATCGTGGCCATCAACGAACACCGCATCGCCACCGTGGGGCTGACAGTGCTGTGCGCCGTGGTGTTGCACAACCTGCTCGGCATGGCAGCAGGCTACGGCGCAGCGCGGCTGGCGCGCACTGGCGAGGCCGATGCGCGCACGCTGGCAATCGAAGTGGGCATGCAGAATTCCGGGCTGAGCGTGGCATTGGCGATGCAATACTTCACACCGCTGGCGGCGCTGCCCGGCGCCCTGTTCAGTGTCTGGCACAATCTGTCCGGCGCCCTGCTCGCCAGCATCTGGGGGCGGCGGTAGGCCCTCCATCACATCGCCTGGCACAGCTCCAGCCAGCGCTCGATACCGCGGCTGCGGTATTTCTGCCGGTGCAGGACAAAGTAGAACTGCCGGCGGAAATCCCGCTCCGGCACGGTCAATGGCACCAGGCTGCCACGCCGGAAGGCTTCCGCCAGTGTGACCCGGGACAGGCAACCAATGCCCAGACCGGCCTCCACCGCGCGCTTGATCGCCTCGGTATGCTGCAGTTCGAGCAGGATATTCATCCGTGGCAGCAGGCCGTGCATGGCGCGGTCGAACGTCTGTCGCGTCCCTGAGCCCTGCTCGCGCACGATCCAGGTCGCCGCCAGCAGAGCCTCATCATCCAGGCGCCCCTGAGCGGCCAGCGGGTGTTGCGGGCTGCAGAACACCACCAGTTCGTCATCACGCCAGGGCGTCACGTCCAGGTCCGGGTGCTGCATCTCGCCTTCAATCAGGCCGATATCCAGCTGAAAGTGCAGCACCGCGTCCGCGATATGCGCGGTGTTGTCTACCTCCAGCACTACCCGTACACCCGGCACCTCACTCATGTAGCGCGCCATGATACCCACTGCCAGATAGTTGCCGATGGTAAGGGTCGCCCCGACCTTCAGTTCGCCCATCTCGGTGTGCGCCGCCAGCACCCGCTCCAGCTCACCGGCCTGCTCCAGCAGCCCCTGTGCGCGGGGCAACAGGACCCGGCCCAGTTCATTCAGCTTCAGCCGCTTGCCGGCGCGGTCGAACAGCGCCACATCAAACTGCTGTTCCAGTTCCTTCAGCGCACCGCTGGCCGCCGACTGCGACATGGCCAGGCTCTCGGCGGCACGGGTAATGTTTTCGGTGCGGGCCGTGGCAAGGAACACTTCAAGCTGACGCAGGGTATAGCGCATGGCGGGCGTCTCCGGGGCCTCGTTATATCGTTATAACCGATAAGGCTTATTACTATATCCCATTTTACCGATATCATAAGCACCGTTATGCTATTGCAATACGACTGAGAATGGTTTTCATTTGCCAGCCGTTTCTTACCGCAGCAACCGCGAGAGTCAAAGCCCATGTCAAACTTGAACAAGGAAACTGTCACCAGCGTGCGTCACTGGAACGACACCCTGTTCAGCTTCACCACCAGCCGTGATCCAGGTTTCCGGTTCAAGAACGGCTACTTCACCATGATCGGGCTGGAAGTGGACGACCGGCCGCTGCTGCGTGCCTACAGCATCGTCAGCGCGAACTACGAGGAAGAGCTGGAATTCTTCAGCATCAAGGTGCCGGATGGCCCGCTCACCTCACGCCTGCAGAACATCAAGGTGGGCGACCAGGTACTGGTCGGCCGCAAGCCCACTGGCACACTGGTGGCCGATCACGTGCTGCCGGGCAAGAACCTGTACCTGCTCAGCACCGGCACCGGCCTGGCGCCGTTCATCAGCATCATCAAGGATCCGGAAATCTACGATCACTTCGACAAGATCGTGCTGACCCACGGCGTGCGCTTTGCGTCCGAGCTGGCCTATCAGGAACTGATCGAGAAAGAACTGCCGGAGCACGAGTTCTTCGGTGATGTGGTGCGCGAGAAGCTGATCTACTACCCCACAGTGACCCGCGAGCCGTATCGCAATCAGGGCCGCCTGACCAGCCTGATGGAAAGCGGCAAGCTCTACAGCGACATCGGCCTGCCGGAGATCAACCCGGACACCGACCGCTTTATGCTGTGCGGCAGCCCGGCCATGCTGAAAGACCTGACCGCCCTGCTGGATGCACGCGGCTTCCGTGAAACCCGCGGCGGCGAGCTGGGCCATTACGTCATCGAGCGCGCGTTCGTGGAAAAATGATCACGCCACGACGCCCATGAAAAAACGGCTGCATCACGCAGCCGTTTCAGGCTGCTGACAAACCTCGGCAGCCATTCTTCTACTAAAAAATTATCCACCCAGGGCAAAGAGTCGCTGTTTTTCTGGTGATAGCCTCCACTTGCATAGCCATAGGGCTGCAACCTGGAATGCGACCACCCACTTTTATATCGCCTCGAAGAGGTGATTCATAAAAACAGGGGTTTGTCCTCAGTCTGAAACGGCTGCATCACGCAGCCGTTTTTTTATCCGCAGCATGAACCCGCTGCTTCACCCCACAAAGTTCAGCAGAATCCCCGCCGCCACCGCCGACCCGATGACGCCGGCCACATTCGGCCCCATGGCGTGCATCAGCAGGAAGTTCTGCGGGTTCGCCTCCAGGCCAACCTTGTTCGCCACCCGCGCCGCCATCGGCACGGCAGACACACCGGCGGCACCGATGATCGGATTGATCTTCGACGACGACAGCAGGTTCATCAGCTTGCCCATCAGCACACCGGTGGCAGTACCGATACAGAACGCCGCCAGGCCAAGGGCCAGAATGCCCAGCGTCTCCGGCACCAGGAAACCTTCGGCGCTCAATTTCGCCCCCACGGCCAGGCCGAGCATGATGGTCACCACATTGATCAGCGCATTGCTGGTAGTTTCCACCAGACGGCTGACCACGCCGGATTCCTTCATCAGGTTGCCGAAGCAGAACATGCCCAGCAGCGGCGCCGCATCCGGCAGCAGCAAGGCCACCAGCAACAGCAGCAAAATCGGGAACATGATTTTTTCCGCACGGCTCACCGGACGCAGTTGCTCCATGCGGATTTCGCGCTCCTTGCGCGTGGTCAGCAACCGGATGATCGGCGGCTGGATCAGCGGCACCAGCGCCATGTAGGAGTAGGCCGCCACGGCGACCGCGCCCAGCAACTCCGGCGCCAGGCGCGTGGTGACATAGATCGCCGTCGGGCCGTCGGCACCGCCGATGATGCCGATGGACGCCGCCTGCGCCAGCGAGAAATCCAGCCCCAGGCCATTGAGCGCCAGCGCACCCAGCAGCGCGGCAAAAATACCGATCTGCGCGGCAGCCCCCAGCAGCAGCGTGCGCGGGTTGGCCAGCAACGGACCAAAATCCGTCATCGCCCCCACGCCCATGAAAATCAGCAGCGGGAACACGCCGGTGGTCAGGCCCACGGTATAGATCAGATACAGCAACCCGTCGCTGTAGTTGGCATCCAGCGCCAGCTCGTGCACCTGCGCCCGCAGCGCCGGCTCCGCCGCCTGATAGGCCGCGTAGAGTTCTTTCGTGGCCAGTTCGGCGCTGGCCCCCAGCATCTGCGCCATCTGCGCCACCAGTGCGTCACCGCCCAGGTTCAGTGCCTGACTGACCGCTGATTCCGCCAGCCCGGCCACCGGGATATTCGCCATCAGGCCGCCGAAGCCGATCGGCACCAGCAGCAGCGGCTCGAACTTGCGCACGATGGCCAGGTACAGCAGCACCAGGCACACCAGGATCATGATCGCCTGCCCTGCTTCGATATGATGCAGGCCGGTGCTCAGCCAGAGTTTTTCCAGTCCGTTCATGCGGCCTCCGTCAGGCGATGTTCACCAGGGCATCGCCCACCGTCACCGCATCGCCTTCCTTGACGTTGATCGCCGTAATGGTGCCGGCGCGCGGTGCTGAAATATCGGTTTCCATTTTCATGGCTTCCAGCACCATGATCTTTTCGCCTTCCTGGACGGCCTGGCCGGGTTTCACCAGTACCTTGAAGATATTGCCGGCCAGCGGCGACGGCACGGGTTCGCCGTCACCGGCGGGGGCAGCGCCGGTGGCGGGCGCGGCCCCGCCGATCGTTTTCACGCCGGTGATGTCGCCGCCGTTACTGACGGTCACTGTGTATTCGCGGCCCTCCACTTTGACGGTATAGATTTCTTCGCCGTCATCGCTGGTCACCACACTCCCCTCGCGGCCGGTAGGCGCCGGCTCAAAGGCGCTGGCATCGCCACGGTGTTGCAGGAATTTCAGGCCGATCTGCGGGAACAGGGCGTAAGTGAGTACGTCGTCGATACGACGCTCGCCGTCCGCCAGCGTGATGCCTTTTTCTGCGGCAACGCTGTCCAGCTCCGTGCTGAGCCTGTCCATCTCGTCGTCAATCAGGTCCGCCGGGCGGCCGGTCACCGGTGCATCACCATCCAGCGCGCGCGCCTGCAACGTGGCATTGAACGGCGCGGGTGCTGCACCGTATTCGCCACGCAGCACGCCACGGGTTTCCTTCGACAGCGCCTTGTAGCGCTCACCGGCCAGCACGTTCAGCACCGCCTGGGTGCCGACGATCTGCGAGGTCGGTGTCACCAGCGGAATAAAGCCCAGGTCCTCGCGCACGCGCGGGATTTCTTCCAGCACTTCGTCGAGGCGATCCGCCGCGTTCTGTTCGCGCAGCTGGCTTTCCATGTTGGTCAGCATGCCGCCGGGCACCTGGGCCACCAGAATGCGGGAGTCCACACCGCGCAGGCTGCCTTCGAATTTCGCGTACTTTTTGCGCACCTCGCGGAAATAGGCCGCGATGTCTTCCAGCAGATGAATATCCAGGCCGGTATCACGCTCCGTCCCTTCGAGGATTGCCACCACCGCTTCCGTCGGGCTGTGGCCGTAGGTCATCGACATGGAGGAAATCGCCGTGTCCACGTTATCAATGCCCGCTTCCGCCGCCTTGAGCGCGGTGGCCGTCGACAAACCGGTGGTGGCGTGGCACTGCATGTGCACCGGGATCGACAGCGTCGCTTTCAGCCGCGACACCAGTTCGAACGCCACATACGGCCGAAGCAGCCCGGCCATGTCCTTGATGCAGACCGAATGCGCGCCCATGTCCTCGACCTGTTTCGCCAAGTCAACCCACATGTCGAGGGTGTGCACCGGGCTTACCGTGTAGGAGATGGTGCCCTGCGCGTGACGGTCCTGCCGCAACACCGCCTCAATGGCACGGCGTATATTGCGCATGTCGTTCATGGCATCGAACACGCGGAACACATCCACACCATTGACCGCAGCACGTTCAACGAACTTGTCCACCACGTCGTCGGCGTAATGGCGGTAACCGAGCAGGTTCTGGCCACGCAACAGCATCTGCTGCGGCGTGTTCGGCATCGCCTTCTTGAGTTCACGGATGCGGTCCCAGGGGTCCTCGCCGAGATAGCGGATACAGGCATCGAAAGTGGCGCCGCCCCAGGATTCGAGCGACCAGAAACCCACCTGGTCCAGCTTGCCGGCAATCGGCAGCATGTCGTCGATCCGTAACCGGGTGGCGAACAGCGATTGATGCGCGTCGCGCAGCACCACATCGGTAATGCCAAGCGGTTTTTTCTCACTCATGGCCAGAACCCTTGCTTATCGAATTTGGTCGGTGCGCGACCGGCAGGCAGACCGCCGGACAACGCCGGAAAAGTCAGGACTGTCGCGCGCGGTGCTGGCGCACGGCGTCCTGCAGCACAGCAAGCATGTGCGGCGGAACCGGGCCCGAATCGGCGCTCAGGGAAGAAGATGTCGCCGTGGCCGGCGGTGGTGCATCGGGGAGGAAACGGTTGATCAGACGGGACATTACGGTGGTTGCCACCACCAGCAGGATCAGGAAGGCATAGACCACGCCAATACCCATCAGCGTCAGGTCCAGGCCCCGGGCCATCAACTCGTTCATTCAGCTACCCCTTTTCTGAAGCGGTGGCGGCGAAGATGACTGCCTGCCGGCATGCTGGGCCGGCTGCAACGCGCGCCGGGCCTTGTGGACCCACGCACACTTCGTCGCCATATGAAGCAGGCCGGCAATTTACCGGCATTGTCGACAACACGCAATGCAACCTGCGTCGCCAGACGCGCTGGCGGACAGAATTTGATCAGCTTAGCGGTCGCTGATGGAAAACGCACCTGATCCTGGCAATCGGGTAACGAAATCGGCCCCCAGCATCCCGGCCGGCGTGTGGCATCCCGGCGTTACCGTTGTCGACAGCAGGTGCATCACCACCGCCAGCGCACCGTCGATGGTCAGTGCATAGCCGTTCGCCGTGGTCAGCCGTACCACCTTGCGATCGCCCTGCCTGTTGCGGGCTTCGCCCCATACCCGGGTACTCAGCCTGGCACGGGCGCGGGCATCCGGTCCTTTGACATAGCGGGTCACCAGCCCTTTCAGGCGCGCCTGCACCCAGCGGTTGCCCAGCACCGGCCGGAACAGGTTGCCGAGCCGGGCGGCGGCAATCGCCGCCCGTGGCAATGGCAGCCAGGTATCAATATTTGGAATATCTGTCGTACACCAGGCCGTTGACACATCACCCCAGGGAATAGTCATCGCTGAACGGGGCCCGGCACCGAAATCGATCACCCGTCGGCCCCAGGCCAGCGGCTTGTCGACAATGCGTCCATCGCGCCTTACCTGGCAGCCGGTGCTGAAGCCTTCAATCACCGTTTTCGACGTGCCCGGCGATAACCCCGAGGCCGTTTCGAACCCCAGCGACAGATGCGTGGCCTCCGGCATCAGCTCTTTCAGTTTCAGCGCCACGCAATCGGTGGGGATCACGTCAAACCCGACACCGGGGCAGATCACAATGCCGGCCTGCTCCGCCCGCGCCCGTTGCGCCTGGGCGTGCTCGAACACAGCAATCTCGCCGGTGATATCCAGATAATGGGCACCCACCGCCAGGCAGCCCTCGATCATCGGCGCGCTGGTGGCCGAAAACGGCCCGGCACAATGCAGCACCAGCGCCATGCCGGCCAGCCCGTCACGCACCCTGTCCGCCGCGTCCAGCGCGAACACCCGGTGCGGCAGGTCCAGCTCCCGTGCCAGCGCCTCAATCCGCCCGGCATCACGGCCGGCCAGTACCGGCGACAACCCGCCCTGCTTCGCCGCACGGGCGATCAATTCGCCGGTGTAACCGTTGGCACCATAGATCATCCATTGCATGCGCTGGGCTCCTGTAGACAACAGATATTGGCGATGCCAGCATCAGGTACCGGCACCCGCAGCACGCATCCTCCCACGAGGACCGTCGCTGTCGTCAACATCAAAAAATCCTGGGGCATGCGCTTGACGCCGCAACGGCTATTGGGAATAATGCGCAGCCTCTTGGGGCGGCAACGACAAATTGCCACTATGGCCTTGAGAGATATGGTTTTATGCACCCGTAGCTCAGTTGGATAGAGCGTCTGGCTACGAACCAGAAGGTCGGAGGTTCGAATCCTTCCGGGTGTACCATCAAGACAAGGGGTTGCTGATCAGCAACCTCTTTCTTTTTTTGTGCTGCATCAAAAACTGCGTCAAAAAATCCACTCTTCCCAGAACGCCGCTGTGACGCCGACGCCCTCGTCCTGAATCGCCTTCTCAACGCTTGCAAATGTGCCCCCCCCTCGCCCGGATGGAGAGTATAAAAAAACCGCCCGGAGGCGGCTTGGTGCAGCCATAGACCTCGCCCTTCTCTCGAAGAGAGGCTGCACATATGACAATTAAAAGTTCTGAATCTGAACGGCCTATCAGCAAACGCCGTTTGTCCGCGATAAACGGCACATGTAATGCATTGTATACGCGCCCCTTTTAAGTCCCGTTGCCGGCGATTTTGCGCCAAAATTACGAATATATTACTATTGACAAAAAGAAAATCATCGATTTTCGAATCAAAAAATACTATTTGCCACTATTCCAAATTCGAACCGCTAGCCCGATAATCGCACTTGTAAAGCATAGATTGTGGATAAGTTTCCTGAAATCCTGTGGATAACTTTAGAGCAATTCATGCCCTCTCGGGAGCCCCAAATGAACGCAGCGGTGATGAAAACCTCGACAGCCGACGAGGTTTACATGATGACTGACGGCGCGTCAGAAGACATCAGGTTCGTCTATCGTGTTTATGTGCGCATACAGCGCCCGAACGTGTGGGAATCTTTTGTCCGAAGCATTAAGCGCCGGAAGCTGCAAATGGCCATCTCGGATGCCTGCCGCAAGGTTGAGACCCTTAACTCCGCACTGGACACCATTATCAAAGATGTTGTCATTAGATGCGAAGAGATTCCCGAGCCAAAAAGACGGAACCACCCATTCTCTTATATTGCCGAGATGATTAGCGGCTCTCTTTACGGTATCGACCAGATGCGCCAGAGCCCCGATCAGCCGGAAGGGCTGGATCGACTGTACCGCCTTGCCTGCCAGTCTAGGAATAAGTCGCTAAAGATTGCCTCTTTGCTAAAGCAAATGGAGCCACCAAGAGAAATTTTCGATAGTCAGTTTGATCGAGGCTCTCTGCTCTTGCTGTCTCAACAAACCACTCGTGCCTTGGACGCTCAGATCAAGCACTAAAAAGTAAAGCGCACTAAGGATGGGGCATGGCGGTCGAGGTTGTTATTCATCCCGATATTCGGGATTCACTTGTTAGAGACCTCGACCCCGCGCTCCTAACCAGCTTAGAAGCTCTTCTTCAGGACTTCACTCGCTACAAAGAAAGCGACGAAGAAGAGTATCCAGATTACTTTGGCAAAGACGTTCCATATTTACAGCCTGAAGGAGCATGCAAAGCCGGCCTTTGCCATATGCACCTGCTCCCTCCTGGCATATCATTCCCTCGACATATACCGATAAGATTGCGCGCCTGCCCGGCAAATAGCCCCGAGACAGATATTGCCTTGGTGTACGTTCAGGGCGAATTGTATCCGGATAGGTACTGCATACTAGCGATACTCCATCCGGACGCCCACGCACTGGCTAGAAACAATGATCGGATGCGTTGCCTGATCCGACTTGCAAATGCTTGGCGGGAGGCCAACTAACTCCACCCACAAAAAAAGCCCGCGTTAGCGGGCTTCGTTCTTTAGCTAGGCCGTTCCGAACCAAGCGCTATTCGCCTGAATTGCACACGTGAGGAGCACGTCTCACTCGACTCCAGAGAATTACCAGCGGTGATATCTTGGGACGCTTATCTGACGCAGGGCATGCTGACATATGAAATGCGGGCCCCAATACCACCGGAATCGACATATCCATACCGCCCTAGGGGCCTTTAAGAAGCGCCTTCACACAATAATTCTCGGGGTCGTACCCTTCGAGCTTCAGGAAGTCGCCCAACACAGCAAATTCCTTTTAATTTTTTCGGTAAGAGGGATTCCATGGGCGGAAGATTATCCATAAAGCAATATAACACGCTGCGAAGTTGAGAATCTCCGCCTCCTTGTTCTCCAATTCGTTCATTTGGCGCCCCTCCGGTTTTTTGTGAAATGCGTCACAGACCCCCCCCCCCCCTATCAATCTGCTGCGCAGGAATGCGGCCCCGCCGGAGCAGGGCCTGTTGCCTCAGGCTCCAACCACCCGGAGCTTGTTTCGATTGGCCCAAAGCTCCGACAGCCTGGTCATGCAATGAGAAGTCATCCTGACGCCCTTCCACCCTTTCCGAGCAGGCCATGCTTAACACAAATAAGCCTTTCATCCGGCCTGCACGTATATCAGCCCCACTGCAACACCTCTCGTGGCGGAATAAGCAAAAAAATGTAAGCGTCCGGCTATCACGCCTTGCTAAACGGCATCCGGCTTCCAGTGATGCGGCAATAGCTCATCAATGGCATTGTTCTTCTGCGTCGGCAGTCGCTGCAGCACATCTCTCAGATACGCGTACGGGTCATGCCCATTCAGTTTAGCTGACTGGATCAGACTCATGATGGCAGCAGCACGCTGGCCACTGCGCAGGCTGCCGGCGAACAACCAGTTGGAACGCCCCAGCGCCCAGGGCCGGATCTGGTTTTCCACCTGATTGTTGTCGATGGGCACGGCCCCATCCTCACAGTAGCGTATCAACGCCTGCCACCGCTTGAGGCTGTAGTCGATTGCCCTGGCCGTGGCGGAGCCGTTCGGCACTTTCTGCCGGTGTGTCATCAGCCATTGGTGCAAGCTGTTCAGGATGGGTTTTGATCGGTGTTGCCGGAGACGCTGTCGCTCATCGGCGCACAAGGCATTGGCCTCGCGCTCGATCTCGTAGAGCTGCTGGATCAGTCTCAGCGCCTGTTCGGCGATCTGGCTTTTGTTCGCCGTATGCAGGTCGTAGAACTTCCGGCGTGCATGGGCCATGCAGCCGATCTCGGTGATGCCGGTCTGGAAGCCCGCCTTGTAGCCGCTGTAGTCGTCGCAGACGAGTTTGCCCTGCCAGCCTTCGAGGAAGGTGCGGGCGTTGGCGCCGGCCCGGTTCTCGGCGAAGTCGTACACCACGGCATGCAGGGCGGCAGTGGTCGGGCTGCAGTAGGCCCAGATGTAGGCCCGGTGGGCTTTCTTCTTGCCCGGCGACAGCATGGGGACAGGCGTCTCGTCGGCATGCAGGACCGGCTGAGTAAGCAGTGTTTCACGCAGGGCGTCTGCCAGCGGTTGCAGGGCCACGCCGCAACGGCCCACCCAGTCAGCCAACGTCGAGCGGGCGATGCCCAGCCCGGCGCGGGCAAAGATCCTTTCCTGTCGGTACAGCGGCAGATGATCGGCGTATTTGGCGATCAGCAGGTGGGCCAGTAAACCGCTGGTGGGCAGGCCCTTGTCGATGATCTGCGCCGGGACCGGCGCCTGGGTGAGGCGCTCACAGTGTTTGCAGACCCACTTGCCGCGCACATGGCGCTCGACGGTAAAGGTGCCGGGGGTGTAATCGAGCTTTTCGCTGATGTCTTCGCCGATGCGCTGGAGTTGGCAGCCACAGGTGCACTCGGTGTTGTCCGGTTCGTGCGTGATGATCGTGCGCGGCAGGGCCGGCGGTAACGGGACTCGCTTGGGCTGGCACTTCGCCGGTGCCGAGGTGGCCCCCACTGATGCGACGGGCTTGGACAGTGTCACCTCAATCGCCGCGATATCCGCGTCCACCAGTTCATCCAGCAGGCTGGCCTGGTGGCTGTTCAGGCCTTCACTGCGCTTGCCGAAGCGATGGCGCTTCAGGATGGCCAGCTCCTGCGTGAGCTTGTCGTTCAGCAGCTGGTGATGCTTGAGCTGATGACCCTGCTGCGCAATGGTCTGACCTTGCTGAGCGATGGTCTGCTCTTTTTCCGCCGCATCGGCCAACAGTTGCGCCGCCAGTTGGCGTAGCTGTTCGGCAGTGAGCTGGTCGAGATGCGGCGGTGTCGTCATGGCCATTATCTTGCCAGACGCCGCCGCCGGAAGTGATACCAGAGAGGGCGCGCTGACCGGCGCACAGGCCAGCGCCAAGGGCTTTAAAGTATGGCAATACCCCGATCACAGCCGACCTGGTGCCAGGGCAAACCGACCACCAGCGCCTGAAGCTGTTCGGATGTCAGGGCGATACGCTCGCCCTGACTCAGTCCGCCCCAGACAAAGCCGCCCTGATGCAAACGCCGCGCGGCCAGCCACAGGCCAAAGCCATCATGCACCAGCACCTTCATGCGGTTGCCTCGCTTGTTGGCAAACAGGTAGGCGCAGTGGGGACGCGCTTCGCCGAATACCTGGACCACACGGGCCAAGGCCGTATCCGGGCCGGCGCGCATATCCAGCGGCTCCGTGGCCATCCAGATGGCCTCGATCCGGATCACGGCGTCAACGTCCGCAGCCAGGGAAGGGCGCGCTCGATCTGTGCCAGAGGCCAGCGGACTGTCACGCCAGGCAGCTCGAACACCACCTCGGCCACTGAGGACGCAGAGGGCGGCGGCATCGGCATGGGGACAGGGATAAATTTACTCTCAGCAGGCGGCTTCGAACTGACTTCGGCAGCACGGCGCCACTTGTGGATCAGATTCGTGTTGAGACCGTAGCGCAGCGCCACATTGGCGACGGAAGCCTCCGGGGCCTGGCACTCTTGAAGAATCCTGGCTTTGAACTCCGGGGAATAGCGGCGGCGCTTGGCGGGTGTCTTGGCAGGAAGCATCTCACTCATATTAGGTGTCCACTTAGAAATAGGTGGACACCTAAGTTACTGGCGGAAATGGCGTCGGGTAGATGAGTTCGCCGGACGGTTACAAAAAAATAGCGCCTTAACTGCCTAGAAGCAGCCTGATTGAATGGACCCAGTTTGATTCCAACCGGCATGACCTCGCCATCAATCTCTATCCAACCATCTGGCACGTTTGCTCCGTCATGCCGCCTCTGTGTGCGCAACGCGCCGGGCAGCAGCAAGTCAAGATTTGCCCAGAAATGCCTGTGTACATCGAACTCGGTCAACCCTTTGGTAGCATCACGCGCCCGGTGGTTCCGAATAATCGCATCTAGGGCGGCAACGCGAAGGAAGGCGAGGCTTGGATGTATTTTATTGGTACTTTCGTGCTCGCAAAATAGGTCAATGGCCGCTTTTGAGGAGTGCAGGACAGCTCAACCATGTCCGATAGGCTCGTCGCTTGTTCAGAAATTTCTTGGGACGCGGGCACGCTGCTCGACTGATTTCATGCCGCACCTCCTACTGACCGCAGGTTGGTGATGTATGCACCTGTGTCAACGAGCCGCCTGCTCGGTGACAGCACCGCTCTCGCAAAAACCCCTAGCCATCACACGCGCACCCAGGCGGCCGGCGGCACGTATAGCTGCGATTGATGCAGGAATTCCCGCAGGCTTTCCCTTTACGGCAGATCTTGCAGCAGCCAGATGCCAGCATAATGCCCGCGCCTTCCGCCTCACCTTCCACCGCGACCGATGCCGGGCATACTTCGCCTTCCCCGTCTGCGAGCACTGTTTCGATAGCAGACTGCGCCGTGTGTGCCGTTTCACTGATATCAGCCCAACTGGATACCGCCCAGAAAGCCACCATCAGTGCCAGCACGCGATATCCCATCTTCTTCATCCCTTCCCCCTTATATTTTTTGTGATGAAGCTCGCAATCTAGCACCGCAGAAACAGGATAAGACGCTCTTTTCAGGCCGATTCGTTGCGATACGGCTTGCGAGGAAATCCCGTACCGTCGACCTCAAAACAATGTCAAAATAACATCTTCGCCATTACCTTGATGGCATTCTCTTCATGTCCAGTGATGGCCCCCCCTCTTGATACGACTATTGTTCATCCACCTGCTCTGCCTGCTTGCTCCCGCTCTGGTCGTCGCCGCCCCGCTCGACTTCAGCCAAGCCAAAACCGAAGCCCGCCAATACATCTATTACGACCGCCACACACAGGGCGACGCCTATTGCGGCTGCAACTGGATATGGACAGGCCGCTCAGGCGGCCGCGTCGATCTGGCCGGCTGCGGCTATCAGGTGCGCGCCCAGGCTAACCGGGCGCAGCGGATCGAGTGGGAACATATCGTGCCAGCGTCGGATTTCGGGCGGCAACGGCAGTGCTGGCAGCAGGGTGGCCGGGCACAGTGCACTGCCAGTGATCCGGTGTTCTCGGTCATGGAAGCTGACCTGCACAATCTCACACCGGTAGTCGGCGAGGTAAACGCTGACCGCAGCAACTATGGTTTCGGCATGCTGCCCGGCACCACCGCGCAGCATGGCGCCTGTGATGTGCGGGTGGATTTCACACGGCGTACAGTGCAGCCGCGCGCCGCGTTCCGGGGGCAGATTGCACGCACTTACTTCTATATGGCCGACCGCTACGATCTGCGGCTTTCCGGCGCTCAACAACGGCTGTTCATGGCCTGGGACCGGCAATACCCGGTATCGGACTGGGAGCGGGAACGGGACCGGCGCATCGCCGCGCGCATGGGGCATGGCAACCCGTTCGTCAGCGGCGCCCGGCAGTGGTCGCTGAACCACCGCAATAGCCGCGACGGGCTGGTGTCGGCCGTGCCCGCGCAGGCCGCCAGCACGGTGGTGCACGGCAACCGCAACAGCCACATCTATCACCTGCCGCATTGCCCGGGCTACACCGCCATGGCGGAACGCAACCGGGTGTCGTTCAGTTCGCCGGCCAGCGCAGAAGCCGCCGGCTACCGGCGTGCCCGCAACTGCCCCTGATTTGCTCCATCAAAATATATATTCAATTGAAATATCGCTATTCCTGTGCAATGGTGCTCCCTGCCAAGGCCCCTTTTGCAGAGGGCGAGAATAACAAGCAGGAGA
This sequence comes from Isoalcanivorax pacificus W11-5, assembly GCF_000299335.2. Lineage (NCBI taxonomy): Bacteria > Pseudomonadati > Pseudomonadota > Gammaproteobacteria > Oceanospirillales > Alcanivoracaceae > Isoalcanivorax > Isoalcanivorax pacificus. The sequence continues at coordinate 1,564,642 of NZ_CP004387.1, read as the reverse complement.
GCCCCCGATGCGTGAGCCAGCCTGGCCACCTGTCCCCGTTCTGTCCGCCCCGCCGGTCGCCCGGCTCCGCTGATGACACGTACATCCCCCGCCTTCCCTGCGGCCAGCGCCCCGGCCATGGTCTCGCTGCGGCTGCTCCGCCGCCTGGCCGATTTCGCCATGCCGCTGTGCATGACCGGTACGCTGCTGGATCTGGTTGCCGGCGTGCCGTTTGCCCCCTGGGTGGCCAGGCCGGCGTTGCTGGTCTACCTCGTCTTGCAGGCACGCCATTTGTCCGGCATGGCGCGCGCCGTGCTGACGGTGGCCTGTACTGGCGCCGTGCTGACTGCGTTGTTCCAGCCCGATCCCTGGCCACTGTTGCTGGAAGGGCTGGACCGCTTCTGCTTCTTCGCCACCTTCATGGCCTCGCTGAGCCTGCTGCGCGTGGCGGCGATGCGCTCGCGGCTGATCCGTGAGGCGGGCTATTCACTGATTCATCAGAAGCCGTCGATGCGTTATCCGGCGCTGTCGCTGGGAACAACGCTGTTCGGCATCATCCTGAACATCGGCGCGCTGAGCCTGTTCGGCGCCATGATCCAGAAAGGCAATACGCTGCGCTCCGCCGGCGGCGACGAAACCCTGCGTACGGCGCGGGAACGACGCATGATTCTGGCGATGCTGCGCGGCTTCGCGATCACGCCACTGACATCGCCCCTGGGCATTGCCGTGGTGGTGTTGCTCTCGAACATGCCGCAACTCACCTGGCCCATGCTGCTCCCCATCGCCCTGCCCATCGCTGCGCTGATGATGCTGCTTGGCTGGTGGCTCGACTGGTGGCAGGGGCCGCGGCCGGCACCGGGCGCGTCGGCACGCGCACGCCCCTCGCTGCGCCCGCTTGGGCGCTTCAGCCTGGTAGTAGTCGGTATCACACTGACCGCGTTTCTGTTCAGCGGCCTGGGGCATATCGGCCTGCCCATTGCGGTGCTGATTGCCTGCCCGCTGTGTGCCTTTGTCTGGCTTGCCGTGCAGCGTCGGCGGCTCAATGGCGGCAGCGGCACGGGACGTGCCTGGGCTTTGGTGGTACGGCGTGCGAGCACGATTTTTGCCGCGAATCGCAGCGAAATTGTGATGCTCGGCGGCTCTGCCTTTATTGGCGTGCTGATCACCCCGTTGGTGGATATCGAGCTGCTGAATGCGTGGCTGTCCTCATCCGGCCTGCACGGCCTGGGGCTTGCCGTGACCGCCATGCTGCTGACGTTGCTGCTTGGCCAGTGCGGCCTGAATCCGGTCATCAGTGTCACTCTGATAACCGCCCTGCTGCCTGACCCACAAGCGCTGGGGCTGGTGCCGGAAGTGCTGGCGGTGGCGCTGATGAGTGCCTGGACGCTGTCGATGATGTCGTCCCCCTTCACCACCGTACTACTGATGGTGAGCGCGTTCTGCCGCCGCTCCCCCTACTTTGTCGCCTGGCGCTGGAACGGTCTCTACTACGCCTTGTGCCTGCCGCTGGTGATCGGCGTGCTGGCGCTGGGTCAGCGGTTTCTTGGCTGACATAACACGCTGATAACGGTTTGCTGTCTCCGCCCTCCCCTGTCATGCAAAGGGGGAGGGTATTTTTTTGAGCTACGAACTACGGACCCAAAGCCTGCTTTCCTTCGCTCGCAGCCCGTAACCCGGATCTGCTCTCAAAAAAAAGGCCACACGGGAGGCATGTGGCCAAGGGATTTCCCGGTCGTTGCCACCGGGAGGAAGCAGAAAAAACTCGGCGTCAGAATTTCACGTTTACGCCCACGGCGTAGTTGGACGGGGTGGTGTCGTACTGGCCGGTTTCGGCGAACAGGTACACCTGATCGTTCAGGTGACGTTTCACCTGGAAGATCATGCCGTCGTTGTCTTCGCTATCCAGCTCGTGGTCTTTTTCCACGTAGGCCAGTGCAGAGGACCAGCGCTCGTTCAGCTTGTAGTCCACCCGGGCAGCCCAGGAAGTGAAGTCGTTGGCCAGGCCGTCCGGCACATCGTTCTGTTCCACCACTGCGCTGACCTTGAAGCTGTCCCAGCTGTAGCCGACAGACGCCGCGTTACGCTCTTCCTTCTCGCCACTGCCGGCCTGCTTGTCGGAGATGAACACCTGGCCGACGGCGAAATCGAAACCGCCGTTCTTGTACAGGGCGCGGTAGCTCCAGGCATCGATGTCACGGTCGTTGGCCTTGTTGAAGGTGAACGAACCGAAGATCACCTGCCAGCCCGCGAATTTCGGCGTGGCGTACGCGAGCAGGTTGGTGGTGGCATCACCCTGGGTGAAGAAACCGTTGATGCCGGTGCGGGCGTGCATGGCGTTGTACTCAAAGTCAGTGGTGGCGCCATAAATGTGCGCAAACTGGCCGCTGCTGGAACGCGGGGCAACCACGAAGGCACCGTAGCGGGTCGGCATGACGATCTTGGCGTCACGCACGTAGATGTCATTCGCACTGCCGCTGGGGCTGTAGACCAGCGGATCCAGGTTGTTCGCGGCAGCACCGAAGTCCGCAGTGAACTGGTAGTTGATCGCGAAACCGTCGAACTTGTAGGAGCCGGCAACGCCTGCACGCAGGTCATAGGCCCAGGCATCCAGGTCACGGCCGTCGACTTTCAGGCCACCCATGCCCATTTCGCCGGTGAATCTTGGTCCGTCTGCCAGCGCAGCGGTAGAGCCCAGCATGGCAGCACAGGAAATCGCGATAGCAAGGTTTGTTTTTTTCATGATGATTCATCCTAGTCCGGTTAAATTTTATTCTGCGACCGATGCATCGGCCCGGATCATCTGTTGCGTTGCAGTGATGACTCCTGCCTTTTCTCTGGCAATGCGAAGCTCATGCAGCGGTAGCGCTTTGCGCTGCTGCCCCGCAGGAAGTCACATCCTTTTGCGCCCGTGAGGGCGGGGTCCGTTTATTCGGTACGCTGCATAGGCAATCCTCCTGCTGGCCGACTTCTCCGCTGGCAGAAACGCTGTCGTCCCGACATGGCTACCAACCCGTCCGGGCGCCGAGTACGGCCCTTACTGCTCTGCAGGGCCGCACTCTTCCCTCAGCGCCCGAGGGCCTTGGCGGTTTCGCCGCCAATCCCCCAGTGACTCTTCGGCACCTCCTGGATCAGCACGCGCACCGCTTCGCGGCGTGCGCCAATGCTGTCGCAGATGGCGTCAGTGACGGCGGCAATCAGCTTTGCTTTTGCCTCGTCGTCACGGCCTTCCATGATCTGAATATTGGCTATCGGCATGTTTGGCCTCTACTTGATCTGTTTCTTGATCTATTTCAGACGAAACGCATGGAAACGCTGCCCATGTCCTGCGCACGCAGGGTCACGGCGTCGCCGGCTTTCACCGCCACGGCGGCGGTAATGGCGCCGGAAAGGATCACGCTGCCTGCGGGAATTTCCTCACCGCGTTCGCCGAGCATGTTGGCCAGCATGGCGATGCTGGTGGCCGGATGACCCAGCACGGCCGCACCGGCGCCGAGTTCAACCACCTTGCCGTTGATTTCCATCACCAGGCCAAGATTGCGCAGGTCCACGTCGTGAACATTGCGGGCACGGGTGCCGGTGACGAAACGCGACGAAGAGGCGTTATCGGCAATCACGCTGACCAGGTCGAATTTGAAGTCGCGGTAGCGCGAGTCGATGATCTCTACCGCCGGCAGGACAAAATCCGTTGCAGCCAATACGCTGCCCACATGGCAGCCCGGGCCTTTCAGCGGCGCCTTGGTCACAAACGCGATTTCCGCTTCCACTTTCGGGTGGATCAGGTCCTTCATTTCGATCTCGCCACTGTCCGGGCGCTCGAAATAATCGGCCAGGAAACCATAGATCGGAGTTTCAACACCCATCTGCTGCATCTTGGCGCGCGAGGTCAGGCCCATCTTCATGCCGACAATGCGGGCGCCGCGCTCGATCTTGCGGCGGCGAATTTCCCACTGCACGTCGTAGGCATCACTGAAGGTCATGTCCGGATAGTCATCCGTGATCTTGGTGATGTCGTGCGCTTGCAGCTCGGCCTGTTCAACGTGATCGGCAAGCTGTTCAATCTGTTCGCGTGTCAGGCTCATTGCGCCCCTCCGGCTGTTTGGGTGTTGGCGTCACGCTGTTGCTTGAGCATGTCCAGCGCCACGTCCACGATCATGTCTTCCTGACCGCCGACCATGCGGCGGCGGCCGAGCTCGACCAGGATGTCGACGGTCTTCAGGCCGTATTTCTGTGCCGCCACTTCGGCATGGCGCAGGAAGCTGGAGTAGACCCCGGCGTAACCGAGCGCCAGGGTTTCCCGGTCCACCCGCACCGGCCGGTCCTGCAACGGCCGCACGATGTCGTCGGCCGCGTCCATCAGCGTGTACAGGTCGGTGCCGTGGTCCCAGCCCAGCCGTTCGGCAGCGGCGATAAAGACTTCCAGCGGGGCGTTGCCGGCCCCGGCCCCCATGCCCGCCAGGCTGGCGTCGATGCGGTCACAGCCCTCTTCCACCGCAGCAATGGAATTGGCCACGCCCAGCGACAGGTTGTGGTGCGCGTGGATGCCGGTCTGGGTTTCAGGTTTCAGGGCGTCTTTCATGGCGCGGAAGCGATCACGCACGTCCTGCATGCCCAGCGCCCCGCCGGAATCCACGACATAAATGCAGGTGGCGCCGTAGTTCTCCATCAGCTTGCCCTGCTCGGCCAGCTGCTGCGGCGTGGTCATGTGGCTCATCATCAGGAAGCCGACCGTGTCCATGCCCAGTTCGCGGGCGTATTCGATGTGCTGTTTCGACACGTCCGCTTCGGTGCAGTGGGTGGCCACGCGCACGATGCGGGCGCCGGCGCTGTAGGCGGCTTTCAGGTCATGCACGGTGCCAATACCCGGCAGCAGCAGGGTCGCCACTTTTGCATGGGTCACGGTGTCGGCCACGGCTTCGATCCACTCGAGATCGGTGTGGGCACCGAAGCCGTAGTTGAAGCTGGAGCCTTGCAGGCCATCGCCGTGGGCCACTTCGATGGAATCGACTTTCGCTTTGTCCAGCGCAGCGGCGATATCGCGCACGTTCTGCAGGGAATACTGGTGGCGGATGGCGTGGGAGCCATCGCGCAGGGTCACATCGGAGATATAGAGTTTCTTGCTCATGATCGCCTCCTTGATCGGCCGTTCAGGCCGCACCGGCCGCGCGGACGCGCAGGGCCAGTTGTTCCGCGGTGGCCAGGGCCGCCGAGGTCATGATGTCCAGGTTGCCGGCGTAGGCGGGCAGGTAGTGGGCCGCGCCTTCGACTTCCAGGAAGATCGAGGTCTTCAGGCCGGAGAAGGTGCCGACACCGGGCAGGTGCAGCGGGTGGGCGTCGTCGAAGACGTCAAACTGCACTTTCTGCTTCAGGCGATAACCCGGCACATAGGCGTTTACCTTCTCGGCCATGGCCTCGACGGCCGCCTCGACCCTGGCCTGGTCGGCCAGCTCGGAGAGCACATAGACGGTGTCGCGCATCAGCAGCGGTGGCTCGGCCGGGTTGAGGATGATGATCGCCTTGCCCTTGGCAGCGCCGCCGATCACCTCAATGGCGCGGGAGGTGGTCTCGGTGAACTCATCGATGTTGGCGCGGGTGCCGGGGCCGGCGGACTTGCTGGCAATGGATGCGATGATTTCCGCGTAATGGACTTTGGCCACGGAGGAGACGGCGGCGACCATCGGGATGGTGGCCTGGCCACCGCAGGTGACCATGTTGACGTTCGGGGCGTCGAGGTGTTCGTCCAGATTGACCACGGGCACACAATAGGGGCCGATGGCCGCCGGGGTCAGGTCGACGATGCGGATCGAGGGCTTGGCTTCGCGCAGCAGTTTGTCGTTGTAGACATGGGCGCCGGCGGAGGTGGCATCGAAGACGATGCCGATGTCGGCGAATTCGGGCATGGCAATCAGGCCCTCGACGCCGGTGGCGCAGGTGGCCACACCCATGCGTGCCGCACGGGCCAGGCCGTCGGAGGCCGGGTCGATGCCGACCATCACGCCCATTTCCAGCGCCTGGCCATGGCGCAGGATCTTGATCATCAGGTCGGTGCCGATGTTGCCGGAACCGATAATCGCAGCCTTGAGTTTCATCACAATCTCCTCTCGCCGCTCAGCCGAAACGCACTGCGCAATGGCCCAGACCACCGATGGCCACTTCGACGTGATCACCGGCCACAACCGGCGCCAGCGGCACCAGTGAACCGGACAGGATCACTTCGCCCGCTTTCAGCGGCACACCAAGGCGGCCGAGCGTATTGGCCAGCCAGGCAACGCAGTTCACTGGCGAGCCCAGCGCCGCAGCGCCGGCGCCGGTGGCGATGATTTCGCCGTTCTTTTCCATCACCATGCCGCAGGTAGTGAGGTCGAGCTCTGACGGCAGCCGCGCTGCATCGCCCAGCACGAACACGCCACAGGAGGCGTTGTCGGCCACGGTGTCCTGGATCTTGATTTTCCAGTCGTGAATGCGGGAATCGACGATCTCGAAGCACGGCATCACGCATTCGGTAGCCGCGATGACCTGCGCATTGGTCACGCCCGGGCCCATCAGGTCACGCTTGAGAATGAAGGCAATTTCGCCTTCGGCGCGTGGTGCGATCATCTGGCCGGCGATTTTGATTTCATCACCGTTGGCGTACACCATGCGGTCGGTCAGGTAACCGAAGTCCGGCTGGTGCACGTTGAGCATGGTTTGCACCGCCTTGCTGGTCACACCGATCTTCTTGCCGATCACCTGCTCGCCATCCGCCAGGCGGCGTTCGAGCATGCGCACGGAAATACGGTAGGCATCGTCCAGCGTGATGGACGGCTCGCGGTCGGTCAGCGGCGCCACCGTGCTGCAGGTGCGCAGGGCGTTGTAGAGTTCGTCGCCGTACTGTTGGATCTGTTTGTCATTCATGCTTGTCACCTGTCCTGTTCAGTCGGCTGTCATCACAGCTTGATGCAGACATTGGAAAGTTCGGCGTAGAACTCCAGGCCATGCACTCCGCCCTCGCGACCAATGCCGCTTTGCTTGCTGCCACCGAACGGTGTACGCAGATCACGCAGGAACCAGCTGTTGACCCAGCACAGGCCCACGTCCATGGCGGCTGCCACGCGGTGTGCGCGGGTCAGGTTTTCGGTCCACAGCGCAGCAGCCAGGCCGTAAGGCGTGTCGTTGGCCAGCGCGATGGCCTCTTCCTCGGTATCGAACGGCCGGATATGGCAGCACGGGCCGAAGATTTCCTCGCGGATCACGACCGAGTCGTCCGACAGGCCGGTCCAGATGGTCGGTTGCACCCAGTTGCCTTCGCTCAGTTCACCCGGCATCTCCGGCTTGCCGCCGCCGGTGACAATGGTGGCGCCTTCAGCACGCGCCTTCTCGTAGTAAGAAAGCACCTTGTCCTGGTGAGTACGGCTGATCAGCGGGCCGAAGCTGACATCGTCGTCCTGCCACCAGCCCATTTTCAGTTGCTCGGCGCCCTGCTTCAGACGCTGCACGAATTCATCGAAGATCGGCCGTTCGACGTAAACGCGTTCCGTCCCCAGGCATACCTGGCCACAGTTGGCGAACACGGAACGCATTGTGCCTTCGATGGCCTTGTTCATGTCGGCATCCGCGAACACGATGGCGGCGTTCTTGCCACCCAGTTCGAGCGACACCGGCCGTACACCGCCAGCCGCCGCTTTCATGATGGCTTCGCCAGTGGAGGTCTCGCCGGTGAAGGTAATGCCGTTGACACCCGGATGGCGGGTCAGGTATTCGCCGGCCGAACCCGGGCCAAAGCCATGCACCACGTTGTACACACCCGCCGGCACACCGGCGTCATTCATGACTTCACCCAGCAGCGCCGCCGTGTGCGGGGTCTCTTCGGATGGCTTCACCACCACGGTGTTGCCACAGGCCAGCGCCGGGCCCACTTTCCAGGTCATCAGCAGCAGCGGCAGATTCCAGGGCGCGACCACACCGATGACACCGCGCGGCTTGCGCACGGCATAGTTGATGGCACCGGCGCCATCCGGTGTATCCATGATGAAACTTTCGGTGGGGACATTGCGCACCAGGTCAGCAAACACTTTGAAGTTTGCCGCGCCACGCGGGATGTCGATGTGGGAGGCCATGGACTTCGGCTTGCCGGTGTCCAGGCACTCGGCTTCAAGGAATTCATCAAAACGCGCGTTGATGCCGTCCGCCACTTTGTGCAGCAGCGCCATGCGACGCTCGACCGGCATGCGGCCCCACTCGCCTTCCAGCGCGGCACGCGCGGCTGCCACGGCACGATCCACTTCTTCCTGGCCACCTTCGTGCACCAGCGCGATCAGCTCGCCATTGGCCGGGTTACGGTCTTCGAAGGTCTTGCCCTTCGAGGACGACACGTATTCCCCGTTGATGAAATGCTTGATCTCTTTCATGTATTCAGTCCTCGATCACATCGCTCGGGCACTTGTGGCGCCCGGCACTGGCTGCTGAAAAATTTGTGTGTCGGCATCGCGCCACACCGGGCGCCTGATCATTTCCCTGATGCCGTTTCTTAATGGATATTCATCCTGAATATCGATTTTTTAATCCGGCCCCTAAAAAAAGCCCGTCATGTTTCGTCGGGCCGGAACCAGATTCATGACGCCTGCACGCCATGACGTGGTACGGATATTGCGGTGTTGCCCTTACCCTGCTTGCCGTCGCCTCGGCGACGCTGTTTCCTGCTGCGCTGCCAGGCAGCGCCACCGCACCATCATCCCGGCGGGGATCTGTCCCGCCGCTGTGACCGCGCACCGCTGTGTCATCTCATCGCGGCCCAGTCATGAAGCCTGCGCTCACGCGCGGGCTTCTTCGGTGTGCTTATCGCCGTGTCCGTTTCCCGCCATGGTGGGCACGAGCGGCCGGCGATGGCCACAGGGATGGTGCAGTGAACTCGCTCTACATCTAACAGTGTGTTGAAAAAGCCTCTTCGATGCTTTTTCAAGCCACCTTTGCGGCGCAGGCCCGCAAAGGTGGGCACGGAAAATCAATCGCTTCCCGCGCTTGATTTCGCTGACAACTTAATCAAGCTGTCAGCACAGGCTGTTTTTCAACAGCCTGCTAGGACTTGAATTCCTTGATGTTCGGACGCGCCCCCCACATACAGAAACCGGCCGGCTCAAACGGAAACTGGCGCGGCAAGTGGGTGGCGTCATCGGTGATACTGCTGACACCGCTGGAGTATTCGAACACCATGCCGTCAGGCCCTTCGAAATACAGGAACATTGCCGTGGAGGTCGGGTGCTTGCCCGGCCCGAACGTGATGTTGATGCCTTTCTCCTGCAGGAAATACCAGGAGCGCATAATGTCGTCGATGCTTTCCACCTGATGATTGATGTGCTGTACGCCAGGGTATTCCGACGGAAACAGCGCAATCTTGTGGTGTACATCGTCGATCCGCAGCAGCGGCGCCTGGCCGATCCAGTCGGACACACGCGCGCCCATGATTTTTGTCCAGAAACGTTCGTCACGGACCGGGTCGGTGCTGCGCAGGCCAATGTGCGAGAAGCCGTTGATCCCCGCGTCCCGGGACGGGAAATAGCGCCAGCCGGAATGATAAGGACGCCAGACCAGTTCGATGCGATTGCCGGACGGGTCGTTGAACGTCAGGAACGCCTGCACGAAGCGCTCTTCACATTCCTGCGTGGTGCCCCAGGTGGCTTCGGTGCCGGCATGCGCGAGCACCTGCCTGGCATCTTCCATTTCTTCGAACGACCGCAACTCGAAACCGGTGGCGTGATCGCGGGCATCACCCTCGAAGTACACCAGCGTGTGGTCACGATTGTCGGAACGGAAATACACCGCGTTACCGAGTGTACGGATTTTCTGCAGACCCAGAATATCGGTGCAGTAGCGGGTAGCGGCCTCCAGGTCGGGGGTACCCAGCCTGACATAACGGATATCGTGCAGATCAATCATGGGAGCGCTCCACGTCGATGACCGGACAGCAGATACAGGATGGCGTCCGGGTGCGGCATGACAAAACGGACACGGCAACTCCCCGATCATGACCGGGTGTCGACGAGGCAATGGCAACCTTGAACAAAGGTGCTATGCGTGGCATGGCCTGTCTCCGTCTTGTTATCTGTATGGTCCGGCCCGGGTAGCGTCGGGATACCGGATAAGGTCACTATAAGTCGAGATTACCGACTTTTCAACAAAATATATATATTTCTATAAATATAGATATTCCTGAATTTCCATTATGAAACAGGGCCTTGCAAACCACTGTTCAAGCGGGCATGGCGGATTCTCTCTCGCACACACCCCGTGGCAGGCGTGCGGGCCCTGCCGGCGGGAGGCGATGATGCCACTCCGGCACCATCTCCCCCATGGTAGTCAGCCTGCAACGCCGCCGTCCAGACAGACTCCCCTGCCGCTCAATGATCCGAGGGCAGGAATTTTTCTGCGAAAATGCGCGCCGCAGGCACACCCAGCGCCGCCAGTTTTTCCCGCGCCGCGTCGATCATCGGAGGCGGTCCGCACAGATAGGCATCGGTGGCCGCCGCCTCGGACAACAGCGTGTCATTGAGCAGGTCTGTCACAAACCCTGTGGCGCCCTGCCAGGTGTCGTCACCATTGACCACCACCTGGTGCAGCGACACCTGATCACCGTACTGGCGAATGCGTTCTTCACCGAACAGCTCACCGGCGAAGTTGGCGCCATACAGCAACACCACCTTGGGCATGGGTGCATCCTGGCTGCTGAGGTGCTCAAGCATGCTCAGCATCGGCGCAAGCCCGGTCCCACCCGCGATCATGACAATCTGTCCGGCCCGCGCCGGGCGCAGGAAGAACTGGCCATAGGCCCCCTGCACACTGACTTCACTGCCCACTTTTGCGCCGTCGCGCAACCAGTTGCTCATGGCCCCCTGCTCCAGCAGGCGCACAAAAAATTCCATGCGGCTGTTATCGGCCGGGCTGTTGGCAAATGAATAGCTGCGGCCGGGCACGGCGCCAGGCACGGTGATGTTCACGTACTGGCCGGCCAGGAACGGCAGCGGCGCGGCATCGCTTTCCAGCACGACGCGCATGACGTTATCCGCCACCGGTTCCAGTGCGGCGACACGCGCCGCCACGGTGGCCACTTCCTTTTTCAGCAGCGACAGCGGGTAACCGAATTCCAGCACCAGGTCCGAACGTGGCCGCGCCTGGCAGGCCAGCAGATAGCCTTCGTCCTGTTCGTCGTCGGTCAGCGCTTCATCACTCACATCACCAATGTCACACTGGCCGTCGGAAAGGTGCGCCTTGCACACGCCGCAGGCACCTTCGCGACAGTCGGTTTCCAGCGTCAGGCCGCTGCGCAAGGCAGCGGAGTAGACGGTTTCAATGGCGGAAGACTGAAAATGCGAGGTCGCACCGTCTTCAAACACACAGGTGATATTGTATTTATTCGACATAATGCATTCTCCAAACAGCCCGGGCTCAGCCGTGCACCGCCAGCAGCGGTTTCACGGCCTGGCCATCGAGCACCAGCTGGAACGCCTCCCGGGCGTCTTCCAGCGGCACCACATGGGAGACCAGCGGCGACAGGTCAACGCGGCCGTTGGCAATCAGATCCGCCGCTTCGATCCAGCTCCGCCAGATACGCCGGCCATGGATACTGCGAATGGTCGGACCGGTCCTGACCCATTGGGTCAGGTCCAGACTGACCGGGTGGGAGGGTGCACCGATGAGACGGAAATCCCCGCCGCGACGCAGCGCGTCCAGCGCTGCGTGCAGACCGGCTTCGGCACCGGTCAGCTCGATCACCACATCCACCCCTTCACCGTTGGTGAGCGCGTGAATTTCTTTTACCAGATTGTGCGTGCCCGGATTCAGACAGTGGCTGGCGCCCATCGCCTGCGCGCTGGCCAGCCGGACCGGGTTGAGATCGGCAGCGATCACCTGATGCGCACCCAGCGCACGTGCAGCCGCCACCGCCATCAGGCCGATCGGTCCGCAACCATTGACCAGCACACGCTGGCCGGCCACGCCAGTGCCTTCGCCACAGGCGTGCACCGCGATGCCGAACGGCTCCATCATCGCCGACAGGTGCGGCGGAAAATCCGGCGGATTGACCCAGGCAATGCTGGCCGGTACCACCACCCATTCGGCAAAGCCACCGTCCACATCAATACCGGGATAGCGCGTGTGCTCGCACAGATGACGCTGATCCAGCATGCAGGGCCGGCACTGGCCACAGGAGATGTGGCTTTCCAGGCTGACCTGATCGCCCATCTTGATGCCGAGCACACCGTCGCCGACTTCATCAACGATGCCGCACACTTCATGCCCCATTACACGCGGCAATTGCATACGGCGGGCCATGCGCGGTGCCCAGTGATAAATGTGCATGTCCGTACCGCACACGCCAGCGAAACGCACCCGCAGGCGAATTTCGCCCGGGCCAGGTCGCGGTTTGGCGACCTGGCGCAGTTCCAGCCCGTCCACTACGGGCGCTGTCTTGCATAATGCGAGCATCGCGCTCTCCGGCTCAGACGTTGTAGACATCCACGGTGCCGTCAATGACACGCTCGAGGAATGTCACTTTCTTGGTCTTGATCTTCAGTTCACCGTCGACCCGCACCAGTTCATAGTCGTACCAGACACCGCGCACGATGTTGCCGGTACGCGGATCCATGGTGGCGACAATCGCCTTGGCGCTGGCAGTCACCGTGTCACCCTGGTCGGCCAGCACGCGCACACTGCCGACGCAGTGGCTGGTGGTCGGCAGCGGTGTCGAGGCGTAGGAATCACCGGAGCTGAAACGGAACACCCGGTCCTCGATGCCGCGATCCGGCAGGTAGATCAGGCTGATCTCCTGCATCGGGTCCTGGGTGGTTTCATCTTCGTTGCGCCAGGCCGGCATCCAGAACACTGCGTCCGGGGTGTACATATCGACCCATTCTTTCCACTCGCGGCGATCGATGTGATCGGCCTCGCGCGCCAGCAGTTCGCTGACTTCCATCACCCGCAGGGATTGATCATTGAGCATGGCGGTCATCAGCTGTTTTCTCCTTTACCCGTCATCTGCTTCAACCATTTGCGGTAGAAGCTGTAATACAGTGTTTCGAAATCCCAGTCGTGATTGCTGCTGACCGGATTCAACCCGATTTTCTTGGCGCCCTCGTCGGGGCCATTGACCATGCTGCTGATACCTCGGGTGACCTCGGTCCAGCGGGACGCTTCACCCAGTGCGCCGGTCTGGCAATCTTCCAGGGCAGCCAGGTCGTCCGGCGTGGCCATGCCGGTCACCATGTAGAAATCCTCAAACTTGCGAATCCGCGCGGTACGCGCTTCCTGGCTCTCGCCTTTCGGCGCAATGCAGTACACGGTGACCAGCGTACGATCCACGGACAGCGGACGGAACACACGAATCTGCGTGGACGGCTGGTCCATCAACAGCACGTTCGGGAACAGCAGCAGGTTGCGACCGCGACCGACCATCCAGTCCACCTGCGCCTCTGGCAGGCGGGACAGCAGTTCCTCACGGCCTTCCCACAACGGACCGACTTCCGGCGTGGCCCGCTCGGCCCAGATCAGCATGTGACCGCCGTCCAGGTCGTAACAGCCGGTCGGCACGATGCCGGCAATACGGCCCGCTTCGGTTTTTGCCATGCCGTCACGGCCGTTGCGCTCTTCGCGCTGCGCCACGGTGGACGCAAACACACGGTGAACGGTGCTGACGTGGTAACCGTCAACGCCGTTTTCTGCCTGCATTTTCCAGTTGCCGCGAATTACATAGTCAGAATGGCCACCGATCACTTCGATACCTTGCGGCGACTGGTCGGCAAGCATGTCCATGAAGATCTTTGCTTCGCCCAGATGTTCTTCCAGCGTCGGCACCTCGGCCACCAGGCTGCCGAACACGAAGCCACGGTAGCTGCCCACCTGGCCGATGTGCTTGAGGCCCATGGCAGACTTGTCAAAGCCATCCGGCCAGCCAGTCTTCTCGTTCTTGACCCGCACGCACTTGCCCTGGGTGTTGAAGCACCAGCCGTGGAAACGGCAGCGCAGCGTGGTGGCGTTGCCCTGCCGGCGTTCGGTCAGCAACGCGCCACGGTGAGCGCAGGCATTGATGAAGGCGTTGATCTCGCCTTCTTTATCGCGGATCACCAGTACCGGCTGACGGCCGATAAAGGTGGAATAATAGTCGCCCGGGTTCGGGATCTGGCTTTCGTGGCACAGGAACACCCAGTCTTTCTCGAAGATGTTCTGTACTTCCAGTTCGTGCAGCTCTTCATCGGTATAGATGCTGCGGTCAACCCGGTACACACCTTCACTGATACGGCTGTCCACCATACGTGCGGCGCGTTCGCGCAGTGCTTCCATGGCTGGCCCGTCAAGCTCCTGCCGGACACTGATCTTGTGTGTATTGCTTTGCGACATTTTCGTTTTCCTCCAGAGCTGTTCTTTTGCCTGCACGCTGTTGAATCAATGGCCTAGCGCACAGGCTTTAGCGTTTTTTGATTGCCACCAGGTGACCGCAGCGATCACAAAGGCCATCAGCATGCCGATGGTGTCGGTGGGAATGTTGTCAAACAGGGTCAGGGCGCCATCTTCCGGAATCATCAGCAATACCCCGGCGATACCCGCGAACAACCGGCCGGTAAGCTTGAGGGGGCGGAACAGATAGGCTTCGATGGCGGCCGCGATCATCAGGAAGCCGAACATCGCAGTGAAAAAGGCAATGCCGGTGCGCAGCCATTGCTCGCCGCTCATGTCACCCTGCAACAGCAGCGCCGGATAGGCGACGAACACAAACGGCACGATGAACGCCACGGCGCCGAAACGCATCGACTCCCAGCCCGAGCGCATGAACGGTGCGCCGGCCATGGATGCTGCGGCAAACGATGCCAGGCACACGGGCGGCGTGATCATCGACAGCACACCGAAGTACAGCACGAACAGGTGGCTGGCGAGCGGGTTGAAGCCGGCGGCCACCAGGGCCGGGGCCACCAGCGTCGCCATCAATACGTACACTGCGGTAGTCGGCATGCCCATGCCGAATACGATGGCCGCCACGGCAGTAATCAGCAGCAACATCAACGGCAGCGAACCGGCGGCATCGGCAATACTCAGCCCGAGGGAGAAACTCAGGCCCGTCAGGGACAGCACCCCGACGATGATGCCGGCGGCGGCCGTGATGGCGACGATTTCCAGCAGACTGCGACCGGTGGCGCCGAGAATGTCCACCAGCGAACGCCAGCCAATCGAATGCTCGCCCACCATTTTCGCGGCCACCAGCGTGGCCAGCAGGCTGGCGAAGGCAGCTTGTTCAGGCGACCAGCGCAGCGCAAACAACAGGAAGAACAGCATCAGTACCGGCGCCAGGAATGGCCAGTAGCGGCGCAATGTGCGCAGCGCGTCGGGACGCTCTTCGGCGGTCATCGGACGGATGCCATTGCGCGCCGCATGCAGGTGAATCTGTACCAGCAGCGCGAGATAAAACAGGATCGCAGGCACCAGCGCAGCAAGCGCCACTTCTGCGTAAGGAATACCGAGGAATTCGGCCATGATAAAGGCGGCCGCCCCCATGATCGGCGGCAGCAACTGGCCACCGGTGGACGCCACCGCTTCAATCGCGGCGGCCTGTTGCGGTTTATAACCGCATTTTTTCATCAGCGGAATCGTCACGATCCCGGTGGTCGCCACGTTGGCCACCGCACTGCCGGAAATGGACCCGAACAGCGAGGACGCCACAACCGACGCCTTGGCCGGGCCACCACGGTAACGGCCCATGGCCGCCAGCGGCAAATCCAGAAACAACTGACCGCCACCAAGACGGAACAGTGCATTACCCAGCAATACATAGGCAATCACCGTGGACACCACCACCGCCAGCGGCGTGCCCAGCACACCGGAAGAATCCAGGTGCAGGTAACCCAGCAGGAAATCCACGTCCGGCGTCTGGCCACGCAGCACGCCCGGTACATCGCCGGCAAACAGCGCATACACCAGGCACACGGCAACCAGGATCACCATGGCCCAGCCGGTGAGGCGTCGCAGCGCCTCCAGGATCAACAGCAGTGTCAGAGCGGCTGCCACGAGATTGACGTAATACTCCGCGTCAAAACCGAGGAAGCCGATCGACACCAGCCATTCGTAACGAATCGCAGTCTGCAGACACAGACCGAAGCCAAGCAGCGCACACAGCATGTCGAACACCGGCGGCCGCCCGATATTCGCCGACGACACACGCGCCGGCTTGATCAGGAATGTGGCACTCAGCGCCAGGCCAAGCACCGCCAGTGAGGCCTGCTCTCCCCAAATGGCGTATCCAAAATAGGACGGCACACTAAAGGCGTACAGGATACCCACCACCGGAATGGCAGCCAGCAGAGCCTGCGCTAGATACAGCCAGCCCCCCTGCAGGCGGATGCCGGCCGCACCGGTATCTTCATCCACCTTGCGCTGTATAGCTTCGTTTTTCACGATTCGTTACCTCTTGCCAGCAGAAAGGAAACAGCCGCGTCTTAGCGCGCTGCCTCCAGCAGGGTGGCATTCGCCTTCTCGATGTTGTCGTTCCACAGGCCCTTCTCGTCATAGAAACGCTTGGCACCTTCATGGACCGGCAGATTGAGGTCGGCATTCACCATGCCTTCCGGAATCCAGCGATTGAAAACACCGCTGATGCCACGCAGTTCGACGATGTTGTCGCTGATCGCCTTGACCACGGCGTACACCTGATCCGCTGGCACATCTTTGTTCACGGCCAGGTAGAACGGGTAGCTCCAGACATAGGCGTCATCAATCAGGCCAACGGAAGCGCCCGCTTTGTAGCCCGCCAGTTCACCAGCAGGAAACGCAGCACGAGTACGTGCCACCGCAGCGTCGTCATTGTTCATGCTGATGAAGCGGATCGGCGTCTGTGCATTGATTTCCTGCACGATGGCCTGGCCCAGCGGCACGCACATGGCGGCTTCGACACGACCTTCGCCCAGCGCCTGCACGGCCGTGCGCGAGTGAGTCACCGGCACCACGTTCACGTCGTCCCAATCCAGGCCAAAGTTGGCCATCTGGGCGGAGGCGAGCTGTTCGCAGGTCTTGTGGGCAGAGAACACGCCACTGACGCGACGGCCCTTGAGATCGGCACCGGTACGGATATCCGAATCACGACGCACGATCACACCCAGTTCGTTGGTGAAGCCCACCGCAGCCAGACGCAGGTTGCGATACGCCTCGCGGTAACCGACCCCACCATGGAAGGCTTCATGCGCATCCGCCGCGTTCAGCAGCGCGAACTGCGCGCGACCGGCGTCGACCTGCGGCACATAGATTTGCGGGCCCGACATCGGCGCGGCGAGCATGGTGTAATCGGTTTTCTGGGAAATGACGCTGGCAATGGCAGACCCGGTGGTATGCACAATGGAACCGGTGGGAGCTGTGAGCAGGCGCAACGTATCCGCCTGCGCCATGCCGGACAGTGTCGTGGCGACTGCAGTAAACAGAACGGCCAGTAGTGGCTTCTTCAGAGTCATGATTATCTTCTCCGTTTTGTTGTCGGTATTTTTTTGAAATACCGGGCCGCCGGTAGCGCTCCGATGACCCTGTTGAACTGACTATAGCAAGACTTACCGATTTTTCAATGAAATATATATATTACATGTCAAAATGGATAAACTTATTTTTTGCCAATAATATCAATCAGTTAACATGATCACTTGAAGACGTTCCGTGCGGAGACAGTGGGAAATACGGACTGAAGACAGGGCATCCCGGCCTTGCCGGTACTGCATGATGGCTAAGTGATACCATTCACCACACCATCTTAGGCAAAGCCAGCTTCCCCGGTCCAGCCCACCCTCGGTCTATCGGCCGCAGCCCATGAAAACTGAGCGATTGCGGGAGGCGAAGGGACGCTGGCAGAAAGGGAATGTGTTGCTGTGCGGTGAAAACAAAGAGCCGGTGCGACACCACACCGGCCCAGATGTGTTACGAAAGGGAACACTCAGGCTTGTCGGGCAGCCTTCGCCTCCTCGGCTTCTGCCTTGCGGAAGACATCCAGCGTGACTTCCATGGTGCGCAGCACATGCAACCGGGTTGCCTCGCAGGCATCGTCGATCCGGCGTGCCAGTGCCGCATCATAGATCGCCCGGTGCTCTTCATGCACATCACGCGGCACGTTGACCGTCATCAGCGAGATATTGCGGTAGCGCTTGTGCTGGTCATACAGGGTGCGATGCATGCGCAACAGCAGCGGCGAGTTGCAGCCGGACAGCAGGGCCGCGTGGAATTCCTCGTTGGCACGCTCGCGGGCACTGTAGTTGCCCTCGCCCGCTTCGAGCTTGGACAGCCGGTAATACGCCGCCACCAACCGTTCCTCCCAGGCTTCGTTGCCATTGGTCAGACTGTTCCGCAGTGCCTCGGTCTCGATCAGGATGCGCACATTGGTGATGTCCTGAAGATCCGCCACGCTCATCGGCACCACGCGGAAGCCGCGCTGGCCCTCGGAAATCACGAACCCGTCCGCACTGAGCCGGCTCAGCGCCTCACGTAAGGGTGTGGCGCCCACCTCGTACTGCCCGCGCAACTGCTCTACCCGCAGTTTCGCCCCCGGCTTGAGCCGGCCGGCGATCACGTCGGCACGCAGCATCATATAAGCCTGGTCAGTCAGGGTTTTCGGACGGGCATCCTTATCAAATGGAGAAGGTGTCCCAGACATACTCATTCAGCACCTATTCTTGAAATCAGTTGTCCGCGTCAGGCCGACAGATACGGCGCTCGCCTATCATGAGGCAGGCGGGATGCCGCTGGCCAGCGCGAGGGCTGGAATTCGAAAGCTAACAGCTTGCCTGTTCTGATAGCCGCCAGCTATTAAATGATGCTCATATGATAACCACAGAATCCGCGTCGCGGTAAGCCCGCCTGCCCGTCATGGGCTGTCCGGCTGGCATAACGTTCATTGAACGAGCGCCAGAAACACAAAGCCCCGGCAGTTCAGGCCAGGGCTTTTCGGAACGATGCCGTGTGGGCAAAAACGTCAGTCTTCCTCGACTTTCATCTGCGATTGCAGATAGTTTTCCAGGCCCACTTTATCGATCAGGCCGAGCTGGGTTTCCAGCCAGTCGATGTGTTCTTCCTCGGATTCGAGAATCGAATTGAACAGGTCGCGGGAAACGAAATCCTTCACCGAATCACAATATTCGATGGCGTCACGCAGCAACGGCACGGCTTCGTGCTCCAGCTTCAGGTCACACTCAAGCATTTCACGAGTGTGCTCACCGATTTTCAGCTTGCCGAGATCCTGCAGGTTGGGCAGGCCTTCGAGAAACAGGATGCGCTGGATCAGTTGATCCGCGTGTTTCATCTCGTCAATGGATTCTTCGTATTCCTTGTGGCCGAGCTTTTCCAGCCCCCAGTCCTTGTACATCCGGGCATGCAGAAAATACTGGTTGATCGCGACCAGCTCGTTGCCGAGGGCCTTGTTCAGATATTCGATCACTTTCGCGTCGCCACGCATGGTCAAGCTCCATTGGGTCTATCGGGGTGGCGACTATTGTTGGCGAGTGACCGCTTATGCGCAACCTTGCATTAACAACGGCCAACGAGAGCAGGAAAGGGAATAAGAATAACTTGCGGTCGTAATAGCGTCGACGGGGAAAGGTGCGCTTCGCACACAACACGACACACCAGACCTGAACCTGGTGTGCCGGATCGGAAAACAGATTGTCAGAAAGTCATCAGGCCGGTTGCGGGATAAACATCACCGGTTGGGCCGACGTTGCTGCTGCATAAACCGGCGCAGACGATTCGGTACGGGCTTCCCGAATCACCCCACGCGCCTGACGGGCGCACTTGCCACACTGACTTGCCACCCCGAGTTCCCGACGAAGATCGCGCAAACTGTCGCAGCCCTGGTCGACTGCTTCCCGTATTTGGCCGTCAGTGATGCCCTTGCAGAGACAGACGTACATTTGATGCTTCTCACGCTGTGTTCCGATGTTTGGGATAGTAGGCGTAATGATAACGATTATCAAGTATTTTCTGATCGCGGTGATTGATTCCGGTTATTTCCACTAAATATCTTTTATTTTCAAATGGATAGTCATGAAAAAAGGGTTCCGGCAGCAGGATGAGCCGGGCATACCAAGGGGAAAAAGGGTCTTCAGGGAGACCTGCGGAAGCCCGCCTGCATGGACGTGGCAGGTTTCGCATTCTCATGCCCACCCGGGTACCGGTTTTCTCGTGACTCAAAAAAAAGCCGCGTTCCACTGCTGTGGCGACGCGGCTTTCTCGCATACGGCAAGGCTCAGTAGTAACTGGCGCCGGCCTTGCCCTCACCGGCATCAGCGTTCTTGCCGGCCGCACCGGGATGCCCGGCACGCTCCAGCGCGTCCTGTACCTCCGGCGGCATATAGGTTTCATCGTGCTTGGCCAGCACCTCGGTGGCCTCGAAGCTCTCACGGCTGGTCAGGGTGCCGTTGGCGACAATGCCCTGCCCTTCGCGGAACAGGTCCGGCAGGATGCCCTGATAGTAGACCGTGAAGGTGCCGATACCGTCGGTGAGGTCAAACTGCACTTTCAGGCTTTCCTGGTCGCGACGCACCGAGCCTGCGGTGACCAGCCCGCCAACCCGCATGCGCTGGCCCACGGGCGCCTCGCCATTGACCACCTGCTGTGGCGTGTAGAACAGATTGATGTTGTCCGAAATCGCATACAGCAGCAGCCCTGCCGCCAGCGCCACACCCGTGAGCGCCCCAAGCACAATCAGCAGACGTTGCCTGCGTACCGGATTCATGATTTCTCCTGCATTGCCTGTCGTTGAAGCTGTCGTTGCAGCGTGCGGCGCACATTGCGGCCGTGCACCAGCGCCCAGATCACATTGACCGCGATCAGCCCGAGGCCGATGCCGAAGGCGCTCCACACGTATGGGCCGTGGATGCCCATCTGCCACAACGCCGGGAAAGATTCGAAATACATCAGCTCAGTTCCTCCTTCACCCAGGCACTGCGGCGCTCCCGCCACAGCACTTCGGTGCGTGTGCGGATCAGTACCGTCACCGCGAACAGGAAATAGGTCCCGAACATGGAGATCAGCAGCGGCGCCAGCATGCTCGGATGAATCGAGCTGCCACCGGCGCCGAACATGCTCATGGAACTGCCCTGGTGCAGGCTGTTCCACCAGTCCACCGAGTACCGCACGATGATCACGTTGATCAGGCCCACCACGCTCAGCAGACTGGCCGCACGGCCTGCCTGGCGCGGGTCACTGATCGCGTTCTGCAAGGCAATCACGCCCAGGTACATGAAGAACAGGATCAGCATGGAAGTCAGCCGTGCATCCCAGATCCAGTAGGTGCCCCATGTGGGCCGCCCCCAGATGGCGCCGGTGATCAGCGCCACCGCCGCCAGCACGGCACCAAACGGCGCAATCGCCTTGATCACGATCTCCGCCATTTTCAGGCGCCAGACCAGCGCCACCAGCCCGGCCAGGCTCATGGCTGAATAACCCATCAGCGCACCACTGGCGGCCGGCACATGCAGATAGATGATGCGATAGCTGTTGCCCTGTTCATGGTGCGGCGGCGCAAACGCCAGGCCCCAGACCATGCCGACCATCAGCATGCCGGCACTGAGCACGACCAGATACGGCAGCCACTGCCCGCTGAGGCGGTAGAAATAGCGCGGCGAACCAAGCTGGTGATACCAGCGCACCAGCGTCTGCCAATACCAGTCCGGGCGGCGCACCGCGCCCAGGTAGAACAGCACGCCCAGCACATAGCCACCTCCCAGCCAGGCGATACGGCTGGCCAGCGGCGCCTGCCAGGTGGCATACAGCACCGCCACCAGCACAAGCCCCAGCACACTGCTGAGATAAAAATGACCGGGAACCGGCCGGGCTGCCTGTGTCATCTGTTCTCCCGTTGTCACCACGTCTGACCCGGCAGGCCCGGATCGAAAATAAGGTGCCTCAGTCGCCGCTGGAAATGCGCAACCCCAGGGCCACCGCAAACGGCCCGAGGCTGATGGCCAGCATGGTCATGGCCGCCAGGATCGCCAGCACGCTGCCGGTAGCCATGCCCTCCAGTGCCCGGCCGACGCAACCGGCCCCGAACACCAGCACCGGCACATACAAGGGCAGCACCAGCAGCGCCAGCAGGATACCACCGCGGCGTACGCTCACCGTCAAGGCCGCGCCAATGGCACCAATGACCGTCAGCGCCGGTGTCCCCAGCAGCAGGCTTTGCCAGAGCGTGTCCAGCACTGTGACCGGCAATTGCATCATGTAGCCCAGCAGCGGCGCCACCAGCACCAGCGGCAGGCCGGTCAGCAGCCAGTGGGCCAGCAACCGCGCCAGCACCGGCAGGTACAGCTCGCCCGGCGCCACCAGCAATTGTTCCAGCGCGCCGCATTCTTCGTCACGGCGGAACAGACTGTCCAGCGACAGCATCACCGCCAGCAGCGCCGCTACCCAGACCACACCGGGAGCGATCAGGCGCAGGGTGTCCGGTGCCGGGCTCAGCGCCAGCGGGAACAGGCTCACCACCACCACAAAAAAGAACAGCGGGTTGATGATCTCTGCCGGGGTACGCACGCCAAGCAGCAATTCGCGCCGCAGGGTGGCGCCAAAGGCACTCATCGCGCACCTCCGCCGAGATGAATCTGACGGATATCGTCGGCCAGCCGATGGTGCGAGGTGTACAACACCAGCCCCCCGCCGGCCGCATGCTCGCGCAGACGCGCCTCGATCTGGGCCACGCCCTGCACATCAATGGCCGTAAAGGGTTCATCCAGAATCCATACCGCCTTGCCCGGCAGCCACAATCGCGCCAGCGCCACGCGCCGCTTCTGTCCGGCGGACATCGCCGCCACGGGGGCGTCTGCATAACCGGCCAGCCCGGCCGCCGCCAGGGCCGCAGGAATATCCGATACCGGCTGCTGATGCAGCGCACACAGCCAGCGCAGGTTTTCTTCCGCCGTCAGTTCTTCGCGCAGGCCCGGTAAATGGCCAAGAAACAGGATCTGGTCGTGGGCATCGCGACGTTGTGCGCCGGGCACCTGCCAGCGCACGCGACCATCGTGGAATCCGTGCAGGCCGGCCAGAATTCTCAGCAGCGTGGTCTTGCCGGCGCCATTAGGGCCAGCCACCTGCCAGATGTCTCCCGCACAGGCAGAGAAGCCGAGCTCACTGAACAGCAGGCGCTCATCGCGCTCGCAGGCCAGGGCCTCTACTTGCAGTAACGGGGATGGCTGTGTCACGGGCACTCACTCACGGGCTCACAGGGGCGTTTTCGGCGGCGGCGCAGTATAGCACGCTGCGCCGGGGTGCCCATGACGTCGCGCAGTTACAGGATTCACACTGAGCCGTGACGACGCTCTGCTAAAGTGGCCCCGTCACGGCAAAGGGAGGGTTCAGCATGCAGGCACGGAGGCTCGCAGTGATGATGATGCTGGCAACACTGCTGCCCGGCTGCGGTGGCAAGCCGGCGGACCTGCCGGTGATGGAGCAGGTAGATCTCGCACGCTATACCGGCCTCTGGTACGAAATCGCCCGCCTGCCGGCCTTTTTCCAGCGTGGCTGTTACGACGCCACCGCCCTCTACACCCTCAACAACGACGGCACCCTGGCCGTGCTCAACCGCTGCCTGCAGCAGGGCGACAGCCGGGAAATCGAGGGCACTGCCACCAGCATGGATGACACCCATGCACGCCTGAAGGTGCGTTTCGACAGTTGGCTGACCCGCCTGTTGCCAGCGGGCGATTACTGGATTGTCCATGTCGACGCCGACTACCAGCGGGCCGTGGTCGGCACGCCGGACCGCGACTATCTGTGGCTACTGGCACGCACACCGGAAATCAGCAACAGCGATTACCGGCACATGGTGGAGATCGCCGCCGGTCTGGATTTTCCGGTGGATGAACTGGTGGTGAACCGCGATCTGCGGCCACAATAGGCGCTGTCTTTTTTACGCCGGGCCAACCGATGACGGAACACCACGTTTATTTCGCCGTGTTCGGCTTCGATGAACCGCCGCAGGCCATTTCACTGCTGGCCGGCATCACCCCCGACGACAGCTGGTGCGCCGGTGATGCCTACAGCAGCCTGCTGCCCGAGGTACGACGGCTGGACAGCCGCTGGATTCTCTCCAGCAACCTCGACCAGCACGCCAGCCACCGTGATCATTTCGAGCGCCTGATACTGAAACTGGAACGGCTGGGCGACCGCCTGCCCGCACTGCGGGAGCGTTACCGGTGTGGCATCGGTGTCTCGCAGTATTTCTTCATGGACGACCCGGCGTTCTATCTGCCAGCCGATCTGCTGGCACGGGTCCAGGCGCTGGGGCTGTCACTCAGTTTCGACCAGCTTGCACTGGACAGTTAGCAAACTAGCAAAGGGACAGATGCGACAGCAGCAACCAGACGCCCCCCTGCTGCCAGCCCCACCAGCCCAGTGCACACAGCAGCGCCACCAGGCCACCGATGATCAGCTTGCCCGTCAGGCTCATCCCGCCTCCTGCATCGCCTGGATGCGCGCCACCGGCCGTTCGGTCACCCGCATGTTCAGCAACGCCGCCAGCACACCCAGGCCAATGGAAATCTGCCACACCAGTTCATAACTGCCGGTGCGGTCAAACAGGTAGCCACCCAGCCAGCCGCCCGCGAACGAACCGACCTGATGAAACAGGAACACGATACCGCCCAGCATGGACAGGTTCCGCACACCGAAAATGGTCGCCACGATGCTGTTGGTCAACGGCACCGTGGACAGCCACAGCACGCCCATGGCCATGCCAAACAGATAGGCGCTCCAGGGTGTCAGTGGCAGCCACAGGAACAGCACGATCACCACACTGCGCAGCAGATAGATCCACGCCAGCAATCCGGCGCGGAACAGGCGGCTGCCGAGCCACCCGGCCAGCCAGGTGCCGACGATGTTGAACAGCCCCACCAGCGCCAGCACCGTGGTGCCGACTGTGGCCGGCAATTGCTGGTCGACCAGATAGGCCGGCAGATGCAGGCCGATAAACACCAGCTGGAAACCGCACACGAAAAAACCCAGCGACAGCAGCCAGAAATCCGGGCGCGAGAAGGCTTCGCCCAGTGCCTGGGAAAGCGTCTGCGCCGGCGTGTTCTGCAACGGCGGCGCGGCGCGCACACGCACCATGGCGGCAAACGGCAGCATCATCAGGGCCAGGATCGCCAGCCCGATCAGCGCGCCCTGCCAGCCAATACCGCGAATCATGCCCAGCACGCCCGGCAACATCAGGAACTGGCCGAGCGAACCGGCGGCGGACACTAGGCCCATGGCCATCGGCCGCTGCGCATCCGGCACCACTCGCCCCACGGCGCCGAGAATGACGGAAAATGAGGTGGCCGACAGCGCCAGCCCGATCAGCATACCGGTGCTCAGGGTCAGCATCAGTGGCGTCGCCGCACCGCTCATGCCCCACAAACCCAGTGCGTAGAGGACGGCACCGACCAGGATCACCCGGCCGGCGCCAAAACGATCCGCGAAGGCGCCGGTAAAAGGCTGCGCCAGCCCCCAGACCAGATTCTGGATGGCAATGGCGAAGGCAAAGGTTTCCCGGCCCCAGCCATAGTCATCGCTCATCGGCGACAGGAACAGCCCGAAACTGTGGCGCACCCCCAGCGCAATGGCCAGCACCACCGCGCCGCCGATCATGACACCGAGAAAAGTACGTTGTGATGTGCTCATGAGCGTTCCTGTGCGTGCAAGGTCTTGCGGGCGGCATCAAGCAATTCTTCTGACAGCGCATCGCCGCGCGTGGCGCGCGACAACACCAGCGCACCGATCATCATGGAAAAATCCGCCAGTGCCTGACGACGACGGCTGGACATGTCCCGGCCATCGCTCAGTGCGGTGAATTCGGCCAGCAGGTGCTTCAGGCCCTCGGTATAGGCATCACGCAGCGGGCTGTCATCCGGCTCGCGCGCCACATCGCCGGCGAAACCGACCACGGGACAGCTTTCACCCGGTGCATCGCGGCTGCTGACGGACAAATGATGATCCACTGTTGCCAGCCGTGCGCGCGACGGCTTGCGAAACGGCGCGTGACGTTTGGCCCAGCGTTCTTTTGCCTGCCCGAAGGCACGCGAGCAGGCCTGCGCCGCCAGCGCTTCCTTGGAATCGAAATGGCCGTAGAAACCGCCGTGCGTCAGCCCGGCGGCAGACATCACCTCGGCGACGCTGATGCCCTGCAGCCCGCGCTCGCGGAACAGCCGCGCTGCGGCATCGCAGATGGCGTCATGGTTGGCTTCGCTCTGCTTGCGGCTGACCCGTGGCATCAGTTCGCTCCCGGCAGGTCACCGCGACGGCGGCGGGCTTCATAGGTGCGCAGGTGGGCACAGGCGATCATCAACAGCGACGTGTCCGGCGACGGGACAGTACCCGGATCACGGCGCGCCAGCAGCTCGCCAAGCAAATGCTCACCTTCGCTTTCCAGGCCCCGCTCCACATCACGCAACATGGACGCCGTCAGTGTGGAATCGCTGGTGCCCAGCACCCCGGCCAGCCGCTCGTGCGCCGCCGGACGCACCGGAAAACCGGCCTGTGCCGCCACCGCTTCACACTCCGCCTGCATCTGCTGCATCAGCGGCGCGGCACCGGCGGCAAGCATGTCGCACACTGCGCCACGCATCAGGCAGGTCAGCCCGGCGAGGGTGGCGATAAAGGTCCATTTTTCCCACATTGCCTGGAGAATGTCGTCGGCATGGCTGACGGTAAACCCGGCACCGTCCAGCACGGCGGCCACAGCGCGGGAGCGCGCGGAATAGCCGCCGGCGCGTTCACCGAATACCAGATGCGCGACGTCATTGAAATGCAGTATCCCGCCCTGCGCATTGCGGTCGGCGGAAATCATGCACAGCCCGCCCAGCACCGCCTGTTCGCCAAACCGTTCGCACAGACGATCCAGGTGTGCCATGCCGTTGAGCAGCGGCAGGATCAGGCTGTCCGGCCCCACCGCCGGCGCCATCGCTGTCATGGCACTGTCCAGGTCGCGGGCCTTGCAGCTCAGCAGGATCAGATCAAACGGCGTCAGCGCGTCATGGGTGACATGCGGCGGGGCCGGATGATGAAAATCGCCCAGCGGGCTGTGCAGGGTCAGGCCGTCGCGGGCCAGCACTTCGGCCCGGGCAGGCCGTACCAGAAAGGTCACATCCCGCCCGGCCTGTAACAGTCGCGCACCAAAATAACCGCCGACACCGCCGGCGCCCACCACCAGAATCCGCATCATGCCACCCTCACTGCCTGCATCGGGAAAGCGTCAAAAATAGATGATGAATGTCATTTATTCAACAGACAGCCGCCGCCGGATGAATCCGCTACACTCACTTCCCCACTGCCGGATTGAACGCGAGGTACCCCATGGGTGTGGAAATCGAACGCAAGTTCCTGGTGCGTGATACCGCCATGCTGGCCGGCCAGGCCGGCGAATATCTGAGCCAGGGTTATCTGAGCCATACCCCGGAAGCTACCGTGCGGGTGCGCATCGCCGGTGAACGCGCTTTCCTCACCGTCAAGGGTCGCAACGAAGGCGCCCGGCGCGCTGAGTTCGAGTACCCCGTGCCCGTGGACGACGCCCGCGACATGCTCGCACTTTGCCCGGCCGGCCGCATCGAAAAAACCCGTTACCGGTTGCCGGTCGCGGCGTTTGTCTGGGAAGTGGACGTGTTCCATGGCGACAACGACGGCCTGGTCGTGGCCGAAGTGGAACTGCCGGACGAACAGGCCGCCCTGACGCTGCCTGCCTGGGCCGGCGAGGAAGTCACTGATGACCCGCGTTATTTCAACAGCGCCTTGAGCCAGCGCCCGTTCCGAGACTGGTAGCACACTACCAGTAAGACATGCTTACGTGTCTTTCATGCCCTGCTCCTTTAAAAAGATCCCCGTCCATCACTGATGGCGAAATACAGCGCTGTTGTAAAAAAGGAGCGAGGCATGCAAAGGAAGATATGGCTGATTCTGGCGGTCACCGGACTGACCGCCTGCGGTGGCGGCGGAGGGAGCGGAGGCGGCAACAGCGCTCCGGCTGAACCTTACACCGGCACCCTTACCGGCACACTGGTTGCCCCCAATGGCAGCACCCCCATCGCTGGCGCCACACTGCATATCAGCGAAAACGATGCCCGTATCGCCATTGATGCGCGCGCAGCCGTTGCGCAGGACTGCCCGGCCCCGGACAACGCCAGTGAGTGGACTTGCTCCGGCGCCGACGGCCAATTCAGCTTCGAAGTGACCGACCTGCCCCCCGGCAGCGTACTGCATGCCCGCAAGGGGGCCTGGTCATTGACCCATACGCTGGCCCTGAACGGTTCCAACCCAGGCCAGCTCGGCCCTGTGGCCTTCGACAATGACACCGCTGCCGGCGCAGCGCGCATTGCCGTGGTCACTGGCGATTACGACCGCATTGAAGACCTGCTCGCCAAAATGGGCATGGGCGAAATCGGCAGCAGCGGCCTGGCCGCGCGTAGCGCTGCGGTGCTGACTCACGGCCATCGTCATGTCCACTCCCCCGTGACACGCAGCAGCCTGCTCGCTGCACCGGCCAGCCTTGAAGACTGCCAGGCCATTGAGGACCCGACCGAACTCTGTGACTGCCTCCAGCAGGAACTGGGCGAGGATTTTCCTTGCGACCTCAGTGGCGGTGATGGCCTGGAACTGGGCACGGAAACGTTCGATCTGTACGACGGCAATGGTGTACTGCCCACCAGCTATCCGGATGTTACCGAGCTGTTCGCCAGCCAGGACGGCCAGCCACGCCTGTTCGGCTATGACATTGTGTACGTGAACTGCGGCGCCGACCTGCCCGACAACGTCAACTGGCAGACCATCCTGCAACAGTTCGTGGCAGAAGGCGGCGTGCTGTATGCCACTGACTGGGCCAGCGAATGGGTGGAGGCATTTCATGGTGATGTGGCGCCCGCGCTGACCAGTGGCGACACACTGGAGACGCTCAACGCGACGGTGGTGGATGTGGCACTGGCCGACTGGCTGACCAACGTGACCTGTGCCGGAGACGACTGCATCGATGGCACTGCCGTGACCCTGGCCGGCTTCCTGTCAGGCTGGCACCTGCTCAAGCCCCTGGATGAAACCAGCGTAACGCCACTGGTGCGCGCCGATGTGGCCGCGTACGGATTCCCGGGGGAAACCAGCGCGCTAATGACCTACCAGTTCAGCCACGGTGACGGCCAGGTGATCTACAGTTCCTACCACACCGAACCACTGAGCCATGCGGACGGTTACCTGCCGCAGGAACGTATTCTCGAATACCTGTTCTTCAGCCAGACACCCTGAACCCGCGCCGCCGCCTGTCCTGAAGCAGGCAGCGGCGTGCATGTCATGCCTGGGCGGCGTCGATGACTTCCTGCGCCGCCCGGAAGGCATCAATGGCGGCCGGCGCGCCCGCGTAGACCGCGCAATGCAATAACGTTTCGCGAATTTCCTCCACACTGCAGCCATTGTTCAGCGCGCCACGCACATGGCCTTTCAGCTCCTGCGGGCACTTCAGCGCCGTCAGGGCTGCCAGTGTGACCAGGCTGCGGGTGCGTCGATCCAGCCCGGCCCGGGTCCAGACGCCACCCCAGGCATGTTCATTGAGAAAATCCTGCAGCGGCTGCGTGAAATCGGTGGCATTGCCGAGGGCACGGTCAACAAAGTCATCACCCATCACCTCGCGGCGCGCCTGCAGACCGGCGGACTGAGCGTCGCTCATGGTCACTCCTGAAGCACAAAGGGAAAGCATGGCAGCATATCGGCTTTCCCCCTCCGGCACTGCCCGTTTTCGGCAATCGCCACCCCTATGATACTGTCCATACAGACAGTATCATGAAGCCATGCCTACCCAGCCCCCACTCCAGTCACTGCTGCACCGCCCGGACATCTGGCGGGGCCGCGACAGTGCCGGCGCAAGCCGGCCCACGGCACGGCCCACCGGCTTCGCCGCGCTGGACAGTGCCCTGCACCACGGCGGCTGGCCAGCCCATGGCCTGACGGAAATACTGTGCGAGGCACTGTGCCCCTTGCGCCTGCTGTTGCCTGCCCTGGCCCGGACAGGCGATGAAGGCCTGGTGGTGCTGGCCAATCCCCCGGCGCTCCCTGGCGCAGCCGCCTGGCAGGCCGCAGGCATTCCACTGGAACGCCTGCTGTTGCTCACGGCCCCGGCAAACCAGCCGGCACTGCTGCGGCGTGCCTGCCTGGAAGCCGCCAGCTCCGATGCCGTAACGGCCATGCTGGTGTGGCTGCCCCGCCAGGAACGGGACCCGCGCCTGCTGCGCCGCCTGCACCTCGCCGCCCAGCAGGGTCGCTGCTGGCTGGTCGCCATACGCGACAGCCACTTCCGCCATCACAGCTCCCCGGCACCACTGCGGCTGGGCCTGACGCCAGTGCAACAACCTGAAGCCGACGTGCAGCTGGAGATCATCAAGCAGCCTGGTGGCTGGGCCGGGCAGCAGATGACGCTGGCCTGGTTTCCTCCCTCGCTGCGCCAGCCGGCGACTGCCCCGGCGCACGCGGCCACGCCGGCCCATATGGATACGCACTCGCCCACTCTGCCGGCCATCACGCCGCGTCCCGAGCCGCCGCAGGAACCACCGGAATACCGTCTCGGCCTGCCCGGCAAGGCTGCCGCGCCCCCCGTGCTGGACCTGCCGGGCCGCCCCGCCGGCGATGTGCCGCTGCCCGCTGCCGCCCCCGTGGCGCCCAAGACGCCGCCCGCTGCGGCCCGGCGGCGCAGGCGCCGGGCGGTGGACCAGGAGCACTGAACATGCCCGAGCCACTCTGGTGTGCCGTTCGCCTGCCACAACTGCCGCTGGAAGCGCTGCACAGTGATGCACAGACCCCGGCGGTACTGGCCGGGCGACAGCGGGTGTTGCTGGCCTGTCCACTCAGCCACGCCGCCGGCATCACACCCGGCATGAAGCTGGCCACCGCTCACGCCCTGTGCGACGGCCTGCGCGTCTGCCAGCGCGACCTCGCAGCGGAGCGGCAACACTTGCAGCAACTGGCCTGGCAACTGCTGCGGTTCACGCCCGGCGTAGCCCTGCACCAGCCCTGCGTGGCCGAACAGGGTCAGCAGCCCGGCACCGACGACCTGACCACGTCCCCCGGCCTGCTGCTGGATCTCGGCGGCAGCCTGCGGCTGTTCCGGGGCAGCGAAAACCTGCTGGTGGCCCTGTTCACCCGTCTGTCCGACGGCCCGCTGGACTGGCAGGCCGGGCTGGGCCATACGCCGCTGGCCGCCTGGACGCTGAGCCACGTCCCGGCGGATGTCAGCCTGCAGGCGCTGCACCGCAGCCGGCTGGGACCAGACCCCGCCGGCCCGGACCTGCGCGATGTCTTTTCGCTGGCGCTGGCCAGCCTGTCCCTGGACCTCCTGCCGCTGCACAGCACCCTGAAAGACAAACTGTTGGCACCGGGTTTCCACAGTCTCGCGGCGCTGATCGCCCTGCCCCGCCCGGCGCTGGGCCGGCGCTTCGGCAAACCCTTCCTGCACTGGCTGGAACGGCTGCTCGGCGAGCGCCCCGACCCGCGCGAATCCGTCACGCCACCCGCCCGTTTCCGCAGCCAGTACGATGTCGAAGAACCGATCACCCACCAGCAATCCCTGTTGCCACTGATGCAACGCCAACTGGCAGAACTGGAAAGCCACCTGCACTGGCGCCACCAGGCCGTGCGCAGTATCCGCTGGCAACTGACCGACCACCTGGGTGAAGCGCCGCCGCTGATCGTGCGCCGCACCCGGCCCGGCAGTGATGCCGCCACCTGGCTCACGCTCACCGGTCGGCATCTGGAGCAACACCGCCTGCGTGCCCCCGTGCTGCGTCTGGTGCTGACTGCCAGCCGCCCGGAGCGGATCGAGGGCACCAGCCACGTCCTGTTCCACGACCCCGGCGAGCGCGCCGGACGCCATGCCCTGCTGGAAAAGCTTGCCAGCCTGCCCGGCCTGAGCCTGCGCCAGGTGCGCCAGTGCGATGAGCACCTGCCGGAGCTGGCCCAGGCACTGACCGATCCCCTGCGCCCTGCGGCCAGCATCGCGCCCGCACAACCGCCGCATGCCCGGCAACCCCTGTGGCTGTTCGATCCACCCCAGCCGCTGAGCACCGGCAGTGATGGCCAGCCTCGCTGGCGCGGCGCCCCCCTGGCCCTGCTCGGCCCGGACCGCACCCTGAGCAGCCACTGGTGGCAACAGCCCCGCCAACGCGACTACTTCCTTGCCCGCCACCCCGGCAACCAGGCCCTGTGCTGGCTATACCGCTGTGACGCAGGCTGGTTTCTGCACGGGCTGTTCTGAGCCACAGATCAGAAATATTCACAACTGCTATTGATAACAATTCCCATTAATGGAAAGATGCGCCCTTTCTCCTACCCCGTACCAGAAAGGACCTGCTGACATGGCACACCTGCTTTCGCGGCTGCTGCTGAGTACCGCCCTGCTGGGCCTGGCCGCCTGCGCCACCACCCCGGCCCTCGACACCACCGATACCGCCGACCGTGAGCGTGACCGCCAGGCCATTCTCGCCATGGCCGGCCATTACGCGGTGACCTTCGACTTCCTGGAAAACCTGGCGCTGGCCCCGGACTACCACCTGCACGACAGCCATACCTCCGAGGCTCACGAACTGGTGCTGGTGGTGGAAGACACTCCCGAGCACATCGTGCTGCAACACATTCTGGTCTCCGAGCGCGGCCATGTGGTGAAACACTGGCGCCAGGACTGGACCTACCAGGCCACGGACTTCTGGGCCTACGCCGGCGACTACCGCTGGACACAGCGCCACATCAGCCCGGCAGACGCCGCCGGCAAATGGGTGCAGACCGTCTGGCAGGTGGACGACAGCCCGCGCTACGCCGGCATCGGTCGCTGGGAACATGGCCACGGCATTTCCACCTGGACCTCAGACGTCACCTGGCGCCCCCTGCCACGCCGTGAACACACCACCCGCAACGACTATGACGTGCTGGTGAGCACCAACCGCCACACCATCACGCCCACTGGCTGGGTACACGAGCAGGACAGCTACAAGTTCAACCGCGCCAACGATCAGTACCTGGCACACGAAGTGGGCACCAATACCTACACCCGCGATGACACCTTCGATCTGTCGCCGGCCGCCAGCTACTGGGAAAAGACCAGCCGCTTCTGGGCCGCTGTGCGGGACAAGTGGGACGCCCTGCTCAACGACAACGAGACCGTC
Source organism: Isoalcanivorax pacificus W11-5 (assembly GCF_000299335.2). Taxonomy (NCBI): domain Bacteria; kingdom Pseudomonadati; phylum Pseudomonadota; class Gammaproteobacteria; order Oceanospirillales; family Alcanivoracaceae; genus Isoalcanivorax; species Isoalcanivorax pacificus. The sequence goes on along the minus strand of NZ_CP004387.1, from coordinate 1,531,529 downwards.
GGCCTGGCACAGCCAGACAGCCAGGACTTCGAAGGCTCGCACCTGATGGCCCTGCTGCAACGCGCCAACGACCTGTCGCATCAGACACTGGACGACGCGCAACTGTCACAACGGGTGGACGACACCCTGACGCCGTTCGTGCGCCTGGACTGATCTCCCCTGGCGCCGGACAGGGACGCCGGCGCCTCCCCTTGAGCCCCTTCCCGGGCAATGCCAGAATTCCCCTTGTCGAAAAAGACAGGCCGGTGTCGGTTAGTCCGGCCATCCCGCCCAGGGATTCTGACGGGTTTCTTGTCCCGCCCCGCGACATACATCCCCGGCGTGCCACAGGGCCCGCCGGTTTTTCTGTATGTCATGAGAGGTGTCCCATGCAGCAACGTGTTTCCGTCATCACCCTGTCCGTCGCCGACATTGCCCGCAGCAAGGCGTTCTATTGCGGCGGCCTCGGCTGGCAACCCGCGTTTGAAAACGAACAGGTGCTGTTCTTCCAGATCAACGGCATGGTGTTGTCGCTGTTCCAGCGCGATGCCTATGCGCAGGACAGCACAAGACCCTACCAGCCTGGCAGCAGCACCTGTGCGCTGGGCCACAACACGCTGGATCGTGACGAAGTGGATACGGTCTACCAGCAGGCCCTGGCCGCCGGTGCGGAGGCGGTGAAAACACCGCAGGCGACGTTCTGGGGAGGGTATGCCGGCTATTTCGCCGACCCGGACGGGCATATGTGGGAGGTGGCGCACAATCCTTTCTGGCCGATCTCGGAAGAGGGTTATACGACCTTTGCGTCCTGAAAGCACAGGGGGCCAGCCGGCCCCCTATTTTGCGCGCGCGTCGCGGATATACATCAAGGTGCCGTTGCGCATTTCAATCGCAAACAGGTCACTCGCGCGAATCAGATCGCTGAGTTTCTTGTAGCCGTAATTCACGGGCGAAAAGGAAGCGTTGTTGGAGATGTACTGCCCGACACGACTCAGATTCGACCAGCCATCCTCCTCGGCGGACTGCGCCACCGCATTGCGCAGCAGGCGCACCAGCCCGGCATCATTGCGCAGCTTTGCCCGGGGCAACTTGCGTTTCGCCAGCAGGTCCGCCTCGGTGTCGTCGTCTTCCTCGTCCTTTTCCAGGTTCTCGGTATAGATAAACTGCGAGCAGGCTTTCACAAACGGCTGCGGGGTTTTCTTTGCGCCGAACCCGTACACCAGCTTGCCTTCCGCCAGCAGCCGCATCACCAGCGGGGTGAAGTCGCTGTCGCTGGTCATCAGCGCAAAGGCGTCCACGTTGCCGGCGTAGAGAATATCCATCGCGTCGATGATCATGGCCGCATCGGTGGCGTTCTTGCCGGTGGTGTAGGCAAACTGCTGGATCGGCTTGATCGCCAGCGGGTGCAACTGTTCTTCCCAGCCCTTGAGCTGTTCGCTTTTCCAGTTGCCGTAAGCGTGCCGCACATTCACCTTGCCGTACTTCGACAGTTCATCCAGCACCCCTTCCGCGGAACGATAACTGACGTTGTCACAGTCAATCAGTAACGCGATCCTTGCTTCCTTCGCCACACACATTCTCCCTCGCCATGGGCCGCTGCCACTCCGGTGGCCGCCACAGATGTTGCAGGCGTTGCCAGACGGCGCCCCGTTTCGTCATGTCCCGAAACATAGCCTGATACTCGTGCGTCCACAACGTGATCAGGTCCTGGGCCGGCGGTGGCTGGGTGACACCATAGTGAATGCGTTCCTTCTCGCGCTCATCAGCAAAGGTGCCGAACAGCCGGTCGAAGATGATCAGGATGCCGCCGTAGTTGGTGTCGATGTAGCCGGGATTGCGGCCATGGTGCACACGATGATGGCTGGGCGTATTGAAGAAAAACTCGATCACCGCAGGCAGCCGTGTCACCAGCGTGGTGTGAATAAAGAACTGGTACACCAGCGACAGCGCATAGGCCACACCGATCCACACCGGATTGAAGCCAAGCCAGATCATCGGCACATAGAACAACCACTGGCCATTGAAGATATTCAGCGCGCTCTGGCGCATGGCGGTGGAGAAATTCATCCGTTCCGAGGAGTGATGCACCACGTGCGAGGCCCAGAACCAGCGCACCCGGTGATTGGTACGGTGCATCCAGTAATAGACAAAATCGGTGCCGACAAAAACCAGCAGCCCGGTCCACACATTCAGCTCCAGATCGAACAGCCGGTGGTGGTAGACGAACGCATATACCGGGAACATCAGCACACCGGCAAACAGCAGCTCCGTCACCTGATACCCCATGCCGAGCATGAAATTGCGGATCGCCTCCGGCACATTGAACAGCGCCGGATCATGGCGGATACGGCGGTATTCCCACACCGTGACACCAATGAACACCGGCGTGACGACCACGAAAATCAGTTGCCGCAGATCCAGCGCCAGCCAGGCCGGCAGCAGGTCGCGCAATGCCAGCAGGCCACTCTGGTGAAGCATTGCCATGAACATGTCGAACAGGGACATGACCGGCCTCCCGTCTTGTTGTGATGACGCTCATTGTTACCCCGTCCGTCCCTGCCTTATTGACCATCAGCGCCTTATTTTTGACAATCGATGCCACCCTGTCCTCCGCAAGCCCGGTGACACACCATGAGCACGCTGCTACGCCTGACCGGTGCCTGGACCCGCCTGCTGACCGACTGGCTCGACACCCAGTCGCTGCCGGCGCCGGACATCCGCGCCACCCTGGCCCAGTACGCCCCGGATGACAGCGTGCCTGTGGACGTCTGGCGTACGCTGTTACAGCAGGCGGTCACGCGGGTGCCCTCGCAGGCAGCGCCGGAACTGTCCATCGGCACCGGTGTGCAGCCCCACCACGTCGGGGTACTGGGCTATCTGGTGTTGGCGACCGATACGCTCGGCGAAGCGATGCTGGCCTACCAGCGTTATGAGCGGCTGTTCTACGGTGTGAGCCTGGCGGAAGTGGCAGTCAGCGGCGACGACACCGAACTGCGCTGGCCGGCCGCATCGGTACCGCTGGGGCAACTGGCCGACGGCACCGCCATCGCCGCCCTGGTGACCTTTCTGCGACGTCAGCTACCGCCCCCGGCACCCGCCCCGACACTGGTCACCTTTGTCGGTGCGCCACAACGCATCGGGGACGCCGACGCCTACAGGCGTTTTTTCGAATGCCCGGTGCAGTTCAACGACAGCCATGTGCGCGTGCGCTTCCCCACCCGTCTGCTGGCCATGCCGATGCCCCATCGCGATCCGGCCCTGCGCGCACTGCTCGATCGCCAGGCACAGGCCCTGCTCACGGCGCTGCCGGACACCGACGCCTTCGACCGCGCCCTGCGGCAGACCCTGCCGCGCCTGCTGACCGACGGTCGCGCCGGCCTGCCGGACATGGCCCGCGCCTTGCACATGTCATCCCGCACGCTGCAACGCCGGCTCGGCGAGCACGGCGTCAGCTGGCAACAATTTCTTGATCACGCCCGCTCGGGACTGGCCGCCGAATACCTGGCGGATCACACCCTGACCCTCAGTGACGTGGCACTGCTGCTCGGCTTTTCCGAACAGAGCGCCCTTACCCGCGCCTTCCGCCGCTGGCATGGCGTCACCCCCGGGCGCTGGCGCCGCCAGCACGGCGCCCCCGACTAAGGAGCATGCTGTGTACACCCTGACCCGCGACGCACTCAGCCTGGATGGCTTCGCCGGATTGCGCGAGCGTCTCTACGTGATGGATTCCCGTCGCTTCGGCGACCAGCGCCTGCCGGACAGCAGCGAAGGGCTGGGCCAGCTGGTGTACCTGGCCGACGCCATTTTTCTGCCGCACGGCAGCACGCGCGCCCATGAACACAGCGCCGTGGACATCATCTCGGTGGTGGTGCGCGGCCGCGTGCGCCATGAAGGCAGCCTGGGAGACGGCGAAGTGCTCGAAGCCGGCGACGTGCAGGTGCAATACGCTGGCGCGTACGGCTTTCGCCACAACGAAATCAACCCGAACGACAGCGGCACGCACATGATCCAGCTCTGGCTGCAGCCACGGCGGCACGAAGGCCCGCCCCGTTACCGGGTCTGCCGGCCGGCGCCGGATGAACGCACGGCGGTCTACGGGAAATACAGCGGTGATACGCGCATCGACGTATGGCGCGCCAGCGCAGGCCGGCAGGCCGGCCAGCCCGGACGGATGCTGGGTTATCTGGTCTACGGCAGCGTGCGTGTCACCGAAGGCGAACAGACACACCACCTGGCAGCGGAAACCCTCTTTATCGGCGACGACCTGATACTGGACGCCGACAGCGCGTCACTGCTGTTGCTTGTCCACGAACTCTGACGGCCGCTCGCCCACCGCCACCAGCGCCGCCTTGCCATTCGCCGCCAGCATCACCTGCGCGGCGCCACCTTCGCGCAGGGTGTCTTCCAGTGCGAGTGCTTTTTCTTTCGGCGCGAACCAGGCTTCAATACCGAAGCGCAGCGCATACTGCTCACCACTGACCCACAGCACCCGGCCACGCAACACCGTGCCCTGCGCCGGCCGCTCCGCGCTCAGCGCGCTGGCCTGCCAGAAGCCGTCGTCACCGGGCGTCAGCGTCACGTACACACGCTGGCCTTCACGCAGGGTTTCGTTGTCGGGCAGCAGCGAGGCCGGCAACGACGACACCTGATAATTGAGCCGGGCGTAATTGCCCCGGAACAGATCGCGCGGGTCCACCGGCACCACGCGCAGCGTCACCGGCTCGCCGGTCCAGACCGGGTATTTCGCCCCCAGGTACACGCCGGCCAGAATCGCCAGTTGCAGCAGCGCCGCCAGCACCAGCAATCCGCTACGCCAGTTCATCGGTTTTTCGGTCAACGTGTGCAGCGTATCAGTGCTCATTCGCCACCTCCCGCGCCATCGCACTGCGCCAGAAACGCGCAGCGGCGAACAACACGCCCCCTGCCACCGCAAACAGCAGCGCACTGCTCAGGTAGTCTCCTATCAGATCCAGATAGCGCATCAGTACCACCGCCAGCAACAGCACGATGCCGCCATAGAAGCGCTTTGCCAGACGCCGGTTCAGGCCGGAAAAAATCAGCGCAATACCGATCGCCAGCAACACCAGGTTGATCAGCAGTGCCATCGGCACCGCCAGCCGCGCAGGCGGCACAGACAGGGGCAGCAGCAGCGCCGCAGCCACCAGCAGCACCACACCCAGCAGCCCCAGCCGCGTGCGCGCACTCATCCAGCGGGTCAGCACCGCACTGATCACCACCACGGCCATCAGCAGCCAGCACACCGGCGCGCCATGGAACAGCCAGTCCTCGCCGAATTCGCGCCAGGCCGCCGGATAACTGAACACCAGCAGCAACATCAGGCCCAGGCGCCCCAGCCAGCCCAGCACCAGCGCTGCGTCCGCCCGCCGGCCACGCAGCGGGTGATCACGCTGGGTCAGTGCCAGGGCGGCCAACAACAGACACAGCACGATTGTCAGGCCCAGGTGCTCGACCCATTCGTCATACATGCGCCAGTCCTGCCAGCGCAGCATCCACCACTGGTACAGGCCATTGAGCCAGATCACGGCCAGCACCAGCGCACTGACCAGCAGCACGCCCAGGCGCTTGCGATACAGCACCTGATACAACGCAGCCCCTATAAACAGCGGCATCAGCCACGGAAAACTGAACGGGAATTCGGTAAACATCCACAAGGCGGCCAGCGACAACTGCAACAGGTGCAGCAGCCGGCTGGCCGTCAGCCAGGCCATCGGCAGCACACCCAGCGCCCACCACAACAGGCCATCGGGATAATGCTCCCCCAGATGATAGATCTGCGCGATCAGCATGATGCTGGCGCCGTAGGCAATGCCGCCGGCAAACAGCCACAGCACCGCGTTGTCGCGCTGCCCGCGCATCCAGCGCAGCAGGCCCATGCCATTGAGCAGCGCGGTAAAGCCGATCAGGCCGAGCATGCGCCCGGCCCGCGACAGCTCATCCCAATTGTGCGACAGCAACAGCAGCAGGGCCGCGCCGCCGCACAGCACCGCCAACGCCGACAGCACCCGGTAGCCCAGTGCCGGCTTTTCCACATCCGATAATGAACGGTCATAGCGCGCCAGAATGGCCTCGCCCTGGGCGGGTTCGATCAGCCCCGCGTCGACCCAGCCACGCACTTCGCGTACCAGTTCGCCCTTGAATAAACGCATCACGCGCACAGGTGATTTCCTTCTCCACGGCGTTGCTGCAAGATTGCCCGGTAACCGGCTGGCAGGCCAGTGTTTCGCATCGGGACAGAATGCAGGCCACGTCGCCTTTCTGCCCCACAGCCCACCACAGCGCCTCCTGCTCACCCTGACCAGCCCTCACCGGCTTGCCCGTCACTGCGGCCAACGCCCGCATGGCGAGCAGGCTCTATGCTGCGGCCCTATCCCCATCCGGCACATCACAGGACAGCGATCATGACGGACACGCAGCGCGCCAAGGCCGAACAACTGCTCAATGCCCAGGTGGACTACCTGATCAGCCAGCTCGACCCCAAACAGTTCAAGAAGCTGGCCAAAGAGGAAATCGACATCGCCTTCAAGGTGATGAAAACGCTGCGCCTGAACGACGTGGTGAGCGCGGAACAGGTGCGCCACACCGCGCGCCGCTATGCCGTGGAAATGGACATCTCCGGCGCCATTCCCGAACTGATCGGTGAAATCGCTGACCGCCTGTACAACCACCCCGGCCACGACAAGAACAGCTTCGAAGACCTGATCAGCGACCAGGAAGTGGCCGAGCTGCTGGACGTCGTGCTGGAAATGGACGCGCTGCGCCAGCGCCTGATCAGCGAGATCGCCGGCAGCCCGCTGACCATCAACCTGATCTCCGACATGCTGTACCGCGGCATCCAGGGCTTCATCACCCAGGGCACCAACATGGCCGGCAGCATCCCCGGCGCCAGCTCGATGCTCAAGCTGGGCAAGTCGGTGGTCAGCAAGGCGGCCCCGGGCCTGGAAAAATCCGCCGAGCAGAACATCAAGAAATACATTGCCCACAATACCCGCAGCATCATTCGCCAGAGCGAGAAACGGCTGGAAAAGGCCATCGAGAGCGGTGAGTTTCGCCAGGCAATGCTGGATTTCTGGGACGAGATCAAGGAACAGAAAGTCGCCACCCTGCGCCGCTATGTCACCCGCGACGAACTGGAAGATGCCATGGTCACCGGCCTGGAAGCCTGGAAGCAGTTCCGCGCCACCCGCTATTTCGGCAACCTGCTTGATGCCGGGGTGGATTTCTTCTTCGAGAAGTACGGCGACACCGCCCTGGACAAACTGATCGGCGAAATGGGCGTGGACAAGAAAATGGTCCTCGACGAAGCCCTGCGCTACGCACCGCCGATCATCGAGGTGCTCAAGGAGCGCGGCATCCTGCAGGACACCCTGCGCCGCCGCCTGGAAGGCTTCTGGTTCGCCGACAGCACCCTGGCACTGCTGAAGTAACCTGCCCCGCGCCCCGCTTTGCGGGGCCTGCCCCCTGCATTGCCTGTCAGCGTTGCGGTATGATGCCGCCTCCCCTCACCCCATGGCCTCACGAATCCTCCATGAGTGAACGCAACGATCGCCTGCGCTGGCAAGTCGTCACCGGCCTGCTGAAGCACTTTCATCTGGAACGCTGGAGCGAGCGCTTCAACCCGCGCCTGGTGCTGGCCGGGTTCAACTTCATCAATGCGGGTGTCAGCATTGCCCTGATCGCCTTTATCGCGCTGATCAGCCAGGAAGCCTTCATCTTCCCCTCGCTGGGCGCCACCGCCTTCCTGCTGTTCTACCTGCCGCTGGCAGAAGCCTCCTCGCCGCGCAACGTGCTCTGTGGCCACCTGGTCGGCGCGCTGGTGGGCTGGCTCAGCCTGGCCACCTTCGGCCTGCTGGATGAGCCCTCTGCCATGCTCAACGGGGTGGAGCTGCCCCGTGTGGCCGCCGCCGGCCTGGCCCTGGGCACCACCTGCTTCCTGATGGTGCTGCTGCGCGTGGTACACCCACCCGCCGCCGCCACCTCGCTGATGGTGGCGCTGGGCACCATGACCAGCCTGCACCAGATCGAAGTGCTGCTGGCCGGCGTGGTGCTGCTGCTGATCCAGGCCATGGTCATCAATCGCCTGGCCGGCATTCCCTATCCGGTCTGGTCGAAGCACACGCCGGACACTTGACGTACTGTCCATAAGGACAGTAATCTGGGCGTCCGGTGAGCACACGGATTCCTGTGGTACTGCAACACCACGCCGTGACGATCTCCCCAGCGCCAGGGACGGCGCTTGCTCCCGGTCCCATTTCCTGCCGTCGTGCGTCATGGGCACCGCATGCGTCCTGTGCACCACGTGGCCCCTGCGTGCAAAGCGCGCAAGGTGCACTGCACAAAGAGCCTGTCGCGATGTTCGCCGAGCTGCATGTCACCACTTCGTTCACCTTCCTGACCGGCGCCAGCCAGCCCGAAGAGTTGGTGCACCGCGCCCTGGCGCTGGGCTACAGCGCGCTGGCCATCACCGATGAATGCTCCCTGGCCGGTGTCGTGCGTGCCTGGCAGGCGGCACGTGATACACCGCTGCACCTGATCATCGGCAGCCGCGTCCGCCTCACTGGCGAGCCGGCCCCCCAGGTCATCCTGCTGGCCCCGGACAACTTCGCCTACGCCAACCTGTGCCAGTTGATCACCCTCGCCCGCCGCGACAGCGACAAGGGCCAGTACCGTGTCACGCCCGACATGCTCGCCGCCCATAGCGCACACCTGCTGTGCCTGTGGCTGCCCGGCCCGGACGCCTCCCACCATGACACCGAACTGCGCTGGCTCAGCGACCTGTTTCCCGACCGCCTGTGGATCGGCTGCGCCCTGTTGCAGGACACCGACGACGCCGCGCTGTACCAGCAGCTGTATCAACTGGCCTGCACCCACCACCTGCCGATGGTGGCCTGCAACGACGTCCACATGCATGACCCGCAGCGGCAACCGTTACTGGATGTCCTCACCGCATTGCGGCACCACACCACCGTCCAGACACTCGGTTCACTGCGCTTCGCCAATGCCGAGCGTCATCTGCGGCCGCTGGCCAGGCTGCGTGCGATCTACCCGCCGGCGCTGCTGCAGGAAAGCCTGCGCATCGCCGGGCGCTGCACCTTCCGGCTCGATACGCTGCGGTATCACTATCCGCGCGAAGTGGTACCCGAGGGTCTGACAGCCGCCGCTTATCTGCGGCAACTGGTGGACGCCGGCGCCGCCCGGCGCTGGCCCGGAGCAGGCATGCCCGCCGCCGTGCGCAGGCAGGTCGAACAGGAACTCACCCTGATCCGCGAGCTGGAATACGAGTATTACTTCCTCACCGTGCACGACATTGTCGCTTTTGCCCGCAGCCAGGATATCTTCTGCCAGGGGCGCGGGTCGGCGGCCAACTCTGCGGTCTGTTACTGCCTGGGCATCACCGAAGTGGACCCCTCGCGCAGCCAGCTGCTGTTCGAACGCTTCCTGTCCCGCGAACGCGACGAGCCACCGGATATCGACGTGGATTTCGAACACGAGCGGCGCGAGGAAGTGATCCAGTACATCTACCGCAAATACGGCCGCGAGCGCGCCGCGCTGGCTGCCACCGTGATCAGCTACCGGCTGCGCTCCGCGATCCGCGATGTCGGCCGTGCCCTGGGATTCGACCAGCACCGGCTGGCGCTGCTCAGCAAACAGCTGGCCTGGTGGGACAAACCGGAAACCCTGCCCGAGCGTTTCCGCGAAGCGGGCCTGAAAGACACGCATCTTGCGCGGCTGTTCCAGGCCCGCGTGGTCGAACTGCTCGGCTTCCCGCGTCACCTGTCCCAGCATGTCGGCGGTTTCGTCATCAGCCAGCCGCCGCTGGCCACGCTGGTACCGGTGGAAAACGCCGCCATGCCGGACCGCACCATCATCCAGTGGGACAAGGACGATCTCGAAGCCCTCGGCCTGATGAAAGTGGACGTGCTGGCCCTGGGCATGCTCACCGCAATCCGCAAGATGCTCGGCGTGATCAACCGCTACCGCATGGATGCCGGGCGCACGCCGCTGACCGTGCAGGACATTCCGGCGGAAGACCCGGCCACCTACGACATGCTCTGCAAGGCAGACAGCGTCGGCGTGTTCCAGGTGGAATCCCGCGCACAGATGAGCATGCTGCCGCGCCTGAAACCGCGCCGGTTTTATGACCTGGTGATCCAGGTGGCGATCGTGCGGCCCGGCCCGATCCAGGGCGACATGGTGCATCCGTTCCTGCGTCGCCGGGCCGGGCTTGAAGCGGTGGATTACCCGGACCAGCGCATCGAAAACGTACTCTGCCGGACGCTCGGCATTCCCATTTTTCAGGAACAGGTGATCCAGATGGCCATGGTGGCCGCCAACTTCACCGGTGGCGAAGCCGACCAGTTGCGGCGTGCCATGGCACGCTGGGGCAAGAGTGGCGAGCTGCTGCAATTCCGCGACAAGGTGATCCACGGCATGCTCGGCAACGGCTACAGTCCCGACTACGCCGAACGGATTTTCGAACAGATGAAAGGCTTTGGCGGTTACGGTTTTCCTGAATCGCATTCCGCCAGTTTTGCACTGCTGGTGTATCTGTCTGCCTGGCTCAAGCGACATCACACCAGCGCGTTCTACTGTGGCCTGCTGAACAGCCTGCCGATGGGATTTTATTCGCCATCACAACTGTTGCAGGACGCCCGCCGGCACGGCATCGAAGTGCGCCCGCCGTGCGTGGATCACAGCCACTGGGACTACACCCTGGAAGATACCCGTCGCCAGCCATTGGGCATGCAGCCGGCCGTGCGTGTCGGCCTGCGGCAGATCAGCGGCTTCAATGAAGACGCCGCGCAACGCATCCTGCAGGCCCGCCGCGCCGCACGCTTTACCGATGTGGCCGATCTGTGCGCCCGTGCGCGCCTGAACCGCCGTGAACGCGAGGCGCTGGTTGCCGCCAACGCCATCGCCCGGCTCACCGGCCACCGCCACCAGGGCCAGTGGGAAATCCTCGCCGTGCAGGAACCCCCACCGCTGTTCGACCAGCCTGTGCACAGCAGCAACCTGCGTGATGGCGTGCGCCTGGATGCACCTTCGGAAGTGGACAATCTGCTGGCTGATTACCGCAGCCTGAGCCTGACCCTGGGCCGCCACCCGATGGCGCTGGTGCGCCACCGCACGCCGTTCGACCGCTGCCAGAGCGCCCGCGACCTGCGGCGTCTCAATCAGGGCCGCTTCGTGCGCGTGGCCGGCGTGGTCACCAATCGTCAGCGCCCCGGCACCGCCTCGGGCGTGCTGTTCCTGACACTGGAAGATGAAACCGGCAATACCAGCGTGATCGTCTGGCGCACACTGCAGGAACGCTGCCGCAAGGCGATTCTCAGCGGCCAGTTACTGGTGGTGAAAGGCACGCTGGAAAAAACCGAAGAAGGCGTGATCCATGTGATCGCCGGCGAAATCCTCGACGAGAGCCATGCCCTCGCTGAACTGAAAACCCGTTCGCGGGATTTCCACTGATGTAGCACCATTGAGGAAAGTGCAGCAGGGAGGGTGGCGCCCAAGGCAAAACTCACCCTCCCCCAAAGCCGCTTCAGAAACCGTCCACCGGCCTCTGATACCCCGCGCCGGGCACACTGTTCCTGCGCAGCGAGTTTGCCTCGCGGGTATTCACGTAATACACAATCGCCGTGTCCTCATCGGCATGCACCTGTATCAGCCGGTGCGGGCCCGGGGCCAATCCGTACATCACGACGTTTTCCGGCGCGGCATCGAGCTCACCCAGTACCACCATGCCGGCCTTCGGGTCGGCGGCACTGACAGCGGCAATCTGCCGTCCATGCCAGAGGAACACTTCGCTCAGTTCGGTCATGTTGCCGATGGCTTCCCCCTTGCCGGAGGACGATGCCCCCACCCATTGGCCGCCGGCAATCACCAGCGAATCACTGCCGTCGATCTTCATGGCCACGGCATTGTCCTGGCCACTGATACTGGCGCGGTTGTAGAAAATCCAGCCGTCCCGGCTGCCCAGCACCTCGGTATGCAGTGCGCCCAACCAGTCGGCCACGGTGTTATCGAGCACCTGACGGTCACTGCCGTCTGCCTTCCAGCTCACCACCGTGCTGCCAGCGGACACCGCAACACGCCCCGCCCCCGTGACCACAAACCCGGTATGGGCGCCGAGATTGTCTTCATCGTCGGACAGCAGCGACCAGCTGTCTCCTTCCACCCGATACAGATCCTGCGTGCCGACCTGGAGAATGCTGGTGATGCCGAAGTACACGACATCTCCCTCGCGGGCCAGGTGGCGAGGCTCCGGCATCAGCGGGCCGCCGCCCAGGCTGTCAGGGAAAATAAGAGGGGCGCCGTTGTCATCCAGCACCTGGCTCAGGCTGGAAGCCCAGGGGCGCGAAGGGTCATAGCGCCACAGAGCCGTTTCCGATGCGCAATCCCCGGGCGCCAGGGTTTTGATGACCAGATACTGGCTGCCGTCGCGCAGGGGACCGCCCAGCGGCCCGGCAGCGAAGGCTTCCTTGCCGTCGGGCAGATAGTTACTGGCGCCATAGGACGTGCCCCCTGCATTCAGGGTGCTGGCAACAGTCAGGAAGTATCCCCCGGCGCACTGCGTGCCCGAATCATTGGTCAGTGCAATGTAACGCCGGTCCCCGCTACTGCCGACGTGCCCCACAGCCGCGACCTGCTTGATCACATTCGATGAAAAATAATAAGGCGTATCCGTGCCGGAAAAATTCGCTCTCACATGGCTTTTGTTGCCAGGCAGGTTATAGGACACCTCGGCATCATCGGCCTCCGTATAATTTTGCCAGATCAGCGTATAGGCACCGCTCAGGCTCGCCGTGAGGTAGCTTTCCGAGGACACCCTGACGGCCGCATCGGCTGCCCCGTCCAGGCTTGCGCGCGCAAAACCTTCCGATGTTTGATTGCCGTCCTCGCGATTGTGCAGAAACAGAATATCCGTTACCCGATAGTTTTCGACGCTGCCGTCCGCGGGATCGATGTCGGCTTCATAAAGCGGAACATACGCGTGGGCACCCAGATCCTGCGTGTTGTAGACCTCCTCAATAGTGAGGTTCACCGCCTGCGATGTGTCCGGGGCGTTCACGTCAAGGGCATACAGAATGGAGCTTCCCCTGTCATCCGCACCGGTCGTGCCGTGGGTGAAATAAAGCCTGTCGTGATTGTCCGCATCGCCCTCCAGGCCGGACAGCCTCGGCAGATTCGCGCCGTCCCCCGGTCCATTGGCGCCACCGCCGGAACCGCCACCGGAACCGCCGCCACACCCCGTCAGGGCTGCCCCGACCAGCATCAGTGACAACATGCCTGTCATCTTCACGCGCATTTTCATACTGCAACTCCCTTGAATTCCGCATGGCTTCAGCCGCAGGGCAGCTCGGCGGGCGCAGTGCGCCCCGTCGCTGAAAACATTCCTGCATCCCGGCTGAACAGCGCCATTGAGCGCGGACTTTTTTATTTCTCCGAAAATACCAGCTATCGGATTTTCTCGCGGAGCCACATACTAATTTGCCGGTGTCGTTTACCGTTATCCTGCAAATGCATTACACTGCCGGCCATCCAGGTAAGGGTAAGATCCAGCCAATCTCTGCCGTCGCAGAGCCCTGAAGCCACCGACTGGCAATGTGCATCAAGCATGCAGAATCTGTTCGGAGGCTTATTGGTTGTTGATCGACGAGACAAGGGATAACGTCTTATGCACCACAAAATGGGCGATTTCATCCTCGCCATTCACGACGCCAGCATGCACCTTCCCCCCGCAGAATTTCACCGCTGGACACTAGCGGAAATCCGCCAGCATATTGATTTCGATTTCGCCATCTGGGGCGCAGGAAATGGCGAAAGCCGCCAACTGCACATGGCGACCATACTGGACCAGACCGACACGCTCTTCGATACCTGGGAAGCCGTGAAGCACGAAGATCCGTACGCCAATCTGGTCATTGGCAACACGGGCAGAACCTGGTCCATCGAACAGCTTCCCGAATTCCGCCGAAGCCGGGCCTACAACGAACACTGGGGGCTGTATTATGCCCGGCAGATGATTTCCACCATGGAACTGGACCCGCAGACCGGCCTTCACATCTTTGTCACCCTGGCACGGGAAAACCGCAGCAACACCTTCAGCCGCCAGGAGACCGAAGCCAAGAACATCATTACCCAGCACCTGTTTCTGGCCGCCCGCCATAACGACATGCATTGCCTGCGCGCCAACCAGGCCCCCGCCGCCTTTATCGACCAGCGCGGCCTGCTGCACGCATCACTGCCTGAATTTTCAGAGCTGCTTGTCAGTGAATGGGGCCGGCAGGCCGGCCAGTTCCTTCCCGATGAGGTCAACAAGGCCCTGTGGCAAACCGGGCACTACCGGAATCGTCACTTGTCGCTGAATGCAGAACGCTTTCATAACCGCCTGCTTGTCCGCGCAGGCATCACACCACCGGTGTCACTCAGCACACGGGAACTGGAAACTGCCTGGGCCTATGCGGCCGGAAACAGTCACAAGGAAGTGGCGAGGATGCTGGGCATCTCCCCTACGACGGTACGCACCCACCTGGCAAGGATTTACCAGAAACTGGCGATTTCCGACAAAGGCGCCCTGGCGATCTGGCTCAAGGAGAATGGTTGATCATCGTCGCCTGGCCTGCCCTGAATGACGTGCTCAGGCGCAGTGAATGTCGTAATGGATAGTGAACTGGCTGGCCTTGGCAATGGGCTTGATAGTGTGCCGCTGTCGCTTCAGTTCCACGATGCCGTAGCGTTCCATGGTTTTCAGCGTGCGGCTGAGGTTGCCGCGATGCCGCCCGCTGAGTTCCGCCAGTTCCATCAGCGTCTCCGGCTGGTGCTCACAGATCAGCTTGAGCAGCAGCATGTTCTGCTCGCTGAGCACCTGGCTCAGTGACTTGATGGAACCGAACCAGATTTTCGGCTCATCCCTTTTCGGCTTGAGCTTGCCCGAGGCGATCAACAACGCCCTGCGCTGGAACTGCTCCCTGGGCATGATGCCGATGTTCAATGCTTTCATTGCCCGACCTCCTGCATAAAGCGGTTCACTTCGTCAAAAAAATCCGTCAGCAACTGCTGCGCCGATGAAAACCCGTATGGAGTACCTTTATCCTGCGGCGACAGGTGCCGGTGGTCATACACCATCCGGCGCCCGCTGAACCTGCCACCCGCTTTCTCTGCCACAGCATGCGCGTTGTCGAAACCGAACAACCGCTGGTTCCATTTGTTGTGGAACGTCAGGTTGTAGCGTATGCCGTGCGGTCTTTCCGTGGAGGGCGCCACTCTCCAGGCTTCGATCTTGTACCAGTAGCCTCCGTCTTCCACGAAGGTTTGCCCATGGAGGTCCAGCAGCGCCTCCAGTCCGGGGTCCTTGGTCATGACCGGCATCCTTGCTCATGTTGTGACCAGATGATAACACCATGAACAGCCAGCACCAAGCCCCGCCCTGACGGCATGCAGACATGAAACATCAACAACGGATGACGGACCTTGCCAGGGCAGCATCGAGACAAAAAAAACCCCGGTGGGTAGGCCGGGGGCGTATCTAAACTGCTCTCAGGCAGAAACAGAACAAAAGCGGGACGGGTCTGTCAGCGGTGGGGCATCAGCGCGCTGACGACCAGGTTCGGGTTGAATTCCGCATCACGGAAGTCACGCAGGTAATCGCGGGCGAAACGCTGCACGGCGGGCTCACCGGCCACGACACTGTGTTGCAGAAACTGTTGCAGGGTCAGCCGTTCGCCGGCCATCTCCAGCAATGGCGCATCCGGGTCGAGTCCCAGATCGATCACCACGTACTCCAGGTTCTCCGCGTGCAGGCCGCTGACAATGGTCTGCATCAGATTGCGACCGGCCTCACAGGGCAGGTTCAACACCTGCGGCACGTCGGCATAATCGAGCACGCCACGATCCAGCAACACCTCGACCTGCGGGCCCAGTGCGCTGTCCTGCGCGGCAGCCAGGCACAGGGCACGCCCCAGTACCGGATGCACGTCGGCGTGTGCTGCCGTCGCGGCAACGGCACATAACAGCGTGGTCAGGACGAGGCGCGGAAATCGGTTCATGCTCTTCCAGCTAATAATTTGGCCAGCCAATAATCGGCATTGAAGCGGCGGGAATTATACGAACAAAGCACCAATCACGATAACAAATCGGGCATTGGCCTAGGTAAATCAGACGAATGGCAGGTCAGTGAACATCATTACACCGAGGCCCTGTCCAGCGCATGACGCCTGTCACATTCAACCGTAAATGGCTGCCATCAAAACGCCGCTAGCGAAACAATTGTCCGAGAAACAGGTTCACCGCGTAATCGCCGCCCTGTGCCACACCGACAGCAAGATACGCCGGCCCCACCGGCGTGTCCGCGCCGAGGAACACACTGCCGGCGGAGATGGCATTGCCGGCCCCCATATCGTCACGCGTTTCCCAGACATTGCCCCGTTCCAGCGAGGCGCCGACAAACAGCGGCACCGGTGCTGGCAATGGCGTGTCCGGCCCCAGCGGGGTCAGCGCCACCAGCCGCGTCAGTGCGCGGTGCTGGCCCCAGCGGCTGCGCGGCCCCAGCCCGGAGAGTTCGAGGAAACCACCGATCGGGATCAGGTTGGCGATATCCACCTGATCGGAATCACTCACACTGAGGTCGCCTTCCAGCAAAAAGGTATAGCGGCGCCAGGTCATGGCGAAGGTCGCTTCCCCGACAAAACGACGAAATGTGTTGTCGGCACCGAGCGACGGCTCATGCCATTGCCACTCTGCCGCCCAGCGCGTGCCACGGGTGGGAAACGCCAGATCATCCAGGGTGTCCCAGCCTATCCGTGCGAGGCTGTAGGCATCGTCATAATCGCCTTCGCCAAGCGACAGGCCACCACGAAAATCCAGATCCCCCCACTTGCGCACCATACCGGCGCGTACCTCACCGCGCTGCCGGAACAGCTGCCTGCCGATGGCCAGCCCCGCCTGCCGCTCGCGGCGCTGGTAACTGGCCAGCGCTTCCTCCTGTACCGCCTCATCGAACAGATCAATGCGATCCGCCTGATACAGCAACTGCGGCTCAATGAAGTAGCGCATGCGGAAATCTAAGGGCTGCACAAAACGCGCTTCCAGCCGTGGCGTGGTGCCGATGTCCGCGCGCATGAAGGCGGTGCCCCCCAGCCGGTTCAGCCCCGCCAGGCGCAGGCTGGCACCGAGACCGAAATCGGAGTTGCCGCGAAAGTCATCACTGACACGCAACCCGACGCGCAGGAAATTGCTGCCCTCATGCCGCACCCGGCAGACCAGCCGCAGGCCGGTCTGCCCGTCACGTTCGATGACCCGGTATCGGATGTCGCGGAAATAATCCAGGCCATAGATGGCGGAAATATCTTCCTGCAGGCGCACCGTATCCAGCGGCTGGCCGGCTTTCTGCCGCAGCAGGTTGCGGATCACCCGGTCATGCACCGGGCCGTCGTTTTCCACCTCGATAAAATCGATCACCGGCGTGCGCCCGGTTTCACCTTCCCGGGGCGGCGCCGTCACCGGCACCGTATCGCCCAGCAAATCGTTCGCCGCCAGCGTCTGGATAGCGGCGGCATAGCCGGCTGCCATGGCTTCATCCACGGCACCGAAACTGGAGTTGGTCACCCCGACAAGCTGCGGGCGGATCAGGATATCCCGCCCGGTCAGCGTTGCCTGCTGCGCATCACTATTGCTGCGCACCAGCAGGCCGGTCAGCTGATCAACCACATCCACCACCGACTGGATTTCATCGGCTGTACGCGCCGGCGTGCCCACGTCCACCACGATCAGCCGGTCCACTCCCATCGCGCGCGCCACATCCACCGGCAGATTATTGGCAATGCCACCGTCCACCAGCAGCTTGCCGTCCCACTCCACCGGTTCCAGCAAACCCGGGATCGACATGCTGGCGCGCACCGCTGTGCTCAGCCGCCCGCGCGACATCACCACCTGCTCCCCGGTCACCAGGTCAGCGGCCACCGCACGAAACGGAATCGCCAGCCGGTCAAACGAGGTGACCCGGTCAATGTCGGCAAACAACTGGTCCAGAATCTGCGTCAGGTGCTGGCCCTGGATCACACCACGCGGCAGCACGATGGCCCCGTCACGGATGTTGAGCCGGTAATCGGCCGCCAGCCCGGCATCGAGCTGGCGAAAAATGTAAGGCTGGTCGCGGCGGGGAGAGCGGTCGGTAAAGGCGTAGGCCCAGTCGGTGGTTCGCGCCACCTGCTCCACTTCGGCGGCATTCTTGCCCGAGGCATACAGCCCGCCAACAATGGCCCCCATGCTGGTGCCGGCAATGGCGTGCACGGGGATATTGTTTTCTTCCAGCGCCTGCAACACACCGATATGGGCGAACCCCCGTGCGCCACCACCGGACAGCACCAGCCCGACACGCTCGCCAGGCGCCACTTCCGGCGCCGCGTGCGCCGGGGACAGGAGAAAAAGAAAGGAAATCTGACAGATCAGAAGGATCCGCGTCCGTGCCATACACTGCCGCTCCACAGCCCGTCACAGAGGGCCGGTGGCGATCAGTCCTTCATCACTCGCCCGGCCAGTCGGGTCAACCAGCGTTCGGGCAGCAAACGCGCGCCACCGACCGAGCTCTTGTACAACATGCCCGGCACGACCACAACCCGGCCACGCGCCAGCCCGTGGAGGCCGTCGCGCGCCACCCGCTCCGCGCTCATCAATGCGGCTTTCTTGTAGCCTTCGATGCGCTGGCCAGCGACCTCAGAGAATTCCGTCTCGGTGCCGCCGGGCGCCAGCGTACTGACGACAACCCCCTGCGGCCGCAGCTCCTCCGCCAGCGCGCGCCCCAGACTCACCACGTACGCCTTGGTGGCCGCATACGTGGCCATGCCGGGGATCGGCAGATAACCCGCCACCGACCCGACCTGAAGAATCCAGCCCTGGCCACGCCCCACCATGTCGGCGGCGAACAGATGCGTGAGCGCCGTCAGGGTACGCACGTTCAGGTCGATCATGCGCAGGTGATCGTTCAGCGGCAGCGCCAGCAGCGGCTGTTGAAAGCCAAAGCCGGCATTGTTGATCAGGATGTCCATCGGCAGGTCCAGTTCGCGCAATTGCCGGTGCAACGTGTGGGCCGCATCATGCGCCAGCAGATCCATGGCGATCACTTCGCATTCGATACCGTGCGCGGCACCGGCCTCGCTGCAACGCAGCGCCATCTCATGCAGCCGCCCGGAGCGTCGCGCCACCAGAATCAGATCACAGCCCGCCGCCGCCAGTTGCAGTGCCATGGCCGCGCCGATACCACTGGACGCGCCAGTGACCAGTGCCCGCTTGCCCCTGAATACGTCCATGCTCCGCTCCCTGCCCTGCCGCTGTTCTGATCAGGCGCGCATGCGCCCCATGCGCAGTCGTCGCCAGCCCACCACGCCCAGCACCTTGAGCAGCGACCCCAGCCCGGAGGCATCTGCCTGCGGTGCCTTGCCACGGCTGATCCGGTCGAGTTGCAGCGTGTACCAGGACACTTCCATCATCGCCATGTCATCCACCGGCTTCAGCCCGGTGCGAATCGGCTTCACCTCACTGATCACCGCCTGGCCGGACAACACATCGTGCGCCAGCGCCGGTGCCAGCACCAGTGGCCGTGCCAGGCCCACCACATCGGTGGCGCCACTTTGCAGCGCGGCGACCATGCCTTCGGTGGTGCGAAAACCGCCCGTCACCATCAGCGGCGTGCTGACGCGGGCACGTACTTTTTCTGCGTAGTCGAGGAAATACGCCTCGCGCTGGCGTGTGCTTTCCTTCGCGCCCTGACCGGCCATGCTCGGCTTTTCGTAGGTGCCACCGGAAATCTCGATCAGGTCCATGCCCAGGCCACCGAGCGTTTCCACCACTTGCATGGATTCCTCTTCGGTAAAGCCACCGCGCTGGAAATCCGCCGAGTTGAGTTTGATCGAGACCGGGAAATCATTGCCCACGCTGGCGCGGATCGCCTTGTACACCTCACACACGAAACGCATGCGGTTTTCCAGGCTGCCACCCCACTCATCGGTACGCTGGTTATGCAGCGGCGACAGGAACTGGCTGACCAGATAACCGTGCGCGCCGTGAATCTGCACGCCGGTAAAACCGGCCTCGCGCGCCAGGGCGGCACTGCGTGCAAAGCGCTGGATCAGGTCCTGAATGTCCTCGCCGGTCAGCGCACGCGGCGTGGCAAAAAACCGTTTCAGTGCCGGGTTGCTGAAACCGATCGCCGACGGCGCCACCGGTTGCCGTGACAACAGCACCGGGCTCTGCTTGCCAGGATGGTTGAGCTGCATCCAGAGGTGCGCGCCATCGCGTGTGCCAGCACGAGCCCAGGCCTGCAGCGCCGCCATATCGCGGCGGTCTTCCAGCACCACATTGTGCGGTTCGCCGAGCGCGCGGCGGTCGATCATGACATTGCCGGTCACCAGCAGCCCCGTGCCACCTTCTGCCCAGCACTGGTACAACCGCGACAGTTTCGGCGTCACACGATTGTCGCGCGAGCCCAGTGTTTCGCTCATGGCCGACTTGCCCAGCCGGTTTTTCAGCACCGCGCCGCAAGGCAGCGTCAGTGGTTGTGCGATCAACGTCACATCTTGCGCCATGTCATGTCTCCCCATCCGGGTGCTGTCATGATTACGCAAACAGCGGGCGGCAGACTGCGGCGCACGCCGTTCACAAACTGGCCTGCATTATGCATCCCCTGCCAATAACGGAATTATCGTTTCGGGACATTACGCCATGATTGGAGTGCTTTCTTCCCTGCTGCATCGTGACACCGCCGGCACTCACACCGTCTTCACCCGGGTGGTGTGGCTGAGCTGGGCGCTGACCCTGGCCGGCGCGCTGCTGGCCACATTGAGCATCAGCCTGCAACTGATCGGTATGGCACTGTTCTATGGCGCGATCGTGACCGGCTTTACCGCCGGGGGCGCGGCGCTGTACACCCACCAGCGCGGCGCCTGCACCGGCCTGGTGCTCGCGGCACTGATTCCGGGCCTGCTGTGGCTGGAACCCTGGCTGCCGCCCCTGCTGCTGGACGTGCTGCACGCACTGGCGCTCTGACGCACAACCCGCCTGCCAATCGCCCCGGCTGCGCCATCCGTCGCAATTCGGCGCGGCCAGCACTGCGATCGCCGCGCCGCACGGCTACACTGACGCCCACTGATACGGTTGCCAGTGGACTTCTGGAAACATGACATACCCGCCACATTTCACGACACGCCGCTTACTGCCGGCCGCGCTGCTGGCCCTGGCGCTGGGCGGCTGCCTGATGGCCCCGGACGACGCCAGCGATTACCCGAGCCTGGACCAGATCCCGATGGAAATCCCGCCTGCCGACACGGATCTCACCGCCTGGCAGGCGCCGCCACAACTGGGCGACTACCGCTTTCAGGGCGAAGCCACGCTGGAAGGCCAGCGCACGCGCATCCTGCGCTACAGTCACGCGCAGAACGAGACCCTGATCGACCTGACGCTGTTCCCGCTGCCCGGCGGCTGGGACACCATGACACCGACCCGTGCCGTGGCCGGACAGTACGGCCAGCAGCGCCAGCAACTGATCGAGCGCGCCCTGCGCCATGGTGCCCAGGAAGTCCAGCCCATGGACGAAAGCCTGGTGACCGTCGAAGGCATCAGCTACCCGGTGGCCCGGGGACAGCTGGCGCAGCGCTACCGCAGCAGCACGCTGACCACCCTGGTGCAGCTGACCGCACTGCCTCCGGTGTTCGTGCTGGCCACCGCCAGCGTGCCCTCCGGGCACACCGAGGCCACCGAGGCGCTGCTGCGCGATGCCCTGCTGGCCATCGCCCGGCTCAATGCCGACATCATTGATACGCCCTGATCACCCCCGCAACACGTACCCCAGCAGCACCGGCAACAACACAAAGGCGAGCGCGGTGGACACCACCACCATGCCCGCCACCTCCTGCGGCCCCTGCCGATAGCGCTGCGCAAACAGATAATTGAACACCGCCACCGGCATGCTCGACTGGATCAGCACCACACCCCGCAGCGCACCCTCGACCGCAAACAGCTCACAGACCAGAAAACCGACGCCAAACCCCATCAGCAACCGCAGCAGCGCAAACCCGGTTGCGCGCCCCAGCCCGGCCACCTGCAACTGCCCGAGCGAGACGCCGAGCGTGATCAGCATCATCGGGATGGTCATGCCGCCAATCAGCTCCACGGTGTTGAACAGCCACGCCGGCAAGCGCCAGCCGGTGACCACCATCAGGACGGCAATGGCCACCGACACCACCACCGGATTGGTGAACAGTTCGCGCAGAAAACTCTGCCCGCTGACCACTACCACCCCAAGCGAGAAATGGCCTATGGAATTGAGCATGAACCAGGCCAGCCCGAGCACCAGCCCCTGCTCACCGAACGCCAGCAGGCACAGCGGCAGGCCCATGTTGCCGACATTCGGAAACGTCATGGCGGTGAAATAGACCCGCAGCGACACCCCGCTGAGGCGGATCACTGCCAACGCCGCCAGCGCCGTCAACACCAGCACGGCGCCATACAGAGCGGCCACTTCCAGCAACGCCGCCTGCGACAGCGACACCGCGCTGAGTGTGGCCACGATCAGGCACGGCGCGCCGATATACATCACCAGCGAGGACACCATGCCGGTATCGAACGGACGGCCGCGCCGCACCCAGACAAACCCGATCAGCACACAGACCAGGACCGGGGCGATGATGCCGAAAATCTGAGCAACCATAGACACACACACCAGACGAAGACGTGGGGCATAATAATGCACTGGCTCACGATACAGGACGCTTTCTTGGACGACTTCGCCCCGTTGCAACCGGCCCGCATCGACTGGCAGGACACCACACCCGTGGCACGGGATTTCGACGACCCGTACTTTTCCCGCGACGATGGCCCGGCAGAAACCACCCATGTGTTTCTGCACGGCAACCAGTTACCCGAACGCTTTGCCGCCCTGCCGCCCCGCGCACGATTCGTGATCGCAGAAACCGGCTTCGGCACCGGCCTGAATTTTCTCTGCGCGGCCACGCTGTTCCTGCAACAGGCGCCGGCCGACGCCGTGCTGCACTTCGTCTCAGCGGAAAAACACCCGCTGACCCACGCAGACCTGGCCCGCGCGCACGCTGGCTGGCCCGCCTTTGCACCGCTGTGCGCAGAGCTGGCCCGGCATTACCCGGCGCTCACACCCGGTTTTCACCGCCTGTGGCTGGGCAACCGCCGCATCGCCCTGACCTTGCTGTTCGGTGACGCCGCAGTGCGTTTCGGCCAGCTACAGGCGCGTGTCGACGCCTGGTTCCTCGATGGCTTCGCACCGGCCCGCAACCCCGGCATGTGGACCGACGACCTGTTCCGGCAGTTCGCCCGCCTGAGCGCGCCGGGCGCCAGCTTCGCCACCTTCACCGCCGCCGGCTTCGTGCGGCGCGGGCTGGCCGCGCAGGGGTTTGATGTTGCCCGCGTGCCCGGCTTCGGCCGCAAGCGTGAAATGCTCACCGGGCACTTCCTCGGTGGCTGGCAACCGGCACACAGCACGCCGGGCCATGCGCTGGTTATCGGCGCCGGGCTCGCCGGTGCCACCAGCGCCCGCGCACTGGCCGAACGCGGCTGGCAGGTGACCGTGTGCGACCCCGCCGGCATTGCGCAACACGCCTCCGGCAATCTGGCCGGTGTCGTCTACACCACCCCCAGCGCCCATGCCACGCCGCAGAACCGCTTCTACCAGAGCAGCTACCTGCACGCCCTGCACTGGCTGGCGCGGCACGATTTTCCATCGCAACCTGATGACGGCGCGCTGACCGGCGTGCTGCAACTGCCACCGGATGCACGTCACCGTGACAAACAACAGGCTGCGCTGGACAGCGGCCTGTGGCCCGCCGACGTCCTGCGGCCAGCGGGCAGCGGCTGGCCTGACGCCAGCCTGTTAATGCCCGCCGGCGGTTATCTGCGTCCCCAACGCTGGTGCGAACATCTGCTGCGCCACCCGCATATCACCGTGCTGCCGGAGGCTGTCGAGACACTCACGGCAACGCAAACCGGCTGGCAGGTCGGCACCGGTCACCGCACCCACGACGCCGACATCGTCATCATCGCCAACGCCGCCGACGCCACCCGCCTGGCCGGCCTGCACTGGCTGCCGCTGAAACGCATCCGCGGCCAGGTCAGCTACTACCGCGCCACCGAGGCCAGCCAGCGTTGGTCACAGGCGATCTGCCACAGCGGCTACCTGACCCCGGCCCTGGATGGCCTGCATTGCGTCGGTGCCACCTTCGACCTGCATCAACTGGAGGCCACACCACGCGACGGGGACGACGCCCGCAACCTGGCCGAACTGGCCGCCAATCTGCCGGCGTACCACGCCGACCTCGGCGGTGCAGACGCCGCCCTGGCGGGCCATCGCGTGGGGTTTCGCTGCCAGAGCACCGATTTTCTGCCGCTGGCCGGCCCGGTGCCCGACGCCTGCGCCAACCCGTCCACGCCACAGCCCGGCCTGTACCTGAGCATTGCCCACGGCAGCCGGGGCATCACCGGCACGCCGCTGTGCGCCGAGCTGATCGCCGCGCTGGCCAATGACGAACCCGTGCCGGTGGATCAGGAAATGCTTGCCGCACTGGCCCCGGCACGCTTTATTCTTCGCCAACGGAAAAAACAACCGGAGTGGATGCCATGATGCTGACCGTTACCGCCCTCTACACGGGCCTGTTCCTGCTGTTGCTGCTGGCGCTTGCCGCCAACGTGGTGAAAAACCGCCTGCGCGGCCAGGTGTCACTGGGTGACGGCGGCAAGCCGGCACTGCAACAGGCCGTACGCGCCCACGGCAACGCCGCCGAGTACATACCGATCGTGCTGATTGGTCTGGGGATTCTGGAAAACCTGGGCACCAGCCCGGCGATGCTGCATCTCTATGGCGCCGTGTTTTTTATCGGCCGCCTGATGCACGCCTGGGGGCTGGCGCAGCCCAACACCACCAATAACGCCCGCAAGGGTGGCATCGTATTGAGCTGGCTGGTGATGCTGTTGATGGCGCTGCAACTGCTGTGGAAAGCGCTGGCACATATGGTGTTCTGAGCTCAGCCGTCGCTGTCCGGACTCAACCCCATTTCCTGTAACTGCCGGCGGGAAAAAATCGACACGCTTTCGGTGGTCTCGTCAAACCAGACCACCGCCTCCCCCCGGCGCAACTGCCGGCGCACCTGCTCGACGCGCGTGGTGAGCGGGATTTCGGTTTCACCGTAATCGGTGCCATCGCGGGTGACGAATTCCTCGATCAGATTGTCGAGGGTTTCTGCGGGAATTTCCTGCCAGGGCACATGCATCACGGCACACCTTGAAAAAGACCGCGCCAGTATACGCTGGCGCGGTGGCTATCGTCAGTGCGTCGTCAGGGCCTCGTCAGGCAGCCTTCAGTCAATGAGATAGTCCTGCTGATTGAAGCGCCGTGCCCGCAGCCGGAACTCGAACGTAAAGCCCGGCCACAGTGCCGTGATCTTGCCGCTCTTGTGCTTGTACCAGCTGTCGCAACCGGTGGCCCAGATCGAGCTGCCCAGCCGCGCCTGCAATCTCTCGTTGTAGCGCGCCTGCACTTCCGGGCGCACTTCCAGCACCTTGCCGCCGGCCTTGTTGCGCAGCGCCAGCAGGCGGGCGATGTAATCCACCTGGGTTTCGATCATGAAGATCATCGAGGTGTGGCCCAGGCCAGTGTTCGGGCCAATGATGAAATACAGGTTCGGGAAACCATTCACCAGCGTGCCCAGATACGCTTCCTCACCGTCACGCCACGCATGCGCCAGGGATTCACCGTCGCGGCCATGGACCCGGTCGGCAATGGGGTTCTCGGTGGCATAGAAACCGGTGGCGAAGATCAGCACATCGATCTCACGCTCCGTGCCATCGGCTGTGACGATCGAGTTCGCACGAATCTCGCGGATGCCATCCGTCACCAGTTCCACGTTCGGCTGTTGCAGCGCCGGGTACCAGTCATTGGAAATCAGGATGCGCTTGCAGCCGATGGTGTAGTCCGGTGTCACGATATCGCGCAGCGCCTTGTCCTTCACCTGCCGGCGGATATGCCACTCGGCCAGCTTCTGGAACAGCGTCATCAGTTTCGGGTTCAGCACCAGCCCCATCACCCGGCTCTCATGGCCCCAGTAGATGGCCGCGCGATGCAGTTGCCGGGTCAGCGGCAACTTGCGGAACAGGGTTTTCTCCGCATCCAGATAGGCGCGGTCGTTACGCGGGATGATCCAGTTCGGTGTGCGCTGGTAGACGTCCAGACGCCCTGCCTGTTTGGCAATTTCCGGCACCAGCTGGATTGCCGAGGCCCCCGTGCCGATCACCGCCACACGCTTGCCGGCCAGGTCGTAGTCATGATCCCAGCGCGAGGAGTGAAACGTCTTGCCCTGGAAACTTTCCACGCCGGGAATATCCGGCAGCTTTGGCTCGGCCAGGCCGCCGCTGCCCATCACCAGCGAACGCGCCGTGATGTCGCCACTGCCGGTCACCACCCGCCACAGGCCATTGGCCTCGTCATAGGTGGCGTTTTCCAGATTGCTGTTGAAGCGGATGTGCGGGTAGAGGCCATGGTCGTTGGCCACTTTGCGCAGATAACGGTAAAGCTCCGGCTGGGTCGGGTACTTGCGCGACCAGTCCGGGTTCGGTGCAAACGAAAACGAATACAGGTGCGACGGCACATCGCAGGCCGCGCCGGGGTAATGGTTATCGCGCCAGGTGCCGCCAACCTCATCGGCGCGTTCCAGCAGCACAAAACTGTCCTGCCCATCCTGCTTCAGCCGGATCGCCATGCCCAGCCCGGCAAAGCCGGTGCCGATGATGGCCACTTCCACGTCTGGCGTCGCCTTGTTATTCGAGATCTTGTTCGCTGCGCTCATGGTCACTCCAGTGCGGCAGGCACCCTGCCAATCTGACAATAGTGCGTGTCACTTTACTTCTGACAACAAGCCATGTCAACATTGCCGCCATGAGCACACCCACTCCCCCCAAGCCTCGCCGGGGCCGCGCCTACCGCGGTGTCAGCATCGAGGCACGCCGCGCCGAGCGGCACCAGAAGCTGCTGGACGCCGGCATCCAGGTGATCGGCACCCAGGGCTACCACGCCACCACCGTGAAAGCGGTCTGTGCCGAGGCCGGCCTCACCGAGCGCTATTTCTATGAATCGTTCAGCAACAGCGAGGCGCTGTTGTGCGAAGCCTATGCGCACATCATCGGCCAGTTGCGCGAGCGCATCGGCACCAGCCTGAGCGCGCACCAGGCGCAGCCGGACACGCTGATCGAAGCCGCCCTGAACAGTTACTTCAGCTACCTGCGGGACCACCCCGGCCATGCCCGGCTGATGATGGTGGAAGTGCTCGGTGTCAGCCCCACTGTGGACCAGCACTATCGCCGGGTGATGGAGGATTTCGCGGAGTTTCTCGCCGCCACCCGGCGTGGCCTGTATCCGGCCCAGGACACCCATGGTGTGGACGAAATGATGATTGCCACCGGGCTGATCGGTGCACTGGTGAACATGGCCATGCGCTGGATGCTCAGCGGTTTCCGCGAATCACCGGAAAGCGTCGTCGCCGCCGCCCGCACCGTGCTGCTGGCGGTCAACCGGCATCTGCTGGAAGCGGATCAGCCCTGATTGATGCGCGAACGGTCACCGCCGTAATGGTCGATCACGCGCTTGTCCATCACCCAGAACCACAGCGGCGGCACCCAGGCCAGCACGATCATTGACGCATACCCGCCGGGCAATTGCGGCGCCTCATCGAAATGCCGCAACGATTGATAGGAGCGTGTCGGGTAGGCGTGGTGATCGGAGTGCCGCTGTAACTGATACAGGAAAATATTCGTCACACGGCGATTGCTGTTCCAGGAATGTTCCGGCCGGCAGGGTTCATAACGGCCATTGTCTTTTTTGCGTCGCAGCAGCCCGTAGTGCTCGATGTAGTTCACCACTTCCAGCAGCTGGAAACCGAACACTGACTGGATCAGCAGGAACGGCAGCAGACCCCAGCCCAGCCAGAGCAGCAAGCCGCCCCACAACACCACCGACATGCCCCAGGCCTGCAGGTTATGGTTCTGCCAGTGCCACACGGGTTTTTTCTCCCGCGCCAGCCGTTCCGCTTCCAGATGCCAGGCGGAGCGCAGGCTGCCGAACACCGTGCGTGGCAGAAACCGGTAGAAGGTTTCACCAAAACGGGAGGAAGCCGGATCTTCCGGTGTCGACACGCGCACATGATGGCCGCGATTGTGCTCGACAAAAAAATGTCCGTAAAACACCGGCGCCAATGCCAGCTTCGCCAGCAGGCGTTCAAAGCCATTGGTCTTGTGCCCGAGTTCATGCGCAGTGTTGATGGCGATGCCCATGGCCGTGCCGGTGGTGATGGCGAACCCCAGGTAGCTGTACCACGGCAGCACGTAGGTGGCCGCCACATAACATGCCGTGATGAACGCCCAGTATTGAAAGGCCACGGCCACCCAGACCGCCACGCGGTAATAGGTTTCACTTTCCAGCCGTGGCACCACCTCTTCCGGCGGGTTCTCGGTTTCCTCACCCAGCAGCATATCCAGCAGCGGAATCATGACGAAAACGAATATCGGCCCGAACCACCAGGACAGGGCATTGCCGGTGGTATTGGCGAGCAGGATGGCACCCAGTGGCAGCAGCATGGTCAGCGTGCTGAGCAGCCAGAGATAGCGGCGCTTGTCGGTCCACTCCGGTTGCAGCGTCGTGGCAGTCATGACGGACCTCCGCAGTCAGCCCCGTTTTATCCATGCTGGACCCGGCGCACGGCGCGTTCAAGGTGACATTTGGCTACCGGATGTTGCGGGAAGTAAATGACGTGAAAAAAAAGCCCCGCAGGCGCGGGGCATAAAGGGAAGACAGTGAGATCAGCGCACTCTTCTGTCAGGTGGCCACACAGCGGGTACCTTAGAAATTGAACTGGGCAGACATCGCAATACGGGTCAGGTCCGGCGTACCGCCGTTGGCCATTTCCAGATCAAAGTACTGGTATTCCACGCCGTAGGTCATGCGCGGCGACGGCGACCACATCAGGTTGACGAAGCTGGCGTCGTATCGGGTGGTGGTGGTGCCGGTGTAGTCGCCTGCGTCCTGGATTTTCGAGGCGGAGTAAGCCACCGTGCTGCGCAGGGTGTCGGTCCAGTAATGACGGTAGAACACCGAGGCGCCCCAGGCGTCCACGCCCTCGATCTGGTCGCCGTTGACGATGGCATCCGGGTACGCACGCAGGCCCATGTAGCGGCCCACATTGCCGTAGTTCACCTGCAGGCGGATATCGTCTTTGCCGATGGTCGGGAAACGGGCAGTCAGGCTGTAGGCATCGGCCCACTGGCTGTCGCGGTTGACACCGTCATCCAGCGCCAGTTTGCGCGCCAGCACACCGGCGGACACATGGCCCCAGCCGCCCTTGAAGGTCAGGCGGGTGATCAGGTCCGGCGTATCCTGCTCGTCCGCGCCGGTGTCTTCCGGATTTTCCAGTGCCACCTGCCACATGCCGCCTTCGAACGGCACCGTGTAGCGCACCATGGTCTGCCGCACAAAGTTCACGTTGGACTGCTGGCCGAAGGCGATCAGCTCGCCAATACCGTTCAGGTCGGTAAACGTGGACCAGGTCTGGCCGATCAGCAGGTTGCCGTATTCACCGTACGCTTCACGCAGGCGCGGCGCATAACCGTTGGACACGAATTCGTTGGCGGCACTGTGTTCGCCATAAAAATCCCAGGACACGAACGTCTTCAGGCGCTTGTCACCGATCGGTGTCAGCGTCTCAAACGCAAACCGGCTCTGGCGGGCGCCGAGGCTAAAGCGGCCACTCTTGTTTTCGTCCAGCGCCTTCAGTGCCGTGGCCGTGACAATTTCATAGTTCTTGCCGTTGCTGAAGCCGTTGTCGGACCAGGACATGTCGGCTTTGACATAGCCACTGAATTTCAGCGTGGTGTTGCCCACCAGGATGCCGCCCCCCGGCGCGGTGCGCACCAGATCCGAACCGGACGCCGGCTGCTCGCGCAGCGCACTGCGCATGGCGTCGATTTCCTGCTGCAGCGCGTCGATCTGCCGTTGCAGGTCTGCGCCGTCCTGCGCCAGTGCCGGCAGCGGCAACAACGCCAGTGATCCGAGCAGTACAGCACCGCCTGCTTTTCTGACTGGATTGAACATGGGTGATCCTCTCTGTGTTTTTATTTTCCGGGGCGAACCCCTGTGTCGTGACAGGCCGTCATCGCGCTCTGTGCCCCCGTCACTGACGGGGTGCTCTCCCGAGCCGCATGCGTCCTCCGCGCCGCCGGAGCCGTAGCGCCGGACTCTCGGCGGCATTCGGCATACGGTGTACGGAACACCGTATACAGAATGATTCAGCCAAAAGCCGCCCCACAACGCCGGCGGCTCCGGGCCTGTCGGCCCTCTCAGGCCGGCGTATTCAGCAGAAAGGAACCGCGGCCGGTGGCCACTTTCCTGCCCTGCTCGTCCATCACATCCGCATTGCCCACCAGCACCTTGCGGCCCGGCTTGATGATCTCCGCCCGGGCGGTCAGCACGCCCTTGCCCGACGGGCGCAGGAAGCTGACATTCAGGTCCACCGTCAGCGGCTTCGAATCGAACCCGCAGACACCGCGCACCGCACTGCCCAGCACCGTGTCGATCAGCACACAGTAGATGCCGCCGTGCACCATGCCGTAGGCCTGCAACAGCTGGTCATGCACCGGCAGCGTGACTTCCGCCACGCCCCCGTCGACAAAGCTCACTGACACACCCAGAAACTTGCGAAACGGGTTGGTACGTTCCAGGCGATCTCGTGTTCGGTTGTCCAGCTCATCGGTATCCCGTTCCCCGCTGCGCGGCATGCGCGCGAGTTCGTGTTAATCTATGGCCGCTCTGTCAGCCCCGGAACGCCATGCCATGCCCAGCCCGAAATCATCCAGCCTCAAGTCATCCAGCCTGACCCCGGTCCGCCGTCGCTCCATCGAGGAGGAGGTCTACCTGCGCATGCGCGAGGCCATCCTCAGCGGCGAAATGGCCGGCGGTGACCGCCTGATCCACGAGGAGCTGGCCGGCCGTTTCGGCACCAGCCGCATCCCGGTGCGCGATGCGCTGCGTCGCCTGCAGGCCGATGGCCTGGTGGAGACCGACAGCCGCGGCATCTACACCGTCACGCCCTGCGCCATCGAGGACGTGGAAGAAATCTATTCCCTGCGCGCACTGCTCGAAGCCCGCGCCGTGGCCCTGGCCACCCCGCACCTGAGCAAGGCCGACCTGGCCGAACTGAACCAGTTGCAGCAGGCCATGGACGCCACCGAAAGCAGCGGCGACGTGGACAGCTACGTGGCCCTCAACCAGCAGTTCCACCACGCGATCTACGAAGCCGCGCGGCAACCCCGGTTGCTGAAGATCATCACCAGCCTGTGGCAGGGGCTGCCGCCGCTGACCCCGCTGAAGATTCACTCCCGCGTGCCCGCCTCCAACCGCGAGCACCATGAGATTCTGTCTGCCCTGACCGAGGGCGATGCCAAGGCCGCCGCAGCGGCCATGGCACGACATATCGACAATGCCGGCATCGCGCTGCGCGACTACATTGCCGAAGCCGGCGGGCAACTGCGTTAGGGCCTGTTCACACTCATTCCAATGGCCCTGCTGGCCCTGTTTTGCCGCCCCGCAAGGCAGCCGGTGCGTAGTGTGGCGGGTCCACATGAGCAGCGGCTAACGCGGCGGGGTGGCAAAACAGGGCCAGCCCTTCGGGTTGAGCCTGAGAACGCGCCGCTCCGCGTTGCTCGTCGTTCATTTGGGTCCACCAAACTTCTCTCCTCGCGCCTCGCCTAAAGCGCCTACTTCTGGTGATCGGCGCGTTTTCAGGCTCAACAGGGCCATTGGAATGAGTGTGAACAGGCCCTAGGACACCTGCCGCTCGCGCCCTTTCCAGTACGGCTCGCGCAACACATGCTTGAGCACCTTGCCCGGGCCCGACATCGGCAGTGCCTCGACGAACTCCACTGACTTCGGCACCTTGTAGCCGGCCAGGCATTCACGGCAAAAGGCTTGCAGCGTTTCAGCCGTCACGCTGACACCTTCGCGTTTCACCACCACCGCATGCACCGCCTCGCCCCAGGCCTCGCTGGGCACGCCGATCACGGCACAGGCCTGCACCGCTTCGTGGCGCGCGAGAATGTTTTCCACTTCGGCGGAGTACACGTTCTCGCCGCCGGAAATGATCATGTCCTTGATGCGGTCGACGATGTAGAGGTAGCCGTTCTCATCCATGTAGCCGCCGTCGCCGGTGTGCATCCAGCCGTTGCGCAAGGCCTCGGCGGTAGCCTCCGGCTTTTTCCAGTAACCCAGCATCACGTTCGGGCCACGGGCAATCACCTCGCCCACCGTGCCGCGTGGTACTTCGTTGTCGTCTTCATCAACAATGCGCACTTCCACACACAACCCGGCGCGCCCGGCGGACCGCACAATGCCGGACTCCCACGCCTCGGGCAGATGGTTGAACCAGGGATTGATGCTGATCACCGGCGCCGTTTCGGTCATGCCGTAGGCGTGCGAGAACTGCGCTTTCGGAAACGCTTTCATGGCCCGTTCCAGCACCGCCAGCGCAATCGGCGATGCGCCGTAGGTAATCCGTTCCAGGCAGTCCAGGTCGTAGTCCGCGAAGGCCGGATGATCGAGCATCATCTGGATCATGCTCGGCACCAGCACCACATCGTTGATGCGCTCGCGGCTGATCAGCGCCATCACTTCCTCAACCCGGAACGCCGGCACCGCCACGCTGGTGCCCGCCACCATGATCTGCGAGATCAGCTTGCCCAGGCTGGCAGTGTGGAACAGCGGCGCCACATACAGGCTGACGTGATGCCGCAACGGCTCGCCTTCGGCCATGCGCGCCACCGCCGAACTCCACAGATTGCGGTGCGACAGCATCACGCCCTTGGGAAAGCCGGTGGTGCCGCCGGTATAGAGAATGGTCGCCATCTCGTCGCCACCTCGACGGCAGTCCTCGACCTGCGGTGCCTCGTGCAGCCAGTCACCGAACGCCGTCACACCCTCTGGTGTTTCGGCCTGCCCCAGATGCACCACGGTCTGCAGCGCGCGGGCGCCCTGCAGCAACGAGGCGGCCATCGGCGCGAACGCATCATCCACGAACAACAGTGCGGTATCGCTGTCATCCAGCGAGTAGATGATTTCCTGCTCGCTCCAGCGAGTGTTCACCGGCACACAGACCGCGCCCGCCCACCAGCAGCCGAGAAAATACTCGGTATGGAAATCCGAATTCAGCGCCAGCAGGCCAACACGATCACCGGGCTTCACACCCGCACGTTGCAGTGCGCCGGCGAGCCGGGCGCAACGCTCGCCGAGTTCACGGTAGCTGGTGCGCCGGTCGTCCTGGATGGTCGCGAGGCGGTCCGGAAACTGCTGCACCGCGCGGTGCAATCCCTGGGTCAGATACATGATGTGCGAACCCTTAATCCAGTTTCACGCCAACTTCTTTGATGATGGCGCTCCAGATGTCATTGTCGCGCTTGACGATCGGGGCAAACTCCGCCGCCGGCAGCGGATCAATGATCAGCGACAGGTTTTCGATACGCTGTACGACTTCCGGGTCCGCCAGTGCCTTGGTGGCGCTGTCGGAAAGGCGTTGCACCACTTCGGCGGGTACACCCTTGGGACCGAACAGGCCGAACCAGCCACGGTTGTCCATGCGCTCATAGCCCAGTTCCTTGAAGGTCGGCACATCCGGCATGGCCGGCATGCGGTACGGCCCTGTGACGGCCAGTGCATTCATGCGCCCGCTCCGCACATGCGGCAGCGCGCCAACACCGGACATGATCACACCGGTAATCTGGCCGCCAAGCAGATCCGTCACCGACGGCGCTTCGCCGCGATACGGAACATGCACCCAGTCCAGGCCGGTCTGTTCGGTAAAGGCGTGCATGTACAGGTGGCCGGACGAGCCTGCACCATAGGAGCCGTACACATGCCGGCCCGGTTCCGATTTCACTTTCTGCACCAGTTGCTGTGGCGTTTCGATACCGGATTCGCCCAGCACTGTCAGCACCAGTGGCGTGGTCACCAGTTGCGCCACCGGCGTGAAATCCTCAACCGGATCAAACGGCGGATTGCTCAGCAGGTGCGGCGCCTGGACCAGCGACGAAATAGTCAGCAGCAGCGTGTAGCCATCCGGGCGTGCGTTCACCGCCGCTTCGGAACCGATCATGGTGCCGGCGCCGGAACGGTTGTCGATCACGATGGGTTGCCCAAGGTCACGGGACATGAAATCGCCCAGCACACGTGCCAGGGAATCGGTGGCACCGCCAGGCGGGAACGGCACAATCACGCGAATCGGTTTATCCGGGTAGTCGGCACTGGCGGACAGCGAGGAAAACAGGCCGGCACAGGCCAGCAACACCGCAGCGCACAACGAAAAACTCAAACGTCCAGCTTGCATGGTACTTCTCCCAGCGGATGAATTTATTTTTATATGATCACGATAGTGGGCACGGCACCCTGATCCCACAATGGCGGTTTGTATCAGCAAACATTGGCCAAACATGTCCGCGCGCGCTGCCAGCCGTTCCGCGCACAGCGAAACAGACCGGCAGGCAATTTCAGGCACTGGCCAGAGGGGGAAATTAGCGGTGGAATCCGCTGTTTTTCAGCGATGATCAGGCCGCCTGTTACGCCGGGTAACACCCGGCATTAGAACCACAGCCATGACAGCAATAACAGCCAGAGTGCACAGACACACACACCACAGAGCACATACAGGCCGTTCCAGCGCCAGCCCATGACCTGCGGGCTGACACGCACCAGCTGGCTGCTGATCAGCATGGTGCTCGCCACCGGCGAACAGCTCACTGCCAGTGTCCAGCCGCTGGCCACACTGAGCGCCAGCAATTCCGCCGACAGGCCAAACATCGACGGCTGCGCCATGGCCGCCAGGAGAATGGTCGACACCAGTACCGGATTGAGGCCGAGTTGGGGCAACGCTGTCATCAGCACCAGCACCAGCAGCGCCACCGGCGCACCATACAACCCCATGTCGGCCAGCCAGCCGGCGAACGCATCCACCGGCAGCAACGCCGCAATCAGCGTGCCCATCAGCGCGCCGGCGCAGAGCACCGCCGTTTCTGCACGCAAACCGCTGAACTGATGCGGTGCGCGCCGCATCAGCCGCGCCAGTGCAAAGCGCAGCGCCCTGCCCCAGCCGCGACGCCGGTACTGCATCACCATCCACACCAGCGCCGCCGCCGGCGCCACCAGCAGAATCGCCAGCGTCAGTGATTTGTGCAGCCATTGCTCCAGCAGCACCGCCGCCACAAACACCGCACCGACCAGTGCCAGAAAACGCAACACCGGGTGGCCCGGCATGTCCGGTTGCACCACCGGCGGCACCGCGCCGGCAAGATGACGTGGCGCACTGACACGATCCAGCCACGTGCCCAGCAGCATCAGCAGCAGCGTGGCGCCCAGACCAAGCGGCCACAGCCGCCACCATTTCAGATCCGGCAGCACGGACAGGATCACTGCCATGGTCATGGTCAGCGGTGAACCGAGCGGGGAAGTGGAAAAGCCGCGCGTGATCGCGGTGAACATACGCCGAGTACGCGCTTCACGCACCGCCACATTGCCGCCGGCAGCGGTCAGCGTATTGGCACGGCGCGCCATCACCCCGAGCAGGTTCAGCACGGCCATGTTCAGCAGAATGCCGATCATCAATGAACCGGCACTGAGCGTGGCATAGCGCTTCGACGGGGGCTGGTTGATGATTACCTGCCCGCACTGGCGCACCAGCCGCGAAGTTTCCGCTGCTTCGCGCAGGTACGACAACGCGGCCAGAAAGGTGGCAAACCAGGCGGCACGATTAAAGCCGGTGAACAGGCCGCCGGCGACATCGTCGGCGCGCCAGACAAACAGCAGCAGCACACCGGCCGCCGCAATCAGTACCGCACGCGGGATACGGGCCAGCCGTGGCCATTCGCTGATCAGGTAAAGCACCAGCGCGAGATACCCCGGCAGCGCCACTGGCGCCCAGCCGGACAATTGATAGACCAGCGTCGACACCATCACGACTGGCAGCAGCAACACGCGCGCGTGCATCGAGGTTCCCCTTCGCGGCAGGACCGCGGGTCTTTTTTGCTCTTATGAGTACAACGGGGACGCCCCGCCCGGACGGGCGGGGCCGGCAGTGCATCAGGCCGTCGCTGCGCGCACCATGTTGCGGGCAATCACGATCTGCTGGATTTGCGTGGTGCCTTCGTAGATACGGAACAGGCGCACATCACGATACAGGCGTTCGATACCGTACTCGGACATATAACCGGCGCCGCCAAAAATCTGCACGGCGCGATCTGCGACGCGGCCACACATTTCCGAGGCAAACATCTTGCAGCAGGCCGCCTCGGTGCTGATTTCCTCGCCGTTGTCACGGCGGCGGGCCGCATCAAGAATCATGCATTTTGCCGCATAGATTTCGGCCTTGCTGTCGGCCAGCATGGCCTGCACCAGCTGGAAATCGGCAATGCGCTGGCCAAACTGCTTGCGCTCGATGGCGTAGTTCAGCGCGTCTTCCAGCATGCGCTCGGCCACACCGACGCACACCGCGCCGATATGGATACGGCCTTTGTCGAGCACCTTCATGGCGGTCTTGAAACCACGGCCTTCTTTCAGGCCAATGATGTTCGAGGCCGGCACACGGCAGTCCTCAAAGATCACGTCGCAGGTGTGCGCCCCGCGCTGGCCCATTTTCTTGTCTTTCTTGCCGAGGCTGATGCCCGGCGTTTTCGCATCGACGATAAAGGCGCTGATACCACCGGCACCCTTGTCCTCCGGGTTAGTCCGCGCCATCAGCGTGAACACACCTGCGTGCGGTGCGTTGGTGATAAACCGCTTGGTGCCGTTGATCACATAGTCATCACCATCGCGTACTGCGCTGGTGCGGATCGACGCCGCATCAGAGCCGGAGCCCGGCTCGGTCAGCGCGAACGAGGCAATCACCTCGCCGGTGGCCAGGCGCGGCAGCCAGTCGGCTTTCTGTTCATCGGTGCCGTCCATCAGGATGCCCTGCGAACCGATCCCGACAGTAGTGCCGATCAGCGAGCGAAACACCGGCGATGCCTTGCACAGCTCGATCATCACCAGGCTTTCTTCTTCCATGGTCAGGCCCAGACCGCCGAATTCCTCCGGCACGGTCAGGCCGAACAGGCCGATGTCGCGCATCTTCCTGACGATATGTTCGGGAATGGCATCGGTGTCCGAGACTTCTTCCTCGCTCGGGATCAGGTCCTCGCGCACGAAACTGGTCACGGTATCGAGGAACGCGGTCATCATTTCCTGGTCGCGGATCATGCTGTGTCTCCTGCATGCCCCGGCACGCGCCGGGGCGCATCATGTTAAAGAGTCTCGGCGGTACCGAGGATAGCGGTGGACTGGCTCGACAGGGTACCGCCATTGCCGTGGGCAAGCGCCGTCTGCACGCCGGCTACCTGACGGTCGCCGCATTCACCGCGCAACTGGCGCACGGCCTCGATCAGCGCAAAGATGCCGTACATGCCCGGATGGCCCCAGGACAGGCCACCGCCGTTGGTATTCACCGGCAGGCGGCCGCCCGGTGCGATGGCGCCGTTGGCCACAAAGGCACCGCCCTCGCCTTTCTTGCAGAACCCGAGGTCTTCCAGGAACAGAATCGTGTTGATGGTGAAGGCGTCATAAAGCTGCGCGACCTGGATGTCTGCCGGAGTCATCCCCGCCATGGCAAAGGCAGCGCGGCCAGAGTCCACCGTCGCGGTGGTGGTCACATCGTGCATCGAAGAAATCTGGCGGTTCCAGCAGGCGGTCCCGTTGCCGAGCAGATACACCGGCTTCTGCGGCATGTCCTTCGCGCGGTCTGCGCGCACCAGCACATAGGCGCCGCCGCCGTCGGTCACCAGGCAGCAGTCGCGCACGGTCAGCGGGTCGGAGATCATGCGCGCATTGAGTACATCCGCAATCGACAGCGGGTCGCGGTCATAGGCGGTCGGATTGAGCTGTGCCCATTTGCGCGCGGCCACCGCCACTTCCGCCAGTTGCTCGCGTGTGGTGCCGAATTCATGCATGTGCCGCGACGCTGACAGCGCGTAGGCAGACGGCGGCAGCATCGGCTCATAGGGATGCTCATACGGCTGCGGATCAAGCATGCGACGGGTCTTGCTGATCTCGCGACGGTTCATCGTCGAGGAACGCTGCGCGCTGCCATAGCAGACCAGCACCGCGTTGCACTGGCCGCTTTGCAGCGCCAGCATGGCAGGCATCAGGTGGGCGATAAAACTGGAGCCGCCGAGCATGGTGCCGTCGATAAAGGTCGGGCGGATGCCCAGATGCTCGATGACCGGCATCGGCCACATCGGCGCGCTGACACTGGCGGTGCAGAGGCCGTCGATGTCCTGCATGGTCAGGCCGGCTTCCGCCACGGCCTGCTTGGCAGCACCGGCCAGCAGCTCCATGTCGCTGAAGCCCGGCGTCTTGCCGCAACCGAAGGTGCCGACACCGGCGATCGCCACGCTGCCGCGCAGTGCTTTCAGGTTCTGACTCATCGGGCATCTCCTTCAGCGCGGTCGAACAGTAGCACAGCGCGCTCATCCTGTTTTGCCACACGGGCCTTGACCCGCAGGCCAATCGTGACCTCCGCCGGGTCCACGCCCTCGACGCGGCTCATCAGGCGAACGCCTTCGTCCAGATCAATCAGCGACACGTTGTAGTCGCCGCCGGCCTCGGCCGCGCGGCGCACGGTGGTCACCGCGTACACGGTGCCCAGGCCAACAGGGGCCACCCAGCCCAGCGCGTCGGCCCCGCAATGCGGGCACAGTTCGCGCGGGAAGAACACATGGCGCTTGCATTCGCCGCATTGCTGGATGACGAATTCACCGCCGTCCAGTTTTTGTTGCCAGGCGATCTCGATGCCCGTGGTTTGCTCAGTCATGGTTGCCTCTCTCGTCACACCGGGTCCCAGCAGAACACGTCGCCGGACCGTTCCAGGTCAAAGAACGAGGCTTCCAGCGCCGGCAATGCATGTTCCAGCACGGTTTCCGGCGTCCAGCCTTCGCTGCGGTGCACGGAGCGCACCGGGCGCGGCTGGCTCATCAGGATGATTTCGTTGTTACGCACGGCGAAGATCTGGCCGTTGACCTTGCTGGCGTCGCTCATCAGCGTGACGGCCAGCGGTGCGATCTTGGCCGGCGTCATCTGCTTGAAGCGCTCCACGCGCTGTTTCTCTTCCGGGGTCTCCGCCGGCACCGAACCGGTCATGCGGCTCCAGGCAAACGGCGCGATGCAGTTGGAGCGCACATTGAACTTCTGCATGTCCAGCGCGATGGATTTCGACAGCGCGGCAATGCCGAGCTTGGCGGCGGAATAGTTGGCCTGGCCGTAGTTGCCGATCAGCCCGGAGGTGGACGTCATGTGCACATAGGCACCGGATTCCTGCGCTTTAAAATGCGGCGCGGCAGCGCGGCTGACGTAATAGCCACCGTACAGGTGAACGCGAATGACAGCGTCCCATTCCTGGTCGGACATCTTGTGAAAAAAGCGGTCGCGCAGGATACCGGCGTTGTTGACGATACCGTCGATGCGGCCGAAAGTGTCCAGCGCAGCGGTCACGATCTGCTGCGCAGTGTGCGGCTCGGAGACGCTGTCGGTGCTGGCCACCGCCTCACCCCCGGCGGCGCGAATTTCATCCACCACCTGTTGTGCCGGGCCGGCGTCCAGGCCATCACCGGACAGCGAGGCGCCAATATCGTTGACCACCACTTTTGCGCCCTGGGCGGCGGCCGACAGCGCGATGTCACGGCCGATGCCGCCACCGGCACCGGTCACCACCACTACTTTTCCTTCCAGCAAAGCTGCATTTGACATGACGGAGTACCTTTACGTCGTTATTCGGGCCAGTTGAACATCGGCGGCTGTTTGTTCAGAAAACGGCTGATGGCTTCGTGGTGGTAATCACACCCGAACACCAGCGCCTGCGACATGGCCTCGATATCCAGCATGGTGTTCATGTCGCTGATGGAGGACGCCGTCACCGCGCGCTTGATCAGCGACACGGCCAGCGGCGAGGCGCCGGCGAAGCTTTCAGCCAGCGTCCGGGCGCGCGCCTGTAAGGTTTCCACCGGCACGATCTCGTTGACGATACCCAGCGACTGGGCCTCCTCGGCCTTCACTTCGCGCGCGGACAGCATCAGTTCCTTTGCACGGCGTGGGCCGACGATACGCGGCAGGGTGTAGAAGGCGCCGAGGTCGGGAATGGCACCCACTTTCATGAACGACATGCAGAACCGGGCCCGTGGCGTGGCAATGATGAAATCCGCCGCCAGCGCCAGGCTGAAGCCGGCGCCGTAGGCCGGGCCATCGACCGCTGCAATCACGGGCTTGTCCAGTGCCAGGAGGTCTTTCAGCCAGTTGTGCAGGTCGGCCATGCGGTTGCGCCAGCCCTGATTATCCAGCCCGGCGCTGCCGATGCCTTTCAGGTCACCGCCGGCACAGAAGGCATCACCGGCCCCGGTAATGATCAGCGCATGGACGTTGCGGTCGTCGCGCAACTGCGTGACGACGTCACGCAGTTCGTTGCGCATCACTTCGTTCAGGGCGTTGCGGCGCTCGGGCCGGTTCAGCTCCAGCAGCGCAACGCCGTTGTCCACGGAATAGCGTGTGGCTTCCATAGGTCCCTCACTGTGCCCGCGCGCGCTGCGAAGCGGCGTAGGCGTCGGTGTAGTCACGGCCGCCGAGCAGCGAGCTGCCGCCGTCCACGGTCAATACTGCGCCGGTGACAAAACTGGCCAGCGGTGAACACAGCACGGTGGCCATGTTGGCGATCTCGTCGGTGTTACCCAGGCGTCGCAGCGGAACGGTCTGTTCCATGACCTTCAGCGCCTCCGCTGACGGTGCCAGGCGGCGCAGGCCTTCCGTGTCACCAATCGGCCCCGGCACCAGCGAATTGATACGGATACCCTCCGCGCCCCACTCCATCGCCAGCACACGGGTGAGCATGTCGATACCGGCCTTGGCCGCACAGACGTGTGCCTGGTAGGGAGTTGGATTGAACGCCTGCGGTGCAGAGATATTGAGCACCGCCGCACCCGGTTTGCGCAGGAACTCGTGCGCGCCGCGCAGCACATGGAAGGTGCCGTTGAGATCAATGTCGATCACGGTACGGAAACCGTTGGCCGACATGCCGGCGGCCGGTGCCAGAAAATTGCCGGCAGCACCGGAGATCAGCACGTCAATCGGGCCGAATGTCTCATGTGCCGTGGCCAGCGCGGCACGGATCGCCTCGGCGTCGCGCACGTCGGCACTCAGCCCGAGGGCCTCGGCGCCCAAAGCGCGCAGGCC
Organism: Isoalcanivorax pacificus W11-5; assembly: GCF_000299335.2. NCBI lineage: Bacteria > Pseudomonadati > Pseudomonadota > Gammaproteobacteria > Oceanospirillales > Alcanivoracaceae > Isoalcanivorax > Isoalcanivorax pacificus. Next base: position 1,490,191 of record NZ_CP004387.1, on the reverse strand, counting down.
GGCGGCGGCCGCTTCGATACGTTCTTTCGTGCGGCTGACCAGCACCACCCTGGCGCCCTGGCGGGCAAATGCCTCGCCGATCGCCAGGTTAATGCCGCTCCCGCCGCCGGCAATGAAAACATGCTTGCCGGAGAAATCCAGGGCAGCAGCCAGGTTGCTTGCGTTGCTCATAATGGTTGCCTGCTTATTCGATTTTGATGCCGGTCTGGCGAATCACGCTGGTCCAGACCTTGAGGTCGCTGTCGACAGTGTCGGCGAAGCCATCGCGGTCGCTGCCCACCGGACGCAGACCAAAGCCACGGATCACGTCAGCCATTTCCTCGGTGGCGATGATGCGCGCAATCTCCGCAGACAGTGTGTCGAGAATGTCATCCGGCACACCGCTCGGTGCGAACATGCCGAACCAGCCATACGGCTCGAAACCGGTCAGGCCCAGTTCTTTCAGAGTCGGCACCTCGGGCACCAGGTCGGAACGTTCCACACCGCTGACAGCAATGACATTGAAACGGTCGGAGTCCATGTGCGGACGAATCGAACCGGCATCGACGATGCCCAGGCTCAGGCGCTCGCCCAGCACATCAGTCATCAGCGGTGCAGAGCCACGGTACGGCACATGCACCAGGTCAAGGCCGGTCTGCTGCTTGAGCAGTTCGCCGTGGATATGGGCCGAGGTGCCGTTGCCGTAGGAGCCGTAACTGTGCTGACCCGGCTCGGCCTTCACGCGCGCAACGAATTCCTCGAACGTGGTCACGTTCATCGATTTCGGCACCACCAGCAGGTTCTGGGAACGGGCCACTTCGTTCAGCGGTTCAAAGTCATCGTCCACATCGAACGGCAACGTGGCATACAGCGCTGGCAACTGCGTCATGGCGGTGATGCCCATCAGCAGCGTGTAGCCGTCCTTGCGCCCACGGGCCACGATATTGGCGCCGGTGATACCGCTGGCACCCGGCCGGTTATCGACGATCACGGACTCACCCCAGGCATCCGACAGCCCCTGGGCAATCTGCCGCGCCAGCGTGTCGGTGGCGCCACCGGCCGGGTACGGCACGACGATGCGGATGGTGCGCTCCGGGTATTCGGCCAGGGTCTGGCCGGAAAGGCCCAGCAGGGTGACGGCCATCAGGCCGGCGAAAAATCTGTTCAGGGATCTCAAGATCATGACAGGTACTCCCGATTTGTTTTTATGTAGCGAGGCAGTGTTCAACTGCCGGTCTTGTGGTCGGCGCGGGCCTGTTCTTCCTGCAGCTCGCGCCAGAGAATCTTGCCGGTGGCGGAGCGCGGCAGACTGCTGCGGAACTCCACCTGACGCGGCGCCTTGTACACGGCCATCCGTTCCCGCGCCCAGCCGATGATGTCCTGCTCGGTGACGCTGCCGCGCCGGCCGGGCTTGAGCACCACGATGGCTTTCACCGCTTCGCCGCTGCGCCGGTCCGGCACACTGACGATGCAGGCTTCCTGGATGTCGGGGTTGTCGTACATGGCGTTTTCCACTTCCGCCGGCCAGACCTTGTAGCCGGACACGCTGATCATCCGCTTGAGGCGATCACGCATGAAGAAATAGCCGTCCTCGTCCACCGAGGCGAGGTCCCCGGTGCGGAAGAAACGCCTGCCGTCGCGTTCGATAAACGCTTCACGGTTGGCCTGCTCGTTGTTCCAGTAGCCGACCATCACCTGGTCGCCACTGGTGATCAGTTCGCCCACTTCACCGTCGGGCAGTTCTTCCAGGGTGTCCGGGTCCACCACCCGGGAATCCACACCGAAGGCGGGCACACCCAGGCACTGCGGCTTGCCCCGATGCACCGGGTTGCCGTGCAGGAATGCCGCCGTCTCGGTCAGGCCGTAGGCTTCATTGAAGTAAATGCCGTATTTGTCACGCAGCATCAGCGAGATCGCTTCCGGCATCGCGGCGCCGCCGCCTGCCAGCAGCGCCAGGCTGGACAGGTCGTAGCCTTCCTGCGCCGGATTGGAGAAGAAATCCACCAGCATGGCCGGCGTCGCCGACCAGAAACTGACCCGGTATTTCTCGATCAGCCGCGCCGCTGCGGCTTCATCCCAGCGCGGCAGCATGACCACGGTGGCGCCGAGCAGGATCGGCAGGTTCATGCCGTTCTGCATCCCGAGCAGATGGAACAGTGGCGCCACGGACAGGAACACGGTTTCCGCGTGCAGCCCGCGCCAGATGGCCGAGCCGTAGATGGCTGCCATCAGGGTGCGGTGATTGTGGACACAGCCTTTTGGCTGGCCGGTGGTGCCGGAGGTGTACGGCAGGATGCTCATCTGCTCTGCACCAAACGGCGCCGGCGATGCCGGGCAACGTGCGGCCAGCATGTCCTGCCAGTGCGTCACCACCGGGTCGTTGATGTCGCGACGCGGCATCATCACCCAGTCAGGAATGGCAAATTCACAGTCGTCGCCGATGTAATCGGAATAGGTGTGGATGATCAGTTGCCCCAGCAGCCCCTCGTCCACCAGCGGGCGGGCGCGCTCGTACATTTCCTGGCCCAGCAGCGCCACGCGGGCGCCGCTGTCTTCTACAAAGTAGCGCAGCTCCGGTGCCGTGCTCATGGCATTCACCGGCACCACCGCCGCGCCCAGTTTCAGCACAGCATAGTAGGCAATGAAAAATTGCGGGCAGTTCTGGCTGAACAGCACCACGCGGTCGCCCCGGGCGACACCGCAATGCTGTTGCAGGTAGCCGGCCAGATAACCGACTTCCTGTTCAAAGCGACCATAGGTCAGGACACCGTCGTAATAGATGACCGCCGGCCGTGCCGGGTAACGCGCCGCGGCGTCCTCGAGGTTACGACACAGTGTCGTCGCCGGCACCTGCAGCGTCTTCGGCTGCCCTTTCGGCCAGAAACGGTAGTGTGCGTTGCCCATATCCACTCCTGCTTCTTCTACTTATCCGCCGGCGGCAGATGCCGCCGGCGCTGTGTTGTCACGCGGTCAGGCCTGGTCCAGCGAACGGGCCACAAGCTCTTTCATGATTTCATTGGACCCCCCGTAGATGCGGCCGACGCGGGCATCGGTGTACATCCGGGCAATCGGGTATTCCAGCATGTAGCCGTAGCCCCCGTGCAGTTGCAGGCATTCGTCGATCACCTGGCAGTTGGTCTCGGTGACCCACCACTTGGCCATCGCCGCCGTGGCCACATCCAGCTCGCCACGCAGGGCCTTGCCGATGCAGTCGTCAACAAACACCCGGGCCGCCGTGGCGCGGGTCTTGCACTCGGCCAGTGTGAAGCGGGTATTCTGCATGTCCATCAGACGTTTGCCGAACACCTTGCGCGCCTGCACATAGGCCACCGTCTCTGCGACGGCACGCTCCATCACGGCCACCGCACCGACGGCGATCAGCAGGCGCTCGCGCGGCAGCTCTTTCATCAGCTGCGGAAAGCCCTTGCCTTCCTCGTCGCCAAGCAGGTTGCTCACCGGCACCCGCACGTCATCAAAGAACAGCTCGGCAGTATCCTGGCCGCGCTGGCCGATCTTCTCCAGCAACTTGCCACGGCGGAAACCCGGCAGGTCCTTCGTTTCCACCATCACCAGCGAGATACCCCGGGCGCCCGGCGCCTGGGTATCGGTCTTCGCCACCACGCACACCAGGTCGGCATGGTAGCCGTTGGTGATAAAGGTCTTGGAGCCGTTGATCACATATTCATCGCCGTCGCGGCGGGCGGTGGTACGGACCGCTTGCAGGTCCGACCCGGTGCCCGGCTCGCTCATGGCGATCGCCGCCACCATCTCGCCGGAGGCCATCTTCGGCAGCCACTGCTGCCTCTGCGCCTCGGTGCCGTGGTTGAGAATGTAGTGCGCCACAATGGCGCTGTGCACATTCAGGCTGAAGCTGCTGACCAGGGCTCTGGACTGCTCGGTGCAGATCACCACCTCGTGAGCGAACGTGCCGCCGGCGCCACCGTATTCTTGTGGAATACTGGCGCACAGCAGCCCGTACTGCCCGAGCATGTTCCAGACTTCGCGGTCAGTCCGTTTCTGACTGACCCAGCGCTCCTCAAGGGGCGCAAATTCATTTTCGAAGACCTTGCGGGTGGCATCCCGGAAAATCAGCAGGTCTTCGTCCATCCAGGCGTGCTTGATATCGCTCATCTCGCGCCTCAGGGACGGCCGCCGCCACAGATCAGTGACTGGCCGCTCACATAGTTGGATTCAGGAATGCAGAACAGGTATACGGCGCCGGCGGCTTCTTCCGGCGTGCCGGCCCGGCCCAGCGGGATCGAGGCTTCGGCGGCCTTCAGGTTGGCGGCCTTGACGCCAACGCGGATCTGCCGGCCTTCAATATCCACGGTCTTTTCTTCTTCCGTCGCCTGGGTCAGGCGGGTGCTGATCAGCGCGTAGGCCACGCTGTTCACGTTCACTTTGTAGCGGCCCCACTCTTTCGCCAGCGTCCTGGTCAGGCCGACGATGCCGGCCTTGGCGGCGGAATAGTTGCTCTGGCCGGCATTGCCCATCAGCCCGGAAATCGAGGAAATGTTCACCACTTTACGGAACACTTCGCGGCCTTCCCCGGCTTCTTTCTTGGCCTGCTCGCGGATGTAACCAGAGGCGGCACGCAGAATGCGAAACGGTGCAGTCAGGTGCACATCGATGATCGCCTGCCACTGTTCGTCGGTCATTTTCTGGATCACGTTGTCCCAGGTAAAACCGGCATTGTTGACGATGATGTCCAGGCCACCGAGCTCGTTCACGGCCGTATTGACGAAACGGTCGGCGAAATCGGCGTCCGTGACACTGCCGACACAGGCAACAGCCTTGCCGCCGGCGCGGATGATATCCGCCACGGTCTCTTCCGCCGGGGCGGCGTCCAGGTCGTTCACCACCACGGCCGCGCCTTCGCTGGCCAGCTTCAGTGCGATCTCGCGGCCAATGCCACGGCCGGAACCGGATACGATCGCCACTTTACCTTGCAACTTGCTCATTGAATTTCTCTCCCGTCAGCCCGGAAAGCCGATCACGGCTTCACCCTTCAGCTTGATTTCGTCGTTCTGGTTCTTCGTGGCCAGCACCAGCTTCAGGCGGCGCTCGCCGTTGTGTTCGAATTTCTCCACCACTTCGCCCGTGCAGGTAATTGCATCACCCACATGGGTGATGGCGACAAAGCGCACGCTGTATTCGCGCAACTGATGCTGTGGCACCCAGTCGGTGAGCAAACGGCCCAGAAAGGCCATCGACAGCATGCCGTGGGCAAACACATCGGGCATGCCGGCGCCTTTGGCAAAGTCGATATCCACATGGATCGGGTTGTGGTCGCCGGAGGCGCCGCAGTACAGCGCCAGGTCGAGCCGGCTGATCGGCCGGGTGGCCAGCACCGGCAGTGCATCGCCGACGTTCAGGCTGTCGTAGTTGATTGCTGTCATGTCGCTTCTCCGCCGCCTCAGCCGTTGCGTACCACCGTGACGCAGCGCAGCTCCGCCACCAGTTCATCGCGCCGGTTGGTGACGCGCGTATCACGCACCACGAATTCCAGCGCCCCGCCCTTCTTGGCGTAGATATCCGCCACTGTCGGGGTAAATGTCAGCCGGTCGCCGACGTAGGCCGGCGCGTGATAGACGAACTGCTGTTCGCCATGCAGGACACGGCCGATGTCGATATTGAGCATTTCCCGCAGCGCAGCCGGGTTCGGTGATTCCATTTCCAGGCAGAACAGGAACGTCGGCGGCACCGGGATGCCGTCGAAGCCGGCGGCACGGGCCGCCTGTTCATCCAGATAGACCGGATCGGCCTGGCCAATCGCCTTGGCGAAGAAACGCAGCCGGCCGGCTTCCACATCGGCACTGAAGGCGGGCAGTGCCGCGCCAATGAAAGAGGTATCTATCACGCTCGTCTCCTGCTCAGCCTTTGCTGGACTGATACAGCGTCACCACGCAGGCGCCGCCGAGACCCAGGTTGTGTTGCAGCGCCACGCGGGCGCCTTCCACCTGGCGTTTGTCAGCGGTGCCACGCAGTTGCCAGACCAGCTCGGTACATTGCGCCAGGCCCGTGGCGCCCAGCGGGTGCCCTTTCGACAACAGGCCGCCGGACGGGTTGGTGACCACGCGACCACCGTAGGTATTGTCGCCGTCGAGAATGAATTTCTCGGCGGTGCCCTCCGGGGTCAGGCCCAGGCCTTCGTAGGTGATCAGTTCGTTGGCGGTAAAGCAGTCGTGCAGCTCGACGACTTTCACCTCTTCCGGGCCAACGCCGGCTTTCTCGTACACTTCTTTGGCGGCAGCGGCCGTCATGTCATAGCCGACCACGCGACGCATATCGTCGCTGTTGAACGTCGATTCAAAATCCGTGGTCATCGACTGCGCTGCAATCACTACGTCCATGTTCAGACCATGGCGCTTGGCGAACGCTTCTGAGCAGACAATGGCGGCAGCCGCGCCGCAGGTTGGCGGGCAGCACTGGAAGCGCGTCAGCGGATCAAAGATCATCGGCGCGCTCATGATTTCTTCCAGCGAAAGCTGCTGGCGGAAAACAGCGTAAGGGTTGTTGGCAGCATGCTGGCGCGCCTTAACAGAAATGCGGCCAAAGGTTTCCGCCTTGGTGCCGAAACGCTTCATGTGTTCGCGGCCTGCGCCACCAAAAAACTGCGCGGCACGCGGTGCCTGGCTGTCGTAGCCCTGCAATTGAGTCATCGCCTCCTGGAACCGCGCCACTGGCGACGGACGATCATCATAGGCGCCTTTCAGCGCGCCCGGATTCATCTGCTCGAAGCCCAGTGCCAGCGCGCATTCGACCTGACCGCTTTCCACTGCCTGGCGGGCCAGGAACAACGCAGACGAACCGGACGAGCAGTTGTTGTTCAGGTTGAAAACCGGGATGCCGGTCAGGCCCGCACCGTACACGGCGGCCTGGCCGCTGGTGGAATCACCGTAGACGTAACCGACATAGGCCTGTTGCACCTTGTCGTAATCCAGGCCGGCGTCTTTCAGGGCAATGCGCGCCGCCTGCTCACCCATGATGTGATAAGGATCGCTGGCACCGGGCTTGGTGAACGGGATCATGCCGACACCGGCAACGTAGACTTTACGACTCAAGGGACTCTCCTCCGTACCTGTGCGGCACTGTGCTGACCTGAACCGGATCAGAAACCGGAAGCTGTCTTGTCAGGTCCGTTATTGTTCGATCATGGGTATAGAGTGGCGCCGGGGGCTATCGTCAACAATGGCGCATTCGGTCAAATGCATTGGCGAAAGCTGCCAGAAGAACAACGCATGGCGGCAGGCGGTGAGAGGTTTGGTCGCCGGCCCGGTTCGGCCGGCGTGGTGGTCAGAAAAATTCTTCTTCGCGCAGGCGGCGGCTGCGGTACTCGCCGGGCGGCAGCCCGGTCCATTTCTTGAAGGCACGGTGGAAGGTACTGGGTTCGGAAAAACCCACCATGGCGGCGATGTCCACCAGCGAAAGTTCCGGCTGGCTCAACAGTTCAATCGCCGCATCACAGCGCAGGCTGTCTTTCAGCGATTGATAGGTCTGCCCTTCGTTGCGCAGGCGACGGCGCAGGGTTTGCGGGGTGATGCCGAAGATCGACCCGACCTCTTCCAGCGTCGGCATTTCGCCGCTCAGGTGACGGCGCAACAAACGGCGAATCCGTTCCGTGAGGCTGGTCTGGTCACGGTATTTCACCAGCAGGCTGGCCGGCGCCTGATGCAGAAAATCCCGCACGCTCATCGCGTTCTGCACCACCGGCAGTTCCAGCCAGCGCGCTTCGAAATCAAAACCCAGCACGCCTTCTTCGTACAGGACCGGCGCCTGGAACAGCATTTTCACATAGGCATCGCGGTCGCGCTCTGAAGGCAGGTAATACACGTTCAGCAGCGGCAGCCGCCGTGCCACCAGCCAGGAGGCCATGCCCATGGCAAAAAAGATGAACACGCGCTCGGCATAGTTGCCCATCGTTTCCGGCGGGCCACGGTGACAGATACGCACCCGTGCCACGCCCTTCTGTACCGACAGCCGCGCGACAAAATCATCGATCATCATGTGATAGAACGAGAAACCCTCGCGGATTGCTTCACCGAGGCTGCCGCACTGCACCAGGTTCTTGCACATGTGCGAAAAGGCGCCGATGCGCACCGGCTGGCTGCACAGGCCAAAGAATTCATCACGCATGTGAAAGCGCATGGCGCGGATCAGCCGCGCATACTGACGTTGCGACACCCGGGACAACGGTGATTCCAGCAGCGCCGGCGAGATATCCGCGCGCAACAGGATGTCGCGAATATCCACGCCCTGCTGGCGCGCACCCAACAGGATTTCGTTGACCTGATAGATCGGGATGGTGTGATGTGTGGTGGTGTTTTCCAGTTCCACTGACATGGCCTGACCCGATAGCTGAAACGACATCACCCTGGCATATCACCGGGGCCGGCAATGCCGGCCCCGGTGCGGGTGAACCGATAATCTGATAATGCCCGCTCCGGCAGCAGCGGGCAATTTCATTCTGCCATCAGACGCTGCCACCACTGGCCGCCAGCGCCCGCTGGCGCTTGCGGGCACGCATCTGCCGCAGCAGCGTGAAACCGGCAAAGGCCATCAGCCCTGCAGTGACGATCAGGAAGATCGCACTCAACGGACGGTCCATGAAGGCACCGAATTCGCCGCGCGAAAGCAGCATGCTGCGGCGGAAGTGTTCCTCCAGCAGCGGGCCCAGCACAAAACCCAGCAGCAACGGCGCGGTCGGATAGCGCATCATGTTCATCAGGTAGCCGAGCAGGCCGAAGGCCAGCGCGACATAGATGTCAAACACGCTGTTGCGGGCGCTGTAGACACCGATGCAGATGAATACCAGGATGGCGGGGTACAGCACATGGTAGGGAATTTTCAGCATCCGCACCCACAGGCCGTTGAGCGGAATGTTCAGCACCAGCAGCAGGATGTTGCCGATCCAGAAACTCATGATCAGGCCCCAGAACATTTCCGGGTATTCGGTCATGAACAGCGGGCCGGGCACGATACCGTGGATCATCATGGCACCCAGCATCAGCGCCATCACCGCATCACCGGGAATACCCAGGCTCAGGGTGGGAATGAAGCCGGCCTGTACTGCCGCGTTGTTGGCGGCCTCCGGTGCGGTAATGCCTTCGATGGCGCCCTTGCCGAATTTCGACGGCTCGCGGGAGACTTTCTTTTCCAGCAGGTAGGCCATGAACGCGGACAACACCGGCCCGATGCCCGGCAGGGCACCGATGGCGGAGCCCACCACTGAACCGCGCCCCGCCGGCCCCCAGAAGCGACGCCACTCCTCGCGGCTCGGGAACATGGAACGCAGCGTCACCTTGCCGATGACGCCACGCTCGCCGGGACCCCGGCCGATGTTGGTGACGATCTCCGAAATACCGAACAGGCCCATGGCGATGGCCACCAGATTGACGCCGTCACTCAGGCCCTGCAGGCCAAAGGTGAAGCGATACTGGCCACTGGTCACGTCCGTGCCCGCAATGCCGATGGTGACACCCAGCACCACTGCCGCCAGCCCTTTCATGGGCGAACCGCTGGACAGCGTCGAGGCTGCAATCAACCCCATCAGCATGACCGCGAAATATTCATAGGAACTGAAATTCAGCGCCGCTTCCGCAATCATCGGCGCAAAGCCCATCACGATGACAATCGCAAACGAACTGCCGATAAAGGACGCGATGGCGGTGACGAACAGCGCCACACCGGCCTTGCCGTTCTGCGCCATCGGGTAGCCGTCCAGGCAGGTCACCGCATTGGTGATGCTGCCGGGCAGGTTGAGCAGAATGGAAGCAGTGGAACCGCCGTACTGGGAACCGTAGAAAATACCGGCCAGCATGATCAGGGCATAGGTCGGATCAAGGTGGTAGGTCATCGGCAGCGCCAGCGAAATGGCCGCCATGGCGCCCACCCCCGGCAGCACACCGACAAAGGTGCCGACGGTGACACCGATAAAACAGAACAGCAACGCTTCCGGCGTCACCGCCGTGGCCAGACCAAGGCCGAAATTGGACAACATTTCCACCGGCTTACCCTCCGAACGCAGACAGCGGCAGGCCGAGGGCCTTGACGAACAGCAACACGCTGATCACAGACATGGCCGCAGCAATGCACAGCACAGTGACCGGACGAAACGGACTTTCTGCCAGGCTGCCGAGCACCACCAGTGCACAGGTTGCCGGCACCAGCCCGGCCCGCTCGACCAGGAAGGCAAAGGTGATGATCCCCAGGCCAATCATCAGGATCGGCCGGAACGGGATCCGCACCACCACCTGTTCGGTGCTCCGCGCCACCTCGAACACCAGTACCACGCCGATGACCAGCAGCAGCGCGCCCAGAATCATCGGGAAGTACCCGGTGCCCATCCGGCTCAGGGAGCCCATGGGATAATCGCGGGCAATGACCATCACCGCCACGCCCAGCAGCAGCACGCACAGCGCACCGCTGAGTTCAACAAGATTGAGTTTTTTCATGGTATTCAGCATGGCAGGCCACCTCGGCGACCGTGCGGGGCGGAAGGGGCAGTTTCGTGCAGTGAAAAGAAAACGACACTGGCCACTGACCTGATGACACAACGCATAGAGCGAGTCTCCTGTTTTTTTTATCTCCGTGACCAGCCACGGACGGTATCCGTGAAGAACGGGGATGGCGCCTGCCCGCTCTGACCGGTCACGAAACGGTGACACGTCCGGGCGGGTTCTGCCCCGGCGTGCCATCTTGTCAACGTCTGAAGGGTGTCCAGACCGGCCCAAGCTTGTCCCGGTGCGCGGCGGGCAACAATGGCCATATCCATCAAAATCGGATGACAGAATATGCCATCGCGTTGCTGATACATCACGCCAATGATTCGCGAAGATTTTGCCATTGGCGCTGAAAAACGCCGCTTCTACACTCCGTGGATCGCAAAAAACCGGGCATCCCAGACCGGCAACCCATGTTATCCGGAGAGTAGTACCCATGAATGACACTTCACCGCTGCGCGGTGTGCGCGTGCTGGATCTGACCCGCCTGCTGCCCGGCCCGGTGTGCAGCCTGCACCTGGCCGACCTCGGTGCCGACGTGATCAAGATCGAGGACACCGGCGCCGGCGATTACGTGCCACCGATTCTCCGGGCGATCATCAACCGCAACAAGCGCGGCATCCGCATCGACCTGAAACAGCAAAGCGGCCTGGAGGTGTTCCTGCGCCTGGTACGCAGCGCCGATATTGTCATCGAAGGCTTTCGCCCCGGCGTCGCCGACCGTCTTGGCATCAGCTACGACGTGCTGTCGAAACTGAACCCGAAACTGGTCTACTGCAGCATCAGCGGCTATGGCCAGACCGGCCCCTACCGCGACGCCCCCGGCCACGACCTGAACTATTGCGGCTTCACCGGCGTGGCCGACCAGATCGGCTTCGATGCCCAGTCTCCGGCGCTGTCGAATGTGCCGCTGGCCGATCTCATGGGCGGCACACTGACCGCGCTGATGGGCATCCAGGCGGCCCTGTTCGACGCCCAGCGCAGTGGCCGTGGCCGCTACGTGGACATGTCCATCAGCGATGGCGTGCTGGCCCACGCGGTCATGCCGCTGGCCACGCTCGGCACCCATGGCCACACCTATCCGGCGGGGGGCGATACCCTGTCTGGCGGCCTGCCCTGCTATGGCCTGTACCGCACCCGCGACGGCCGCTTTATGGCGGTTGGCGCGCTGGAGCGCAAGTTCTGGGACCGTTTCTGTGACCTGATCGAACGGCCCGACCTGAAGGACAAACACCGCAGCCACGACAAGGCCGTGAACCGCGCCGTGCACGCCGAGCTGACCGGGCTGTTCGCCAGCCAGGAGCAGGAATACTGGGCCGAGCGTTTCAAGGACAACGACTGCTGCGTGACGCCGGTGCTGAAACTGGAAGAAGCCCTGCAACACGAACAGTTCCGCGCCCGTGACATGGTGCTGGAGACCGAGCACCCGACCTACGGCCCGGTCACCCAGGCGGCCTGCCCGGTGCGCATGAGCCAGTTCCGGTTCAGCCTGCGCCGGCATGCGCCGCTGCCGGGCGAGCATACCCGCGAGGTCCTGAAGGAAGCCGGCCTCAGCGACGCGGACATCGACGATCTGAGCAGCACGCGGGCAGTGGTCTGACCCCTGCCCCGCCGCCGTCCGGGGTGACGCGGCAGTGCGCCCACTGCATAATGTATACCGTATACGAATAACATCACTGACCCGGAGCATCCTGATGTCTGCCCCACTGGATCAATGGCTTGGCCGCGAGGAACACTGCGACGACAACCTGGATATCGCCCTGGTCACGCGGCTGGCCGCGACCTTTGACCGGCCCGCGCCGGCCGGTGGCGAGCCCTTGCCCTGGCTGTGGCACTGGGCGTTCTTCCAGACCCCGGCGCCCGCCAGCGAGATCGGCATCGATGGCCATCCGGCGCGGGGCGGCTTCCTGCCGCCGGCAGACGACCGTCATCGCATGTGGGCCGGCAGCCGGGTGGATTTCCTGGCGCCGCTGCGCATCGGCCAGCGCGCACGGCGCCGCACCCGCATCCAGGCGATTGAAGAAAAGCATGGGCGCACCGGCTCGCTGCTGTTTGTCACACTGATGCACGAATACACCCAGGCCGGCACGCTGTGCCTGCGCGAGGAACAGGACATCGTCTACCGTGCCCCGTCCGCGCCCCGTGCCGGTGAACCGACGCCGCTTCCGGCCTGCGACTGGTACGACGAGATCACCCCCGATCCGGTGCTGCTGTTCCGCTATTCCGCAGTGACCTTCAACGGTCACCGCATTCATTACGACCAGCCCTACACCACCGGCGAGGAAGGCTACCCCGGCCTGGTGGTACACGGCCCGCTGCTGGCCACGCTGATGATGCAGGCGTTCAACCGCGCCCACCCGAACACTACCCCGACTCACATGCGCTTCCGTGGCCTGCGCCCGATGATCGCCCCGGCACCCTTCCGTGCCGGGGGCCGCATCACAGCGCCCGGCGAAGCGGAGATCTTTATCGATAACGAGCACGGCCCGGCCCAGCACGGCGTGCTGCGTTTTACTGAATAAGTTTGCGGAGGAAGACCCGATGTCCCTGTTCCACGATCAAGAAGCGCTCGACAGCATCCGCGAAGGTGTGCGCGGCCTGTGTGCCAACTTCAGCGATGCCTACTGGCGCGATATCGACCAGCAGCACGCGTTCCCGGTGGATTTCGTCTCCGCCATGACCCAGGCCGGCTGGCTGGCGGCGATGATCCCGGAAGAATTCGGCGGTTCCGGCCTGGGCCTGGCGGAAGCGTCGGTGATCCTCGAAGAAGTGAACCGGTGTGGCGGCAACTCCGGCACCATTCACGGCCAGATGTACAACATGTTCACGCTGCTCAAGCACGGTTCGGCAGAACAGAAGCAAAAATTCCTGCCGAAACTCGCCAGCGGTGAACTGCGCCTGCAATCCATGGGCGTGACCGAACCGACCACCGGCACCGACACCACCAAGATCAAGACCATGGCGGTGAAGAAAGGTGACAAGTACGTCATCAATGGCCAGAAAGTGTGGATCTCGCGCATCCAGAATTCCGACCTGATGATCCTGCTGGCACGCACCACCCCGCTGGCTGAGGTAAAGAAAAAAACCGAAGGCATGTCGATTTTCCTGGTCGACCTGCACGAGGCCATCGGCAACGGCATGACCGTGCAGCCGATCGAGAACATGGTGCACCACGTCACCAACGAGCTGTTCTTCGACAACCTGGAAATCCCGGCGGACAGCCTGATCGGCGAAGAAGGCCAGGGCTTCCGCTACATCCTCTCCGGTCTGAATGCCGAGCGCACCCTGATCGCCGCCGAGTGCATCGGCGACGGCCGCTGGTTTATCGACAAGGCCAGCCGCTACGCCCGCGAGCGCGAAGTGTTCGGTCGCCCGATCGGCCAGAACCAGGGCGTACAGTTCCCGATTGCCGAAGCGCATATCGAAGTGGAAGCCGCCGACCTGATGCGCTGGCGCGCCTGCGCCGAATACGATGCGGGCCGCAACGCGGGCGCAGAAGCGAACATGGCCAAGTACCTGGCCGCCAAAGCCTCCTGGGAAGCGGCCAACGTGTGCCTGCAGACCCACGGCGGTTTCGGTTTTGCCTGCGAATACGATGTCGAGCGCAAGTTCCGTGAAACGCGGCTGTATCAGGTGGCCCCCATCTCCACCAACCTGATCCTGTCGTATGTGTCCGAGCATCTGCTCGGCCTGCCGCGTTCGTTCTGAGGACGAGATCATGACCGCCACCCAGGACCTGACCGCGTTTCTCGCCCGGCTGCAATACAGCGACCTGCCGGACGCTGTGATCGCCCGCACTGAAGACCTGTTCCTCGACTGGCTGGCCTCGGTGCTGGCCGGCCGGCACGAGCATCCGATCCCGCTGTTCGAACGCTATGCCACGCGCATGGGGCCGGCGGACGGCCGCAGCAAGCGCATCAACCACGGCAGCTTTACGACGCCGTATTTTGCTGCGCTGGTGAATGGCGCTGCCTCGCACGTGGTGGAACAGGATGACCTGCACAACAGCTCGGTCCTGCACCCGGCCACGGTCGTGTTTCCGGCGGCGCTGGCCGCCGCACAGGATCTCGGCAGCAGCGGCCAGGAGCTGATCCTGGCGTCGGTGGCTGGCTATGAAGCCGGCATCCGCATCGGTGAATTCCTGGGCCGCTCGCACTACCGCATTTTCCACACCACCGCGACGGTCGGCACCCTGGCCGCCGCCGTGGCCGTTGGCAAACTGATGCAGTTCAACGCCAGCGGTTTTACGCACCTGCTCGGCAGCGCCGGCACCCAGGCCGCCGGCCTGTGGGAATTCCTGCGTGATGCGGCAGACTCAAAACAACTGCACACCGCCAAGGCGGCCGCCGATGGCCTGCTCGCGGCCTATCTGACCGAAAGCGGCCTGACCGGTGCGCAGAATATTCTCGAAGGCCCGCAGGGGCTGGCCGCCGGCATGTCCAGCGACGCCGATGCAAAATGGCTCAACGATGGCCTGGGCACGCGCTGGGCGCTGACGGAAACCTCGTTCAAGTTCCACGCTTCCTGCCGCCATACCCACCCGGCAGCGGACGCGCTGCTGGACCTGATGCAGCGCGAACATCTCACTGCCGATGACATCGAGACCGTCACCGCCCGCGTGCACCAGGGCGCCATTGATGTACTCGGCCGCGTGGACGTGCCGCAAAGCATTCACCAGGCGAAATTTTCCATGGGCGCCGTGCTGGGTCTGATCGCCGTCTACGGCAGCGCCTCGCTGGTGGAATTCCGCGACCACGCGCTGACTGATCCGCGCGTATCCGCCTTCCGCGAGCGCGTCAGCATGGTGCTGGAGCCGGAAGTGGACAACGCCTATCCGCAACGCTGGCTTGGCCGCGTCACCGTGACGACAAAAGATGGCCGCACCCTGCACGGCGCCACCGACGAGCCAAAAGGCGATCCGGGCAACACGCTCACGCGTCCGGAACTGGAAGACAAGTTCCGCCGGCTGGTGGCGTTTTCCGACGCCGGTGATGCACAGCAGGTTGATGCCTGGATCAACGCCGTCTGGTCGTTGCACACGCAGGCCGACCTGCGCACTCTGTTCTGACGCTTTCCCGGGAGAAACACGATGTCGCAAGCCACAGCGCCAAGACCACTGGACGGCATCACCGTCATCAGCATGGAGCACGCCATCGCGGCGCCCTTCTGCACCCGTCAGCTGGCCGATCTCGGCGCCCGGGTGATCAAGGTCGAGCGCCCCGGCGTGGGTGACTTCGCACGCAACTATGACGAGCGCGTCAACGGCCTGGCGTCACATTTCGTCTGGACCAACCGCTCTAAAGAAAGCCTGACGCTGGACCTGAAACAGGGAGACGCCACCGTCATTCTCGACCAGTTGCTGGCCGACGCCGACGTGCTGGTGCAGAACCTGGCGCCCGGCGCGGCCGCGCGGATGGGGCTCTCCTTTGATGCCCTGCACGAACGCTTCCCGCAACTGATCGTGTGCGATATTTCCGGCTATGGCGTGGGTGGTTCCTATCAGGACAAGAAAGCCTACGACCTGCTGATCCAGAGCGAGGCCGGTTTCCTGTCGGTCACCGGCACCCAGGACGATATGGCCAAGGCCGGCAACTCGATTGCCGACATCGCCGCCGGCATGTACGCCTACACCAGCATCCTCAGCGCCCTGCTGCTGCGCGGCAAGACCGGCAAAGGCTCCGCCATTGATGTATCAATGCTGGAAAGCCTGGTGGAGTGGATGAACTACCCGCTCTATTACGCCTTTGAAAACGCCTCACCGCCGCCGCGAACCGGCGCCGCGCACGCCACCATCTATCCCTACGGCCCGTTCGGCACCGGCGACGGCCAGACCGTCATGCTCGGCTTGCAGAACGAACGCGAATGGGCACTGTTCTGCGAAAAAGTACTGCAACAGGCGGCGCTGACCACCGATGACCGTTTCAGCAGCAATTCAAAGCGCGTCGCCAACCGGGAGGCCTTGCGGGCGCTCATCGACGAGACATTTTCCGGGCTGACGGCAGCGCAGGTGATCGCCCGTCTGGACGACGCACAGATCGCCAATGCCCACGTCAACGACATGCACGGCGTCTGGGCGCACCCGCAACTGCGCGAACGCCAGCGCTGGACCACCATCGGCAGCCCCGCCGGCGACATTCCCGCGCTGTTGCCGCCCGGCACCAGCAATGCCTGGACACCACGCATGGACCCCGTGCCGGGTCTGGGCGAGCACAACCAGCACATTCTCCGCGACCTGGGCTACGACGACGCCCGCATCCGCGCCCTGCGCGACAAGGGAGTGATCTGATCATGGCCCACATCGAGGTTCTCAACCGCGTTCCCCCGCTGCGCTCAGCACTGTTCGTCCCCGCCAGCCGCCCGGAACGGATTCCGCGTGCGCTGGCCAGCGGTGCAGACTGCGTGATCGTGGACCTGGAAGATGCCGTCGCCACGGACGACAAAAACAGCGCCCGCGATGCACTGGCCGCCTTTCTGCGCCAGCACCCGGACAGCGGCATCGCCGTGCGCGTCAATGGCTGCGACACGCCCTGGTTCAGCGACGACCTGGCACTGTGCCGTGCATACCCGGGCATCCGCGCCGTGGTCCTGCCGAAAACCGAATCCGCCCGCCAGGTGACGCAGGCACGCACCGCCGGCCTGCCCGTCTGGCCCCTGATCGAAAGCGCCGCCGGCCTGCTCGCGCTGGCAGAGATCGTCCGCGCCGACGGCGTGGAACGGCTCAGCTACGGCGGCCTGGACCTGGGGGTGGACCTGGGCCTGACGCCGGGCACGGATGGCGCCGCCCGCATGCTCGACGCGGTGCGCTACCAGCTGCTGGTGCATGCCCGTGCCGCCGGCCTGCCAGCGCCACTGGAGACCGTCTGCACCGAATTCAACGACGCCGCCACCGTGCGCCGCGTGGCGCGGCTGGCCCGCGACTCCGGCTTTGCCGGCATGCTCTGCATTCATCCAAAGCAGATCGCACCGGCCCATGACGGCTTTGGTTATGACGCAGCGGATGTGGCCTGGGCACGCCGCGTGCTGGACATGGCTGCCGAACACCACGGCGCCGCCTTCCAGCTCGACGGCCGCATGGTCGACGCGCCGGTGATTCTGCGCGCACAGCGCATCGTCGCCAACACCGACTGAACCCGTCATCAAGAACAACAAGGAAACCATCATGCATCACCTCATCGCCGACATGCCGGTCTACGCCGCGCCCACCGCCACCGTTTTCGAAGACATGCCGGGCAAAATGCGCCGCCTGGCCATTGAGCAGCCGGACGCACCGGCGGTGACGGATGACCACGGCACCTGGACACGCCGCGAATTGATGGCGCAGGCGCATCGCATCGCCCACCGCCTGCTCGCCTGCGGCCTGCAACGCGGTGACACCGTGGCCGTGCTGGCCGCGAACAGCCGCGAATATATCGCGCTGCTGACCGGCACCCTGGCCGCCGGTGGCTGCATCGTGCCGTTATCCGGCCTCGCCACGGGCGAAACGCTGGCGCTGATGATTGATGACTGCGACACCCGCTTTTTGTTCTGCGACCGCAGCTACGGCGAAAACCTGCCGCCCCTGCCCGGCATCCCCGACGGGCATCGCGTACTGCTCGACAGTGATACCGACGCGCATGACGCCCTTGCCCTGCCGAACTGGCTCGGCGACGCCGCCGACACCGCACCCGATATACAGCTCACCGAAGACGACGCCTTCAATATCATCTACAGCTCCGGCACCACCGGCCGCCCGAAAGGCATCGTGCACGACCACCGCCTGCGCACGCGCCAGTATGATCGTTTCGTCAAAATGGGTTTTGTACCAGGCTGCGTCACCCTGCTGGCCACCCCGATCTATTCCAACACCACCATGGTGGCGTTGCTGCCGACGCTGCAGGGCGGTGGCCATGTGGTGCTGATGAGCAAATTCAATGCCGCAGGCTACCTGGCACTGGCGGAACAATACCGCGTCACGCACACCATCCTGATCCCGGTGCAATACCAGCGCCTGCTGGCCGAGGAGGCGTTTGATCGCACGGACCTGTCGTCCTTCAAACTGAAAATGTCATCCGGTGCACCGTTGCGGTCACCGGTCATCCGTGATCTGGTCGCGCGCTGGCCCGGCACGCTGCTGGAAGTCTATGGCATGACCGAAGGCGGTGGCAGCACCGTGCTCAACTGCACTGCATTCCCGGACAAATGGGATTCCGTCGGCCAGGCCGGCGAAGGCACGACACTGCATGTGATTGATGAACAGGGCAACATCCTGCCACCGAACACCGCCGGCGAACTGGTCGGCCGGGGCGGCACCATGATGCGCGGCTATTACAAGCGCCCGGACCAGAACGAGGATATCGTCTGGCGTGACGCAGAAGGCCAGGTGTATTTCCGTACCGGCGACATGGCGCGCATCGACGAGCAGGGTTTTGTCTATCTGCTGGATCGCCGCAAGGACATGATTCTTTCCGGCGGCTTCAACATCTACGCCGAAGACCTGGAAAAAGTGCTCGCCAGCCACGACGCCGTCGCCGACGTGGCCGTGATCGCCGTGCCCTCCGATGCCTGGGGTGAAACACCGTACGGCATCGTGGTGCTGAAAGCCGGTGCCCAGATCAGCGCGGACGATCTGAAACACTGGGCCAATGAACGCCTGGGCAAAACCCAGCGCCTGTCCGCGCTCGAATTCCGCGATGAACTGCCGCGCAACCCGCTCGGCAAGATCATGAAGCGTGAACTGCGCGCGCCCTTCTGGGACAACGACGTCTGAGCCGGCATGGACAATAACATTCTCTACCACCAGGCCGGCGACACCTTTGTGCCCACCCCGCTGGCCAACGGCCCCTGGGCCGGCGCCGTGTTGCACGGCTCGGCCGTCGCCGGGCTGTTCGGCCATCTGGCCGAAACACAGGTGGCCGCGCACCCGGCATTCATGCTCAACCGCCTGACGCTGGATTTCATGCGCCCGGTGCCGAACGCGCCGCTGCGCGCGGAGACCGACACACTGCGCGACGGCGGCCGGCTGAAACTCTGGCAATTGCGTCTGTTGGCCGGTGACACGCTGGTGACGCAGGCACTGGCGCTGGCCCAGCACTGCGATGACGTGGTGCTGCCGGACACCGCCCCCAGGCCGCCAGAACCGCCTGCGCACCGCGACACCCTGCCCCTGAGCCTGATGGCGGACTGGATGCGCACACGGCGCCCGGACGTGCCGCACAGCCTTCACTCCCTGCTGGAAATGCACCTGTTTTCCCCCTGGAACCTGTCCGGCCAGGGGCATTGCTGGCTGCGCCTGCCGGCGCAGGTGGTCGCGAACACACCCTGTTCACCACTGGTCCACGCCATCATGATCGCCGACATGGGCAACGGCGCCGCACACCTGGACCTGAAGCCGGGGCTGGGCACCATCAATGCCGACATCACCCTGTCGCTGTATCGCTACCCCACCTCGGCATGGCTCGGCATGCGCGCCTGCAATCTGTTCCAGCCCCATGGCACCGGCATCATTCATGCCGAACTGTTCGACGAACAGGGCGGCTTCGGACACGTATTGCAAAGCGTGCTGGCGAACCGTAAACCCCGGCGCGCGGCACCGGCCTGATGGCATATCGCCACCAGATGACCGGTCAGTGCCGGCGCCACAAACTGTGATCCGCTGCCCTGAAGCGGCCACACCGATTCGCTAACGTCCCGGCCAGGACAAGGCCCGACACCCCGTCTGTATCAGCTTGCGGCCTGCCACAACAACAATAACAACACGCCGGGCGAACGCGAGATGGCTACCCCTGACACGCCTGCGCCAGGCCGGTTTCTGCGCACCGGCCTGGTCAACCTGCTGGCACAGAGTGCCGAGGTCCCCCTGACGCTGCTGCTGGCACCGGCAGGCGCCGGCAAGTCGACCCTGCTCAATCAATGGCAGGAGCACAGCGGCCCCGCGTACGTGGTGCGCATGAACCTGTACCCGCCCGACGACGACCCGGTGCGCTTTCTGCGCCGCTTCGCCGAAAAGACCCGCGCCGCCGTGCCGGCGTTCGATACGTCCTGGTTCATGCCGTTCGATGTCGCCGAACTGCCGCCGGCCTCCATCGCCGACGCACTGTTTGATGCCCTGCAGCAGGTCACCGCGCCGCTGTTCATCGTGTTCGATGACTTCCAGCACATCCACAGCCCGGAAACCCTCAGCGTGATCGACGCGTTGCTGGCGCAACCGCCGGATGACGTGCACCTGATCATCGCCAGCCGTACTCCGCCGGGGCTGAACCTGAGCCGTCTGCGGCTCGACGACCGGCTACTGGAGATCGGCATGGACGCGCTGCGCATCCAGCCCGAGGAGGTGCAGCGGCTGAGCCACTGCCTCGGCGGCGAACCGCTGGCCGACGACGTGCTTGCACGGCTGATGACGATCACCGAAGGCTGGATCGCCGGCGTCAAGATCGCGCTCGTCGCCTCGCAGCGCAGCGGCATGCAGACCTTGCAGGGCTTCGACGCCAGCCAGCCGGAAATCATGGAATATTTTGGCCACGCGGTGCTCAGCGGCCTGCCGGAAGTCGCCCGTACCCTGTTCATGCAGAGCGCATTGCTGGACACCTTCAACGCCACCTTGTGCGACGACGTCCTGCAGACCGACCGTGCCGCCAGGCTGATCGAGGAACTGGCTTCGCGCGAACTGTTTCTGATGCCGGTGTCCGGCCAGCCGGGCTGGTACCGCTATCACACCCTGCTGCGCGACGTGCTGCAGGCACGGCTGGCCATCGAGCAGCCCGACTGCGTGGCGCCGATCCATCGCCGTGCCACGCACTTTTTTGTGCGCGCACAGAATTTCCCCCAGGCCACCTGGCACGCCTACCGCTGCGGCGACCAGGCGCTGTTCATCGACTGCCTGGAAAACGCCTTCGATTACTGGCTGCGCGAAGGCTACGCCAGCCACATTCTCGGCTGGGCGGAGGCGCTGCCGGATGAACTGATCCTGCGTCACGACAGGCTGGCGGCGCCGCTGATCAGCACGCTGACGCTGTCGCGCCGTTTTTTCCGTGCGCGCTATTACCTGGATGCGCTGAAAGCCACGCCCCGGTCCTCCGCCAGCGATGACGACGACCCTGCCCGCGTGCGCGATTTTCTCGAACTGCACCTGCAGCTGTTCCAGCACGACACCGATTTCATGGCCGGCGCCGACCTGTCGCTGCTGATGGAAAATGCCGGCCAGCGGGATATTCGCGCTTTTTCCCTGGCCATGGTCGCCTACCATCATCTGCAACACGGCCGCCTGGAATCCGCGCTGGCGTTTGCCTGGCAGGCGCGTGAAGTCCTGTTGCGGCTCGGCCACCATTACACCGCCGGCTATGCCGGGCTGATCATTGCGCTGGCCAACCAGCAACTGGGACACATCGGCGAGGCGGTGGCGTTTATCGTCGAACATTTCCACACGACAGCCCGCGACAGCCCCGTATGGTCGCTGTGGGCCACCGGCATGGTGGTGGTGCTGTACGATCAGAATCGCCTGGACGAAGCACGCCAGGTCTGTGAAGACCTGTTGCCGATGGTGTCCTCGGCCTCGGCCACGGAAATGATCTCCACCGTCTACCTGACCCTGTCGCGGCTGCAACATCTGGAAGGCCGTCAGCAGGCGTCCGGGCGCATGCTGGAAAAGCTGCTCGGTATTCTGCAGCTCGGCAACTATGAACGCTTTGTCAGCATGACGGTGCTGGAAATGGTGCGGCAGGCCCTCACCGGCGGCCAGTGGCAACGTCTCGATGCCGTGGCGGAACGCTTCGCGCTGGCCGACTGGGCACACGACAACCTGGCCGGGCCGCTGCCGCCCTACAGCCAGAGCTGGGAGCGCACCGGGCTGGCCGCCGTCTACTGGCTGGTTGCCGGGGGCCGCAGCCAGGACGCCATCGCCCTGCTGCAGCGTCTGCTGGCAGTGGTCAAAAAAGCCGGCATCCGCACCCGCGCCTCCATCATCGACGCCAACCTGCTGGTACTGACAGCAAAGCACCTGCCGCCGCCGGAGCAGGCGCGCGGCGTGGAAGCGCTGATCACCCGCTATGGCCTGATGAACATCAACCGCTCCGTGTTTGACGAAGCACCGGGGCTCTCGCCGCTGATGAACCGGTTGTGGGCAGACGGCACCCTGGCGTTACCGGAGGGCTACACGCAACTGTTCCCGGCGGTGTTCACCGCCACCCCCGCGCAGCCGCCGCTGGACGCCGATCCGGACGCCGTGCTGACCCCGAAAGAACTGGAAATCTTCACGCTGTTGCAGAACGGCCTGAGCAACGCGCAGATCAGCGAACGCACCGGCGTCTCCATCACCACCACAAAATGGCATCTGAAAAACATCTACAGCAAGCTCGGCATCACCCGCCGCACCGACGTATTGCTGCGCACACCACCGCGCTGAATCTGAACCACTTGGCATTTTCCCACCCACCCCCTCCCCGCGGAGGGGGTGGGTGGGGTCATACCATTGCTAGAGTCCGCCGTTGTCATCAGACAGACCGCGACAAAACAACAACGACGGAGACCTATCATGGCCATGACCCCCTGGGTGACCTGGCCGGCGCTCACCAAATTCGGCACCCTGGGCATCATGGGTGCGTTACTGGTGCTGGCCGGACAGCGTGAAGACCTGCTCAATAACAACATGTTCGACGAGGAAGACTGGGCGGGCAGAAATGCCGCCATCGTCTGCGACCAGCGCAGCCTGACCGCCCGTACCGAGGACGGCACCTGCAATATTCTGGAAAACCCCGCCGAAGGCTCCGCCCACGTCAACTTCGGGCGCAACGTCAATCCGAGCGTGGCACAGGCGGAAACCCTCAACGACACGCTGCTGGTGCCGAACCCGCGCGAAGTCAGCAACCTGCTGATGTCTCGCGGCGACGACTTCAAGCCGGCCACGACGCTGAACTTTATCGCCACCGCCTGGATCCAGTTCATGGTGCACGACTGGTTCGATCACGGTCCGCGCAGCGACGCCAACCCGATCGAATTTCCGCTGCCACCGGGTGATGCCCTCGGCAGCGGCACCATGTCCGTGCAGCGCACGCGCCCGGACCCGAGGGTCAGCGGCACGGAAACCACCGTGACCTATGAAAACATCAATACCCACTGGTGGGACGGCTCACAACTCTATGGCAGTGACAAGGCCACCAACGACGCCGTGCGCTCGTTCATTGACGGCAAACTGGAAGTCGATGCCGACGGCCGCCTGCCGACCGAATTTCTCAGCGGCAAACCGGTCACCGGCTTCAACGAAAACTGGTGGGTCGGCCTGAGCATGCTGCATCACCTGTTCACACTGGAACACAACGCCATCGCCGACATGCTCAAGGCCAATAATCCGGGCCAGTCTGATCAATGGCTGTTCGACAAGGCACGTCTGATCAACTCGGCATTGATGGCGAAGATTCACACCGTGGAATGGACCCCGGCGATCCTCGCCAACCCGGTACTGGAACGCGCCATGTACGCCAACTGGTGGGGCCTGGGCGGCGACCGCGACACGCGCGACAGATTCCAGGGCGACCTGGACACGCTGAACAATAACCTGGCGCAACTCGGCAGCCTGTTCAGTCTGGTCGGCATCGACACCGGCCTGGGTGACAACCCGACCAGCTCGATTGAACACGCCCTGGCCGGCCTGGTCGGCTCGCGCACGCCGAACAACTACGGCGTGCCCTACACGCTGACCGAAGAATTCGTGTCGGTGTACCGCATGCACCCACTGCTGCGCGACAATGTCGATATCTACGACATCGGTTCCAATATTGTCGACACATCGATACCGATCCAGCATACCCGCGACAGCAACGCCGAAGCGCTGCTCGGCGACGCTGGCGCAGACCGCCTGTGGTACTCGTTCGGCATCACCCACCCGGGCGCGCTGACACTGAACAATTACCCGGATTTCATGCGCAACCTGTCGCTGCCGTTTGTCGGCGATATCGACATGGCGGCGATTGATATTCTTCGCGACCGGGAACGCGGCGTACCGCGCTATAACGAGTTCCGCCGCCAGATCGGCCTGAAGCCGATCACCCGTTTCGAAGACCTGACCAGCGACCCGACACTGCTGGCAAACCTGAAAACGCTGTACAGCAACGACGTCGAAATGATCGATACCCTGGTCGGGCAACTGGCGGAAGAAACCCGTCCGGAAGGCTTCGGCTTTGGCGAAACCTCGTTCCAGATTTTCATTCTCAACGCCTCACGGCGCCTGATGACCGACCGCTTTTTCACCACTGACTACACCGATGCGGTCTACACCGCCGCCGGCATCGACTGGGTGGAAGACAACACCATGGTCGACGTGATCCGCCGTCACTTCCCGTCCCTGGCCAGCAGCCTGGCCGGCATGGACAACGCCTTCAAGCCCTGGGGCCTGAACATGCCGGCGGACTACCAGAGCTGGAGTGCCGGCGCGAAACAGGACCACCTGTGGGTCAACGGCGCACTGCGCACCAGCTATGCCGCCGGCAGCGTGCCGGCCATCGAGCCGATCGACATCGGTGGTTTGATCAATTCAGTGCTGTGGACCAAAGTGCGCGACGTCACCGACGTGACCCCGCCAGGCTACAGCAAGCCGATCCACCCGCGCGGCGCACTGGCCAAAGTACAGTTCGTGCCCAGTGCCGGGCACCCCTTCACCGGCCTGTTCAAAGGCGCTGACCATGGCCTGCTGCGGCTGTCGGTCACCGGCGACCCGTCCGACCGGGGCTTTGCACCGGGGCTGGCGCTGAAACTGTTTGTCGATGGCCGGCGTTCGGAAAACATTTCCGCGCTGTACACGCTCAGCGGCCAGGGCAGCAACCACAATATCTTTGCCAACGAAATGTCCAACTACGTGCAGCCGGAAGTGAACGAAACCCTGGGCACCACCGCACTGTTCTCGCTGGTATCGACCAAACCGACGCTGCTGGTGATGAGCGACATGGCAAAGGTGAACCAGGACGGCTCCGGGGTGGGCAGTGTGAAAGCACCGACGCAAATCTACTTTGTGCCGAACACCAGCCTGCGCAACGCCATCAGCACCGCGCCACACGATTTCCGCGACGACCTGACCACCCTGCCGGCCGGCACCCGCGTGTATGACGTGTACGGCACCAGCCAGGCGATCAGAACCTCGCTGTTCCCCTGGGTGACGGAACGCTACGCCCGTGAGCGGCGCGACAGCGCGGTGAAGATCGGTGAGCTGGTCACCACGTCCGCATTCACCCTGTCGCAATTTGGCGATACCGGTATTTTCTTCAAGCATCAGCGTTACGAAGACCGCTGACCTGGCTGCACGGTTACACCGCCCGGGCCTCGTCGGCCCGGGCGGTGATGACGGGGTACAGCGGGAACGGTATCGACATACAAAAAGCGCCCCTCACAGAGGGATGGCCTCAGTGGCACGGGTTCGAGGGAGGGAGCAACAAGGCATTTCCGGGTGGGGTTGCGGGGAGACATCCTGGTCTGGACGTGCCGGGTTTCGCCGTTGGCACTACCCACCCCGAGAAACAAAAAGGCCGGTTGTTTGCACAACCGGCCTTTTTTTAATCTGGAGCGGGAAACGAGGTTCGAACTCGCGACCTCAACCTTGGCAAGGTTGCGCTCTACCAACTGAGCTATTCCCGCTAATGGCGTCCCTTAGGGGATTCGAACCCCTGTTACCGCCGTGAAAGGGCGGTGTCCTAGGCCTCTAGACGAAAGGGACGCAGTGGCTGCCGGTAGCATCCGGAAGCGGCGCAAAGTCTAGCAGGCGCTCGCCGGGCGTCAAGCGAAAAAAATAAAAATGCCATCATTTGCCGCAGGGTCGCCTGCCCTGCCCGGCATGACCGATTCCGTCATTGACCCCGGCCGCTGACGCTTGCTCAGATAGGCCCCGACATCCGATCCCGAAGTGACCCAGGGGAGTAACCCATGAGCATCAAACTGCACGGCGCCGCCCTCTCGCCTTTTGTCCGCAAGACCCGCGTCGCCCTGGCCGAGAAAGGCCTCGCCTTTGAATCCGTCCATGTCGACCCGTTCAGCTCCCCGGCGGAGTACAGCGCCCTCAACCCACTGCGCCGCATCCCGGCGATGGAAGACGGGGACAAGGTGCTGGCCGATTCCGGTGTGATCTGTGCCTATCTGGAAAAAGCCTACCCGGAGCCGCCGCTCTACCCGGCCGATGCCTATGAGTACGGCCGCGCGCTGTGGCTGGAAAAATACGCCGATTACGAGGTTGCGCCGCAGGCCACCTTCGGGGTGTTCCGCAACCGCATCGTGATGAAGCTGGCCGGCAAACCCTGCGACGAGGAAAAGGTGCAGAAAGCCCTGACCGAGAAGCTGCCACCGCTGTTCGACTATCTGGAAACGCAGATCGAGGGCCGTGACTGGTTTGCAGGCGACGCTTTCAGCATCGCTGACATCGCGGTCGCCACCCAGTGTGTGAACCTCCAGCACGGTGGCGAACAGGTGGACCCGGCACGCTGGCCGGCACTGGCTGCCCACATCGCCAAGGTGCACCAGCGGCCGAGCTTCGCCAGGCTGATCGAGCGGGAAAGCCAGTTCGTGGCGAAAGTCCGCGGCGAGTAAGTCCCGAGCGCGCCGGTGGCTCAACCGCCGGCGCGCACATCCCGCGCCCGTACCCCGAAGCGGCGGCGGAACAGCCGGCTGAAGCTGGTGCTGTCGAGAAAACCACAGCGGCGGGCCACTTCGGCAATCGGCACCGAGGCCGGCAGGCTGTGCAGCAGACACCACACCCGTTGCAGGCGTTGTTCGCGAATATATCCCGCCACCGCCAGATCCCGATCGGCAAAGGCCCGGTACAGCGTGGCCCGTGAGCAGCCCAGTCGTGCGGCGATGAAGGCCGCATCCAGGCCGGGGTGTGCCAGTTGCAGGTCAATCAGGCGGCAGGCGGCGAGCCACAGGTCATGCGGCCGGCCACTGATGCCTCCCCACAACCGCACCACCAGCGGCTGCCCGCCCCAGCTCTCCCTGCCACTGGCAGGCTCGTTCCCCGCCTCGTCACGGAGGCGCCGGGCGCGGTGATTATCGTGCTGAATCTGTGTCACGCATCCTGCCCCCTGAGGCTGGCCGGACATGGCCGGTGGACGCGCCGGCCTGCTCGCCGCCGCAGGGCGTCATTATCGACAGCCCTGTTCAGCGCTGTCTGTCACCCAAACTGAGGACAGCGCCGGCTAGGCCTGCAAAATGCGCCCTGCCGGCGTATGCTTGGCAAAAAATAACCGGCCGGACGCACACTGCCGTGGGGGCAAAACAAGACGTGATCACGCTGGCAATGGTGGAGGACGATCCACTGTTCCGTACGGCAGTGGCGCAAGCCATAGCCGCCACGGCAGAGCTGCGTCTTGTGCTGGAGGCCGCCACGCTGCAACAGGGTCTGGCCCTGCTCGCGCAGGCGGCACCGCAGGTCCTGCTGGTGGACCTGGGCCTGCCGGACGGTTCCGGCATCGACATGATCCGCGCCGCCCGTGACGCCTGGCCGGCCTGCAGCATCATGGTCGCGACGCTGTTCGGTGACGAAGCGCGGGTGCTGCAATCGATCCACGCCGGCGCCGCCGGCTACCTGCTCAAGGACGCCAGCGCCGCACATATCGTCAGTGAAATCCGTACCCTGCACGCCGGCGGCAGCCCGATCAGCCCGGCCATTGCCCGCCAGCTCCTGCGCTATCTGCCCGCCGTACCGGAGGCCGGTGCGCGGGACGACGACAACAGCCTGTCAGCGCGGGAAACCGAGGTGCTGTCGCGCATTGCCCGGGGCTACGCCATGCACGAGATCGCCGCCGAACTGGGGGTGTCCCCCTGGACCGTGCAAACCTATATTCGCCGCCTCTACACCAAACTCGGCGTCAATTCCCGCGCCGGGGCGGTGCACGAAGCCTACCGCCGGCAATGGCTGAGCCCGGACCAGTGAGATACCTGGCGCTGCTGGCCCTGACCTGCCTGCTGGGCGCCTGTGGCGCGGCCGCCACCAGCCCGCTGACCCGTGCCCTGACCCACGCCGAACTACTGACGCTGCCACCGCAGGCCGGCACCTTCACGCCGCCGCCTCCCCGGCTGGACACACCGCTGCCGGAGACAGGCTGGACGCCGGTCACCCTGCCCCATTCCCTGCCCCGTGACGTGACGCCACTGGAACACGGCCCGAGTGTCTACACCACCTGGTACCGGTTTGCACTCGACGCAGCCCAGCAACAGGCGCATACGCCGCTGTTCCTCTATTTGCCACGCTGGCAGACCGTGGGGCAGGTGGCGCTCTACGGCGACGGCTCCCTGCTCTGGCGCTCCCGGGGTGACCCGGTCTGGAACGGTTTCAACCGGCCCGTCTGGGTGCCGCTGGACCCGCTGGACGGTGGCCCGCGCCCGGCCACTCTGTTGCTGCGCATGGACAGCACGCCCGGCTTCGGCGGCGGCATCACCCGCGTCTGGGTCGGCAGCGAGGAGGATCTGATCTGGTCCTACCGCGCTCGCCTGGTGTTGCAGAACCTGCTGCCGCCGGCCATCGCGGTCGTCTATCTGGTGCTGGCGCTGTTCGGCCTGAGCCTGTGGCGGCCGGGCCGCAGCGAGTGGCTGGCGCCGCTGTTCTTTATCGCTTCCCTGCTTTATCTGGTGCGGGTACTGCACTTCACCGGGCCGCTGGACACGCGGCTGGTCAGTTCGGCATGGTTCGGCTGGCTGACCGTGAACAGTGTCGGCTGGCTGGTGGTGGTGAGCCTGGTCTTCAACTTCTGGCTGTGCCGGCGGCGCTATCGCCTGATGGAACGGCTGATGCTGCTGGGCATGCTCTGCGCCACGCTGGCCACCCTGCCGGGGCTGGCGTCGTCCACCACCACGGCGGCCCTGGCCAATCTCAGTTACGGCCTGGTGCTGCTGATGACGGCCATCGCCATTCCGCTGCTGCTGTGGACGGCGGTGCGTGGCCGCGACCGGCTGGCGCTGGCGCTGGCCTGCCTGAATATCGCCGGTGTGCCGCTGGCGGTGCACGACATCCTGCTGATGAATTACCAGCTCAGCCTGGAGCGGCTGTATCTGCATATCTATTCCGTGGGGGCGTTCTTCCTGTTGCTCTGGTACATCCTCAACCGGCGTTTCCAGGAAGGTTTCAGGGCGATGGAACAGGGCCAGTTGCTGCTCACGCGCACGCTCGCCGCGCGCGAAGCGGAACTGGCGGAAAGTTACCGGCAATTGCGCGAAATAGAACGCCGTGACGTGCTCACCGGCGAACGCCAGCGGCTGATGCAGGACATGCACGACGGCCTCGGTGCCTCACTCACCGGCGCGCTGCGCATGATCGAGCACGGCCAGTGCAACAACGATCATCTCGGCGAAGTGCTGCGCGAATGCATCGAGGCGCTCAAGCTCACCATCGATTCGCTGGAGCCCGTGGAGGCCGATCTCGGGTTACTGCTCGGCACCCTGCGCTTTCGCATGCAGCCACGGCTGGAAGCGGCCGGCCTGTCGGTGCGCTGGCACATTGAGGCACTGCCTCCGCTGGCCTGGCTGACACCGGGCAGCGCACTGCATGTCCTGCGCGTTGTGCAGGAGGCAATCACCAATGTCATCAAGCACGCGCAGGCCGATACCCTCTGGCTCAGCGCCAGTGCGAATGCCGACAGCGTGCAGGTGCAGATCAGCGACAACGGCATCGGCCTGCCCGCACAACCGGTGTCGTCCGGGCGCGGGCTGACCAATATGCGTCATCGCGCTGCCGCCCTCGGCGCGCAGGCGGCGTGGACCGCACGGCCCGAAGGCGGCACGCGTTTTACCCTTACGCTGCCAGCTCACTCCGTGGCACAGGTCCCGGCCTGACAGACACAGTGCAGGTAGCGCCCGTCAGCAGAATGCGCGGCCGCAATCCTGCTGAATTCAAGATGCTCCAGCGCGTACTTCATCGCATCCCAGGCATCGCGCTCGGCCTTGTCGCCATACTCGATGGCACAACCCGGCCCGATATAACGCAGGATGCCCATCGGTACATACAGGTTGTTGCCGGCCGCCGGCCAGTTGGCGCTGGCCAGTTGCTGCGTCGCGCCCCTGTCACGCTGTTCGGCGTGCGCGAGCAGCGCCAGTGAGGGCCACCAGGGCAGGTACGGCACCAGGTCGTATTCGTTCTGGTAACGCACGCTGAACGGCCGCAGGCCCAGGGCGTTGTAGTTGTCGCGGAAGTGCGCGTCGCAGGTCAGCGGCGCAGCGAAGCAGCAGTTTTCAACCAGCACGTGCGGCATCTGCGACTTCAGCAATGACGCCGCCAGGAACGTCATCGCCGCGCCCTTGGAGTGGCCAGTGATAAGGATGCCCTGCTTGCGGCTGAGGTCGATGCGCCCCAGTGCCGCCATCACCTGCGGCCAGATGCTGTGCAGCGCGGTGGCAAAGCCGGTTTCGACGCGGCCGAAATGCCGGCCGTTGACGATCCAGTCGGTGGGGCCGGCTTCGAAATCCTGCAGCCAGTCGCGCACCCAGGCCCAGAAATCGCCAGTGAACGGCGGCAGCGTGCCGCGTATCGCGAGCACCACCCAGTTGTCCCAGGTTTCGGCAACAAAGCCGGCGTTGATATGGTCAGGGCCGTTGATGAAGACGGTGGGCGTGGTGCCCGATTGCAGGCCCAGCGCCTGCAGATCGGGATTGGCGGGATCGAGCTTGCCATTGTGGATCGCGTAGCAGGCGACCGAGGCGTGGATCAGGCGACATTCCAGTGTGGCCATGGTGCTTCCCCTTTTCGTTGACAGCCCGCGTCCGGCGGGCGCGGAAAAGGGTTCACTGTGGCAGGTTGCGGCGCCTGCGCAATGCTGGCGCTACGCCGCTACGCGCCCTGCCCGCGCGGCATGCGAATGCCGGACAGGTCGCGGAAACACAGCTCCCGCGCCACGGCGAGAAAATCCTGCAGATAGGGTGCGTGCTGCTCCTCCACCCGCACGGCGGCGTACAGTGTGCGCCACACCCCTTCGGCACCGAGTGGCACGGCCTTCAGCAATCCCTGGTCGAGGTATTCGGTCAGCGCCCAGTTCGGCAACGCCGCCACGCCCCGGCCACTGGCCACCAGCTGCGCCATCATCGGCGTCAGTTCGGCGGTGCGCTGCGCCGCCGGTTCGACGCCGGCGGGGTCCAGGAACGCGGTGAAAATATCCAGTCGGGCCCGCTCCACCGGGTAGGTGATCAAAGTCTGGTCGGCAAGATCATCCGGTGCCAGATGACGACGCGCCGCCAGCGCGCTGTCGCGGGCCACGGCCAGTACCAGCTCATAGCGGAACAGCGGGATATAACTCACGGCGTCCATCGGCACCGGGTCAGAGGTGATCACCAGGTCCAGGTCACCGCGCACCAGCGCCGGGATCGGGGCAAAGGAAAACCCCGCCGACAGGTCCAGCGCCACGTCCGGCCACTGGCTGCGGAACACATCCAGCGCCGGCATCAGCCACTGGAAGCAGGAATGGCACTCGATGGCCAGGTGCAACCGGCCAGTCTGGCCCGCCGCCAGCCGCCGCAGTTCGCGCTCGGCGGTACGCAGGCGCGGCAATACCTCGTCCGCCAACCCCAGCAGCCGCAGCCCGGCGGTGGTGAAGCGCAGCGGCCGGGTGCGCCGGTTCAGCAGTTGCAGCCCCAGCCGGTCTTCCAGGTCGCGCAACTGGTGCGACAGCGCGGACTGGGTGACATGCAGCCGCTCGGCGGCCTCCACCAGGCTGCCGCCTTCGCGGATGGCGGTGAGGGTTTCCAGATGGCGCAGCTCTAACATGAGACAATCTCATAGTTCATATGCGGAACTTGATTTTGTCTCACATTGTGTCCTCGTCACAATAGCCCACTGACTGGACGTGGCCGCCGTGGCTGCGCAGACCCTTTCACCACCGAACGGACAAGATCATGACCACGCTGCACACGCTTGGCTTCCCGCGCATCGGCGCGCGACGCGAACTGAAACAGGCCCAGGAGGCCTACTGGGCCGGCACCCTGCAACGCTCGGAGCTTGAGCATGTGGGCCGCGAACTGCGCGCCCGGCACTGGGCTGCCCAGGCCGAGGCGGGCATCAGCCTGCTGCCGGTGGGCGATTTCGCCTGGTATGACCAGATGCTGGAATGGAACTGCCTGCTCGGCGCCGTGCCGCCGCGCTTCGGCCAGGACGCCGGTGAGCCGGTGGACCTGGACACCCTGTTCCGCATGGCCCGTGGCCGCGCACCCAGTGGCACGCCTGCCGCTGCCTGCGAAATGACCAAGTGGTTCGATACCAACTACCACTACATCGTGCCGGAACTGCACCCGTCGCAGACCTACCGCATCGCCCGCGACAGCCTGTTCGAGCAGGTGGCCGAGGCGCAGGCCCAGGGCCACCAGGCCAAGCCGGTCATTCCCGGCCCGCTGAGCTGGCTGTGGCTGGGCAAGGGCGACGCCTACACCAGCGCCGGCGACAGCGCCAAGCTGGACCTGCTGGAACGGCTGGTGCCGGTGTACCGCGAGGTCTTGGCACGGCTGGCCGACCAGGGCGTGGAATGGGTACAGATCGACGAACCGATTCTGGTGCTGGATCTGCCGGACGCCTGGCAGCGCGCCTTGCTGCGCGTCTATGACCAGCTCACCGCCGGCCCGGTCAAGCTGCTGCTGGCCACCTACTTCGGCGGCCTGAACGACAACCTGTTCACCGCGCTGGCACTGCCGGTAGCCGGCCTGCACCTGGATCTGGTGCGCGCGCCGGAACAGCTTGCGGCAGTGCTGCCCCGGCTGGGCGACAAGAAAATCCTCTCTGCCGGTGTCATCAACGGCCGCAACATATGGCGGACCGATCTGGACAAGGCCCTGGCGCTGATCGAGCCGGCCCGTGCCCAACTGGGGGAACGTTTGTGGCTGGCACCGTCCTGCTCACTGCTGCATGTGCCGGTGGACCTGGCGCATGAACAGAAACTGGATGCGGAACTGAAAGGCTGGCTCAGTTTTGCCCGGCAGAAACTGGACGAGCTGGCGCTGCTTGCGCAGGCGCTGGATGCACCGGCGGAGGCGGCCGAAGCACTGGCCGGCCAACGCGCCGCCATCGCTGCACGCGCCACTTCGCCGCGCATCCACAACCCGGCAGTGCAAGCATACATGGCAGTGCTGGATGGCGTGTCGCGTGATCGCCAGTCGCCGTTCGAGACGCGCATCAGCGCCCAGCAACAGGCGCTGAAACTGCCGGCGTTCCCGACCACCACCATCGGCTCGTTCCCGCAGACCCGGGAAATCCGCGCGCTACGCCGCGACCTGAAAAAAGGCGCCCTGAGCGAGGCCGATTACGACGCCGCCATCCGCCGGGAAATCGAACAGTGCATCCGCTATCAGGAAGAAATCGGCATCGATGTGCTGGTGCACGGCGAAGCCGAGCGTAACGACATGGTGGAATACTTCGGCGAACTGCTGGAGGGCTTTGCCTTCACGCAGAATGGCTGGGTGCAAAGCTACGGCTCGCGCTGCGTAAAACCACCGGTGATCTTCGGCGACGTAAGCCGCCCGCAACCGATGACGGTGGCCTGGAGCGCCTATGCACAGTCGCTGACCGACAAGCCGGTCAAGGGCATGCTCACCGGCCCGGTGACGATCCTGCAATGGTCGTTCGTGCGCGATGACCAGCCGCGCCAGAAAACCTGTGAGCAGCTTGCGCTGGCACTGCGACAGGAAGTGCTCGACCTGGAAGACGCCGGCATCCGCGTGATCCAGATCGACGAACCCGCCCTGCGCGAGGGCCTGCCGCTGCGCCGCGCCGACTGGCCGGCCTACCTCGGCTGGGCAGTGGACTGTTTCCGCCTGAGCACCGGCGCCGTGCGCGATGACACGCAGACGCACACGCACATGTGCTACGCGGAATTCAACGACATCATCGAATCCATCGCCGCCATGGACGCCGACGTGATCACCATCGAAACGTCCCGCTCGAACATGGAACTGTTGAAAGCGTTCGAGGATTTCCACTACCCGAACGACATCGGCCCCGGGGTCTATGACATCCACTCGCCAAACGTGCCGGAGGTGGACTGGATTGTCGGCCTGATGCAGAAAGCCGCCGCCAACCTCCCGGCAGAGCGACTGTGGGTGAACCCGGATTGCGGGCTGAAGACCCGTGGCTGGGAGGAAACCCGCAGCGCACTGGAAAACATGGTGCAGGCTGCCCGCCGCCTGCGCGACGCCGGCTGATCGCCGGCTGCCCCCGCCGGCCCCGTGCCGGCGGGGCGCATTTCACAAAAAGCACGCCTGCGATTTGTGAAGCGCCGCGCCCCGTTCCTAGCATGGGCTCTTCAGGCGACAGGCCGGCCACAAGGCCAGGCCGGAGGAGAACCCCATGGAGAACCCGATTGAGAACCCCGGAAAAAGTCCTGCGCTGCCCCGCTATGCCCTGCTGTTCCCGTTGCTGATACTGCCGCTCGGCGGCTGTAACGACCCTGGCGACACGGGCGCCGACACGGCGGCCATTGCCGACCGGGCAGAACAGACCCTGCCCGACAGTCAGGCCCTCACCGAACACTACCGGCACACCCTCGACGACTTGCTGGACGCCATCAACGACGGCAACCCAGACCTGGCGGAATCCCTGAGCCGGGCGCTGCTCGACCAGTCGCTGTCGTTGCTGGACAGCGTGGCGCTGCGTCACACCGATTGCACGGAGTACTTCGATGCCGTCCGCGAACTGCCGGCCCAATTGCCCACCCTGGATGCCCAGGCGATCCAGAACGGTTATGTGCAAGGCCGTGCGCTGCCAGACGGCGCGGCCCACTGCCACGACGCCGCCGGCCTGCTGACCGCACCGGCCCTGGCCACGGCCGTGGCGCGTGAGCAGCCGGACAACTGGCAATCGACGACGCGGGCGCACGCCGACACGGCACGCGCCCGGCTGGACGGGCTGCGGGATGTACTGGGAGGAGAGGAAACGGCGGCGCCCGGGAAGGCGCCGTAACAGGTATCAGGCGTCGGCAAACACCTGTTCCAGGCATTCGGCCTGCAGCATGCGCTGGGCCCAGGTTTCCAGTTGCATGGATTCCGCCAGTTTCAGGCGCAGCGCCAGGGCTTCCGGCAACGGACCGAAGCGTCTGACCAGCAGGCGCTCCAGCAGCGCGCTTTCGCTTTGCAGCGCGTCACCGCGTGGCGGCGGCTGCATGCCCGGCGTGTTCCCGCGCCGCAGGCTGGGGGTATATCGCATAGAACTGGCTCCCTTCATGGCCGGGCTATCCTGCCACAGATTGGCGCATTGTGCCTCCCACGCCATAAACGTGCCGCTGGACGGGCGAAACAGCCGACAACCTGCATCAGGCGATGGCCCCCTCTCGGGCCCATTCGCAGCGCACCCTGAGCGGCTGGTCGCTGGGCTCGTGGCACACGTCGGTGGCATCCCAGACAAAGGTATGGTGCCCGGAGAGTTCGGTTTCCAGATGCACCACGGCGCTGACCCAGTACATCTGCCTGAGCAGGGATTCGAACTTGCGGATCCAGTGCTCCCATTCGTATTCCACCGCCTGGTAGGACATGCCGAAATGGATCACCTGGGTCTGGAAGGTGCCGCCCATCAGGTCATCGCCCGGCACGGCGAACATCTCGCGGCACAGGAACGGCCATTCATCGGCCTGCGGCAACTGGCGGATCGCGCGGCGGTTGTGCATGCAGCTCGCCTTGCGCTGCACCAGCTCGCCGAACGGCAGGTGCTTGATACATCCGTAGACAATGGATTCGGAATCCATTCGCCTCCCCCGTGATTGATGCTGTCCGTGGCGGCTTCCCCGTCCGGCCACCGGATTGGTTCTGAACGCTAGCGGCGGCCGCAGCCGCGCAACTGGCTGTCGTAGGTCTGCGCCATGCTGGCCACCCGCGCTGCGCTGTTGAGCATGCCGCGGTTGTTGCGATAGGTGCCGCGGGCGTAGCCCCCGTGCCCGGCGTAATAGGCCAGGTACAGATTGTAGGCATCGGTCTTGGCGATGCCGTTGCGACGGTGCGACTGGTCGTGGTACCAGCCCACAAAGTGCACCGCATCCTTGAATTTCGAGCGCCGCGCAAAGGATTTGCCGGTCGCCTCCTGGTACCAGTCCCAGGTGGAATTCAGCGCCTGCGGGTAACCGAACGCATTCGACGGACGCCGCCAGGGGATGAAGCCGAGCAGTTTGGTGCGCGGCGGCCGGGCGCGCGGTTGGAAGCGCGATTCCTGATAGATAGTCGCCATCAGGATCGGCACCGGCACGCCGAATTCCTTCTCGGTATTCTTCGCGTACCGCTGCCAGTTATTGAACAGGCCACCGCGCTGGTCGAAGATGGCGCAGGCATTATCCACATTCTCCGGCGGGCTCATCGCGCAGCCGCTGCCCAGCGTCATGACTACTGTCAGCACTAACCACATTGGTCTCATGCAGACGGAGTTAACCCGTGTTCGGCCAGCATGGCAAGCAGGCCGGCTTCATCGAGCACCGGAATGCCAAGTTCTTCCGCTTTTGCCAGCTTGCTGCCGGCGGCTTCGCCAGCCGCCACGCACGCAGTGTTTTTCGACACGCTGCCTGCCACCTTGGCGCCGAGCTGTTCCAGCATGGCCTTGGCCTGGTCGCGGGTGAGCGAGGCGAGGCTGCCGGTCAGCACCCAGGTCTGCCCTGCCAGCGGACGCTGCACCTGCTCGGTGGCGGGCGCGCGCTCACGCAGTGCAGCGATCTGTTCATGGCACCGTTGCAGGCGCGCCGCCCAGTCTGCATCAGACAGCCAGGCCCGGACCGCACTGGCGGCATTCTCTGGCAGGCCGGCATCGGCCAGCACCTGGGCATCGGCGTGCAGCAACGCTCCTACATCGGCGAACTGCTCGCCGAGCTTCTCCAGTGATTTCTGGCCGATGCCCTGCAACGGCGCGTTCAGTGTCTTGGCGGCATTCAGCACATGCGCCACCGTCAGGCGGGCGACAAATTCCGGCGCGGGCGCGCCGTTGCCCCGGGCGGTCAACCCCAGCGCCAGCAGCTCGTCGATCACCTCCTGGTTATGGGCTTCGTGGAAAAAGGCGGCCACAGACTGCGCCACCTTGCCACCGACATCCGGCACCGCCAGCAACAGGATCTCGTCCGCCTGACGAATCGCCGGCAATTCCCCAAACGAACTGGCCAGGGCTTTGGCCGTTTCCTCGCCGATCTGGAGGATGCCCAGCGCAAACAGGAACCGCGACAGCGGCATCTGCTTGCTCTTTTCCAACGCGGCAATCAGATTGGTCGCGGATTTTTCGCCCATGCGTTCCAGCGCCGCCACGGGCTCCGCCTCCAGGCGATAAAGGTCGGCCAGGGTGTGCACCAGCCCTTGTTCCACCAGGGCATCCACCAGTTTTTCACCAAGCCCTTCGATGTCCATGGCCCGGCGGGAGGCGAAATGACGCAGCGCCTCCTTGCGCTGGGCGCTGCAGATCAGGCCGCCGGTGCAGCGGGCAATGGCTTCGCCTTCGGGGGTAAAGATCTCGCTGCCGCAGACGGGGCAATGCGCCGGCAGGCTGATCGGCCGGGCATCCGCCGGGCGCCGCTCCGTGACCACACTGACCACTTTCGGAATTACATCGCCGGCGCGATAGATCACCACCGTATCGCCAATGCGTAAATCCAGCCGGGTGATTTCGTCCATGTTGTGCAGGGTGGCATTGCTGACGGTGACGCCGCCTACCTGGACTGGCTCCAGACGGGCGACCGGCGTGATCGCCCCTGTGCGGCCGACCTGGAATTCCACCTCGCGCAGCACGGTGATTTCTTCCTGGGCGGGGAATTTGTGCGCAACAGCCCAGCGCGGTGCGCGGGAGACAAAGCCCAGGTCGTTCTGCCAGTCGAGACGGTCGACTTTGTACACCACGCCGTCGATATCGTAGCCGAGGCGGTCGCGACGTTTGAGAATGTCGTCGTAAAAGGCACGCAACGCCTGGACACCGGCGCAGGTACGCACTTCCCGGTTCACCCGCAGCCCCCAGTCGCGCACTTTCTCCAGCAGTTCGCTGTGACGCGCCGGCCAGTCCTGGCCCTCCAGGCGTGCCACACTGTAGGCAAAGAATTCCAGCGGCCGTTGTGCGGTCAGTTTCATGTCGAGCTGGCGCAGGCTGCCGGCGGCCGCGTTGCGCGGGTTGGCGAAGGTTTTCAGGCCCGCCGCCAGCTGGCGTTCGTTCAACTCGGCAAAGCCTTCGTGGGTCATCATGACCTCGCCACGGATTTCCACCAGTGCGGGAGCGTCGCCCCGCAATGTCAGCGGCACGGAACGCAAAGTGCGGATATTGCTGGTGATGTTCTCACCGGTCTGACCATCACCCCGGGTGGCACCCCGGACCAGTTGGCCGTTTTCGTACACCAGACTCACCGCCAGACCATCGAGCTTTGGCTCGGCGACATATTCCACGTCACCGTCCAGGTCCAGGCGCTCGCGAATGCGACGGTCGAAATCCATCAGGTCTGCGTCATCGAACGCGTTGCCGAGCGAAAGCATCGGCACCTCGTGACGCACTTCCTCGAACCCTTCCAGGGGGCGGTCACCGACACGCTGGGTCGGCGAATCCGCGCTGATCAGCTCCGGGTGAGCCTCCTCGAGCGCTTGCAGTTGCCGAAACAGCCGGTCGTACTCGGCATCCGGCACCGCCGGGTCATCCAGCACGTAATAGCGGTAACTCCAGTCGTTGAGCCGGGCCCGCAGGCGGGCAGCTTCGGCACCAGGCGTCTCGGCGGATGTGCTCATGGGATGGTTCCGTCATGTGGCGGCGGGCGCGGCGGACCGCGCCCGTGAAGCATTCAGTGTTGTTCTTTCAGGTGCAGGCGACGCTCGAATTCCTGCACCCGCTGGCGCATATGCTCCATGTTCTGCGGCGTCAGTACGCTGCGCTGTTCATCCTTGAGTTCGCCGCCGAGTCGTTCGGCCAGGGTGCGCACGGTGTCCAGCATCCGGTCCAGCGCCGCCAGCGGCCGGCCAGGGCCCGGCAGTTTCAGGAAGAATGTGGTGCCGGCGAACTGCTCGCGGTCCATCTCGTCAATATCGAAGGTGCCCGGCTCTACGGCATTGGCCATGCTGAACTGCAACACATCTTCGCCCTGTTCCTGACGGTGGCAGTGGAAAATGTTCATTTCACCAAAGCGCATGCCGCTCTCGAGCAATTCCTGCAGCAGTTCACGGCCGTCGAAACGGTGGCCGCGCGGGGCGATCAGGTGCACCACAATCACTTCCAGCAATGCCGGTTCCGCACGCGGTGGTGGCTCGGGCCTGCGGGCTGCCGGGCGCGCGGCCGGTTTCGCCGGCGCCGGTTCACGGACGGGCGCCGGTTCCCGCACCGGGGCCGGTTCGCGTTCGGCCCGCATTGGCGGGAGATCGTCTTCGATGTCGTCCTGCGGCACGGCGCGGGCCGGCACCTCAGGCACGTCATCCGGTTCGTCATCGGCCTCGAACAGCGGCTGCTGGGTGGCAGCCCGAAACGCGGGACGCTCAGGCTGCTCGCGCTCGCGGGCTTCTTCCTCGGCCGCTGCACGCTGCTCCAGAATGCGCTGCACCACCCGCGCGCCACCGGAAGGCAGTTCCGGGTTGAAGCGATCTCCACCCCCGGCCTCCGCGTCCTCGCGGTGCTGCCGTGGTTCGATCTTCATGCGCAGCCGGGTGTTGCGCTCACGCAGCATTCTGCGCAGCCCATCGGCCATGATGAGCAGGATCAGAATGACCAGAATGCCTACCAGGGTTTCCAGATTCAGGCCCATTACCTTGCCTCTTCCTTGTTTGTACTACCCCAACACCCCGAAAAAACAGCCTCTATGATCACAGCGCGGCCATCTCTGCAGCCTCGTCCACATCCACCGATACCAGCCGTGACACGCCTGGCTCGTGCATGGTGACCCCCATCAGCGCATGGGCCATCTCCATGGCGATCTTGTTGTGGGTAATGTAAATGAATTGCACCACGCCGGACATCTCGCGCACCAGGTTACAGAAACGGCCGACGTTGGCGTCATCCAGCGGCGCGTCCACCTCGTCCAGCATACAGAACGGCGCCGGGTTCAATTGAAAAATTGAGAAAACCAGCGACAGTGCCGTCAGCGCTTTTTCGCCACCGGAAAGCAGATGGATGGTGCTGTTCCGTTTGCCCGGTGGACGCGCCATGATGGCCACGCCGGTGTCGAGCAGATCTTCCCCGGTCAGTTCCAGGTAGGCGTGCCCACCGCCAAACACTTTCGGGAACAGCTCCTGCAGGCCTTTGTTGATGCGGTCGAAGTATTCCTTGAAGCGCGTTCGCGTTTCGCGATCGATCTTGCGGATGGCATTTTCCAGCGTGTTCAGGGCGTCATCCAGGTCAGCGTTCTGGCGATCCAGGTATTCCTTGCGCTCGGCCTGGGTCTTGTACTCGTCGATCGCGGCCAGGTTGATCTGGCCCAGCCGGCTGATACGTGCGGCAATGGCTTCCAGTTCCTGGTTCCAGGTGTCCTCGGCGGCGTCTTCGGGCAGGTTCTCGAGCACGGTCTGCAGATCGAACTGCTGTTCGGCCAGTTGTTCCTGCACGGTGCTGCGACGCACCTTGATTTCCTGCCACTGCATGCGCTTGCCGTCGAGCGCACTGCGCACTTCCTGTGCCTGACGCTCAAACTGCTGGCGCTGGCCGTCCAGGTTGCGCACTTCGTGATCGATGGTTTCCAGTTCGCGACGCACCGACTGCAGGCGGGTTTCAGATTCCAGGCGCAGACCGAGTTTTTCTTCCAGCTGCGCTTTCAGTTCAATGCCCGGATCATCGCCTTCGTCCAGTTGGCGTTCCAGCAGCGCCTTGCGCTCGGTCAGGCTGGCGACCTGCGCATCCAGACGCACCAGCCCCTGGCGCAATGAATCTGCCTGGGTGCGTGCGCCCTGCACTTCCATCGCCAGTTGATGCGACTGGTCACGTTGCTGACGGGCTTTCTGGCGGGCTTCGTCCAGCTGCGAGCGGGCGCTGTCACGGCGTGACAGCAACGCTTCGCGCTGGCCGCTGTCCTGTTCCATGGCGTCCAGTGCTTCGGTCAGCACCGAGCGGGCTTCTTTCAGTTGTTCCTGTTCCTGCGTGCGCTGCTCGCGGCTTTCGTCCAGCTCACGGCCCAGGCGCTCGCGACGCATGGTGATCTGTTCCAGCCGCACCTGACGCGCACTGATCTGGGCGTTCAGCTCGCCCAGATCGCGGTTGATGCGCGACGCCTGGCGCTGGCTTTCTTCGCGCTCGTGTTCCAGTTCCTGCACGCGTTCGCGGCCGGCCTCCAGTGCCGCACGGTTTTCCGCCACTCGCGCGTCGAGTTCGGGAATCTGGTCTTCCAGCCGCTCCAGTTCACGACGCCGCTCCAGAATGCCGGCTTCCTGGTCCTGCTCACGCACCACCCGCAGCCAGTCCGGGCCGACCCAGATGCCGTCGCGGGTCACGGCAGACTCAGCAGCGCTGAGACGGCCGCGCAGTGCCAGCGCGTCGGCCAGCGACTCCACCGCATAAATCTGGCCAAGCTGCGCCGGCACCGGACCACTGACCAGGGCCGCCAGCGTCCGGCCG
Source organism: Isoalcanivorax pacificus W11-5 (assembly GCF_000299335.2). Classification (NCBI taxonomy): domain Bacteria; kingdom Pseudomonadati; phylum Pseudomonadota; class Gammaproteobacteria; order Oceanospirillales; family Alcanivoracaceae; genus Isoalcanivorax; species Isoalcanivorax pacificus. The sequence goes on along the minus strand of NZ_CP004387.1, from coordinate 1,448,275 downwards.
TGTGCACCGTCTTTGGCAGCGTTGCTCGGTGCCAGCAGGCAGACGCGGCCATGGGACAGGTCGCCCAGCCACTGTTCCACCTGATCGAAGCCTTCGACACACAGCCCCTGCAGGCTGTCGCCCAGCACCGCTTCCACGGCGCGCTCCCAACCTGGCTGCACATCCAGTTTTTCGGCCAGCCGTGGACGTTGCTGCAACTGATGCCGCTCGAACCACTCCGACACCCGGCCATCGTCACCCTGGGCGGCTTTCTGCAATGCTTCCAGGGTGGCATGGCGGCTTTTCATTTTCTGCAACTGGTCGCGGTCTTCATCAAGCTGGCGACCGCGCTCGCCGTTGTCGCGGCGGATGCTGTTGATCTGTTCCTGCACGCTCTCCGAGCGCATCTCTGCTTCTTCGGCCTGCTCGCGCAGTTGCGCCTGCTGTTCCTCGAACTGGCGCATCTCGGCCGACAGCGGGCCGGCGTCGAGGCTGCCCTGCTCTTTGCTCAGACGGTCGATGCGGTCCGACAGCCGTTCGATAGAGGTTTCCAGGTGCTGGATGCGCGACTGCTCCACTTCGGCCTTGCGGCGCGATTCGGCGGAGCTGTGGTTAAAGGTTTCCCACTCCTGTTGCCAGGTCTGCATCTGTTCCTCGGCCATCGCCAGTTGTTCAACGGCCTCGGCTTCCTGTTCGCGAACCAGAGCCAGTTCCGGTTCCAGTTCGGCCAGCTTTTCATCCAGTTCAGCAATGCGTTCGCCGTCGGTGCTCAGGTGCGCGCTGGCCTCGCGCCAGTTCTGTTCCACCTGCATCAATTCTTCGTTCAACTGCTGCTTGCGCTCGCGCTGGTGCTGGATGCTCTGTTCCAGCCGCGCCACTTCTGCACCCAGCGCGTAATATTCCTGCTGCACGCTGTTGAAGCGGTCCTGTACGTCGGTATGGCCGTCACGCAGACGTTCCAGCTCGGCATCCACATGGCGCTGCTCGGCGACTTTTGCTTCCACGGCCACTTCCAGCTCGCGCATGACATGCTCGATCTGTTCCACCTGGGTGTTCAGCGTACGCCAGCGCAGGGCCCGCACCTGGGCACCGACCAGGCGTTCTTCTTCTTTGTACTGCTTGTATTTTTCCGCTGCGGCCGCCTGGCGGGACAGGCGCTCAAGCTGACGTTCCAGTTCTTCGCGGATGTCCGTCAGCCGCTCCAGGTTCTCGCGCGTGCGGCGCATGCGGTTTTCGGTTTCGCGGCGGCGCTCCTTGTAACGCGAGATACCCGCCGCTTCTTCGATGTAGACACGCAGGTCTTCCGGGCGCGCCTCGATCAGGCGCGAGATCATGCCCTGCTCGATGATGGCGTAGCTGCGTGCGCCCAGCCCCGTCCCCAGGAACAGGTCGGTGATGTCCTTGCGGCGACACTTGGTGCCGTTGAGGAAATAGTTGGACTGGCCGTCGCGGGTCACCATCCGGCGCACCGAGATTTCGGCATAGCGGGCGTATTCGCCGCCGATCTTGCCGTCGCCATTGTCGAACACCAGCTCGATGCTGGCCTGCGCGACCGGCTTGCGGGCATTGGAACCGTTGAAGATGACGTCCGCCATGGATTCACCGCGCAGGTGCTTGGCGGAGGATTCCCCCATCACCCAGCGCACGGCGTCGATGATATTGGACTTGCCGCAGCCGTTCGGGCCGACGACCGCGGTGAGGTTCTCCGGAAACAGGGCGGTGGTGGGGTCAACGAAGGACTTGAAACCCGCAAGCTTGATACTTTTCAGTCGCATGGTTGTGCTGGACCCGGTCAGAGCACCGCGTTCCGGCGGCGCTTGGCTGTGAACTGGTGGTGACGCGGCCACGGTGATCGCCCGGTGGCGATGAACCATTGCCATAACAAACACTTGCGTCCGGCAGACGGCACCGGCGCGGTCCCGGCAAGTGCGCTCTGGGCCACCCCGGAAAAACGGCTAGTGTATAGAAAATTCCAGCGCCGCACTATTTGTCCGACCAGTGCCGGCCGGGGGTCTGGCACCTGTCCCCGGCTCAGGTAAACTGGGCCGCCTGTCAGGAATGTGCCACCACAGGGAACAACCCGCCATGCCCCCCATTGCCGAAGCCATCCACTACCTCCGCCGTGCCGCCCGCCTCGCCTTCGGGCCAGGCATCCGCCCGTGGGTGATTGTCCCGATCCTGTTCAACAGCCTGCTGTTCGGTAGCGCCTACTGGTTTACCGGCAGCTGGCTTACCGGTCTGCTGGGTGCGCTGACCGCCGGCTGGGCCCTGGAAGGCTGGCTGGCGTTCCTGAACCCGGTCATCGGGCTGTTCACCGGCCTGCTACAGTTGCTGATCTGGGTGCTGCTGCTGGCACTGATGGCCAGCGTATTCACCTATGTGGTGCAACTGGTGGCCGCGCCGTTCATGGGCTTTCTGGCTGCCCAGGTGGACAACCGCGTGGCGCCCCCGCTGGGCTTCCCCGCGCAGCCGGAGGAAAGCATCCCGTCGATGATCTGGCGCACTCTCAAGCGCGAGCTTCGCAAGACCTGGTACTGGCTGTGGCGCGCGGTGCTGTTGCTGATCCTGGTCGGCATCCTGTCCTTTATCCCGGTGGTGAACCTGCTGGCGCCGGTGATCTGGTTTATCTGGTCCGGCTGGATGCTGGCCATCCAGTACATCGACTATGGCGCCGACACCCGCCTGGTGAGCTTCGAAGAAATGCTGGGGCAACTGCGCCAGCAGCGCATTCTGGTGACCGCCCTCGGCAGCCTGATCCTGGCCCTGACCATGCTGCCACTGGTGAACCTGGTGATCATGCCGGTCGCGGTGGTGGCCGGCACCCTGTTCTGGCTGGAAAAAGGCAGTGTGCGCCCCGCCCCCGCGCCGGTACGTACGCCTGCGCCGGCAGCCCACGTCGGCTGACACCTACACGCTTTGGTGGCGATGGCTGACACGCCGACCCGCCCGACCATGGAATACTGCTCCGCAGCCGCTGCCAGGGAAGGCGCCGGTGTCACCGGAGCATGCCATGGACGACCACGATACCGGCTACCGACTGCTGTTCTCCCACCCGGAGATGGTCCGCGACCTGCTCACCGGCTTTGTGCCGGAGAGCTGGGTGGCCGAACTGGACCTGGACACTCTCGAAAAAGTAAACGGCAGCTACGTCACGGACGATCTGCGCAGCCGCTGTGCCGATGTCATCTGGCGGGTCCGATGGGGCGAACACTGGCTCTATCTCTACCTGCTGCTGGAATTCCAGTCCTCCGTGGACCCGTATATGGCCGTCCGCATCATGGACTATGCCGCCCTGCTCTATCAGGACCTGATCCGCACCCGCCAACTGGGCGAGACCGGCCACCTGCCCCCCATCGTGCCATTGGTGCTCTACAACGGCCGGCCGCGCTGGCAGGCGGCCACCGATATCAGCGACCTGGTCTTCCCCGTCCATGGTGAACTGGCCAGGTACCAGCCCCGGCTGCGCTATCTGCTGCTGGACGAGGGCCGCTTTCAGGACCAGGATCCAGGGAACCTCTGAATAACTCCCCGGTGGTTCTGCGGGCGCTACAGCATGCAGTAGCAAGGCGCGGCGCGCCGGCAATGGCATCGCCCTTGCCAAGCGACGCAACGCGGCTAATGCGTGCTGTAGCGCCCGCCCTGCGGGGCTTTCCGGGCGGCACCTGCTCCGCGTTACGACTTCTCGACGTAGCCCGCTATGCCTTCGAAGTCGCGCCTTGATCAGGCGCCGCCCAGAAAGCCAGAACCACCGGGGAGTTATTCAGAGGTTCCCTAGCACCGCTGCAGAACCTAGTGGCCGCCCTGTTCCGGCTGGAGAACAGCCGTGACGCCGCCGCCATTCAGCGGATACTGCGGCATTTGACAGACTGGCTGCACGCCCCCCAGCAGGCGGGCCTGCGCCGCAGCTTTACCGAATGGCTCCGGCGGGTACTGTTGCCGGGCCGCTTGCCAGATATCACAATACCGGCCATGCAGGAATTGCAGGAGGTGGATGACATGCTCGCTGAACGGGTCCAGGAATGGTACGCCGAGTACGAACGCAAAGGGCTGCAGGACGGTATGCGGAAAGGCATGGCGCAAGGCATGGAAAAAGGCCGCTGCGACGAAGCCCGTCGTATCCTGCTGGGTCTGCTGACACACCGCTTTGGTCCCGTTTCACCTGAGGTGGAAGCACAGCTGCAAGAAGCCGATGTCGCTACGCTGGAAGCCTGGACCCTGCGCGTTCTGGATGCCAGATGCCCCGAAGACCTTTTCAACGACTGACCCCCTCTCCTGCATCACCCTCAGGAGCGCCATGCCGCGCTCCGAAACCCGTTGGGTCCGCCCGAAACCCCCGTCACCTTGCCTGGCGTTCCTTGGACTACAGCGTGGAGGTGAATGCTAGCAAGACCCCCAACCCAGCCAACCGGCCAGTTGCGCCGTCACCAGGCCGGCCAGGTACAGGCCCAGGCCGAATACGGCATGGGTGATCAGGCTCTGCACGCGCGCCTGGCCAGGCCTGGGCGTGCGACGCGCCGCCAGTCCCGCCCCCATGGCTGGCTGCATGATGAGAAAAGGCGCCAGCACCGTCACCAGCCCCACGATCAGCGCCGGTCCCAGGCTTGGCCGGCAAAGCCAGTCGGTGCCCCAGATCGCCAGCAGCGCGATGGCGAAAAGCACTCCGGTCAGGTAATGCACCGCCCAGCCCACCCAGCGTTCACCCGCCACCGCCGGTGTCGCCGCGATCGGATGGTGGCGCAGCCGCCCCCGGCCCAGATACAGCACCCAGCGCCCCACCAGTGCATAGTTCAGCGGCGCCACACCGAGCAGGTGTTGCCGCACCAGCCCCCAGACGTCCATCACCAGCGTCGCGCCACTGCCGACGAGTACCGCCGCGGCCAGCCCCCACATCAGCTCCGTCATGGTCTGCCTCCTCTTTGCCCATCTATTAGCCCGCCAGCCACCGGGATGCGTTGCAGCCGTTCCCTGTCATTGCCGTTTTTCACCCTGATCTCCTGTGCCTTGTCTTCACCATCGCAAAACAGGACTATGCCAATTCAAGCTGACTTGAGGTCAAGCCCATGAAGGCACTGGATATCGCAGAGGCGGCACAACGCAGCGGCGTGCCCGCCTCGACGCTGAGGTTCTATGAGGAGAAAGGATTGATTGCCTCGATTGGCCGGCACGGCCTGCGGCGCGTGTTCCCGGGGCACGTGCTGGAGCAACTGGCGCTGATTGCTGCCGGACGTGCGGCGGGATTCTCTCTGGACGAGATCGCCCGGATGTTTGCGCCGGATGGTCAGCCGGACATCGACCGCAACATGCTCTCCGCCAAGGCGGATGAACTGGACGCCACCATCCGCCAGCTCAGTGCCATGCGCGACGGCCTGCGTCATGCCGCGGCCTGCCCGGCACCGAGCCATCTGGAGTGTCCGACTTTTCGCCGCATCCTCCGCGCGGCCGCATCCGGGCGCCTGGCAAACCCGGCACGGCTGGCACCGGCGAGAAAATGAACAGCGCAGCAGCGTGGCGGTTTACTTCTTGCGCCGCCCCCACGCCGCCTCGATCTGGCGGGCACGCACGATCGATTCCTGCACCAGCGACGACTGATGCTCGGCAAACTCCCGGATAATCTCGAGCGCTGAGCGGATATCGCGGCGGAAGATCGTCTCGATGATGGCCTTGAAGAATGTCAGGCACTCTTTCATCTCGTCCTGCTCGATGTGCAGCGCCATGTAGTAGGCACGCTGGATGGCCGGTTGCAGGTTGTCGAGGATGTCTTCGACGAACGTATTGCGGGCATAGGGATACAGCAGTTCGAAGAACAGGAAGCTGTGATCGAAGAAGGCGCCGGTATCACGCTCGTCCACCTGCTGTTGAAGCAAGTGGATCAGTTCGATGAAGCGGTCGAGATCATCCTCCTGCATCACCTTGATGGCCTTGCGCACCACCAGGCCCAGCAGCACCTGCATCACTTCATAGAGGCTGCGGACATGGGATTCGGACATGTCCTTCACCACCGCACCACGGCGCGGCAGGATGTCGATCAGGTGGCGGCGTTGCAGGATCAGCAGCGACTCGCGCACCGAGCCCCGGCTCACTTCCAGCTCGGCAGCAATACGCAATTCCTGGATACGATCCCCCGCCAGCATCTCGCCACGGATGATCTGGCGCCCCAGATGCTGGGCGATCTGTTCGGAAAGACTGTCGTTGGCCTTGAAACTCACGGGCATCGTCCTCTGGCGGCGGTTCCCTGTCGATGTTGGACAATCAGAAAAATCCTGTCCGACTATACAACAAAGTGCAATGGCCACTGGTACTGTCCACGCGCGTCAACAGGCCAGTTTCCCATCACAGAGGTCAGTTTATGAACAACCCGGAGTTACCCACAGAATCTGTGGAAAACTCTGTGGGTAATAGGGTGGGAAACCGCCCCAGCCCCCGTGACAGGGGGCCAGAGGTCAAAATGATGAAAAATTATTCAAAAAATAAAACTCATTATTTTCAATCAGTTATTAACAGCACTGTGAAAATCAACAAGTTACCGGACGATATTGACATCAAGCTGAAACATGCTCAAAAGCTGTGCAAAACTTCAGCCGTTTTGACCCGTATCAGTGCCGGACTTTCGCCATAGGCAGAGCAGGATGCGCCTCAGCGGAGCAGCTCAAAGGCACAATGCCACTATTCAGACCCGGATTGTCTGGTTCAGATCACCCCCGGGGAAGGGGCAGGGTCTCAGCGACGCAGGCTCAGCGTGACGCCGATGGTGAGTTGCGGCTCCATATCAAGGTCTTCCTCCTTGATCTCTTCCAGCAGCGCGATGCCCCCGCTGACCGTCAGGCGCAGGAAGTTGCCCACCCACTGATGGCCCAGCTCGCCGCCGACACCCAGGCGCTCGTAATGCTTTTCGCCACCCAGGTCGCCCACCATGGCGCCGGTAAAGAAGCCACTGGTCACGGTAGTGCCACGATCAATGCGGTGGCGCAGGCCGGCCACCCAGCGGAAGTCGTCTTCCAGGCCCTGATTGCCCATATGGGCACCGGGCAGGACGTACGCAGTATTGCGCTGCCAGGCCCATTCCAGGTTCGGACCGACGACGCCATTCATGTAGCCGATACCCACCAGCAGCTCGGCCCGCGACAGGACGGGCAGCAACAGGAGCGCGCACAGCGCGATACGCTTGAACATGACGGGAAAGAACCTCTGTTGTTGTCGTTATCGCCGCGTGGAGAGCGCGGCATGGATCACATGGATCAGCAGTACCCCGGAGAACATATCAATCCGCCAGCGGCGGAAGCCGTCATTGTGGGCAACGCCCGGAGGGATGACAAGCCTGAAACAGCGCACGCCGGTGCCGGAACAACTCAGACCGGCGGCAGCCGCCGCACGCCGACCACACCCTCAATAGCCGCCAGACGGGTGAGCACCGTCGCATCCGGCGCCGTCTCCAGATCCAGCAGGTTGTAGGCGATGTCCTCACGGCTCCGGTTGAGCATGTCGAGCACGTTGAGGTTGGCGTCGGCCAGCACGGACAACAACTGGCCCAGCATTTTCGGCACATTGCGGTTACTCACCGCCAGCCGGTGCCCGCCGCTGCGCTCCAGCACCAGGGTCGGGAAATTCACCGCGTTGACGATATTGCCGTGCTCGAGAAAATCGATCAGCTGGTCGGCCGCCATGCGTGCGCAGTTTTCTTCCGATTCGCCGGTACTGGCGCCCAGGTGCGGCAATGCCACCACGCCGGGTTCGCGCATCAGCGCCGGGGACGGGAAATCGGTCAGGTAGGCCGCCAGCCGCCCGGCGCGCAGCGCCTCGAGGGCGGCGGCATCATCGACGATGCCGTCGCGGGCAAAATTCAGCAATCGCATCCCCGGCCGTGCCTGGCTGAACGCCTCGCGCCCGAGCAGGTGCCGGGTGCTCTCCAGCAGCGGCAGGTGCAACGTCACATAATCCGCCCGCGCCATCAGTGCCGGCAGGCTCTCCATGCGCCGCACCTGATGGGGCAGCCGCCAGGCCGCGTCCACGGACAGCGCCGGATCGAAACCGATCACCTGCATGCCCAGCCCGAGGGCCATTTCGGCCACCCGTGAGCCGATCGCGCCCAGGCCAACCACGCCCAGTGTGCGGCCGGTCAGTTCCTGCCCGCGAAAGCGCTTTTTCTCGGCCTCAATGGTGGCGTGCATGGCCTGCTCGTCCAGCGCCGTGAGCGAACGCACCCAGTCGATACCGGGCAGGATGCCGCGCGAGCCCAGCAGCAGTGCCGCCAGCACCAGTTCCTTTACCGCGTTGGCGTTCGCGCCGGGTGTGTTGAACACGGGCACGCCGGCCGCCGTAAAGGCAGGTACGGTGATGTTATTGACGCCGGCCCCGGCCCGGGCCACCGCCTTGAGGCCGGGGTGCAGCGCCTCTGCACCAAGCCGGTGGCTGCGCAGCAGGATGGCGTCTGGCTGGCTGAATTCGCTGGCCACTTCGTAGCGTTCACGGGGAAAGCGTTCGAGCCCGCAGACAGCGATCTGGTTCAGGGTCTGGATGTGGAACATGCGCAGCTCCCTGGCCGGCCAGCCGGCCATGCATGGGTGGATCAGATCGGAATATCGTCGACACCGTCCATGACCTTGTCGATGGCGCCATTGGCTTCACGGAAAGTGTCGTTGATCGGGTTGCCCACCACCGGCAGGATCGACAGGGCCGAGCCCACCACAGTGCCGGCGGAACCGACCAGGCGTACGGGCGTGGTCACGAGTTTGGTCAGGAAGCAGCCGGACAGTGTCCCCACGAGCACGGCCAGGAGGGAAATACGAACGAGGGTTTTCATAAGACATGCCTTGTTTTTGTTATGACAGAATCACCAAGGCATTGAAGTACAGCGGGCAGGAAATGGCAAGGCGGCACCGGACAGCCGCGCGGCTGTCCGGCACGCGGCGGGATCAGTATTCGAATGTCATGCCCAGGCGGCGGCCCACTTCTTCGTAGGCTTCGACCACGCTGCCGAGCCCCTGACGGAAGCGGTCCTTGTCGAGTTTTTCGCGGGTGTCTTTATCCCACAGGCGACAGCCGTCCGGGGAGAATTCATCACCCAGCATCACTTCGCCATTGAACAGGCCGAATTCCAGTTTGTAGTCCACCAGCAGCATGTTGCCGTCGAGGAACAGCGCCTTGAGCACATCGTTGACCTGGAAGGTCAGTGCCTTCATTTTCTCGATGTGTTCCGGCTCGGCCCAGCCGAAGCTGCGCACGTGGTACTCGTTGATCATCGGGTCGCCGAGGGCGTCGTTCTTCAGGAACATCTCGAACGTCGGCGGGTTCAGCGCCAGCCCTTCTTCCACCCCCAGACGACGGCAGATGCTGCCGGCGCTGATGTTGCGCACCACACATTCCACCGGGATCATTGTCAGGCGCTTGACCAGCGATTCCTGCGGCGACAGCAGCTTCTCGAAGTGGGTCGGAATACCGGCGGCAGCCAGCTTCTGCATGATGAAGGCATTGAACTGGTTGTTGACCGCACCCTTGCGTTCGAGCTTTTCCTTTTTCTTGCCGTCGAACGCCGAGGTGTCATCGCGGAACCACATCACCATGCGCTGTTCGTCGTCGGTGGTGAATACCGATTTCGCCTTGCCGGAATAAAGCTCTGTACGTTTTTCCATTGCCCTCACCTTGTCGCTCATGCTGCACCGGGCAGCCCGTCAATTCACTTCCAGCCAGTCAAAACCCTGCTGCTGGCAGGCCACCCGGACCCGGGCGGCATCATCCAGCCCGGCAGCGGCAATGGCCTCCAGCGCATGCGCCGGAGTATTGTTCTGTTCGCTCAGGTGCGAGAGCACCAGATGCTGCAGCCGGTGCTGTTCCAGCACCCGCACCAGCGAGCCGGCCTGCTGATTGCTCAGGTGGCCCAGGTCACCGCCCACGCGCCGCTTCAGCGAAAACGGATACGGCCCGGCGGCCAGCATCGCCGGATCATGGTTGCACTCCAGCAACAGCGCGTCGCAGGCGCTGTAGGCTTCGGTCACGTGCGTCGTGATCGAGCCCAGATCGGTGAGCACCCCGGTGCGGCGGCCACCGCTTTCAAACACGTACTGGCACGGTTCGCGGGCATCGTGCGGGACAGGCACCGGCATCACCGCCAGGTCACCCACAGAAAACGCGCGGCCCGGCCGTACTTCCTGCACCGTGACGCCTTCCAGGCTATGGCGGCTGTTCGGTGCGCTGATGGCGCGCAAGGTACCGAAGGTCATGTGGACCGGCAAGTGATATCGGCGCGCCAGAGGCAGCACGCCGCGGATATGGTCACCGTGCTCGTGGGTCACCACCACCGCGCTCAGGTCCGCCGGCGACAACCCCAGCCGCGCCAGCCGCTCGCAGGTCTCACGCACGGCAAAGCCGCAGTCCACCAGCACCAGCGTATCCCCGGCCCGGATCAGCGTGGCGTTGCCCTTGCTGCCGCTGCCGAGCGAGGCGAGCCTCACAGTTCGTTGTACAGGCGTTGCAGAATGGCCTGCCCCGGCTCCCGATCCACCAGGCTGGTGCCGGTCTGGTTGAGCACCGCCACCTGGATTCCGTTCACGGTCTGGCTCAGCTTGAGCTGCGCCTGGCGCTCCGTGAGGCCGTATTCCGACGGCACACGCACATAGAGGATGCCGGATTCCCGATCCCGGTCGTCCACACGCAGGTCGGTCTTGGCGACCGCCTGGCCAACATACTCCCACGCCCAGACAAACTGGGTGCTCAGCATGATGATCGGGTAGCCGTTGCCGTCACGGCCGAGGATCGCACCCGGATTGTCCGGGCGTGGCGTGCTCGCCTCCTCGGGGGCGGCAGCCTGCCCCAGCACCACCAGTTGCGGCGGCTCGGGCACAACAAAGCGCTCGTCGGATGAATCCTCGATCTGGATGCGGTTCTCGACATCCGGTATCGGATAGCGGTCGTCGAAACCGCTGAACCACATCCCCTCGGGTACGTCCATGCGTTTGCCGGTCTGTGCCTCCTGATACACCAGGGTCCGGTCCGGCACCCAACTGCAACCCGTGATCAATACCGGCAGCAGTACCACCGTCAGGCATGTTCTGTTCATTGCACCTCCAGCAGGCCCGCTTCACGCAGGGTCTGCCGCAAACGATCCTGCGCCGGCGCCGATAACGGCGTCAGTGGCAGGCGGATACCCCGGTCGATCAGGCCCATTTCATACAGGGCCCATTTCACCGGGATCGGGTTGGATTCGATAAACAGGTCGCGGTGCAGCGCGCTCATGTCGGCATCCAGGGCACGGGCGCCGTCTGCATCGCCGCTCAGCGCTGCGGCGCAGGCTTTCGCCATCTGCCCGGGCATCACGTTGGCGGTCACGGAAATGTTGCCCTGGCCACCGAGCAGGATGAACTCGATGGCGGTCGCGTCGTCACCGGAATAGACCATGAAGCCGTCGTCGCAACGCTCCAGCAGTTCGCGGGCACGCTCCAGGTTGCCGGTGGCTTCCTTGATGCCGACGATGTTCGGTACTTTGCTCAGGCGCACCACGGTTTCCGGCAGCATGTCGCAGGCGGTGCGGCCCGGCACGTTGTAGAGGATCTGCGGGATGTCCACTTCGCGGGCGATGGCCAGGTAGTGCTGGTACAGGCCTTCCTGGGTCGGCTTGTTGTAGTACGGCGTCACCAGAAGGCAGGCATCGGCACCGGCGCGCTGGGCGTCGCGGGTCAGCCGGATGGCCTCTTCGGTGGAGTTGGCCCCGGTACCGGCAATGATCGGGATACGGCCGCCCGCGGCAGAGATGATCTCGCGGATCACCAGGTCGTGTTCTTCAAAACCGAGCGTGGCCGACTCGCCGGTGGTGCCCACGGCGACGATCGCATCGGTGCCCTGCGCGACGTGCCAGTCGACCAGCTTTCGCAGCCGCTCCCAGTCCACGGAACCGTCTGCGTGCATGGGGGTGACCAGGGCTACAATACTGCCGCGAATATCCACGTTCTCTCCGGCTTGTCTCTCAGTTGATGCTCAGTCTGTCTCGGGGACTCATGCCTGCCCGGCATGCTGCCGTGGCAAGCGGCTAATGGTACTTGCCGGCATAGTTGGCGACAAGGCGAGCGGCGGGACAGCGCCGGCCCCGGCCGGTAAGATGTCTTCACGCGGCGGCCGGGCCTTGACCAGGCGCTCACGCCCGCCGCACCAGACTGCCCATCGCCCGCTCGCGCGGGCGCACAGCCCGAGGATTCCGGATCATGGAACAACTGATCGTCATTTCCGCGCTGGGTTCCGACCGCCCCGGCATCGTGCAGGCGCTCACCGGCGCGGTACTCGAACGCGAAGGCAACATTCTCGACTCCCGCATGACCGTGCTCGGCGGCGAATTTGCCGTGCTGATGCTGGTGTCCGGCACGGAACAGACCCTGGCGGCGCTGGAAAGTGCCCGTGCCGACCTGGAACAGGCACTGGACCTGACCCTGACGCTGAAGCGCACCCGCACACCCGGTGAACGGCCCAGCGCACTGCCCTATCTGGTGGAGGTGGTGTCCATGGACCACCCTGGCATCGTGCACGAAATCGCCGGCTTCTTTTCCGGACGCGGCATCAATATCGATGACCTCACCACCGGCACGTACGCGGCACCGCATACCGGCACACGCATGTTCAGCCTGCACCTGACCCTGAGCGTGCCAGCCCAGGAATCCCTCGGCCGTCTGCGCGAGCAGTTCCTGGATTTCTGCGAGGCGCGCAACCTGGATGCCACATTGCAGCCGCGTCGTCGCTGATCTTTCGTTTCACCACGGAGCATGACCATGAGCAAGACTGTCACCGTCGGCAAACCGGTACCGGCATTCTCGGCCCAGGCCACCGGCGACCAGACCATCCGTTCTTCTGCATTGAAAGGCCGGAAGGTGGTGATCTATTTCTACCCGAAAGACAACACCCCCGGCTGCACTACCGAAGGCTCGGACTTCCGCGATCTCTACCGGGAGTTTCAGAAAGCCGACTGCGAGATTTTCGGCGTCTCCAAGGACAGTCTGAAAAGCCACGAGAACTTCAAGGCCAAACTCGGCTTCCCGTTTGAACTGCTGGTGGACGAGGACGAAACCCTGTGCCGCCTGTTCGACGTGATCAAGCTGAAGAAAATGTACGGCCGCGAATTCGAGGGCATTGAGCGCAGCACCTTCCTGATCGATGCCAGCGGCAAGCTGCGGCAGGAATGGCGCAAGGTCAAAGTGGCCGGCCACGCAGAAGAAGTGCTGGCGGCCGCCAGGGCACTTTGATCCGCTGCGGGCCGCACCGGCAGGCGCGGCCCGCTGATCACTGCACCGGTGGCTCAACCACCACCGCGCGCTGGTGCTTCGGCCAGGCGTAGATCACGGCCTTCGCCAGCGTCGCCAGCGGAATGGCGAAAAACACGCCCCAGAATCCCCACAAACCACCGAACAGCAGGATGGCGATGATGATCGCCACCGGGTGCAGGTTGACCGCCTCGGAGAACAGGAACGGCACCAGAATGTTGCCGTCGATGAACTGGATGATGCCGTAGGCCACCAGCACCAGCGCCAGGTCACCGCCCCAGCCAAACTGCACGTAGGCCACCGCCGCCACAGGAATCGTCGCGGCCGTGGCGCCGATGTAGGGAATCAGCACCGACAGCCCCACCACCACGGCCAACAGCAGCGCATAATTCAGCCCAAGGATCACGAAGACGATATAGGTGGCGATGCCGACGATCAGGATTTCCACCGCCTTGCCACGCACATAGTTGGCGATCTGCTGGTCCATTTCCGCCCACACGTTTGCCAGCACGCGGCGTCGGTCCGGCAGAAAAGACGTCGCCCAGTCCACCAGTTGCTTGCGGTCGGCCATGAAGAAAAACACCAGCAGCGGGACCAGCACCAGGAAGATCAGCACGTCCATCAGGCCAGGAATCGACGACAGCGACAGCGTCAGGAACATCTGCCCGGCATGCGCCAGCTCTCGCTGGGCCAGATCGACAATCGCGTTGACCTGATGAATGGAAATGACCTCCGGGTACTCCGCCGGTAGAGCACGCAGCCAGCGCTCGCCCGCGTTGAGCAGGCGTGGCAGCTGGTCCTGCACCAGGTTCAGGGTCTGCTTCCAGATCACCGGCATCAGCAGCATCAGCGTCACCACCAGGGCCGTCAGGAACAGCAGGAACACGATCCAGACCGCCACCCGCTCCGGCACGCCGAACCGGGTCAGCCGCGCCACCAGCCCTTGCAGCAGATACGCCACCACCAGCGCCGTCAGCGCCGGGGCAAGCATCTTGCCCAGCAACAGGATCAGTACCAGCCCGGCTGCCAGGATAAACAGCAGGTAGACCGCTTCTTCGTCGGAGAAGTAGGCGTGGTACCAGTTCCGTAACACCTCAAGCATGTACTGCTCCTGTCAGGCGGCGTGTTCAGCGACGCGAATAATAAACTGCAATTCACCACCCTGTTCAGTCAGGCGAACCAGTTCATGGCCCGACTGTCTGAGGTAGGCGGGTATGTCACGACGAGCGCCGGTGTCCGTGGCGCGCACCCGCAACAACTGGCCCGGTAACAGCGTGCGCAGCGCCTGGCGGGTCTTCAGCAGTGGCAGCGGACAACGCAGGCCGGTGGCATCCAGCTCCTCGAACGCGTCCTCGGACAGGGTTTTCTCAGGCATGGTTCAACACAGCTTTACAGTTCAGGGCCAAAAAAACCGGGTGCGACAGCAATGCCCCGGCACCAAGGCTCTGCATTATACTGGCCCGCGAAGCTTTCAGGAGACGACTTTGGCATACCTGCGGGTGTTTTGCCTTCCTCTGCTGGTATTGGCACTCGTGATGCCGCCAGTGACGGGCTACGCCAACACACAGAATCTGCCGGATCTGGGTGACCCCAGCGGCACACTGCTGACTCCGGAGCAGGAATACCGCCTCGGCCGTGGCTGGCTGCGCAGTCTGCGCGGACAGGCGCCGCTGCTGGAAGACCCGCTGGTACAGGATTACGTTGAGCATCTGGTTTACCGTCTCGCCTCCTACAGCGACCTGGCCGAACCGGACCTCGCCATCGTGGTGGTCAATAACCGCGATATCAATGCGTTTGCCGTACCCGGCGGCGTGATCGGCCTAAACGCCGGCCTGTTTCTCAATGCCGAGAGTGAAGACGAGGTCGCGGCCGTGATCGCGCACGAGATCGCACACGTCAGCCAGCGCCACTTCACCCGTCGCTATGCCGACAGCAAGCGCATGAACTACACCATGCTGGCCGCCATGCTGGCCAGCATGGCGGTGGCCATTGCCGGCGACGCCCAGGCCGGCATGGCCGGCATCGCCACCACCCAGGCCGCCGCGATCCAGTCGCAGCTGGCCTATTCGCGCCACCACGAACGTGAAGCCGACCGTGTCGGCATGCAGACCATGGTCAACGCCGGCATGGACCCCTATGCCATGCCGCGCTTTTTCGAGCGCATGCTGCGCAGCCGCCAGTACGCCGGCAACCCGCCGGAATTCGTCCTCAGCCACCCGGTGACCGAAGACCGCGTCGCCGACAGCCGCAGCCGCGCCGAAGGGCTGGCCCGGCCCCGCCTGCGCATGAGCCCGGATTTCAATCTGATCCGCGCACGTGTGCAGGCCGGTTTCTATAGCGACCCGCAGCAGGGGTTGAACTACTTCCGCAACCAATACGAAGGCGGCAGCAGCATCAGCCAACAGGCCGCCGGCTTTGGCCTGGCCATGAGTGCGCTGCGCACCCGCGATTTCGATCTGGCTGAACGCACGCTGCGCACACTGGCCGAACAGTCTCCGGATCAATTCTGGTTCCGTACCGCGCTGGCCGAGGTGGCGCAGAAGCGCGGCGACCCGCAACAGGCGGTGCGGATGCTGCGCGAAGTACTGGACGTGATTCCCGGCAACTACGCGGCCTCGGTGCTGCTGGCCGACAACCTGCTGGCGATCAACGAACCTGCCCAGGCCCGCCAGGTGCTCGACCAACTGCTGCTGAAACGCCAGGACCCGCTGCTCTACCGCATGCTTGCCGAAGCCTGGGGCAAGGAAGGCGACCGGGCCCGCACCCATCAGGCACGCGGCGAATACCTGTTTGCCATGGGCCAGGAGAAACGCGGCATTGAACAGATGCGCTTCGCGCTGGAACAGAGCCGCGAGCAGTTCGCCCTGCACACCCAGCTCCGGGCCCGATTACGCACCATGGAACAGCTCGCCAACGAAGAATTCTGACCTGCACTGGCCGCGCGCCCGTTTGCCCTGTACCATGGGCGCCCCTTGTCGCCCCCAGTCAGCGACAACCCGCCTTCACCGAACACCCCCCAACCCGCCTGAGACTGGCGCCATGACACTGGCGACAGGCCACCATATTTCCGGAGACTTGATGTCGTTTTCCGAACTGGGCTTGCATGAAGCCATCCTGCGCGCTGTGCGCGAGCAGGGCTATGAAACACCTACCCCGATCCAGCGCCAGGCGATCCCCGCCGTTCTCGACGGCGGTGATCTGCTGGCCGGTGCACAAACCGGCACCGGCAAGACGGCAGGCTTCACCCTGCCGATCCTGCAACGATTGATCGACACACCGGCGCGCAAACCCGGCCGCATCCGCACGCTGATCCTGGCACCCACCCGGGAGCTGGCCGCGCAGGTGGAAGAGTCCGTGCGCGTCTACAGCCGTTATCTGAAACTCAGCTCCATGGTCATGTTCGGCGGTGTCGGCATGCAGCCGCAGGTGGATCGCCTGAGAAAGCCGCTGGATATTCTGGTCGCCTGCCCCGGCCGCCTGCTGGATCACGCCGGCCAGGGCACGGTGGATCTCTCCGGTGTCGAAATCCTGGTGCTGGATGAAGCCGACCGCATGCTCGACATGGGCTTTATCCACGACATTCGCCGGGTACTGAAACTGCTGCCGTCGAAACGCCAGAACCTGCTGTTCTCTGCCACCTTCTCCGATGAGATCAAGGCACTGGCAGAAGGGCTGCTGGACAAGCCGGCACTGATCGAAGTGGCGCGTCGCAACGCCACCGCTGAAACCGTGGCGCAGAAAATCTATCTGGTCGACCGCGAACGTAAGCGCGAACTGCTGGCCGAACTGATCACCCGTCATAACTGGTATCAGGTGCTGGTGTTCACCCGCACCAAGCACGGCGCCAACCGGCTGGCAGAGCAGCTCGGCAAACAGGGCATCACCGCGATGGCGATCCATGGCAACAAGAGCCAGTCGGCACGCACCCGCGCCCTGTCGGAATTCAAGGCCGGGGCACTGCAGGTGCTGGTAGCCACGGACATCGCTGCACGCGGTATCGATATCAGCGAACTGCCGCATGTGGTGAATTTCGAACTGCCGAACGTGGCCGAAGACTACGTGCACCGCATCGGTCGTACCGGCCGCGCCGGCGCCGAGGGCGAAGCCATTTCGCTGGTGTGCGTGGATGAAAAGAAACTGCTCGGCGGCATCGAGAAACTGATCGGCCGCGCGCTGCCGAAAGCCACCCTGCCAGGCTTCGAACCGGACCCGAGCATCAAGCCGGAACCGATTCCCAACGGCCGCAACCGCGGCGCTGCACCGCGTGGCAACGGCGGCGGCCATGCCGCACCGCGTAATCCACGCAACGCCGCACCACGTCAGCAGCCCCGTGGCGAACGGCCGAAGGTCGCCGCCAGTGGCGTCAGCAACGATGCCAAAGGCGATGCCCAGCGCCGTCGTCGTCGCCGGCGGCGCCCGGCGGCTGCAACAGCCTGACGACAACAAGAGAACCCGCCATCTGGCGGGTTCTCTCGTTTTGCTGGTGTGGAGTGATCCGTCGCGCTCAGCGCTGCAGTGATTTACCGAAATCCAGCATCCGGTTCAGCGGAATCATGGCCTGTTCGGCAATCGCCGGATCAACAAAGATTTCCTGCCCTGCGCCGTCCGCATCTTCCAGCACACGGCACATGTTCTCCAGGCCATTCATGGCCATCCACGGGCAGTGCGCACAACTGCGACAGGTGGCACCGCTGCCGGCGGTGGGCGCTTCAATGAACGTCTTGTGCGGCGCCAGTTGCTGCATCTTGTAGAAGATGCCGCGGTCGGTGGCGACGATCAGGGTCTGGTTCGGCAACTCACAGGCCGCCTTGATCAGCTGCGAGGTGGAGCCCACCACATCGGCGATATCCACCACCGACGCCGGCGATTCGGGGTGCACCAGCACTGCGGCATCCGGCCAGGCTTTTTTCAGGTCCAGCACGCCACGCGCCTTGAATTCTTCGTGCACGATGCAGGCACTGTCCCAGCACAGCACATCGGCGCCGGTCTGGCGGGCCACGTAATCGCCCAGGTGGCGATCCGGCGCCCACAGGATTTTTTCACCCTGGCGGTCCAGATGCTCGATCAGTTCCACCGCGATGCTGGACGTCACCACCCAGTCAGCGCGCGCCTTCACCGCAGCGGAGGTGTTGGCATACACCACCACGGTACGGTCCGGGTGCTGGTCACAGTAGGCCGAAAATTCATCCACCGGGCAGCCCAGATCCAGCGAACAGGTCGCTTCCAGGGTCGGCATGAACACGCGCTTTTCCGGGCTGAGAATCTTCGCCGTCTCGCCCATGAAACGCACCCCCGCAACGATCAACGTGGACGCAGGGTGCTCTTTGCCGAACCGGGCCATCTCCAGCGAATCGGCGACACAACCACCGGTTGCTTCCGCCAGCGCCTGGATTTCCGGGTCGGTGTAATAGTGGGCCACCAGCACGGCATTGCGTGCCTGTAACAATTCCTTGATGCGGCGGCGGTATGCTTCCCGCTGCACGGCATCCAGTTCATCAGTGGCCTGAATGCGGTCGAGGTGCTCGCGCACCAGCTCGATAGCCTGTGCTGTCATCGGCATCAGAAGGGAAGTTTTGCTTCCCTTTCAACAAGTTAGTGAACGCCTGTTAGGCAGTTTCAACGCGCATGATAGCACAAAACCGCCCGGGTACAGGTAGCGGCGACGTTCACCCCTGCGCGGCCGGCCGGCCACGGCGGGCGGGGCCGGCCGCCAGCAGCTGCACCGTGCTGATGGCGCCCTCGCGAAATGCCCCTTCGCAGTAGCACAGGTAGTAATCCCACATGCGGCGAAAGCGCTCATCAAAGCCCAGGGCAGCCACCTGCTGACGTGCCGCCAGGAAACGGCTGCGCCAGTCGGCCAGGGTGCGGGCATAATCCAGCCCGATGTCATCCACCTGCTCCGGTTGCAGGCGGGTATGACGGCCCAGACCACTGCAGATCACCCGCAGTGACGGCAGGAAGCCGCCGGGGAAAATATAACGCTTGATGAAATCCACCTGACGCAGTGCGTAGTGGTAACGCTGATCGGGGATGGTGATGGCCTGCAACAGCAGCAGCCCATCGTCGGTGAGCAGGTCATTGAGCCTGGCGAAGTATCCCGGCAGGTACTGGTGCCCCACTGCCTCGATCATTTCCACCGAGACGATGCGGTCGTAACGCCCCGTCAACTGACGATAATCCTGGTCCAGCACCGTGACGCGGTCCGCCAGCCCCGCCTCCGACACCCGTGCGCATGCGTAGGCGTACTGTTCGGCAGAGATGGTGGTAGTGGTCACACGGCAGCCATAGTGACGCGCAGCGTGCAATGCCAGGCCACCCCAGCCGGTACCGATCTCAAGCAGATGGTTGTCCGGGCCGAGCTGAAGCTTCCGGCAGATCACATCCAGTTTGTGCAAGGCAGCCTCTTCCAGCGTCATATCCTCGCGGGCATAGATGGCGCTGGAATACATCATGGTCGGGTCGAGAAACAGCCTGAAGAAATCGTTGCCAAGATCATAATGCGCAGCGATGTTGCGCCTGGAGCCGGTAATGGAATTCCGGTTGAAGCTGTGCAACATGCTGCGCAGCGGTTGCAGCATGCGCGCGGCACCGCCCTCCAGCGCCTGCATCGGTTCGATGTTGGCGGCGAAAAAACGCACCACACCGACCAGGTCGTCGCTGTCCCAGAGCTCTTCCATCCAGCCTTCGCCAGCACCAAGCGCACCGCCGGTAAACAACATGCGATAGGCACGCCAGTCGAGGATGCGCAACGCGGCGGCCGGATGGCCTTCGCCGATCAGCAGACGGTTACCGTCTGGCTCCACCAATTGCAGACGGCCAACCGGAAACCGCGCCAGTGTGCGCAACACAAAGCGACGGGCCAGACGATCCAGTGCACTCATCTGGTCTGTTCCCGCCTGGCTCTGGAATCTCAGCATGCCCATACCATCATTTCTCCATTGATGACTGACGCGCATCCGCACTGCCCGCTTTCGCCGGGTGCGGATGGAACGGCACGCCCTTGCGCCACAAACGCAACGCCTGGACGTAGATGGCCGCACTCACCCGCAGTGTCTGCCAGCCAAACCGGCGCAGTACGCTGCCAAGCTGTTCAGGGTGCGCGGGCTGGCATTTCAGACGCATGCCCGCCACAAACACCCGCTCATCCGCCGACCAGTTTTCAATACGCACCGTGATGCTGGCGTCATTCATTGCCAGCCGCCAACGGTACTGCATAGCCATGTCCATGAACGGGGAGACATGAAACGCCTTGTCGTGCTGGACAGAAAACGTGCCGTCGCCATCTGCCACCAGCGCATACCAGTGGCGCTCATGCCAGGGTGTGTTACTGACTTCCGCCAACACGCTGCCAGCCTGCGTGGCGCCGGGCGGGATATGCCAGTACAGCACCAGCGGATTGAACAACCAGCCCAGGCATCGCGGCTGCGCAAGCATCAATACACGCCCTTCTCGCCAGTCCAGCCCGAGGCTCGCTGCCTTCTCGCGCACGCGGGCATGCAACGGACGCGCATCACCCGGCACAGGGGGTGTCAGGTAGTCCTGCTCACGCACCGTTAACGGTCGCCAGCGGCGGCCCCAGCTCCAGTGCCGCGCCAACAGGCCGTCGATGTCCTCAAGATCGACCCGCAGCAACCACAGCGGATAACTGAAACGATGCTGCACCGGCGTCTGCCGCTGGTGCCAGACAGCGCCCTGGCACAAGGCATGGTTCACAGCTTTTCTCCGAAGGCCTCGGCGACACGCAGTGCAGACACGACGCCATCCTCATGAAAGCCGTTCCTGCACCAGGCTCCACAGAACCAGGTGTGGCGGCGACCGTTGATCTCACCGATTTTCTGTCTCGACGCTAGGCCGCGCGTGGTGAACACGGGGTGAAAAAAACGGTGCCGGCTGATGACCTTGTCCGGTGCAATCCGGTCCGTGGCATTGAGCGTGACACAGAAGGTTTCCGGGGCCTGGATGCCCTGCAGGATATTCATGTTGTAGGTGACCTGGATCGGCGCGCCATCTGGCCGCGTGCCGCCTTCAGGCAACAGCGCATTCCAGCTTGACCAGACCGCGCGGCGGCGCGGCAGCAGACGGGTATCGGTATGCAGCACCACATCATTTTCCTGGTAGGGAATGTCTGCCAGACATTGCTGCTCGTCCGCGTCCGCGTCCTGCAGCAACGCCAGCGCCTGGTCGCTGTGGCAGGCCAGCACCACCTCGTCAAAGTGTTCATTGCCGCAGGCCGCCGTGCTGACGATTATCCCCTGCGTTTCCCGCCGCACCGCCAGCACAGGGCTGTCTGTGCGAATGTCGGCCCGGATCTGCGGCACCAGCGCATCCAGATAACGGGCAGAACCACCGGGCACCACATACCATTGCGGCCGGTTGCGAAGACTCAGCAGGCCGTGGTTCTCGAAAAAACGGATAAAGAACTTCGCCGGAAAATCCGCCATGGTCTGCTCGCTGCACGACCAGATGGCACCGCCCATGGGCAGGATATAGTGCGTCATGAACCGTTCACCGTAGCCGGCGCGGCGCAGGTATTCACCCAACGGCAATTCGCCCGCTTCATCGTGGAGCAGCGCCGGCGCTTCTCGGTTGAAACGCAGGATATCGCGCAGCATGCGCCAGTGCGCCGGAGATACCAGGTTACGCCGCTGAGCGAATACCCCCTTGAGACCCGCGCCGGAATATTCCACCCCGGTGTGCGGGCAGCTCACCGCAAAGCCCATCGACGCCGCCTGGCGGCCGACACCGATCTGCGACAGCAGCGTGTTGAAATGAGGATAGGTCCGGTTATTGAAGACAATAAACCCCACGTCGATGCGGTACTCACCGTGGTCACGCGACACCGGCACGGTGCAGGTGTGGCCGCCGAGCACAGGTGCCGCTTCGAACAACGTCACAGCATGGCGGCGGCCCAGCAGCCAGGCAGCGGTCAGGCCGCTGATACCGGCACCAATTACGGCAATACGTCGGCTCATATACAGTTCCTGTTTTTCACGGCTTCGACGATCCCGGTTGAGCCGCCAATGTCGCGGGCCTGCTGGAACGCGGCCGTTACGCGCTCCCGTACCCCCTCATGCTGGACAATCGGTGACGGATAGTCCGGCGCCAGCATCGGTGCCAGCCAGGGCTGGTGCAGCGCCTTGCCGGTCAGCCCGTGCAATTCTGGTACATACTGCTTGATGAACACGCCATCCGGATCAAACCGTTCGCTCTGCCGTATCGGGCTGAACACACGGAAGTACGGCGCCGCATCCGTGCCGGTCGATGCACTCCATTGCCAGCCGCCGTTGTTGGCAGCGAAATCTCCGTCCAGCAACTGCCGCATGAAGTACGCCTCGCCCCAGCGCCAGTCGATGAACAGGTGCTTGGTCAGGAACATCGCGGTGACCATCCGCAGCCGGTTATGCATCCAGCCGGTCTGGTTGAGCTGACGCATGGCGGCATCCACCAGAGGATATCCGGTGCGCCCTTCGCACCATGCCTGGAAGCATTGTTCATCACGCTGCCACTGCAGCCACTTTGTCTCTTCGCGAAACGGCGCCCCCCAGGCCAGGTGAGGAAAATTCGCCATGATCTGCCGGTAAAAGTCGCGCCAGGCCAGTTCACCAATCCAGACCAGGGCCCCTTCTTCCGTGTCAGCCTCGCGCGCCATCGCTTCCCGTGCCATCAGATAGCAGCGCTGCACGCTCAACGTGCCGGCGGACAATGCGACCGACAACAGGCTGGTGCCCGCTTGCGCGGGAAAATCGCGTTGAGCCTTGTAACCGGCCAGCCCTTCGCGCACGAAGCCCTGCAATCGCCGCCGCGCAGCAGCTTCGCCCGGCTGCCAGTGCGCCTGCAGCGAGGCCGGGACATCCAGCGCAGCCAGTGCCTTGCGCAGACTGTTATCATCCCGGAATGCCACCGCCTCGCGCTTGCGTGGTCGCGCTGGCGGGGCCGGCGGATGCTCGTCCAGATAATGCTGCCAACGGCGACGGTAAGGCGTGAAGACCGTGTAGGGCGTGCCCTGCCCCGTTTTCAGCGCCCGCGGCGGCACCAGCACACTGTCATCGAACCCCTGCAATGCGATGCCCAGGCCACCCAGCACATCGGCCACGGCACGGTCACGGCGCAGTTCGTTGAGCGGGTATTCCCGTGTGCAGAACAGCTGGCTGACCTGATGGCGCCGGCAGTAATCGGCCAGCGCCTGCGGTACGCCGGCAAAATCACCACAGTCGATCACATCCAGCACGATGCCCAGCGCAGCCAGCGCCTGGCCCAGTTCCCGCAGCGAGGACAGCACATACCAGCGCCGCAACGGCGCCACCTGATGCGCCTCCCACTGCCCGGGACAAAGCAGATACAGCGCCCGCACCGGCAGCCCGCTGGACACCGCTGCCGCCAGCGCCTGGTGATCGTGCACCCGCAGATCATTGCGATACCAGACCAGCGCCGTCATCGGTTGCCCTCCCCGTGCGCCGTCGCAGCAGGCAGCAGCCCTTGCAACGCCCGCGCCGTCTCGCCGTAGTCGCCGGACACGGCCTGCACACCTTCCGGCAGTGGCGCCAGCAACGGCACCGCATCACCGCAGACATACAGCGGCACACGCAGATGCCGTGGCGCGGCCCCCAGGCGCCGGCGCAAAGCGGTTCGGGTCAGGCCCGGTGACAACACCAGCAATAACGCGCGCACGCTCGCCTGCGCCGCCAGCAGGCGCACCTGCTCGCCTTCCGGCAGCGCCGGCAGAGACAATGCAGGGATGCCGTTCTCCAGCAGTATTGCGGTCTGCATCAGCGCCTCCAGATCATCATCGCTGCCCCATGGCATCACCAGCACACGTGCCGCGCGACCGCCCCGCCGCGCAGCCTGCCACTGGCGAATACCGAGCCGGGCGCGGAGAAAACCGTGCAGCATGCCCGCGGCACCCGGCTCGGCCGGCATGTGCAACCGGGCATGGGTCATCAGCGGCGTGATCCAGCAGGTCACCACTTGCTCCAGCGGATACTCGGCGGCCACCCGGTTGAAGTGCTGCTCCAGCCGGCGCGGGTCCATGTGTGTCAGCGCCGTGATGGCGGGCGCCAGCAACGCCTGCCAGTCTGCGTCGACCTGCGCCCCGGCATCACCGGCCAGCAATGGCCGCACGCGGCTGATGGCGACGCCCTTGTGCAACCAGTCGAGGATGTGGTGCACGCGCTGCACATCTTCCTCGCTGTAAAGCCGGTGGCCTTTGTCAGTGCGCTGTGGGCGCAACAGGCCGTAACGACGCTCCCACGCACGCAGCGTCACCGGGTTCACGCCGGTCAGTTCACTCAGACGGCTGATCGACACACTTGCCTGGGCGGCAGCGGGCAACGGACGGTTCACAGGCTGTTCCTCAGGCCCAGGGCATCAGGGTAAGGCTGCAGGTAGGCCTGCTCCGCCAGGTAACGGTCCGGCGCGCGACGCAACCACTGCCGCAACAGCGTGACCGGCACAACCAACGGCACTTCGCCACGCAGATAGGCGTCGATCTGCTCCTGCATCGCCAGCCGTTCATCGGCACTGATGCGGCCACGAAAATAACCGGCGATGTGCTGCAACACATTGACGTGTGCACCGCGCCGTGCCGGCGTGGCCAGCGCCGCCATCAGGCCCTGGATATAATCCCCGGCAAGCATCTCCAGCGGGCGTGCACGCAGATTGCCCAACAGTGCGCCGAGTGTTCGATAGGCATGTTGCGAGTGGGCCAGCAATTGCAGTTTGTGGCGCGTATGAAAGGCAATCAGCGCGGCCGGCGTCAGCGGCTGTGACTGTTGCCAGTCATGATAGACAAATACCCGCGCGATAAAATTTTCACGCAGCACCGGATCGTTCAGACGCCCCGCCTCTTCCACCGGCAACAAGGGAAAATGCCGTTGCAGTGCCTGCGCGAACAGCCCTTGTTCCGATAGGCCACGCAGTGTGCCGTGTTCGTCGTAGCAACGCACACGCGTCATGCCGCAACTGGGTGACTTGCCCATCAGGATAAAACCCGACAGTGTTGCCAGCGTCGGCATGACACTCGCGCTCCACGCCTGAAGCGCGCCGGTATGGTCCGTGCCGGAACGACGCGCCACCAGACGCACTTCATCCCGCTGTCGCCGCAGCTGCATCGTCGGACGCGGTACACCCAGGCCAGCACCCACTTCCGGGCACAGGGGGCTCAGTGTAACGAACCGCGCCAGTGCACCAGTGCAGAAACGCGCATGGCGATGCCCGCCATCGTGACGCACGGGGGCGCCAGTCAGGCAGGCACTGATACCTACGGTCGGGGGTGTCACGTCTCGGCTCCTCACTGGGCTGGATGATCGCCTGTACAACCGGGATTTTCTGTACAAGGCGGTGAGCGCAGAGTGAAGATGACGTGGCCGGCACAAACAAAAACGCCCCGGCAACAGGTTGCCAGGGCGTTTTTGCTTGAAGAAGTGGTGGGCCGTGATGGATTCGAACCATCGACCAATTGGTTAAAAGCCAACTGCTCTACCGCTGAGCTAACGGCCCGCTCGAAGAGGCGCAAATGATACTAATTTTTTCCGCTCTGACAAGGGCAATGTGCAATTTTTATTTCGGCATGGCCCCCGCATAGCGGGTTGGATCCACCACACCGGCGGCGGCAAAGCCCGCGCGACGCAGCCGGCAACTGTCACAACGGCCGCAGGCCTGGCCGTCGTCATCCGCCTGGTAGCAGGACACCGTCAGGCTGTAATCCACGCCCAGCGCGGTGCCGGCACGGATGATGTCGCCCTTGCTCAGGGTCAGCAGCGGGGTCTGGATGGACGGCGCATGGCCCTCCACGCCCGCCTTGGTGGCCACTGTTGCCAGCGCACGGAAGGCGTCGATAAACGCCGGGCGGCAATCGGGGTAACCGGAGTAATCCACCGCATTGACGCCGATATAGATGGCATCTGCCTCCAGCACCTCGGCCAGCCCCAGGGCCAGCGACAGGAACACGGTGTTACGCGCCGGCACGTAGGTGATCGGGATGCCCTCGCTCTCTTCCTCCGGCACCGCCAGGGCGGTGTCGGTCAGCGCCGAGCCACCAATGGTGCCCAGGTCCAGCCGGATGACCCGGTGGCTGGCCGCGCCGTGGTAGCGTGACACCCGCTCGGCCGCCACCAGTTCGGCGCGGTGACGCTGGCCGTAGTCGAACGCCAGCGTATGGCATTGATAGCCAGCCTCCTGGCCCATCGCCAGGCAGGTGGCGGAATCCAGCCCACCGGACAGCAATACGACTGCTTTTTTCATCGCGTCACCCTTGTTCGCATGACCTCTGTTCGCATGACCTTGGTTCAGATGGTGATCCAGCCGCCTCAGCGGCCCCGGGCGTCCGCCCAGAGAATCTTGTGGAGCTGGAGCTGAAAACGCACGGGCAGCCGGTCTTCCAGTATCCACTGGGCCAGCTGCTCCGGCGGCAGTTGCCCCCAGACAGGTGAGAACAGCACATCTGCCACTTTGTCCGGCAGCGCGTGCTGGTCCAGTTGCAGGCGCGCCCAGTCGTAGTCACGGCGGCTGGCGAGCACGAATTTGACCTGGTCCGCCGCTTTGAGCAGAGCGATATTGGCCAGCCGGTTGTTGTGCATCTCGCCGGAGTCCGGCGCTTTCAGATCCATTACCACGGACACCCGCGGGTCCACCCCGGCAATGTCCATGGCGCCGCCGGTTTCCAGACTGACCTGGAAGCCGGCGTCACACAGCTGTGTCAGCAGGGGCAGGCAGTTTGGCTGCGCCAACGGCTCGCCACCGGTCACGGTGACATATTCGGCGCCGTAGCTTCCCACTTCCGCGACGATGTCCGCCAGATCGCGACGTTGCCCACCCTGGAAAGCGTATTCCGTATCGCACCAGACGCACCGCTGCGGGCAGCCGGTCAGGCGCACGAAGACGGTCGGGCGCCCCACACTTCGGGCTTCGCCCTGCAGGGAGTGAAAAATTTCGGTGATGCGGAGTTCCACGACGGGCCAGCCGGCTGCTCAACGGGGCCGGGATTCTAGCATACCGGGCGCGGACGTCACTTCAGTTGGTCAAGCATGCCCTGTGCCAGCCGTGCTTCGGAGGTGCCCTCATACTGCTTGATGATGCGGTTGAGGGTGACACGGGCGCGGGTGGTATCGCCGGACTCTGCCTGCAAGGTGGCCAGTTTGTAGAGCGCAGCGGGCACCTGGCTGTGGTCAGGGTAGTCGTCCACCACGGTCTGGAACTGCTCCATCGCCTTGTTGCGATCAGGGCTCGGCTGGCTACGGTAGATCTCGCCCAGCCAGAAATGTGCGAAGGGACGGAACTGCCCCTGCGGGAAATCCTTGAGGTACTGCTCGAAGGCATTGCCTGCTGCCGGGAAATCACGGGCCAGCAGCTTCTCACGGGCGGCGGAATAGGCCGCGCGGTCGTTCTCGGCATTACTGGCGGCGGCATTGCCACTGCCATCACCTGCCGGTGCGTCGTCCTGGGGAGCTTTGTCCAGCGAGGCTTCCGCCAGAGCATTGATCCGGGTATCCAGGTCGACATAGCGGGCACGTTCCGCTTCACGGCTGCTGTCCAGCTCGTGGCGCAGTTCTTCGATCATGCCCTGCAGCCGTTGCAACTCTTCTTCGTACTGCTGCATCTGCTGCATCAGCACCATCACGCCTTCCTGCGGAACGGCGGGAGTGCCGCCCTGTGCCTGCCCCTGGGGCCGGGCCGGCGCCGCCGACGATTGAGGCCGCGGGTAGACGCGGTCCTCAACCGTCAGCGGACCGGTGGAGGACTGTGCTGCCACAGTCCCCGCCAGACCGCCAAGCAGAAGGCCTGTCATCAGGCGTTTCATGCTGGCTGACCTCATGACCTTACGGACGGCCAGAGGTGTAGTTCAGTTCCACGCGACGGTTCTTGGCCCAGGACATTTCGTCGGAGCCGCGAGCAGCCGGTTTCTCTTCACCGTAAGCCACGGTTTCGAGCTGGGAAGCAGACACGCCCTGTACGCGCAGGAACTGCTCAACCGCCTTGGCACGACGCTCGGACAGTGCAACGTTGTACTCACGGGTGCCGCGCTCGTCGGTGTGACCTTCCAGACGCACCTTGGCGTTGCGGTTGCTCTTCAGGTGGCTGGCGTGGGCACGCAGGGTGTCAAACGCAGCCGCCGGCACTTCAGAGCGGTCGAACGCAAAGTAGATGGTGCGGGAATCGGTGGTGCCATCGTAGTGAGACGGATGGTTGTGGAAGTTTTCCGCCGTCAGCGGGATGTTGCTGTAGTCCGGGCGGGTCGGACGGGTCGGCACTACCGGGGTAGTGGTGGACGGCTGCTCGGCCACCGGCTCCGGAGTGGTTTCGTAAGTGTCTTCTTCGGTGGGCTTACTGGAGCAAGCGGCAAGCATGGCAGAGGCCAGCAAGGCCACAAGCAATTTGTTGAAGGTAGTGACGCGCATGACAGAAACTCCTGTTGTTTCCGGTGAGATTTAGATCCTTTTCAGAGGAACGGCGACCACGCCGGCTCCCTGACTTCCCCTTCCTTCGATGGCAGGTTCACCTTTACCCTGCCATCGATGGATACGGCCTCGAGGACTCCAGTGCCACCCTCTTGCGTGCCATAAATTATCATAGTTCCATTTGGCGCAACACTGGGTGACTCGTCCATATTCGTACCCGTGACAACATCGAATGTGCCACGTTTCAAATCCTGAACGCCGATCTGGAAGCGACCGCTGCTGCGGTGCACGAACACCAGATGCCGGCCATCAGGCGTAATATCCGGGCGGGCGTTGTAATTCCCTTCAAAGGTCAGACGGCGCACGCTGCCGTCGCGCAGATCAAGCCGGTAGATTTGCGGGCCGCCACTGCGACTGGAAGTAAAGATCAGCGATTGCCCGTCCGGCAGCCAGCGCGGCTCGGTGTCGATGGCACGGCTGTTGGTCTGCCGGGTGAGCTGCCCGCTCTGCAGGTCCAGGGTATAGATCTGCGGGTTGCCGTCACGCGAGAGAGTCAGTGCAAGACGCGTGCCGTCCGGCGACCAGGCCGGCGCACCGTTGATCCCGCGCTCACTGGACACCACCCGTCGCTGCGACGATGCCAGTTCATGCACATAGATTTTCGGCAGGCCGTCGCCCTCGAACGAGACATAGGCCACCCGGCTGCCATCCGGCGACCAGGACGGGCTCATGATCGGTTCACGGCTGCGCAGGATGGTCTGTGTGCGGTGGCCGTCGGCGTCAGCGTACTGGAGCTGGAACGGGTAACTGGCATCGTGGTCGACGGTCACATACAGGATCTTGGTGCTGAACGCACCCTGGATACCGGTAAGCTGTTCGAACACGCGGTCGGAAATCGAATGCGCCACATCACGCAGTTGCGATGCCTCCGGCGTGTAGCTGGCTGCCAGCAGGCGGGCACCACGGGCCACGTCGTGCAGTTCGTATTCCACTTTAAAGAGGCCATCGGCCTGGCGATTCACACGTCCGAGCACGACATAATCGGTGTTCATGACACGAAAATCGCGCCAGATCACATCTTCGCCACGGGACGGACGGCTCAGCAGATCCGCTGTCGGCAAGGGTCTGAACTGGCCGCTGCGATGCAGATCGGCAGCCACGATAGCCGCAATGTCCTCGTCGGGCTGCCCACCGGTGGCCTGGAACGGCACCACGGCGATGGGCACGGCGTCTTCCCTGCCCTGTGTGATCTCGATCACCAGATTGGCGTTGGCTAACGAAGCGTGCACCAGATTCAGGCATCCCAGCAGCAAAATGAAGGTCCACTTTCTCACAACCGCATATCCTCCGGCCGGAACAAAAAGGTGAATTCACGAAATTTTTCGAACGCGGCGCCTTCCGGCACGGGTAGACGTCCCGCGTTCTTGACCGCAGCCACGGCGGTACGGTCCAGTGCTGCATCGCCACTGGATTGCTGCACTGTGACATTGAGCACATCACCGCCCGGTGCCAGGCGCACGGCCAGTTTTACTTCCATACCATTGCGCGCACTCGGCGGACGGCTCCAGCGACGGCTCACGGTGCTCTGGATCGCCGCGATGTACTCTGACGTTTCCGGGTCCGCTTCCAGGCTGTCACTGTCACTCTGCTGCGCCGCCGTCTGTTCCTCGCGGGCGGCTTCCCGCTGTTCGGCGCGCATCACTTCCTCTTCTGCCAGCAGTTCAGCCAGGTCGGGCTGTTCAAAGCTGGGGGCCGGCTCCGGTTTCGGCGCCGGCCTGGGTTCAGGCTGTGGCGTCGGCTGCGGGCGCGGCACCTCCGCCGGCTTCGGCGCCGGTTTCGGAGCGGGTTTCGGCGCTTCCGGTTCGGGCCGTGGGGCCGGTCGCGGCGCAGGACGTGGCCTCGGCGCCGGTTGTGCGGCTGCCGGTTTCGGTCGCTCCATCACCACCGCCTGAATATGTGGCGGTGCCGGCCTGGGCTTTCTCAGCTCCGGTGTGCCGGCCCAGGAAAACACCATCAGCCCGACAATCAGCACGTGCAGCAACACCGATATGGCGACCGCCGGGGCCCCGTCACGCCAGTTCATCTGCCCGTCGGCTCCGGCGGTTCCGTCACCAGCCCGAGGCGCTCGATGCCGGCGCCCTGCAACATGGCCATCAGCTCGATCACCCGGCCGTAGGGCACCTCGGTATCGCCCTCTACCAGAAACAGCGTCTCCGGCGCGTTGCGCTTGATGCGTTGTACGTGCCCACTCACGTTTTCCAGCGACGACGAGGTCTGCTGTGTTTCACCGACATTGATAAAGTAGTTGCCGTCTTTCTTTACCGTGATCACCACCGGCTCTTCGTCGGTGACGATCGGCTGGCTGGTGGTCTTCGGCAGGTCGACCTGCAGCCCCTGCGTCATCATCGGCGCCGTGATCATGAACACCACCAGCAGTACCAGCATCACGTCGATGTAGGGCACGACGTTGATGTCCGCCACCAGCTTGCGCGGTGCCCGCACCTTGATCATTGCGCGCCTCCACGGCCGTGAGCCTGGCGATGCAGCACAGAAGAGAATTCCTCGGCAAACATTTCACATTCGCCCACCAGCTCATCCGTGGCGGCCGCAAAACGGTTGTAGGCCACAACTGCCGGGATCGCAGCAAACAGGCCCATGGCGGTAGCAATCAGCGCCTCGGCAATCCCCGGTGCCACCACCGCCAGCGTCGCCTGGCTCACATTGGCCAGTGCGCGGAACGAATTCATGATGCCCCAGACGGTGCCGAACAGGCCGATGTAGGGGCTGGTGGAACCGACCGTGGCAAGGAACGGCAATGAGCGGTTAAGGCGCGACTGCTCGCGCTGCAATGC
The DNA here is from genome assembly GCF_000299335.2 of Isoalcanivorax pacificus W11-5. Taxonomy (NCBI): domain Bacteria; kingdom Pseudomonadati; phylum Pseudomonadota; class Gammaproteobacteria; order Oceanospirillales; family Alcanivoracaceae; genus Isoalcanivorax; species Isoalcanivorax pacificus. The sequence goes on along the minus strand of NZ_CP004387.1, from coordinate 1,416,817 downwards.
CACCCGCATGGCACGCTGGGCGCCTTCCATCACGGCATCGGCATCCCGCGAGGACTTCGACAAACGCACGAATTCCTGGAAGCCGGCACGAAAAATCGCCTGCTGCCCGGAATCCGGATCAGGGTCCTTTTTTACCTGCTGATACAGCGAAGACAGGTCCTCACCGGACCAGAAACGGTCTTCAAACGCAGCACCGGCACGGCGGGCACGACCAATCACGCGAATGCGCGTGACGATCATTACCCAGGACATCACCGACAGCGCCACCAGCAGCAGCATGACCAGTTGCACCAGTGTCGTGGCACCACTGACCAGACTCCATATGGACATGGCATCCGAGTCCACTTGCATCTACCCCGTCTCCTTCATTCTCGCCGTACGCTGACGACGTGCTCTATTAGCCTTTGGACCAACCTTGCCCGCCGGCTCTTGTCAGACCCTGTTCATGATCATGACGCCGCCTGCATGGCACTGCGCAGCGCCGTGGGCAATGCGCGCGGCACCAGATCCGAAGCACGTACGCAGGCCACCTTGACCCTGCCCTCGCACAGCAGTTCCCCGTCGCGCCGGACCTGCTGCACAAAATCAAGCCCGGCCCGGCCAATGCGCGCCAGTGCGGCCGTAACGTGCAAGGCATCATCAATACGCGCCGGCTTGAGATAACGCACCTCGCAGGAGTGCACCACAAACTGGAAATCCTCGTCTGCCAGCGCGTAGTGCTGGTAGCCAAAACTGCGCAGGTATTCAGTGCGCGCACGCTCCATGAACTTCAGATAGTTCACGTAGTACACAATGCCGCCGGCATCGGTGTCCTCGATGTAGACCCGCACGGGCAGGCTAAATTCCGGCGGTGCGCCCATGGTAGCCGTCATCGTTGGAAAACTGTGTTAAACATCGAACAGGTCCCCTGCATTCCCGACGGACGACGACGGCGGCCGCAGACCGAAATGACGCCAGGCATGGTTGGTTACCTGCCGGCCACGCGGTGTGCGATGAATGAACCCCTGCTGGATCAGGTAAGGCTCCACCACTTCCTCCAGCGTGCCGGCGTCTTCGTTCAGCGCGGCCGCCAGGCTTTCCAGCCCCACCGGGCCGCCATCGAATTTTTCCATCATGGTGGACAGCAGCCGGCGGTCGGTGCCGTCCAGGCCCAGCGCATCCACTTCCAGCATGTCCAGTGCCGCACGGGCAATGTCGCCGGTGATCCGGCCATTGCCACGCACTTCGGCGTAATCGCGCACACGGCGCAGCAACCGGTTGGCAATACGCGGCGTGCCCCGGGAGCGGCGCGCCACTTCTTCGGCGCCCTCGTCGTCCACGGGCAGGTTGAGAATGTCACAGGAGCGCAACACGATGCCGGCCAGATCCGGCACGGAATAGAATTCCAGCCGCTGCACAATGCCGAAACGGTCACGCAGCGGCGCCGTGAGCAGGCCGGCACGTGTGGTGGCGCCGACCAGTGTAAACGGCGGCAGGTCGATCTTGATCGAACGGGCGGCAGGCCCTTCGCCGATCATGATGTCGAGCTGGTAATCCTCCATCGCCGGGTAGAGGATCTCCTCCACCACCGGCGACAGGCGATGAATCTCATCGACGAACAGCACGTCGCCGGATTCGAGATTGGTGAGAATGGCCGCCAGATCGCCGGCCTTTTCCAGCACCGGGCCGGAGGTGCTTTTCAGCTCGGAACCCATTTCACGGGCAATGATATGCGCCAGCGTGGTCTTGCCCAGCCCTGGCGGACCAAAGATCAGGGTGTGATCCAGTGCCTCACCACGCATGCGTGCCGCATCAATGAAGATTTCCATGCGCTGGCTGACTTTCGGCTGGCCACGGTAATCTGCCAGGCTCGACGGACGGATGGCCCGTTCAAGCTGTTCCTCGACACCGCCGGTGGTGTTCGCCGAGATCAGTCGTTCACTGTCCATGAGCCTGTCCCCGTGCTGCGTCAGCGCGCCAGCAGACGCAACGTCCTGCGGATCAGTTCGGCGCTGTCGAGCGCCGCCTGTTCCGCGTCATCCAGCCCGGCGGCCGCTTTCGCCACCGCCTGTTCTGCATCCTTGCCCCGGTAACCGAGCGCTTCCAGCGCCGCCACGGCATCAGCATTCACCTGCGACGACGCCGGCAGCGCGACGCGGCCCGGCACCGTCACCGGGTTGCCTTCCAGCCGGTCGAGACGATCTCGCATCTCGATCACCAGCCGCTCGGCCGTCTTTTTGCCGATGCCCGGCACGCGCACCAGCGAACTGGTGTCCTGTTCTTCGATGCAGCGCACCAGCCGTTCAGCCTCAATGCCGGACAGAATCGCCAGTGCCATTTTCGGGCCGACGCCGTTGACCTTGATCAGCGCACGGAACAGCTCACGCTCGAAGCGGTCGACAAAACCGTACAGCAATTGTGCGTCTTCGCGCACCACCATGTGGGTGTGCAGGATAATCTGTTCGCCGGGTGTGTTCTGTTGGTAAAAGGCTGTCATCGGTGCTTCCACCTGATAGCCGACACCACCCACTTCCACCAGCAACCACGGCGGGCGCGCTTCCAGCAAGGTGCCTCTGAGACGTCCAATCATCGAATTCTTCTTCTGCGGATGGCGCTGGCCCCGGCCATACGGGCAAGGCTGACGCGCATGTGAGCGTGACAGATGGCAATGCCGAGCGCATCGGCAGCGTCCGCCTGTGGGGCTTTCTCCAGCCCCAGCAGGTAGCACACCATCTGGGCGACCTGATGTTTTTCCGCACCGCCGGTGCCAACCAGCGCCTGCTTGACCTGGCGGGCGGAATATTCGAATACCGGCAGCCCCGTCTGCACGACAGCAGCAATCGCCGCGCCACGGGCCTGCCCGAGCTTGAGCGCGGAATCCGCATTGCGGGCCAGGAACACTTTTTCGATGCCCACTTCCACGGGTGAATGGGCGCTCACCACTTCGGTGAGCTGGCCAAAAATCTGTCCCAGCCGGGCCGCCATGTCATCGCCTTGTGTGGCAATCGTGCCACAGGCCACAAAGCGGCACTTCTGGCCCACCTGATCAATCAGGCCATAGCCGGTGAACCGGGAGCCGGGGTCAATGCCAAGGATGCGCGTCATGCGGCATTGATACTCAACTTATGGACAGTATGCAAGGGCGTGGGTCTGATGATTGCCGGACGGCGACCACAGGCCCGGACGGGCCGGTGGCGATTGGGTGGCTACTATATATAGAAGCCGGTGCCGTCGACAGAGGGAAGATTGTGTATTCGGTAAAATCGCGCGCGGAGTATCCCGGCACCACCAGCGAGGTCAACCTTCGAAATCATCCGGGAAGCGGACGTTGGTGTAGACGTTCTGCACGTCGTCGAGATCTTCCAGGTGATCGATCATCTTCATCACCTTCTCGGCGGTGTCGCCGTCCACCTCGGCGTCGGTGGCCGGGTGCATGGTCACCTCGGCATTGGCGGGTTCGAAGCCTGCCGCCTTGAGGGCGTCGACCACGTCACCAAAGGCACGGTCGGCCGTAGTGATCACGGTCATGGAGCCGTCGTCATCCACCTGTACGTCTTCGGCGCCGGCTTCCAGTGCGGCTTCCATCAGCGCGTCTTCATCGGTACCCGGCTCGAACAGGATTTCACCACGCTTGGTGAACAGGTAGGCCACCGATCCGCTGGTGCCCAGGTTACCGCCATGCTTGGTAAACGCATGGCGCACATCCGATACGGTGCGGTTGACGTTGTCGGTCATGGTTTCCACCAGCACCGCCACGCCGCCCGGGCCGTAGCCTTCATAGCTGATCTCGTCCATGCTGGCGCCGTCGTCGCTGCCGATGCCGCGCTTGATGGCGCGGTCAATGGTGTCGCGGGTCATATTGGCGGTCAGGGCCTTGTCGACCACCGCGCGCAGGCGCGGGTTGTCGTTCGGCTCCGGGCCGCCCAGCCGGGCGGCGACGGTGATTTCACGGATCAGTTTTGTGAAGATCTTGCCCCGCCTGGCATCCTGGGCCGCCTTGCGGTGCTTGATGTTCGCCCATTTACTGTGTCCGGCCATACCAACCTCGTGCTGCTTCCTTTATTAATCTGGTGCGGTCTGTACGAAACGGCCCGCTTGAAAGCGGGCCGTCTGGGTGTTGCCTGTCGGGTTACTCGCCCTTGCGCACGGCGATGCCCAGTTCGCGCAGCTGGCGGCTGCTCACTTCGGCGGGCGCCTGGGTCAGCGGGCAGGCTGCCGTCTGGGTTTTCGGGAAGGCAATCACATCACGGATCGACTCGCAGCCGGTCATCAGCATCACCATCCGGTCCAGACCAAAGGCCAGGCCACCGTGCGGCGGCGCGCCAAACTTGAGCGCGTCGAGCAGGAAGCCGAATTTCTCTTCCGCCTCCTCATCACTGATGCCCAGCGCCTTGAACACCGCGCGCTGCATGGTCGGCTCGTGAATACGGATCGAGCCGCCGCCCAGTTCAGTGCCGTTGAGCACCATGTCATAGGCGCGCGACAGTGCCGCACCCGGGTTGGCCACCAGTTCTTCCGGTGTGCACGACGGCTTGGTGAACGGGTGGTGCAAGGCCGCCCAGCTGCCGTCGTCGTCCTGTTCGAACATCGGGAAATCCACCACCCACAGCGGTGCCCAGTCGCCCTGCACCAGGCCACGGTCATGACCCACGCGGATACGCAGCGCACCCAGCGCTTCGTTGACGATCTTCGCCTTGTCGGCGCCGAAGAAGATCAGGTCGCCGGTGGCTGCGCCGGTGCGTTCGAGGATGCCCTGGATCGCGTCATCGGTGAGGAATTTCAGGATCGGTGACTGCAGGCCATCGTTGCCGGCCGCCAGGTCGTTGACCTTGATATAGGCCAGGCCCTTGGCACCGTAGATGCTGACGAATTTGGTGTAGTCGTCGATCTCCTTGCGGCTGATTTCGCACCCGCCCGGCACGCGCAGTGCAGCCACGCGGCCGGCCGGATCGTTGGCCGGGCCGGAGAACACCTTGAAGTCCACGTTCGCGAGCAGGTCACCGATGTCCACCAGTTCCAGCGGGATGCGCAGGTCCGGCTTGTCGGAACCGAAACGGCGCATGGCCTCGGAGAACGGCATGCGCGGGAATTCGGGCAGCGTCACATTGAGCAGCTCGGCGAAGACGTCGCGCACCATGCTTTCGGTGATCGCCATGATGTCGTTCTCGTCGACAAACGAGGCTTCCAGGTCGATCTGGGTAAATTCCGGCTGCCGGTCGGCACGCAGGTCTTCATCGCGGAAGCATTTGGCGATCTGGTAGTAACGGTCGAAGCCGGCCACCATCAGCAGCTGCTTGAACAACTGCGGCGACTGCGGCAGCGCAAAGAAGCTGCCCGGATGGGTGCGGCTCGGCACCAGATAATCACGCGCGCCTTCCGGCGTGGCCTTGGTCAGGATCGGGGTTTCCACATCCATGAAACCCTGCGCTTCCAGCGCGCGGCGTACGGCGGCGGTCAGGCGCGAGCGGAAACGGAAATTGGCCTGCACCTCGGGGCGGCGCAGGTCCAGATAACGGTATTTCAGGCGCACTTCCTCGCCGGCGGCGGTGCGCTCGTCCAGCTCGAACGGCGGCGTCTCGGAGGTGTTCAGCAGCGTCAGGCCGGTGCCCAGGACTTCGATATCGCCGGTGGCCATGCGGCTGTTGCGCACGGCTTCGTCGCGCAGGCGCACACGGCCCTGCACCTGGACCACGTACTCGCTGCGCACCTTGTCGGCGCGGGCAAAGGCGTCCTGGGTATCCGGATCGAATACCACCTGCACCAGGCCGGCGCGGTCGCGCAGGTCCAGGAAGATGACGCCGCCATGGTCACGGCGACGGTGTACCCATCCGCACAAGGTCACTTGCTCCCCGTCGTGGGCAGCCCTCAAATCACCACAGTAATGGCTTCGCATAACATCCGGTTCCACTGAATCGTTCGGGCCCGCGCCAGCGTCTGGGAGCCGGTCGCGGAAAGGCGGCTAGTATAGCGATTCACCCTGCCGGCAGCCATGCTGGCGGCGGTGCAGCAGCCCCTGAAGGCACAAAGCAGGGCTTTTTCGCGGGAAAAGTAGCAAAACACCTATAAAAATGGGGCCAAACGGCTTGCTGACGTTCACGCCATCGCATATAACAGGCCCAGAACACGCGGCAAACGGCCCAGTGGCAGCGGCTGCTGCGGTAAGGGCGCGGTAAAACGTGCCCCTGCGCCAACTGTTCGCACAGGAACCATACCAACTCTCTCGGATGAACCAGACAGGGGTACTCAATCCAATGGCTGCAAAAAAGAAAGCTGCTGCTGCGAAAAAACCGGCTGCCAAAAAGGCACCTGCCAAGGCTGCTGCCAAGAAAGCTGCACCGAAGGCTGCTCCGGCACCGCGTAAGCTCAAGGCTGTTTCCGAGCCGATGAGCAAGACCCAGATCACCGCGACCATCGCTGAAACCACCGGCCTGACCAAAAAGCAGGTCACCGCGGTATTTGAAGAGCTTTCCACCCTGGTCGAAGCCCATGTGGCCAAGAAAGGCGCCGGTCAGTTCACCCTGCCGGGTCTGCTGAAAATCACTACGGTGAAGAAGCCGGCCACCAAGGCGCGCAAGGGCATCAACCCCTTCACTGGTGAAGAAACCATGTTCAAGGCCAAACCGGCCTCCATCGTTGTCAAAGTACGCCCGCTGAAGAAACTGAAGGACATGGCTGCCAGCTAAGCACCTGCTGCGCATCCGGAGAAAGGCGGCCTGTGGCCGCCTTTTTTTCGTCTGCCAGTCTCTGGACGGCTATAACGAGAGGCGCTCGGCAAACAGCCCCTGCCCGCCCTCGTGCATCCAGTCGCCCAGTTGCACCTCGCACCCCTGCTTCTTGAATTCGCCTGCCACGGCCAGCAGGTAGGCGGTGTCTGCCTCGACCGGAAACAGCGACAGCACCTCGCGGCCAAAGCGGGTCAGGCGATAGACCGGGAAGCGCAGATCATCCTGGCCGGCGCCCCGCTCGATGAAGATCGCACGGTGCTGACACGGCAGGATGGCACGAAAGCGATCACCGGTGGCCGAGGCCAGCAGCCAGGTTTCCGGACGGCCATACACGCCGCGCAACAATCCCAGCTCCTCCAGTGTCTCGAACAGCGGCTGGTGCAGCGTGGCGGAAAAATAACGCCCCGGCTGCCGGTAGATAAAACCGTCAAAGGCAAACCGCGCGCACAGGCTCACCATTTCCAGATCACGACGCGAGACCAGCCGCAGGAACTCCAGTGTACGCACCGAATAGGTGCCGGGCCGCAACACCTCACCGGCGAGCAGCCGCGCCCACAGTCGTTTCAGTTCAATGGAGACACATCCGGCCGCCGCATCCTGCCAGCGGGCCAGCCAGTCCGGGTCCACCACCGTCTGTTGCAGGCGCTCGCGCGGCAGTCGCCGCCCCTCTTCTTCGGCCAGCACGGCGATATGTCGCAGCGTCAGTGCCCGGCGCACTTCGCGCACCGATTCCGCCAGACCGGCCTGCGACAACATCGCGGCCGCATCCAGCGGTGCCACACGCCAATCCCCACCGCGCTGCTCGATCACCGGATTGAGCCGGACCGCGTTCAGAGCGGTGTCATCCACGGCTTCTGACAGCCGCCCTGCTGCGGTGAGCTGCAGCCGGCCCTCCACCAGGGCCGCCAGTTCACGTTGCACCCGCGCCACTTCGCGCAGTTCGGCCGCGCGCACCTGACGGTGGGGCTGCCCGCGCCGGCGGATCTCGTCAGGCGACACCAGGCCCGGAACGCCCTTGCTGAACAGGGTGTGCCAGAGTTTGTCGAGATAGGTATCCAGTGCCGTATCCATGTGCCCCCGATGAGCCCCGTGTGTGCTGGCCAGGAGCGTAGCATTGGTCGCGTCCGCGTGCTGCTGCCTGTGCCGCACTCAAGGCGAACCAGGGCGCCGGATCCCGACGGCGCCACCGCCGGGGTCGCCTGTAGTCGCTTGGACTTGCCGCTGGCGTTATGTCATAAAGAGCGCCGGACCGGGAGCCCAGCATGTCAGCCATGACCGCACCAACCACCGCGAGCACGCCACGCCTGCTATGGCATGCGCGCGCCCGCTATGGACGTGTGCTGATCACCGGCCGCCGCATTCAGCAGGCACTCTGGCAACACCGCGAGCTGCTGCGCCACCGCGATGAACAGGTGCTGGACCCGCTGCACGACGATGTCGCCCGGGCGCTGGCCGAATTGTGCCGGCGCAACGGCGGTGCCTGGATCAAGTTCGCCCAGTTCCTCAGTTGCCGTCCCGACCTGCTGCCCCCGGCCTATATTGACGCCTTCTCCACACTGCGCGAGGACGCCCCGGCGGCGCACTTTGATGACGTGCAGCCGTGGCTGGAAGAGCTGCTCGGCAAGGACTGGGCCAGTTCCTTCAGCGCCTTCAATATCATTCCCGTGGCGTCCGCCTCGATTGCCCAGGTGCACCGCGCCCGGCTCACCGACGGCACCGAGGTGGCGGTGAAACTGCAACTGCCGCGCGTACAGGCCGAGTTTTCCCAGGACGCCGCTGCACTGCGAGCCCTGACCCGGGTGATCGCCCCGCTGTTGCGTGAGCTGGACCTGCGCCAGATCGTCAATCAGTTGATCCTCACCACCGAACGCGAACTGGATTTCAGTGAGGAGCTGCGCCACCTGCTGGCCTTTGCCGCGCTGCCTCATGCTGCCGGCATCCGTGTTCCGAAAGCCTATCCCGCCCTGAGCAGCGAACGCCTGCTGGTCACCGAGTGGATACCGGGACAGAGCCTGTCCCAGGTGCTGGAGCAGGACCCGGCGCGGGCCCGCCCGATGCTCGAACGGCTGATGGACAGCACCCTGCGGCAGGTGCTGGAGTTCGGCTTTTTCCACGCTGACCCGCACCCCGGCAACTTCATTGTGACGCCGGACAATGAGCTGGCAGTGCTCGATTTCGGTGCAGTGGAACACCTCACCCGCAGCGAGCGACAGCATTACACCGCGCTGCTGATGCGCCTGCTCGGCCTGCGTGACGACCCGTTGCTGCCGCTGTTCGAGGCGGCCGGCTTCCAGGGTCTGGATGAAGAGCGTCTGACCCGGCTGTCGGCGGCGCTGGTACGTGCTCACCAGACCGACAGCACGCTGGTCGAGAACCTGCGTGCGCTGCTGGACGAGTTCCGTCGCCTGCATCTGGTGATCCCGGATTCGTTCGTCGCCATGGTGCGTGTGCTGGTGGTGATCGGCGGCCTGACCACCCGCCATCAGGTCCCGTTCCGCTGGCCTGTCGGCCTCACCCCCGGCTCTGGCGGTTGAAAAAGGCGCCCTGACGCGGGGATAATCGCGCCCCCGAGCAGGAGACCCAGATGAGCGAGCGCAAAGACAAAAAGAAAGTCATCGGCGAGCCGATGACCGACGACCAGATCCGGGTGTTTCTCGACAGCATGCCGGAATCCGGTGTGGATGCCGACTTCCACGCCCTGCAACGCGCCTATCGCAGCCTGCGCGAAGAGGACTTCGAGCGTTTCGTCCGTTTTTTCAGCGAGGCCGGTCGCAACGTCGCCGCCCGTGACCCGCAGGGCCACAGCCTGGCCGATATCGTTGCCACACACGCCCAGTCCGCCACGTATCTGGACATCCTGCAGCGCCACGGCGGCTGACCTGCGGCACCGTCGTCCGCCCCCTCCCGGCACCATCCGTCGCAAAGCGTGGCCGCATGGCCACGCGGCCCGGCGATAAGTCCCTGATTTCCCCGCCTCCCGTTTGTCAGCGGTACGTTCGCGCCAGCAATGGCTGACGCAGCGGCCTGTTCAAATGCGGCAGTAATATGGCAATGTTCAGGCTTGGACTTGCGGTGTCATAACCAATAAGAACAATCCGGATAATAACGAGTGCCGATATGAAATCAGCCCACCCGGCCGCCAGACCTTTCTGGCTCGTCCTGCTGTTCACCTGCCTGCTCTCCCTGAATGCCCACGCAGTCGATGACGATGAGAACATCGACGAAATGGACGAAGTAACACCGGAGGAGCTTTCCTACGAAGACATCCCCGTGGACGAGCGCATCTTCCTGCGCGAATGGCCGAAGGTGCCGTTCAACACTGCCTTCTTCGACTACACGCCGGAGCAGATCGAGGCACGCTGGGATGAATTCATGGTGGGTATCCGTGCGCCGTTTCCGTCGGCGGACTATCTGGAGTACATGATTTCCAACTATCCGGAGATCGTCGAGGGCGTGGAGGCCTTCAACGGCGACTTCGAGGATTTCAGCCAGAAGAACATCCACGTCTGGCGCCTGTTCCTGCGCGGCGACCTGCAACAGGCCCGCGAGGAAGGCATGAAGCTCGGCGTGATCGGCCTGTACCCGGCGATGTTCGCGCAGATACTTCAGGCGATCTATCTGACTGAGCGGCAAAGCGACAAATACATGATGCTGCAGGATGTGGCCAACAAGGTGCGCGAGCATTTCCACATCCTGGAACGCGCGGAGGACGACCCGATCGCCGCCGAGATCGTCGCCTTCACCAAGCTCGGCTATGCCTATGCCCTGGCCCGTATCGCCGAGGAATCACCGGTGCCGGTGATCGTGTTCCGCCGCTATATTGGCAAGATCAAGGGCGGTGCCGAAGAGGTGGTGGAACTGATCCCCGACCACCCGCTGGGCCACGCCTTCCGCGCCGGCGTCGATGCCGGGATCATGCGCCGCGTCGGGCGCGCCACGGGCCGTATTACCTACGGCGCTCGCAGCACGGTGGTGGATGAATCGTTCGGCAAGGCATTCGAAATGGCGCCGGATATTCCGATTCTCAACTATGAGTACGCCAACGCGCTGATCTACATGAGCCGCAAACGCGACCTGAACCAGGCCTACGACTACCTGGCCCGCGCCACCCGCTACACACCGGCCTGGTCGATGGACGCACTGGATACCATGTATGCCTTCAAACGGCTGCAGGAAGTGCGTCTGTTCGACGAACAGTACCGCAGCTTCCGTTCCTTTGAACGTCAGCGCCGCCGCTTCAGCCGCGTTACCGACCGCAACCTGACCAATGTGATGACAGCGCCGCTCACCATGGACATGATGGAGCACCCGGAGAAATACGCGTTGCCACCACAGGAGCACTGACATTGGGCTGGTACGAAGACCATATCTTCCCTCCCCTGCTGGACTGGGCCACGCGCCCACTGGAACGCACCCGCCGCGAACTGCTGGCCCAGGCCAGCGGTCGCGTGCTGGAACTGGGCGTCGGCACGGGCGCCAACTTTCCCAGCTACACCGCTGCGGCCACCGAAATACACGGCATTGAACCGACGCCAGCGCTGTTGCGCCTGGCCCGTGACCGCGCCGCCAGCCTGCCGGACCCGCAACGCTTCACGCTGGTGAAAGCCGGCGCTGAAGCGCTGCCTTACCCCGATGACCACTTCGACAGCGTGGTCGCCTGCCTGGTGTTCTGCACCATCCCCGACACCGAGGCTGCCGCCGCCGAGATCGCGCGCGTGCTGCGTCCGGGCGGTACGGTGCTGGTGCTGGAACATGTCGCCAGCCACCGGCATGGCCTGCGGCGTCTGCAACGGGGCATCAACCCGGTGTGGCGCCGGCTGGCCTGTGGCTGCGAACTGACCCGCGATACCGCAGCACTGCTGCACCGGCATGGTTTCGATCTCAACGACACCCGCCACTGGCGCCACCCGGCCCTGCCCGGCCTGATGGCCGAAGTGCTCTATGGCCGCGCCACCCTGCCGGGCTGAATGCAGGATCAGCAGACAGGACAATTTGCCACACCCCCTCCGCGCGCGTGATCGCTACAATAGACGGCTTCATGAGCCGATAAGCCGCCGATGACTTCAAGCTGGCAAGACCCGCGTGCCTGGCGCCGCCGCCTGGTATTCCTGCGCGGCAGTCTGGTGACTGCCCTGGCATTGCTGTATCTGCTCGCCGACCTGCGCGCAGCTTCGCCCTTGCCGAGCGTGCAGGTGGCCTTGTGGCTGGTGCTGTTGTGGCTGCCGTCGCTGCTGTTCCTGCTGACGCGCAACCGTCCGGTACGCTGGCAGTGGTGGTTGTGCGGGCTGGAAGTATTGATCGACCAGTTACTGTTTCTGGCCCTGCTGCATCAATTGGGCGGCTCGGCCAACCCGATCGCCTTCTATCTGCTGCTGCCGGTGCTGCTGGCCGCACTGGCGCTGCCGCTGCCGGTGAGCCTGCTGCAATCGGCCATCGCCATCGGTGGCTATGGCCTGACGCTGCACTGGCATCTGGTCCCCAGCCATCACAGCCACCTGCACGCGCTGACCAACGAAATCCACCCCGACCATGGCCTGGGCATGTGGCTGGCGTTTTCTGCCGTGGCCGCTGTGCTGACCATACTCGGGCAACTGTTGCGGCAAGCCCAGCAGCGGGAATTGCGCAGCCAGGGCACGGCGCTCAATCTGGCGCTGCAGCGCGAACGCATGTATCAGGTCGGCGCCACGCTGGCCGACCGTGCCCATGAACTGAACACGCCGCTCTCCACCCTGCTGTTGCTGAGCGAATCACTGGCCGAGGACACCGGCCTGCCGGCCCACAGCCGCGAGGACGCGCAACAGATCGGCGCGCTGGCACGGCGCATCAGTGCCCTGCTGCGCCCGGCGCCGGAAACCGCCGCCCAGGCGGAGCCACCCTGCGCGCTGTCCGTATTGACCGGCGAACTGGCACTGACCCTGCGGCATCTGGCGCCCACCCTCACCGTGCGCTGGCAAGGCCCGCTGGACCCGCTATTGCGCCAGCGCGGCACCTGGCAGCGCGTGCTGGCCAATCTCGGCTATAACGCCTGCGATGCCGGCGCCACGCACCTGGATATCGCCTGCGACCAGGACAGCAACGGCCTGCTGATCCAGATCAGCGACGATGGCCCGCGCGGTGACGGGCAACGTGAACGCGAAGGCCTGGGCATTGGCCTTGCGCTGGTGGAGACCAGCCTCGCCGCACTCGGCGCTACACTGGAACTGGATTTCGACCGACAGTGGACCCAGGCGCGCATCCGCGTGCCCCGTGGGGAGCAGCCATGAGCACGCACGCCCATTCGATTCTGATCGTCGAAGACGACGATGCCCTGCGCACCCAGTTGCAACGTGCGCTTGGCCGCCGCGACTGGCACTGCCACGCCGCCGACAGCGTGGACGCCTGCCTGGCGCTGCTGCCCGCCCTTGCGACGCTGGACGCCGCCATCCTGGATCTCAATCTCGGTCACGACAACGGCCTGACACTGATCACACCGGTCCTGGCGCGCTTCCCGGCCTGCCGGGTGCTGGTGCTGACCGGTTATGGTTCTATTCCCTCAGCGGTGGCCGCCACCCGGCGTGGCGCCCACAACTACCTGACCAAACCGGCCAGCCTGGCCGATATTCTCGCCGCTCTGGGCGACAACACGCCGGAGCAGACGCCATTACTGCCGGATGCCCCGCCATCGCTGGAACGGCTGGAATGGGAACATATCCAGCGGGTGCTGGATGATCATGACGGCAACATCTCTGCCGCTGCGCGCACCCTTGGCATCCACCGCCGCACCCTGCAACGCCGTTTGAAAAAACGCCCCAGCGCCAGTGACTATGCCCGCGACCGGCAATCCGGCCAGGCACACTGACACGCGCCTTCACACTGATTTTTTTACGCTTTTCCGCAACGTAAACGCTGATACTTTGTCTCACAGCGATACAATGGGTGCTCCGACGGCCGGGATGGCCGTTCTCGTTATTCAGCGTCGCGGGCAAGGCATGCTTGGTTTTCCGTTACAGACAGTCCGCGCATGGCATTGCGCACTGCGCCGCCTGCTGCTGGCGCTGACGCTCACCCTGATGACCTCTGGCGCCCTGGCCGCCACCCCGTCGCTGCAGCTCAGTGGTGTGGATGGCGAGCCACGCGACAACATCCTGGCCCACGTGGCCATCGGCAATGAACCCTGTGAACTGGCGAGCTGGCGCGAGCGCGCCATGCAACGCAACGCCCGCCGCAACGCCGACACGGCGCTGCGCGCACTGGGTTACTACAGCCCCACCCTGACCACCCGACTGCAACGCACCGACAACTGCTGGACGCTGGATATGCAGGTCACGACCGGGCCGCGCGTCACCGTGAGCGAGGTGCAGATGACCGTGACCGGGCCGGCAGAAAGCGACCCGGCATTTCGCGAGGTGCTGGCCAACCCGGCCCTGAAAGCCGGTGACCCACTGCGCCATGATCGCTACGAGCAGATGCGCAATACGCTGTCACGGCTGGCCGCAGACCGCGGCTATTTCGACAGCCAGATGGTGGCACACCGGCTGGAAGTGGACGTGCCCCGGCAGCAGGCGCGCATCGTGCTGCACCTGGACAGCGGGCCACGTTACCGGTTCGGGGAGGTGACGCTGGAACAGGATGTGCTGCACCCGGAACTGGCACAGCGCTTCATTCCGTTCGTGCCCGGCGACCCCTACGACAGCCGCCAGTTGATCAACCTGCAACAATCACTCAACAGCAGCGGCTACTACGGCAATGTGCGCATCAGCACTGAGCCGGACGCACAAAGCCGGCGAGTATCCGTGGCCGCCACCACGACCGCCCGTGCCAAGCACGGCTACATGGCCGGTATCGGGTTCTCCACTGACATCGGCCCGCGCCTGCGGCTGGGGTATGAAAACCGCCGCGTGAACCGGCGCGGCCACCGCTACAGCTTCGAGATGGAAGCGTCGCCGGTGCGCTCCGGTGCCGGTTTCAACTATGAAATCCCGATTGAGCCGAACCGCGAGAAAGTCACCTTCTCGGCCGGCTACCGGGACGAAGAGACCGACACCAGCGACAGCGAACGCTATCGTCTCGGTGTGGCGCATCAACTCGAGCTGAAATCCAACTGGATCGCTACCACCTCGCTGGAGTTCGAGCGCGAATATTTTACCGTCGCCGACGTGCGCGACCGCACCGATCTGCTGATGCCCGGTTTCGAACTGGCACGCACACGCGGCGACCATCCCGTGTACCCGCAACATGGCTGGCACTTGTCCGGCAAGGTGCGTTTCGCCGAGCAGGCGCTGGCCTCCAGTGTCACCTTTGTGCAATTCCGTGGCCGCGCCAAACTGATCTTCCCGCTGCTCGGCGGACGCATCATCAGCCGCGCCGATGCCGGCGTCACCGAAGCCGATGAACTGGTCGAGCTACCCAGTTCCGTGCGCTTCTTTGCCGGTGGCGACGCCAGCGTCCGCGGCTACGCGTATGAAAGCCTGGGGCCCACCAACGACGATGGCGATGTCGTCGGTGGCCGCCATCTGCTCACCGGCAGTGTCGAGTACGATCATCTTTTTCTGCCGAGCTGGAGCGCGGCGATTTTCATCGACGGCGGTAACGCATTCGATACCCTGGATACCTTCGAGGCCGTGTACGGTTACGGCGTCGGCATCCGCTGGCGCTCGCCGATCGGCCCGATCCGGCTCGATGTGGCGCGCCCGTCCGATCAGCGCGACGAATTCCGGATTCACGTCAGCATGGGGCCAGACCTGTGAACAGGATGACGCTGGGCAAATGGCTGCGCCGGGTGCTGCTGGCGCTCTTGCTGCTGTTGCTCACGGTGATACTGGCCGTGCCGCTGGCGCTGGGCCTGCTGATGTCGCGCGAGGACGGCAGCCGTTGGCTGCTGCAACAGGGCCTGGGCTTTGCGCCGGGCGAGACGCGTATCGAACAGATCGAAGGTACCCTGCTGCACGGTCTGGACCTGTATGGCATTCACTATGCCATGCCGGCGGTGACGATCGAGGCAGAGCGGCTGCAACTTGCACTCTCCTGGACCACACTGCTGCAGCGCCGCGTGACCGTCACCACGCTGAAGATCGAGCAATTGGCTATTGCATTGCACGATACCGACAGCACACCAGCGCCCGACACCGGCCCCCTGACGCTGGCAGATATACCCGACATTCGCCTGCCCGTGACGCTGGCCATTCCCGGTGGCGAAGTGCAGGGCTTTTCGCTGACCCCGGCCGGCGGCGCGCCGGTGCAACTCGACCGTATCCTGCTGGCCGCCAGTACCGATACCGGGCACCAGTTGCAGCTCCAGCAGCTGTTGGCCAGCCAGGGCGCGTACCAGGCCAGCCTCGGCGGCACCCTCAGCCTGCTGTCGCCGTTCCCGGTGGACGCCTGGCTGGACTGGCAGGCGCCCCTGCCGCCAGCGGCGCAGGAGACGTTCGCCAGCGACACACCGGCCCAGGGCGAAGCCCGCCTGCGAGGTGATCTGGCCCGGCTTGCGCTCACGCACCGGCTGCGCAACCCGGTCCTGCTCACCACCGAAGGCGAACTGGCGCCTTTTGAAGCGCCGCTGCGTTTCCACCTCAGCCATCAATGGCAGCCCTTCACCGTGCACACGCCGTCTGATGCGGAAGCCGGCACCGACAGCCGCACCCTGGCGGTCGCGGGCGGCACCCTGACCCTCGACGGTACGCCGGACGCCTACGCACTGACGCTGGACAGCGGCACCTCACTGCCCGACCTGCCAACACTCACCGTCAGCCTGCAGGGACACGGTTCCACCACTGGCCTGGCCATCAGCGACGCACGTATCCAGGCCGACCGCAGCAGCGCGCAGATCCATGGCCAGGTGGACTGGTCGCCCCGGCTGCGCTGGGACGTCGCTCTCAACGTGACCGACCTCGACCCGTCGCTGGCCGTGCCGCAACTGCCGGGCACGCTGCAACTGCGCAGCCAGGCTAGCGGCCACTGGCAGGACGGCACGCTGGAACTGGAACTGGTCATCGAACAACTCAGCGGCACGGTACGCGGCAACCGGGTCAGTGGCGGCGGCCGCTTCGCGCTGAGCGAAGACCAGACGCTGCACAGCGACCTGCAACTGCGCGCCGGCGACAACCGCGTCAGCCTGCGCGGCCACGCCAACCACCAGCTCGACCTGGCCCTGGCCGTGCAGGCCAATCAACTCAGCGCACTGTGGCCGGGCCTGACCGGGCAGCTCAACGGCACCGCCCGCCTGCAGGGCAGCCGCACAGTGCCGCGCCTGAACGCACAGCTCACCGGCAACACCATCGGTTTCCAGGGCTGGTCGCTGGCCAGCCTGTCGCTGGAGGCTGCGGCCAGCAACCCGCTCAACGACGCCGACATCCGCCTGGCCCTGAACGCCGACACGCTCCAGCAGGACGGCGAGCTGCGGCTGGACAACGTCCGCCTGCGCGGTGAAGGCAGCGCCGCGCAGCACAGCGTCAACTGGGCCTTGAGTGCGCCACAGGGCACCCTCTCCGGCACCGCCAGCGGCACCCTGACCGAGATGCGCGCCTGGGACGGCACGCTACAGACACTGACGGTGAGCAACCCGCTGGCCGGCACCTGGGCGCTGGAGCAGCCCGTGGCCGTGGCGGCCTCCCCTGACGCAGCCCGCCTGGCACCGGCCTGTCTGGTATCCGAGGCGGGGCGCCTGTGCGCCGACGCCGACTGGCAGCAGCAGGGCCCCACCAGCGCTCAGTTGGACCTGCACCAACTGCCACTGGCCTGGTTCACCCGCAACCTGCCCGACGGCGCCGTCCATCTCGACGGGGACCTGGCCCTGCGCGCCAGCTACCAGGACGACGGCCGGCGCCGCCAGGGCGAAGCACAACTCACCGTCAGCGAGGGCGAGATGCAGCTTTCCAGCGGCGGCGAAGACCCGTACCGGGTGCACTGGCAAGGGTTGTCCGCCAACGCCACGCTGGAGAACAACACCGTGCAGGCCGATGCCCGTGTTCAGCTCGACCAGGCCAACAACGCCGAGGCGCGGCTGAGCGCACAACTGGCCGGCGACGCCACCCGCCTCGACGGCGAACTCAACGCCGCGCTGGACGAACTGCGCTGGCTGGAAGTGTTTGTACCGCAATTGCGCAACGTCGGCGGTCGCCTGCGCAGCGACCTGCGCGTCAGCGGCACGGTCAGTGCACCCCGTTTCAACGGCAGCGTGCAGTTGGAAGACGGCGCCGCAGAAATTCCCGACCTCGGCCTGATGCTCACCGACATCGGCATGACCGCCACCGCACTGCCAGACGGGACACTGGATATTCACGGCAGCGTGCAATCCGGCCCCGGCCAGCTCACCCTCACCGGCACCCTGCTCACCCGTGGCCCGCAACCCTGGCCGGTGGCACTGCATATCCAGGGGGAACGCTTCCAGGCTGCGCAGTTGCCCGAGGCAATGGTGCTGGTGAACCCGGACCTGCGCATCCAGCTCAGCGGCGACACCGTCACCGTACGCGGCGACCTGCGGGTACCGGAGGCGCGCTTTGAACTGCGATCACTGCCGCAGCAGGCCGTGGGGGTGTCGCGCGATGAAGTGATCGTCAGCGCCGACCCCACCGAACAGTCCGCCTGGCAGGTGGACACCGAGGTCAACGTCTCACTGGGCGAGAAAATCACATTCGAGGGCTTCGGGTTGTCCGCCAGCTTCACCGGCGGTGTGCGCATTGAGGACAAGCCAGAGCGCACACCGCGCCTGACCGGCGAGGTACGCATCGTCGATGGCCGTTACCGCGCCTTCGGCCAGAATCTGCGCGTGGAGCGCGGCACGCTGATCTTCCAGGGGCCGCCGGACAATCCCGGCCTGGATATCGTCGCGGTGCGCAACGTCACCACCTATGACGTGCGCGCCGGGCTGATCGTCGGCGGCACGCTGCAGGACCCGCGCTCACAGGTATTCTCCGAACCGGCCATGGAAGAAACCGAGGCCATGGCCTACCTGCTCACCGGCCGGCCGCTGAACCGCGCTTCCGACAACGATGCCAACATGATCGTGCAGGCCATCGCCCGCTACGGTATCGAGCGCGGCGAATTCATCACCGACCGGCTCGGCCAGACGCTGGGCGTGGAAGTGGGGGTGGACACCGAAGGGGAGTTCGAGGACACCGCACTGATGCTCGGCAAGCAGTTGTCCTCACGGCTGTACCTGCGCTACAGCGTCGGCCTGTTCGAGGCACTGAACACGGTGATGCTGCGCTATACCCTGACCAACAGCCTGAGCCTGGAGACGCGTTCCAACGCCGAGGAACAGGCCATTGATCTGATTTACCGGACGGAACGGTAGGGCCTGTCAGGGTGTTGGAAAAGGTTCATCACCACAATGATTCTTTTTATGGCGGTGGGTCAATGGGGTAGCGCGTAAGTCCCGGTGACATGTGCCACAGGCTGCTCCTCCCCATCGCTGTAAAGCCAGACCTCCAGCACCGCCGAGCGACGACCCATGCGGATGATGTTGCAGTCGGCGATCAGGTCGCGCGGCGCCGGCCGGCGCAGGAAATTGATATTCAGGTTCTGCGTCACGGCCATTTCCAGCCGTCCCAGTTGCCCGAGGATGGCCGCGTACATGGCGGCGTCGGCCAGCCCCATCATGGTCGGTCCCGAGAGCGTGCCCCCGGGCCGGATCATCGACGCCCGGAACGGCTGCCGCACCCGTGCCTTGCCGTCCCCGACCTGCTCCACCTGAACGCCGGTCTCGCTCGCTGCCGGCAGGCCGTTGAGGATGATCTGCTGTACTGCTGCTGCATCAAGTGCCATCTGTGACTCCACTACGCCATGATCCGACGCCATCATACCCAGACCCATGCCACGGGGCACTGTGCTCAGCGCGGGCCTGTGCTTACAATGGCCGCTTTCATTCACTCCATCAGGATTCTGTGCAATGCGTGCCTCCCGTTATCTGCTGGCCACCGTCAAGGAAACCCCTGCCGACGCCGTGGTCGTCAGCCATCAGCTCATGCTGCGTGCCGGCATGATCCGCAAACTCGCCTCCGGCCTGTACAACTGGCTGCCGACCGGCCTGCGGGTGCTGCAGAAAGTGGAGCGCATCATCCGCGAGGAAATGAACAATGCGGGCGCGCAGGAAGTGCTGATGCCAGTGACCCAGCCGCTGGACCTGTGGGATGAGTCCGGCCGCTCCGCCGGCTTCGGTCCCGAGCTGCTGCGCTTTGTCGACCGCCACGGCAACGGCTTCTGCCTCGGCCCGACACATGAAGAAGTGATCACCGATCTGGTGCGCAACGAAGTACACAGCTACAAGCAGTTGCCGATGAACTTCTACCAGATCCAGACCAAGTTCCGCGACGAGACCCGCCCGCGTTTCGGCGTGATGCGCTCGCGCGAGTTCATCATGAAGGATGCCTACTCCTTCCATATCGACCAGGCCTCGCTGGCAGAAACCTACGACGTCATGTACGCCGCCTACAGCAGGATTTTCGACCGCCTGGGGCTGGATTACCGTCCCGTGGCCGCCGACACCGGCTCCATCGGCGGCTCCGGCTCACATGAGTTCCATGTGCTGGCGGAATCCGGTGAAGATGCCATCGCTTTCTCCGACGGCTCGGACTATGCCGCCAACGTGGAACTGGCCGAAGCGGTGGCCGAGGGCGAACGCGCTGCGCCGTCGGAAGACCTGCGCCTGGTGGACACGCCGGATGCAAAAACCATTGCCGAACTGGTTGAGCAGTTTTCACTGCCCATTGAGAAAACCGTCAAGACACTGGTGGTGGCCGCCAGCGAAGAAGCCGGGGGTGGCCTGATAGCGCTGCTCGTGCGCGGCGATCATGAACTGAACGAACTGAAAGCAGAAAAACTGCCGCAGATCGCCGCGCCACTGCGTTTCGCCACCGACGAGGAAATCCGCGCCGCCATCGGTGCCGGCCCCGGCAGCCTCGGCCCGGTGAAACTGCCGATCCCCTGCCTGGCAGATCGCAGCGTGGCCTTGATGAGTGATTTCGGGGCCGGCGCCAACGTCGACGGCAAGCACTACTTCGGCATCAACTGGGAGCGCGACCTGCCGCTGCCGGAGACCGCCGACCTGCGCAACGCCGTGGAAGGCGATCCCAGCCCGGACGGCAAGGGCCGCCTGACCATCAAGCGCGGCATCGAAGTGGGGCATATCTTCCAGCTCGGCACCAAGTATTCCGAAGCACTGAAAGCCACCGTGCTGGATGAAAACGGCAAGAGCGTGATCATGCCCATGGGCTGCTACGGTATCGGCGTGACCCGCGTGGTCGCCGCCGCCATCGAGCAGAACTTTGATGAGCGCGGCATTATCTGGCCAGAAGCCATTGCCCCGTTCCAGATCGCATTGATTCCGGTGAACCTTAAAAAGAGCCCGCGCGAGCGCGAATTGTGCGAGCAGCTTTACAGCGACCTGACCGCAGCCGGTTTCGAGGTGCTGTACGACGACCGCGAGAAAGAACGCCTGGGCGTGAAACTCTCCGACGCCGAACTGATCGGCATTCCGCATCGTGTGGTGGTGGCCGAGCGCGGCCTGGACGACGGTACGGTGGAATACCGTGCCCGTCGCGACAGC
Organism: Isoalcanivorax pacificus W11-5; assembly: GCF_000299335.2. Lineage (NCBI taxonomy): Bacteria > Pseudomonadati > Pseudomonadota > Gammaproteobacteria > Oceanospirillales > Alcanivoracaceae > Isoalcanivorax > Isoalcanivorax pacificus. The sequence continues at coordinate 1,395,592 of NZ_CP004387.1, read as the reverse complement.
GATAACACGCTGGTGCCGGCGGGAGAGATCGTGCAGTTCTTACGTGACAAGGTGCGCCGCTGATTCGGTGCATAACGAAACAGGGCGCCAACCGGCGCCCTTTTTTTTGCTCAACGCCGGCGCGCCAACACCTGTGTCATGGCCTGGTCGCCCAGCGGCGTCAGTTGCCAGGTGATCTGGCTCTGCCCCGGCTGGCGCGGACACTTGCGGATCATGCCCAGCGCGCGCAACTGCACCTTCACCTGGCTGAAGCTGTCGGTCTCCAGCACGATATTCCGCACCGCGTGTGCCTTCGGCATGCTCAGTTGCACATCCGTCAGCGCCCGGCTGGCGAGCATTTCCTCCAGTGCCTGGCGCATGACCGATTCCGGCACTTCGTTGAGCATCTGGGGTGCCAGGCAGGCGATGATCTGGTCCCAGGTCAGTGTGCTCTGGGCGTTGCTCACCTTGCAGTCGCCCTTGATGTAGACATTGCAACTGTAGCGCAACGCCACCGTGTCCGTGCCCCGTGCCAGGGTTTCCAGCGGCGGCCGGTAGCCAGCGGTCAGCTCTTCCTTTTCCCGCTCCAGCTCCTGGATACGCTGGGTCAGCCGCACCACTTCCTGCTGGCTGGCACTGTCCGCGCCTTGCGTGGCACGCACCCAGCCGCTCGCCGGGTGCTTGTCCACCAGTTGCGTCATGGCCTTGCGCGCGACGTCGCCCAGATCGGCCGGGGCGTGCCAGAAGCGCGTCATGCATTTGTTCTGTAGCAGTTGCCGGAAATCATTGAAGCGCACCTCCCCTTCGCGGGTCTGTTCGCGCTTGTCCGGCGACAGGAACTCCGGGGAATCGTGCAGCAACGCCAGCACCGGCTTGCCCTTGGTGGCGGCGTAGACGAATTCGCGGTGGGTATAGGACAGGCCAATCGGTGACAGGGAACCGTAACGGCCACCGACCAGCACCAGATAGTAATCACACTCGCTGATCACCTGCTGGATCGCGCCCCACTGGCTGTCCGAACCGCCGGGATGCAGTTCCATGCCGGTGGGGATCATGCCCATCGACAGCAACGACAGCAGCAACTCCTGACGGGCCTCTTGCAGATCCGTGAAGGTTGAGCTGATGAAGACCTGGTATTTGCGCTCGGTACTCAAGCGGGCTCCTGTCCCGAATGGCGGGGTTTCTGTCGCGCCCTGCGGCGCGATGTCATTCTGCCAGAATCCGTCGACACTGCAATTCAGCCTGTCTGCCAGCGGCACGGAGGTGAGCACGGATGGGCGCGAATGAGTGTAGCGCAGTCACCCGGCACGGGCGAGCGACTCCCCCGGCTTTGCCCCACGCGCGCAGGCAGGGCACTATTGGGGCAGCATCATGCTGGCACTGGCCGGCATGATCACTGGGGATGGAGTTTCCTATGCACACGATTGCCTTCTATAACCTCAAGGGTGGCGTCGGCAAGACCTCCGCTGCCGTGAACATGGCCTGGCATGCCGCACGCTGGAAGCACCGCTCCGTGGTCTGGGACCTGGACCCGCAGGGCGCGGCCAGTTTCTACCTCGGCGTGGACGGCGAGCGCAGCTACAAGGCCGGCACGCTGGTCAAGGGCAAGCAGCCCATCGGTCGTCTGAAAGTGCCCACCCGCTGGGAAGGCCTGGAAGTCATCCCCGCCGATATCAGCCTGCGCAACCTGGACCTGAAACTGGCCGAGGCCGGCGGTCGCTCAACGCTGAAGCACCTGATTGAACCGCTCGGCGAACAGAGCAGCCTGGTACTGCTGGACTGCCCGCCGACGCTCAGCCCGGTGGCCGAGCAGATTTTCGCGGCGGCGGACTATCTGCTGGTGCCGGTGATTCCCACTCACCTGTCACTGCGCGCCTTCCAGCAAGTCAGGGACTGGCTTGACCAGAAGCAGTACCGCAGCCTGAAAGTGCTGCCGTTCTTCAACATGGTGGACCGCCGCCGGCTGCTGCATGTGGAGATGCTGGTGAAACCACCGGCACTGATGAAGGGCGGCCTGAAGACCTGGATTCCCTACTCCACCCATGTGGAGCAGATGGGCGAACACCGCGCCCCGGTCGGTGAGTTCGCACCGAACACCCCGGCCGCACGCGCCTATCGCAACCTGTGGTTCGAGATGGCCGACAAGCTGAAACTCTGACCGGTGGCCGCAGCGCGGGGTCGCTCTGCCCGCCCCGCGCAACGGCGCACTCAGGCATCCTGCCGGCCACGTGCAATGATGCGTTTTACATCCATACCACGCGGTAACGTGCCGTATTGACGATCGCCCTGGCTCCCCAGACGCGAGGCGATAAACCCTTCCGCCACCGCCGTGTCGCCCGCCTGCACCAGCAGATGCGCCTGCATGGTCAGCGTCAGTTGATCCACCAGATGGCGGCCACGGTATTCGGCCTCGGCCAGATCGCTGAACTCACCCTGCAACGTCTTCACCGCCTGATCCAGCCGCGCATCCGCCCCCGCGCTCTTGCCCAGCTCGTGGAACCAGGCTTCCAGCACTGCCGGCGTTTTCGCCAGCGCACGCAGTACATCCAGCGCCTGCACATTGCCGGAGCCTTCCCAGATGGCGTTGATCGGCGCATCGCGATACAGGCGCGGCAGGATGCAGTTTTCCATGACGCCGTTGCCGCCGATACACTCCATCGCCTCAAAGGCATGGTGCGGCGTACGTTTGCAGATCCAGTATTTGCCCACGGCGGTGCCCAGGCGCATCAGCAGTTGCTGCTGTGGATCATCCAGGTGGTCCAGCGCCTCGGCCATGCGCAGGGTGATGGCCAGCGAGCCTTCGACTTCCAGTTGCAGGTCCGCCAGCACGTTCTGCATCAATGGCTGGTCGATCAGTGTCTTGCCGAAGGCACTGCGGTGTGCGGCATGGTGAATGGCTTGCAGGGTGGCCTGCCGCTGGCCGGCGCTGGAGCCGATCATGCAGTCGAAGCGGGTCATGGCCACCATCTCGATGATCGCCGGCACACCACGGCCTTCTTCGCCCACCATCCAGCCCAGCGCGCCACGCAGTTCCACTTCCGATGAGGCATTGGAGACATTGCCCATCTTGTTTTTCAGACGCTGTACCTGGAGCGGATTCTTGCTGCCGTCCGGCCGCCAGCGCGGCACCAGGAAACAGCTCAGGCCGCTGTCGGTCTGCGCCAGCATCAGGAACGCATCGCACATCGGTGCGGACAGAAACCACTTGTGGCCGACCAGTTCGTAAGCTTCACCGGGGCCGGGCTGCCCGAGCGGATAGGCACGGGTGGTGTTGGCCCGCACATCGGAACCGCCCTGTTTCTCGGTCATGCCCATGCCCAGGGTCAGCGCCTGTTTTGCAGTGTGTGGCACGTTGCGCGGGTCGTAGTCACGGGCGTGCACCTTGCCCAGCCACTGGTCGGCGATGGCGGGCGTCAGCTTCAGTGACGGGGTGGCGGCGAAGGTCATGGTGATCGGGCAGCAGTGGCCGCATTCCACCTGCGAATGCAGGTAATACTTTGCCGCACGGACCACATGCGCGCCGGCTTTCGGATCGGTCCAGGGGCTGCTGTGCAGGCCCTCGGTGAGCGCCTGTTTCATCAAGTGGTGGTAGGCCGGGTGATACTTCACCAGGTCGACCCGGTTACCGAAGCGGTCATGGGTATCGAACTGCGGTTTGAATTCGTTTGCCAGATAGCCCCATTCGATGACGTCGGCGCGGCCACATACTTCGCCGTAGCGTTGCAGATCGGCCTCACCCCAGCTGCCACCGTGACGGGCCACACCTTCACGGAGCGCCGTATCACCGGCATACAGATTATGGCCCTCCAGTGCCGTGGCCTGGTTGAACACATCGTGGGTGGCGGCCATGGCGTCGGGACGCAGGTCAGCAGACTTGTTCATGGGAAACCTCCGGAGCGGTCGGGTCGGCGGCGCCAACGGCGCGCAGACAGAAACGGATCAACTGTTGAACAACATGCTCATCGGCCTGATGGTCCGCAAGCGGCCCCACCAGCGCCTCGGCCAACGCACCCACCAGCGCAGCGGCGGAAAGTGTCGGCGATTGCAGCGGCAACTCGCCGGCACGCACGCCGGCCTCGATCATCTGTTCGAATAATGCGGCGTAGGCCGCGCGATAACGCAGGCGCTCGGTGTCCACCGCCGGGTCCACCGGCTCGGCAATCAGCGCCCAGGCCAGCCGGGGCGCGCGCAGGGCGCGGCGGGCAAAACGGCTGGCCGCCTGCTCCAGTTTCGCAGCGGCGTCTGTCTGGTGTTGCAAGGCTTCGGCCACCGCCGCCACCTCGCGCTCGGTGGCCAGGCGAAAGACTTCCGCCGCCAGCGTGTCCTTGGCGCGGAAGTAACGGTAGACGGTGCCGACACCGACGCCGGCACGGGCAGACAGTGCCTGGATGGTCAGCGCGGCGAAGCCGCCCTCACGCACCAGCCCCTCGGCGGCAGCCAGCAGGGCTTCACGCTGGGCGGCCTTGCGGTCGCGGATCTTGACGGTTTCACGGTAGGCCATAAGAACGGAATCCGGATTCATGGTTTAAAGAAGTGAATCACGGTTCCGTCTTTTGGCGCAATGGCTTTGCGCGACAGATCGCGGGGTCAGTCAGCCAGGTATCGGGCGACCCAGTCAGTCGGGGGCATCAGGGAAAGCGATTCGGGGGCCTGTTCCAGCAACAGGCGGTCACCGGTGAGCAAGGTCAGGTCTTCCCGATAGCAGAGCAGGTCCCAGAGGTGCTGGTCGCCGGGGTCGGGAGCCTGCAAGGTGGCGGGCGGGACGGGGTCGACGATCACTGCTGGAAGGATCAGGGCTTCCAGCAACTGGTCCACCTCCTCCACTGCCAGGCTGTGTCGTGCGAGCAGCTTCGGGCGCAGCAATACCGTTCGGTATTCAGCCAGCAGGGGAAGTGACAGCGCATAACGGACCTGCGCCGTCAGCATCTGGTCGAGAATCCGTGCCGGCGGCCCGCCGGATGACAACACGCCGGATACCAGCACGCAGGTATCCACGACCCACAGCGTGTCGGCGCGATAATGCACGGCGCTTCCCGTTTATTGCCCGCGCCGGACCGCGCGGGTTTCTGCTTCAGCCAGTGCGAGCGCCTGGGCTTCGGTCAGGGCGGACTGGAGGCGGGCACGTTGCAGCAGATCCTGCACCGTCTGCGCCGGCTTCACGCCGTAAGCGGCCAGGGCCTCCGCCACCATTTTCCCGATCGGGACGCCACGCCGGGCGGCGGCCTCTTTCAGGGCCTGGTGGTAACCTTCGGGCAGATTGATCGTGAGCCGGTCCATGGAGCCTCCCGCGCAGTGGCGCATAGCATAAACGCATATTTATGCTATGGCACATATGCACGTCATTGCAACCGGATCGCCGCAGGCGCGGCGCCCAGCAACGGCTGCAGCCGCTGGAAGCGCCGGTCATAGCCCGGCTGCCAGGGAAACACGCCGCGCCCGTCCGGCCACACCAGCTGCAACGTCGGGTACGGCATCGGCAGGCTCTCATAGAACCAGTTGGCGAAGCCCAGATAGTGGCGGTAATGCGGGAAGGCCACCGGCAGAAACACCACGTTCAGGCCCGGCAGAAAATCCGGGTACTCACGATGCGACAGCAACTGCTCGTGCATGTCACGGATGCGCACGGCGGCCGCATCCAGCAAGCGGCTGGCCAGTTCGGCCTTGAGGCCGAGCACAATGATTTCCGCATGGTCGTGGTTGAGAAAATGCCCCAGGGAAAAACTGAACCCCGGCTCGCCCTGCGCCGGCGGCACGGCCAGGTTGTGCCAGCCCTTGCGATTGATGTGGGCGAGAATGCGGGTATCGCCGTCGTCTTCCGGGCTGGGATAGCGGAAGCCTTCCGGCATGGCATCGAGAAACATGGAATGACATCTCTTGGCGGGGATCAGCAGCCGCTGATTCTACCGTGTCCGCCCCGCCAGTTCATTGTTCAGCGGGTAATTTCACTGCATGAAGCACCGTGACTGAAACAACTGAAACAGCGGTGATGACGCAACATGACCCGCTGCGCCAGGCTCTCACGCAGCGAGCCGCCGAGATCGTATTTGCCATCGTCGTCCACCAGCGTGCACGCATAGACCCGCATGCGACCACGATCTTTTACGACCATGCGGCTGAAGGCACACATGAAACCGGCGC